>CAZBZS010000039.1:4881-21273 GCA_964496475.1 uncultured Chloroflexota bacterium | reverse complement strand
CCACCGGCAAAAGCGCTGCCCTTTCACCAAACACGAAGGCTCGTCTCGAAAGCGGGGCGCCGGTTGCGAGATGGTCGTAGCGCGGGCGCACCCGCAGGAGATTTCCGATCAAGCCGGGACGCCCGCCAACGGTCTCACTGGTGAATGACTCGATCGCGGCGGTCCGAATCGTCTCGGTCTCCCGGAGCGCGGCGGTGAGCCAGCCGGTGGTGATCGCACCGGGACTTTTAGGAATGGGAAGCAGGTTCACGAATGGCCTTTCGTGCGGATCGACCACTGAGCGGTTTAGCATAGGCGGGGGTGTACTCGCGTGGCTAGCGGGCCGACCCGGAAGGTGCGCGGAATTGTGGAACGGGACGGGTCGGGTGATACTGAGGCGAGCTATTCGCACCGGGCGATCGATACGCCCGCGCAAGGAGTCTGGCCGATGAGCGCGCCGATCCGGGTAACCGTCTGGAACGAATTCCAACACGAAAAAACCGACGCCGCTGTCCGCGCGATATATCCGGACGGAATCCACAGCGTCATCGCTGGCTTTCTGAATGAGGAAGAGGGAATCAAGGCCGGCACGGCGACTCTGGACGAGCCGGAACACGGTCTGACCGAAGAGGTGCTGGATCGAACCGACGTGCTCACATGGTGGGGGCACATGCGGCACGAAGACGTGTCCGACGAGATAGTCGATCGCGTACACCAGCGCGTACTGGACGGGATGGGGCTGATCTGCTTGCACTCGGGTCACATATCGAAGATTTTTCGGAAACTCATGGGCACCAGTTGCCTGCTGCTGTGGCGCGAGGCCGACGAGCGGGAGCGTGTTTGGGTACTGGAACCTTCGCATCCAATCGCGAAGGGACTGGGCCCTTATTTCGAGGTTCCTCAAGGCGAGATGTACGGAGAGCGCTTTGACATCCCGGCGCCGGACGAATTGGTGTTCGTCAGCTGGTATCAGGGCGGTGATATCTTTCGCAGCGGCTGCTGCTTCCGTCGTTCGATGGGGCGGATCTTCTACTTCAGCCCGGGACACGAGACCTTTCCGATCTATCACCAACCCGAGATTCAGCAGGTAATCGTCAACGCCGTGTATTACGTATCGCCGTCGGGAGTGCCTGCGCCCGCGCTCGGCCGTAACACGATCCCGCTGGAGGAATTACCCGGGTACGCTCCGCCCGATTACGCCGAGGCGACCTGAGGTCCCGGTCAAACGGCCCGGCACCACCACCCGTGTCCGCGGTGACCGCAACGTGAATCCGCTGCTGGAACAATACGGTCGGAGACCGAGGAGCTAGCGATGTCAGCATTTAATGGTCTGGGGATGAATCTGGGCAATCTTTCCCGGCATTCGGACGCGGTGACGCGATCGATCAGCGCCGAGAATCCGACCGGCGAAAAAGGCCGGGGCGGAATGGCGACCGAAGGCTACGGCGCCCGCGGGGCGCGCAATCTGGGCCGGGGCTGGAAGGTATCTCCGGCGGTATGGGTCCAGGCTGGCGAGGTCTTCACTTTCGCCGAGATCGAAGGTCCGGGTGCCATCCAGAGCATGTGGTTCGCCGGCCTGACGGTCCGGCGCGAATGCATCTTGCGCATCTACTGGGACGGCCAGGAGCACCCCTCGGTCGAGTGCCCGATGGGTGACTTCTTCGCCGTCGGCTGGGGCGAATTCGCCCAGGTCAATTCGGTCCCGGTGGCCGTCAATCCGCGCAACGGCGTCAACTGCTACTGGGAAATGCCGTTCCACCGGAGCTGCCGGATCACGCTGGAAAACCGCGGGTTCGAGAAGGTTCCGTGCTACTACCAGATCAACTACACCCTGACCGATGTGCCGGACGACGCTGATTACTTCCACGCCCAGTTCCGCCGCAACAATCCGCTGCCATTCAAAGAGGTACACACAATCGTCGACGGCGTCACCGGCCGCGGTCACTACGTAGGCACCGCGATGGCCTGGGGCGTCAACAACGACGGCTGGTGGGGATGCGGCGAAATCAAATTCTTCATGGACGGCGACGGTGAATTCCCCACCATCTGCGGCACCGGCGTCGAAGACTATTTCGGCGGCGCCTACAACTGGGATGTCGACGGCGAATACGTGGCCTACTCCACCCCTTACCTCGGCATGCACCAGGTGATCCAGGGTGGGGAGACTTACCGGGCCAACCAGCGATTCAGCCTGTACAGGTGGCACGTGATGGACCCGGTGCGCTTCAAGCGTGACCTGAAGGTGACCATCCAGGCGTTGGGCTGGATCAACGACCCGAGTGTGCGCTATCTGCCTCTGCCGGAGCAGTTCCAGGATGTGGAGGCCACGGCCGAAGGACGCTACCTGCCGCTTCGAGACGACATCTCCTCGGTGGCTTTCTGGTACCAGGAACTGCCGACAGCGCCGTTCCCCGAACTCCCGGACCGCGACTACTTGGAGATCATCTGAGCAGGCCGTGCCCGCTTCGGGATGAAGTTGCTGAGTAAGGCAGTCCACGCCGGGGACCCAGGGCGTCCCCCGCCGCCAGCCTCTAAGGTTTGGCAGCCGCCAACCATCTCCTTCGAATTCTGCGATAATCAACACCCGCTTCGGGTGCCGTACGCCCGCTGGTGATCGTTGGAAAGGAAGGTGAGCGATGAGGCTTGGCGGTCTATACCCGGTATACAAACCGCAGGAGGGCCTGACGCGTGCGGCGTTTCAGAACCGGGAAGCCCCCTCGAACATGCGTTTCATCCTCCCCAGTTCGATCGAGGACTTCGACGACATCGTCCAGAAGATGGACCGTTACGGGCTGTCGGCAATCGGCGCCCCGGCAAACATGCAGGGCCAGGACCCCGACGAATGCGCGGCGTTCGGCGAGCGCGCCCGGGAACTGGGCCTTCTGGTCGGCGAAGCGAATTTCGGCGGCAATCTCATGTCGGCCGACGCTGAGACCGTCGAGCAGGGGATCGAGGGCGCGCGCTGGGCTCTGCGCAACGCCGACCTCATGCAGTGTCGCACCCTGCATATCTTGGTCGGGACGAAGGATCCGTCCAACCACATGCTGGCGGCCCATCCCTACATGTACACCGACGAGTGCAAGGCCGAATTGCGCGAGGTCCTCCTTCGAGTGATGGACGGGCTGGACCTGCAGCACACTCACTTTCTCATCGAGCCCTTCAACAACACCTTCTTCTATCAACCGGAGGACATCCGCGAGTTCCTGGACTCGGTAGGCCACCCGCGGGTCGGGTTTCAGGCCGACGCCGTGAACATGATTGCCTTTGACACTTATTTTGACACCACGTCGCTCATCAACCGCACGTTCGACCTGCTGGCCGAATACATCTTATCGGCCCACGTGAAGGATCTGCGCTGGGACCCCCGGCACCTGATTCTGAAATGGGACGAGGTGCTCATCGGCGAGGGCGTGTTCGATCTCACCACCTACCTGCGGCGAATGGACCAACTCGACCCGGACACGCCCTGCTACTGTGAGCACCTGCCCGACGAAGAGTCCTACGCCCACAATTTCGCTCGGGTGCATGAAGCGGCCGAGGCCGCGGGGGTGAGCATCCTGACCCGTGGGGTTGACGGTGACAATTGAGATCGACGTCGGAGGGGCTGTTTTCATATCCGGATGCCGGAGGCGGCAGACGTATACCTGCTATCCGGCCGGCAGGCCGGCCCGCGACTGCGGGGGAAGCGAAAAGAGGACAAGATGATGTACGAACTTCGAGTGTATGAAATCCTCCCTGGGCGGATGGACGCGATGCGGTCACGCCTAGAGCGGGCGACGGTAATATTTCGCAAGAACGGATTCGACGTCGCCGGGGTCTGGACGGAGATCGTGGAGGGGAAGGACCCGCGGCTCATCTACATCACCGTGTTTGATGATGTCGCGGACCGGGAACGCAAGTGGGGCGCCTTTGTCGAGGACCCAGACTGGCTCGCGCTCGAAGCCGAATCCGAGCAGGACGGCAAGATCGTTGCCGGGGTAACCTACACGCACATGTACCCGGCCTCGTTCTCGCCTCTACAGTAGACGGTCGCCGCCGGGCACCGGCAGGCGATGTTGCCGGAGGCCCTGAAACTGAAATACCACCCCGGCCAGCGAGGGAATCCCGCTCCGGCCGCGGCCACGACCCACAGTTGGAGGCGACAGGTTGAAACTCCGGAAGATTGGCATCGGCATCATCGGCGCCGGGAGCATCGCCCAGGGCGTGCACATACCCGGCTACCGGGCGATTTCCGATCAATGTGAAATCATCGCGGCCGCCGATATCTCCGAGGACGTGCTGCGTGCGGTCGGCCGGGATTTCGATATCCCGAAATTGTTCGACGACTACCACGACCTGCTGAAACTCGACGAGATCGACGCCGTCAGCGTGTGCGCTTCAAATCCGATCCACCACCCCGCGACCCTGGCGGCGCTGGCCGCCGACAAGCATGTGTTCTGTGAAAAGCCCCTGGCGCTCAACGCGGCCGACGCTCGCGAGATGGTCGCCGCCGCCCGCGCCGCCGACCGCATCCTCGCCGTCGATTTCCAGTCCCGCTTTTTCGCCCAGTCCGAGCTGCTCAAAGGCTATATCGAACGCGGCGACCTCGGCGAGATCTACTATGTCCGCGCCGCCTGGAATCGCCGCCGAGGCCTCCCGCCAAAAGTCAAGGGTGCCTTCCATTCGAAGGAACTCAACGGCGGCGGCGCACTGATCGACGTCGGCGTGCACGTCCTCGACGCGGCCCTCTGGCTGATGGGCGGGCCGAAGCCGGTCGCCGTCACCGGCGCCACCTACCTGAAAATCGGAAATCGTGCCGACGGCGGATTCAACCCGTGGGGCCCCTATAACCATGAAGAGATGGACGTGGACGACTTCGCCCTGGCGATGATCCGCTTCGACAACGGCGCGTCGCTGATCCTGGAGTGCAGCTGGGCGCTGAACATCGACGCCGAGTACTACAAGATCTGGCTGGCCGGTGACAAAGCCGGGGCGGAGCTTGAACTCGGGTTTTCCAGGCACCCGGCCGCCGTACCTCTTCGGATCTTCAAGACTGAGGCGGATACCTGGGTAGATCTCACTCCCAGGGACTATGCTCCGGTGCCGTCGCCCCACGCGGCGGCGGTGGCCGACTTCGTCAAATCCGTGCGCGAGGGGACCGAGCCGAAGGCGCCGGGCCAGGATGCTGTTCGCGTCCAGGAAATCGTCGGAGCCATCTACGCTTCGGCTGAAAGCGGGGCCGAGGTCCGGCTGGACTAGGCAGGGATACCGGCAGCCTGCCGGAGACCCCGCCGCTAGGCGCCTGCCGGCGCGGAGCGGTCGGGAATGCCGAGCACGTCCCGAGAGTACTGCCACGAACGCAGGTTCCCCTGCCATTCCTGTGCCGCCAGCATCTCGGGAGTCGCGTCGCCGCCGCGGTCGGGATGGACATGGTAACTCTCGGCTTCCGCCGGCCAGGTGCCGCCTTCCTCCACCATCGCCAGGAAGCGCGCCAGCTGCTCCGCCGGCATCGACGACCAGCCAGGCGTCCAGAAATCCGATCGCAAGAACGGCAGCCGCTCGGGGCCGTTGTCGAGGATGATCTCCAGGTTCCAAGCGCAGTCCGGGTTCACCGAGTCGATGATGTCGCGGATCTCGGCCAGTCGCGCCGATCCGATCCCCAGCACCGTCCACTGCACGATCACGCCGTCGGCTGTCCGTTTTACGGCGCTGTCCCGCATGTGGGAGGAGACGATGCGGTCTTTGAGCAGCTCGGCCGCTTCGACCGGGTCTTCTAGCATGCAGAAGGGATTGCCCGAATCGTAGGTGACGCCAACATTGTCGTCGCCCGCGAGTTCCAGGAGGTGCAGCATCTCGCGCGCGGTCAGGTCCCAGTGCAGCTCGGGGGCCAGGTATTCGATGCCCCGGGCGCGCGCCTCCGGAAGCATGTTCCGCAGCAGCGACGCCGTGTCCTCGATCTGCGTCAACAGCGGAACTGCCGCGTCCCGGGTCAGGTTGCCCGAGCTGAGGACGCCGCGCAGGATAGTCGCCCCGAGCTGTCCGGCGATCTCTATCCAGCCGCGGACCCGGGCGCGGACCGCATCCTGCTCCGCGATGGTCGCCTGCCGCCGGGCATCACCGTGGGGATTCCAGTTGAACCCGGCCGCCTCGATGGTCATCCCGGCATCCTCGGCGGCCAGCCGCATTCGACTATACGTCGCCGTATTGTCCACTGAGAGGCCGTCTACGGTGAACATTAAATTGGCGGCGCCGAGTTCGATGCACTGCTCGGTGAGGGTCAGTGGGTCCCACCGCTGGTGCCGCACGCCGTAGTCGTCAATACCCAGTCGCATCGGTCAACCTAATTTCTGTCTAGTCCCCGTACCTTCGAGCACGGAACTGGCACCGCCACTGCCTCTTGCTCGCGCCGGGCCCGGTTTGCTCGCGGATGACGAATACTTTTGGTCGGACCTCAGCCTGCTCTCAGCGCGCCGGATCGCCTTCGGGTTCGGGCGCGCCATCAAGCACGAAAACTTCGTTCAGCGTGTCTTGGTCAAGAACCGGAGAATCAGCATACAGGTAGCACGCCGCCGCCCGGGACAGATGTTCACGGTAGAGCGGCGGATGGTCGCTCTGACATCGGTCGAAGGCGAGTGGGCAGCGATCGACGAACTTGCAGCCGGTGGCGGCGACATCGAGCGCCTCCGGGTCACCGGCGATCTCGCCATCCGCACCCCAGGCAATTTCGGGATCGGGCTGCGGAATCGATGAGACCAGGAGCTGGGTGTAGGGATGTTTGGGATCACGGATTACCTGTTCGACCGACCCTGCCTCCACCACCGAGCCCTTGTACATGATGAGGATGTTATCTGCTATCTGGTAGGCCGTTGTCAGGTCGTGAGTGATGTAAAGCACCGATATCCCGAGGTCGCGCTTCATCAGCCGGATGCCCTCCAAGATGGTCGCCCGCAGCGAGGCATCGACCATGGAGACCGGTTCGTCGGCAACGATAAGGCGGGACCTCAGCAGCATGGCCCTGGCGACCATTACGCGCTGGCGTTGCCCACCGCTCAGCTGGTGCGGAAAACGCCCCAGGGTCTCCGATGGCTGCAGTCCGACCATATCCAGGGCCTGCTCAATTAGCCGGTCGGCCTCCGTTTTGGAGTCAGCGAGGCTAAATTTCGCGACCGGGGTGGTGAGCACGTGATCAACCTTGTAAAACGGGTTAAAGGACTCGAAAGGGTCCTGGAAGATAGGCTGGATCTCGCGCAGGTATTCCCTCCGCTGCTTGCGGGACAGTTCTTCCACCGATTGGCCGCGGTAGATCACTTGGCCGGATGTGGGTGCGATGACCCCCAGCAGGAGTCGGGCCAGCGTGGTCTTGCCGCTGCCGCTCTCGCCGGCAACTGCCAAGATGGTTGGCGAGTCCTCATTGATAGACATTGTCACATTCTCAACCGCCACTGTCTTCCGACGGCGAATGACGCCAGCCGAAAAGATCTTGGTCAGATTGACGGTTTCCAGGAACAGAGTCACGCTGTCTCGTGCTCGTACAGGTGACACGCTACCCAGCGTCCACCGTGGGAGATGGTCGCCGGTACGTCCCGGTCACACGGCTCGAAAACGCTGGGGCAACGCGGGTGAAACGGACAGCCCGGGGGAACGTTGATCAGCGCGGGCGGCGCGCCGGGAATACCAACGAGGGATCGCTTCGCCTTGATGGTCGGCACGCTCTCGATCAGCAACTTTGTATAGGGGTGCTGGGGGTTGGCGAAGAGATCCTTGACGGGGGCCAGTTCCGCGAGTTTCCCGGCGTACATCACCCCCATGCGATCGGTGAACTGCGCCATGAGACCCATGTCATGGCCGACGATAAGAACTGCAGCACCTATCTCCTCTTGCACGGACCGAAGCGTCTCCATCACCTGCCTCTGCACCACCACGTCGAGTGCGCTGGTGGGTTCGTCGGCGATGATCACGGAGGGATTGAGCGACGTGCCGATCGCGATAGCAACCCGCTGTTTCATCCCGCCGCTCAGTTCGTGCGGAAATTTCCCGCCCACCTCATTAAGAAGCCCCACCCGCTTAAGTTGGAACTGAATACGATTTCTCAATTCGTCCCGAGACAGATTCGGCATGTGAGTCCTGATGCCGTCCGCGAGTTGGTCCCGTATGCGCATCACCGGGTTCAGCGAATTCATCGCACCCTGCGGAATTAGCGCGATTCGGTCCAGGCGCATCTGCCGCAGATGCCCATCCTCAAGCTTTAGCACGTCGCCGGTACCCTTCAGCAGAACTTCACCCCCGGCAATGCGGGCCGGCGGCTTGTGGAGGCGCATCAGCGCCAGCGCCAGCGTGCTCTTGCCGGAGCCTGATTCGCCCACCAGGCCCAGGCGCTCACCGGGTTGCAGATCGAAACTGACCCCGTCCACTGCCTTCACCGTACCTGCGTCAGTATCGTAATACACTCTGAGGTCGTTAACCGTAAGAACAGCAGCATTACTCATGACACTAAATCCAGGACATCCCTAGAGCACATCTATAACCCAAGAAACTTCTTTCCCTTGTAAGCACACATTCTTTGTGGATCCTCTAGCCTTAGCCAGCCAGGGACTACCGTCTGCTGGTTCAAACGCTACCAATCATCATCAGCGTCCTCCGGTCGCCCATCGCCACGCCCATAGGCCGGAGTCGGATAGCCCTGGTTTTTCCCACCTTTTTCAAAAAACATGTCATGCTGCTTATCAGCGCTAAGCTCAGGATCATCCAGAAAGCCAACTGTTGGCTCCGGTGTTGCACCACCATCAGGCCCCGCATTTGGTGAAGCCTCTGGAGAGGCCCCACATCCGGCAGCAACAGCTGCTAAAGCAACAGCCGCTAGAAGAGCCCGCCTACCCACAGGGCGAAGATTACCGTCGAGATGATGATTTTGCACAAATCCCTCCCTTAAAGCCCAGCGACCAATGCCCTTCTTACCGACCGAAATTTGACAATTCCACCCGGACCAATCGAGCACCAGCCACCCAAGCAGACCGCCGGGAGATTCCGACGAATCGAAATCTCCCGGCAGAGACTACTTAACTACGTAGCAGCCTTTATTCCCAAAACGGAATGGAGGAAGCATCCCCACCATTGTGATGGTGCCTGATAATTGTTCTCGTTATCAGACCAGTTCGACCAGTACTCATAGTTGTTAGGAGTCAACAACGCAGTCTGGACTAAGGACACTATCGGCATTTCCCGAAGAATGATCTCCCAGGAATCGCGGAACAAGTTCGCGTACTCTGGATCATCCATAAGCATGCCGGACATCTGATCTACGATTGCATCGAACTCAGCATTCTCGAACCGTGAACGCTGTCCGCTAGCAACCTCACCAATTGGCGCCGAATGCCTGCTGTGTAGAAGTCGCCAAGTGCCCCACGGATCGGACACGTTGACGGTGTCGCCGCCAACCAGCTGCATATTGGTCAAAATATCCCCGCGGGCTATACCGTCGAAAAAGGCACCGGCCTCGGTGATCTTAAAGGTCGCATCAAAACCAGCAACCCGAAGCTGATCGGCCAGAATAGGAGCAACTCGCTCCTGGTCAGCCTCACCGCCACGTACGTGGATCTGCATCACGACGTTATTGCCGCTGCCATCAACCCAGAGGTCATCATCGCCCATCTCGTAACCCGCAGCGGCCATGTGTTCAGCACTCTTATCGAGGTTGAAATCACCTGCCGGGTACTTCTCGAGAAGGTCACCGGCGCCCGTGCGAAACGAGTTCATAGCAGGCGTCAACGGGAAGAAAACATCTGTCGGAGTAGTAATGCCCTCGTAAGCAAACTCCACGATCTTTTCCCGATCGACCGCGTAGGAAATGGCCCAGCGAACGTCCCGGTTATCGAACGGCGCCGCCTTTAGATTGAAGGCCAGGTGCCTTGGTGCCGGGTCAAAGTAGGCATATGGCAGTTCAGTAAAGAACGCCTTAATATTTGGGTTTTCCTCGTTGATCTTCTCGTAAAGGCCCCGAGGGAGGTGCCAGAACGTATCCATCCCCCCCGATATAGCCATGGCTGCCCGCTTCTCTTCGGTCCCGATGCCAACAAAGATCACTCTTTCAGGATCTGGCAGAGACAGGGGAGTCTTGCGGTCGTTTCCCCCAATTGGTGGCTTGGCTTTGGCACCCCACCAGTTGTCATTGCGGTCCCACACAGTCTCTAACTCGGTAGTAGAGGTCAATGTATACGGACCGGTGAAAACGGGCCATCCCTTATCTGGGTCGTAGTTCGTAAACGTTGCAGGATCTACGTCCTTCCAGATGTGCTCCGGAACGAAGTAGGTGCACCAGTAAAGCGAGGCGAACAGCAGCGGCAACAGACGAGGGTTCGGCTTGTTCATCTCAATGGTTACCTTGTGGTCACCATCTGTCGTTATATTCTTGTACCACTCGGCCGCTTCACCCGCTCTTCGTACGTCAGCGCTTGCTTCTCGAAGCATGTTGAGTGTGAAGGCAATGTCTTTAGACGTGAATGGCGTTCCATCAGACCATTCGACGCCCTCACGAACCTTCATCTCCATCTGGGTGTAATCGTCGTTATATCGCCAATCTTCAACCTGCCAACCCTCAATTTTACCGGTCTCCAGGTTGACGTACGTAGGTGCTTCAATCATGAGTTGCTGTGAACCCGTATGCATCAGCATGCTGTTGCTGTAAGGATTGAAGACCTCCGGGTTCGCGTTACGATTGGAGATGTTCTCGGCTATCAGGGTCCGATTTCGCGGAACATGGGTTCGTGCCGGCGTAGCACCTCCTGCTGCTGCAGGAGCGGCGGCCTTCTCAACCTCTACGACAACCTCTTTGATGATCTCTACCGGGACTTCCTTGACGACCTCTACTTCCCTGATGACCTCCTCTTTCACCACAACTTTCTCAGTGATGACCTCCGGATCTCCACAGGCAGCTAGAAGTGCCGACCCCCCGGCCGCTACTGAACCAACTCCAAAGACCTTTAACCACTTCCGCCTGCTAAAACCTGTTGTATTCACTACGCTGAGACCTCCCTTCGCTCAACAACCTACCCGGGCTCCCCCGCGGATAGGGTCCGGTCACTCTAACCCGACGCTTCCCCACAGGCAAGACTTTGCTACTCGGCAAAGGCTATAATTCGGGCTCAGTTGAGAATAGTGGGTCTGGACTTATAAGTAGGGAATAAGCGGGTAATCAGATGTCACTGGGATACGTCCTCAGGCGCCTTGGCATGTTTGTCCTCATAGTCTGGGCAGCAGCATCGATCAATTTTGTTATTCCCCGACTGGCCAAGGGCGACCCCATTCAAGCTCAGTTTGCCCAGCTGGAGGCACTGGGGATTCGCAGCACAAACATGGCCGAAGTCGTGGCTGCTTACCGTAAACGCCTGGGGCTGGATCGGCCCATGATCGAGCAGTACTTTACTTATTTATCGAATGTCTCCCGGTTCGATTTTGGGCCTTCCATATCTTATTTCCCGTCAGATGTAGGCCGCCAGATCATGATGCGAGTACCCTGGAGCCTCGGACTCCTAATAATGTCAACGATCATTTCGTTTGTTGTTGGCAATGTTCTGGGCGCTCTGGTTGGCTGGCCCGGGTCTTCTAAGAAGGTCAGGTGGCTGATGCCAATGCTGATGCCGTTCGCCGCAATTCCGTATTATCTTCTCGGAATAATCATGATGTTCGTCTTGGCCTTTTACCTCAAGATATTCCCAATGGGCGGCGCATATAGCATCGGATCCACTATCGAGCTTAGCCCGGCATTCGCTCTCGACGTCTTGTGGCATGCCATACTCCCTGCCATGTCTATCATCCTGTCGGTAACCGGGTTCTGGATGCTGGGAATGCGAGGGATGATGATTACCAACATGGGCGAGGACTACATGGTCATGGCAGAAGCAAAGGGACTCTCACCACACCGCATCTTTTTCCGCTACGCCATGCGCAATGCCATGTTGCCGCAGGTGACTGGACTGGCCCTCACTTTCGGCAGCATCATCGCCGGATCGGTTCTGGTCGAAGTCATATTCGACTACCCGGGAATGGGCTGGATTCTCTGGCAGTCAATCCGGTCTATGGATTACTTCATGATACAAGGAATCGTATTTGTACTAATTCTATCGGTGGCCCTGGCAATGCTAATCCTTGACTTTATTTACCCTCTGGTTGACCGGAGAATCACATATGGCCGGTAATAGTGGCATTGGTGAACACGGCAGAATCTAGCAGACCAAAACGCTGGAGCCGGCGACGCGAGTGGGCTGGATATGCCCGACGAAATCCATCGCTGATCGTCGGTTTATCGATGGTATCAATAGTAATCCTATTCGGCCTAATAGCACCATTCCTGATCGACCAGGACGCCACTCGCACCACCGCATTTGACAGGGAACTAGCTCCGTCATCGAAACACCTACTCGGCACAGATAGTTTTGGCCGCGACATGATGGCAATAATCATCGTTGGCACTCCGCAAACAGTGAAGGTGGGGGTGGTTGCCGGCCTAATGGCGCTAATCATTGGCTCGACACTTGGTTTTGTACAGGGGTTTTTCCGGGGACCGATTGGAGCATCAGTACGAGGCGTTACCGACGTCACCCTAACCATCCCTGCCCTGCTCATCCTGATTACGATCGCCAGCCAGGTTAAATTTATGTCGGTCGAGACTATGGCAGTCATCATCGCCCTGCTTGCCTGGCCAGGAACGACCCGCGCCATCGGCGCCCAAGTACTGAGTATGCGCGAGCGTGCCTTTGTTCCAATAGCGCGTTTTAATGGCATGTCTTCCATGGAAATCATATTCAAAGAGCTCATGCCCAACATGCTTCCATACTTGGGGGCAAGCTTTGTTGCGGCTGTCTCCACGGCGATCCTGTTTGCTGTCGGCCTTGAAGTCCTCGGCCTGGGTCCGCAGACTACAAATACCCTGGGTATGACCATCTTCTGGTCGCAGTTGCACTCAGCCGTAATTCTTGGAATGTGGTGGTGGTGGGCTTAACCCATTGTGGTGATCGTATTCCTTTTCATCGGCCTGTTCCTCACCAGTCATGGCCTAGATGAACTGGCCAATCCCCGCCTACGACGGCGTGTATAGAGCTCTTCAGACTTAAGTGGTTGGAATGCCACAAGGGAGCGCGGCCAAGTATTGAGCAGAAGACAGCGTATTAATAGGTAGCAGATTCTTAGTACGCCGTTGGATTGGCGCCGTACCCCTTAGCTACCCGCTACTCCCAAAACGTAGAAGCGGCTGGAACGTAGGTCTGTTGATAGACACGGACAACCCTGAATCCTCATTTGTCCTGTGCGACGGAGAGTATCCAAGAATGCAAATCCTTGGGACAGACGTAATGCTCCAATCGGACTGAAGGTCCAAGTCCGAAAAGTAAAGAACTGGCAGCTGGAAGGAGACCACCTGCACCCGGAAACACCAAGCATGCCGTATAAATCCCTAGACCTGAGTGAGCGGATATCGACAATTACATTATTACCCTATGGGAGCACACATTTACGCCTTGCCTATCTACCGTGGGAAGAAACCGAACTCACATCAAGAAGTTCCTGAGAAATGGCGTTCTTTGAATCCTGTAATGAATTGTTCGCCACCGTTGACGCAGTTATTTCTGCTGTGAGCATGGCGTCTTAATGCCTGTTGGCTATCTGCTCGCCAGGGTTGGGATGTTCCTTCTGGTCATCTGGCTTGCAGCCTCGATTATCTTTGTCATTCCGCGTATAGCACGGGGCTCCCCTGTACAGAGCCAGGCGGCCCAGGAACGTTTTGGCCTGGATCGTCCGATCGCCGAGCAATACGGTTCCTTTCTATTAGATGCATTACGACTAGATCTAGGCCCATCCATTGTGTATTTCCCCAGTGACGTAGCTCGGCATATACAGATGCGGCTCCCGTGGAGCATAGGCCTGCTCGCCATCTCCTCCACTGCAGCATTTATATTGGGGAATCTTCTTGGGGCTATTCTCGGGTGGTCAGGAGCCCCGCGCCGGCTAAGGATGTTGACACCGCTCCTCATGCCGCTGATGGCCATACCGTACTACCTTCTTGGTCTCATCCTGGTATTCCTGTTTTCCTTCACCTGGCCAATTTTTCCGCCTGGCGGAGGTTACTCGATGGCCACCAACGTAGAGTTGAGTCCGGCATTCGTGATTGATGTCGTACATCACGGCACATTACCGGCGATATCAATCTTGCTGGCTTCAGTCGGATTTTGGACTATCACGATGCGCGCGATGATGATTACAAACCTCGATGATGATTACATGATCATGGCCGAGGCTAAGGGACTGGCGCCTATGCGCATATTCTTCCGGTATGCCATGAGAAATGCCATGCTGCCGCAAGTCACGATGATGGCTATAACCTTCGGACAGATCGTCTCCGGGTCACTGCTAGTAGAGGTGATCTTTGACTATCCGGGCATCGGTTGGATCCTCCGGGAGGCGATTCGACACACTGATTACGCTCTTATCCAAGGGATTGGGTTTGTCCTGGTCCTTGCAGTGGCCGGGGCAATGCTGATCCTGGATCTCCTAACCCCGTTGGTGGACCGGAGAATTGTCTACGGCAGACGTAGCTAGCCCAGCTCCTCCCGCATCTCATCGATGATCACCGGCGCGCCGGTCTCGATGCTCCGGGCGATGGCTTCGAGTGCTAGGAGGTTCTCGTAGCCGTCACTCAGCGTGGGACTGGAAGGCTCGCCGGTGTGGACGGCGCGGGCGAAGGACGCCAATTCGTCCACGTACCCGAAGGCCTTCTCCATGGGGTAATAACGTGGCACAGTCCAGTTAAAACTGGGAATGACGTTGTGAAAATCGGCCAGTTCGGGCTCGGCCGGAACCACTCCTCTTTTCCCCGCCGCCTCCGGCGGCATCAGGTACTCAACCCGGTTCAGATCCACCACTTCGACGCTGGTGCCGGCGCTACCGGCAACTATCGTTCTCATCTGGTAGTAGGGCGTGGATGTATTCAGATCGACGAACCCCAGCCCACCGCTGACGAATTCCAGTATCACCGCGATCGGCCCGCCGCCGCTCACCTCGATCCCACTCACCTGGTAAGCCGATACGGACCGGATGTCACCCATGAAGAAGCGGGCCGTGTCCACCGCGTGGATCGAGTGAAAATACAGCAGGCCGCCCAGGAGAGGGCTCAGTCCCCAGCGCGGTTCCTCCGGAATCCAGCCACCGTATTTCGTGATGACCGTGGTGGGCTCGCCGAATTCGGCCGAATCGGTGATGTGCCGGGCGGTACGGATAGCCGGCGAGTGGCGCTGGTTATGGCCGACCTGTCCGATCAGGTTGTGTTGGGCGGCGGCGGCGGCCAACCGGCGGGCATCTCGCGGGTTCAGCGCCGGCGGCTTGTCGACGAACAGGTGGAATCCCGCCTCAAGGCAAGCCAGGCCAACTTCGGCATGCATGCCGCCCGGTCCGACGACGATGGTCGCGTCGGGTTGCTCCTCGGACAACATGCTATCCATGTTCGTGTAGATGGCGGATGTATCCAGGTTGCGAGCGGTTTCGCGAGCGAGGGACTCGTCCAGATCACAGACGCCCACGACTTCAAGCTCAGGTAAATAGGGCAGGCTGGGATGGATGCAACTGCTGGCATGCCGGCCGCAGCCGATCAGTGCAACTCGAACCGGTTTCTCACCCGTCGCTGCCATTGCGAATTCCTCCTTGGGCATCTGCTATTCCAACTGCGGTGCGGATCGTATTCTCAAGAATGTGCTCGCGGACCCACGCCGCCGGCTCGGGCGGCCGATCCCGGCCGGACCGCCCCGTTCCGGCTCATGACGACGGGCCCGGCCAGTTCACCTCCGCCTCGCGCCCGGTCCGGGCCGATTCCCAACAGGCTTCGTTGACCCGCAGCACCGCCAGCCCGCCTTCACCGGTCGAGTGCACTTCATCGCGCCCCAGGATGGCGTCGACGAAATTGCGATCGGGGCTGGACTCTGCCGGCAGGTCTCCGATCGGGACCTTCTCGCTGTTCGCGTCGTATTGCACAAGCTGGCCGTCAATCGAATAGTCGACGGAACGCACCAGCAGCGTGCCTTCGCTCCCGTAGAAGCCTAGGTCCTCCCCGGAGGGCGTGGCGGCGTTGCCGACGTGCATGAAACTGCCGATGGCCCCATCCTCAAACCGCGCGCTGATAGACATGTCGACATCCACTTCCAGGTCATAGCGGTTCTCGTAGGCCATCACCGCCGCGATGCGTTGCCGGGTCGCATGCATAACGAAATCCATCATGTGACTTCCCCAGTCGATCAGCTGGCCCCCGCCGGAGAGCTTCGGGTCTTGGCGCCACTGTCCCCGCTGCTCCCAGTACCAGCCGTGGTTCTGGAGCCCGCGGACAAACTGGATGCGGCCGATAGCTCCGGCCGCAATCTGGTCGCGTATGTAGCAATCGATCGACGTGAAATGGCGCTG
>CAZBZS010000039.1:0-4871 GCA_964496475.1 uncultured Chloroflexota bacterium | reverse complement strand
GGAGGAAATCAGCAGGATCTTACCGGGCCGGTCGCGTCGGGCCAGCACCTCTTGGCCCTCCGCGGCCGTGCGGACCAGCGGCTTCTCGGTCAGGACGTTGCAGCCGGCGTCGAGCGCGTCCACGATCTGTTGGAAATGAAAGCTGTGCGGTGAGGCAATTTCGACCGCGTCCGGCGTGGCCTCGCGAAGCAGGTCCTGGTGTGAGGCGAACTCGCGCACATCGGCGACCCCTGGGAACTGCTCCTTCATCCGGGCGATCGAATCAGGGCTCGGATCGGCCAGGCCCACGATCTCCACTTCGTCCATGTCCAGTAGGCGGGGGATGTGGACCCCCATGAAGTTGCCACAACCGATGATTCCCATCCGAATCGCTGCCATCGAATCCCCTCCTGCTGAGCAGCGAGACCATCGTGGCCCGCCAACCGGATCGTTGCCTTGTCGCCCCGGGCCTACCGATCGGCCTCCCCACCGGCAATCGTGTAAGGTCGCCCCATCGACTGCTCCCGCCAGCGCTCCGGCTCCACTGGCCGCGGCGGGTGGGCCGCAATGAAGTCCTCGTCCGGCTCCACCCCGAGCCCCGGCCCCGATGGCAGTTCGTAGTACCCGTCCACGATGCGGACCGGCTCTCTCAAGAGGCCGGGGATATCGAAGTGGCCAGCTTCCTGAATGAGGAAATTGGGGATGGAAGCGTCCACGTGGGCCTCGGCCACAAAGTTCAGCGGGCTGAACGGAGTGTGTGGCGCCATGGCGATACCGTACGCCTCGGCCATGCTGGCGATCTTGCGCAATTCAGATATCCCCCCGGCATGCGCGATATCGGGCTGGGCGTAGGCCACCGCCTGCCGTTGGAACAGCTCACGGAAATCCCACCGGCTGTAGAGTCGCTCGCCGGTCGCCAACGGCACAGTTGTCTGTTGTGAGAGCTTCTCGATCGCTTCCGTGTATTCCGGCCCCACCGGCTCCTCCAGAAACATAGGCTTGAACTCGTGAATACGCTCCGCCAGCTTGCGCACTAATGCCAGGTTGAGACGGCCATGGGTTTCTACCATCAGTTCTACATCCGCACCCACCGCCGCTCGTACAGCCCCAACCTTCTCGACTGCCCCTTCGAACGCAGAAGGCGATAGGTGAAAACCTGCAGCCGGAAGCGGATCAAACTTCATCGCTGTCCATCCATCTGCAACCGCTGCCCTGGCGTTGACAACAAGTTCGTCAACCGATGCCCCACCGATTCCCAGGTAACAGCGAAGTTTCGTACGCACCGGTCCACCCAGCATCTCGTAGATCGGCAAACCAGCAGCCTTAGCCTTAATATCCCACAGGGCAATATCGATTCCACTCATTGCCGCCGAAAAAATCACGCCACCGCGCACGTTGTGCCACATGTAGTACATGCTCGACCAGATCTCCTCGATCCGGCGCGCGTCATGCCCGTGCAGATACTCGCCAATCGTGTCCACGGCCCCCTCCACCGCTCCAGGTATCAGCGAGCATTCGCCGTAGCCCACCAACCCATCGTCAGTCTCAATCTTCACGTAACAGTAGTTGAATGAGCTCTCGCTGTAGGCGCCGTCGGCGCCGTCGGCGTAGGTCCCCGGATTGAACGAGAGAGTGGTAACCGATCGAATGTTTATTGCTCGCTCGATTCGCTAGGTGGCCGAACCGGCCTGTCGCCCGTCCGTCCTTACAGGCCTGAATGATAGGCCAGTGATATCGCCAAAGCGAACCTTCCCCCTGGCATCTCCGCGGCCCGCCCGACTGGCCGCGTCGGGCGCTACCAGATCACATATCCGCCATCGGCGATCAGGTCGAGGCCGGTGATCCAATTCGACGCATCCGAGGCCAGGAAGACCAGCGCTCCCTGCAAATCCTCAACCTCCCCGAGCCGGCCAAGCGGGGTGTCGCGCCGCCAGTCGTCGTGCATGCTGGCCATCCGCGCCGAGCCGGCCCCGCCGGCCATGATGTAGCCGGGGCTGATCGAGTTCACGTTGATCCCGGCCGGGGCCCATTCGGCGGCCAGTGACTTCGTCAGATGGATCAGCGCCGCCTTGGAGGCGTTGTAATGCGTCTGCTCGTGCGATCGGTTGACGATGCTGCCCGACATCGAGGCGTTGTTAATGATCTTACCGTGACCCCGCGGTCGCATCACCCGCGCCTCGGCCTGCGAGCACAGAAACGGCCCCTTCAGGTTGGTGTCCAGCACCCGGGCCCACTCTTCCTCGTCGATCTCGTCGGCCACGATGTGCCGGCCGGTACCGGCGTTGTTGATGCCGATGTCCAGCGTTCCCCAGGCAGCGACGACCGCGTCCACCATGGCATCGACTTCCACCTTCGAGCGCACATCGGTGGGCAGCGCCAGCGCCTTCCGACCCAGCGCTTCGATTTCGGCCGCGACGGCCTCGATGGTGGCGGCGGTGCGGCCGGCGATCGCGACGTCGGCGCCCGCCTCGGCCAGGGCCAGCGCGAATCCCCGGCCGATTCCGGTGCCCCCGCCGGTCACAACCGCGGTCTTCCCCTCCAACGAAAAACGTTCCAGGATTCCCATTTCTCAACTCCCTGCTTGGCCACCCGGCAGCGATGTTCACCGCCACCCGGCGCGAAGATTCAGGGCATGATTGTGCGGCAGAATCCGATCCGGGGCAATGGTGGCTCCCACCGCGGTCCGCGCACACGGAATGAGCGAACCCGTTGAAACTAGATACGTCCGGTCTGGACCGGAAGACCCTGGCCGATTGCCTGCGCGCTGAGTACGGCGTGCAGGCCGGCTCGTTAGCGTTCCTGCCGAAGGGCGAGGAGTCGTTCAATTTCGTCGTGGACTCGGCCGCCGGCGAGCGATTCCTGCTCCGCTTGCAGCGACCGGGGGACGGGTGCGACCTGGAACGCTCACTGAGCATCGCCGCCGCGCTGCGCGATAGCGGTGGCCTGGCGTCGATCGTCGCCGCCCGCCCGACCCGGCACGGCACGCTCACTGCCGCCATCGAGTCCTACCGGATCGCGCTTTTCCCCTATATGGAGGGTGAAACCGCTCGGGTGCGCACCCCTTCGGATGACTCGTTCGCGCGACTGGGAGCGTTGCTGGCCGAGATCCACGCCGGCGCCGACGCGGTGCGCGCGCTGGACCCGCCGCACGCGAGCTTCGCCAACCGGTTCCGCCGGCCGATTGCGGACGCGCTTGCCTGGGCGCGCGACGGGGCGTCCCCGACCGGCCCGCGGTCAGACGACCTGCGGCGGTTGCTCCTCGCCGAAGCGGCCGATCTGACCGCTTTCATGGATGGCTTCGACGATCTGGGAAAGGAGATGCGCACGCTCTCTCCGGAGTTCGTGATCACCCACGGAGATCCCAACCTGGACAACGTCATTGTCGCGCCCGACGGCAACCTGCACTTGATCGACTGGGGCGAAGTCGCGCTCGGACCGCGCGAACGCGATCTCTCCTCCTATGCCGACGACCGGCTGGAACTTGTGTTGCTGGCATACTTCGAAGCCGCCGGCTCACCCCCGGTCCAGCCGGACCGGTTCCGCTTCTACCGGTACCGCTGGTGCCTGCAGGAGATCGCCGACTACACCACGCGAATCATCTTCACAAATGCAGAGCCCCTCGAGGACGAACACGCTTGGACGGAGCTGCAGCCCTACCTGCCGGTGCCTCACAAGGACCTCGCCGTCGGGCACGAGCGGACCGCCGCCCTGCTATCGACCACACAAAGGGCCTGAAGGGGGCGTTGCCTTGGGGGCCGCGCTGCGCTTCCCTGGCATCAGTGTCGCGGGACCTCGGGGTGGCCCGGGCGGCATCACCGCAGGGAGCCGTTGCGTTCTTGGTTCTGATGGAGACGAAGTGCATAATCAGACTCCTGCGGCGGCCTGCGGCAGGGTCAGGAGGGTGGAAATGGATCTGGGCCTGAAGGACAAAGTAGCTCTGGTAACGGGCGGTAGTCGGGGGATCGGTCGAGCTATCGCCCACGAATTGGCTGATGAAGGTTGTCACGTAGCCATAACGGCCCGCGGAGGAGACGATCTTGCCAACACGCTGTCCGAAATTGAGTCGAGGGGAGTGCGGGGCCTGACTATCGAGGTCGACATGAGCACCGCCGAGGCCCCGGTTGAGGCCGTGACGCGGACGGTCGTAGAACTCGGCGCTATCCACGTGCTGGTCAACAATGTCGGCGGCGGCTTCGGCGACCCCAACGTGGAGGAATCGACCGACGAGCAGTGGACCGACAGCATTAACACCAACCTGTTGGCGGCTGTGCGGGCCAGCCGGTCGGCGATATCCCACATGAAAGAACAGGGCTGGGGGCGGATCGTCCATATCACTTCGATTTACGGCCGCGAAGCCGGCGGCAATCCAGCGTACAATGCCTCCAAGTCGGCGATGAACAGCCTGTCCAAGGGCATGGCTAGAGAGCTTGCGGCGGAGGGTATCCTCGTCAACGCCCTCGCCCCCGGCTCGATCCTGTTCCCCGGTGGCGGCTGGGAAAAGGGCATCCGTGAAGACCCGGACGGCATGGCCGCGTTTCTGGAGCGAGACTTCCCCATGGATCGCTTCGGCAAGCCCGAGGAGATCGCGGCGGTGGTGGCGTTCCTGGCTTCGGAACGGGCCAGTCTGGTTACCGGCGCCTGCATCAACGTAGACGGGGGCCAAACTCGTACCAATATCTAGCGGTTCTGCGCCGCGGCCCGACCCGGCGCATGCGACCTCCGGTCCGCCATCGGATTTCGTCCTTCACCCGACGGCGAGAGGCGAGCGTGGGGCTGTTGCCGATACGTTCGCGCGGGTTCGAGCAAAGGACCAAGAGGAGGATTCGGCATGATCTACGGCAGCGGCGACTACCGGTTCGAACTGGTTGAGGATTGGGCGCGGCGACCCGACG
>CAZBZS010000038.1:9188-21273 GCA_964496475.1 uncultured Chloroflexota bacterium | reverse complement strand
TATCACACCAACCTCCCCGATTGGACCACCGGCAAGCTGGCCGATCCCCTGGCAGTCAGCGATCGCCTCACCAAAGACACCGGTGCCGGCGACACCGTCCACCAGCGATTCGACGACGAAGCCGCCCATCGCGCCGTCACCTATCTACTCGACGGCGACCGCCACGAGCGGCCTTGGGCCCTGTGCGTCGGCATTTTCGCCCCACACTTTCCATTCCGCGTTCGCCCCGAGTATTACTACGGCTACTACCCTGAGCACGCCGACCTCCCTCGCACTCCCGCCCTTCCCCTCGATGAGAGCCACCCCCAGACCCATCGCCTTCGCGATCACTTCCAGGCCGAGAACATCACCGAAGAGCAAATCCGCGTCGCCCGCGCCGCCTACTACGGCCTCACCGAATTCGGCGACGACAAGATCGGTGAAATCCTCGCCGCCGTCGACGCCAACGGCCTCGCCAACAACACCATCGTCGTCTACACCTCCGACCACGGCGAAAGCCTCGGCGAGCACGGCCTCTGGTACAAGTGCACCTTCTACGACCCCTCCACCCGCGTCCCGCTCATCGTCCGCTGGCCCGGCGTCGTCAAGCCAGGCTCCCGTCACAACCAAGTGACCTCCCTCCTCGACCTCGTCCAGACCATGCTCGACGTCGCCGGCGCTGACCCTGGCGACACCGACGGCGTCAGCCTCGTCCCGCTGCTCCGCGGCGACGCCGAAGACGACGACGGGGAGGCCTTCTCCGAATATCACGCCCACGGCACCACCACCCCCGGCCGCATGCTGCGGCGCGGCCGCTACAAGCTCAACTACTACCTCGACGATCCACCCGAGCTATTCGATCTCGAGGAAGACCCCGACGAGTTGGCCGACCTCGCAGCCGATCCCACCCACGCCGCCACCGTCGCCGAATTGACCGCTGCCATCCTGGGCGGCTGGGACGCCGAAGCCATCAAGGCCGACATTATCACCGGTCAACAGGACCGGATGCTCATCAACCGCTCCATGGGCGGCCAGCCCTACACCCCGGCCTGGGCCGGAGGAGATTGACCCCACCCATCCCGTCCCCCTATCGATCCCGAGGCCCCTGCTAATGCCATCGCCGCCGAACATCCTCGTCCTCATGAGCGACCAGCACTCCGCCGCCTGGAGCGGCGCCTACGGCCACCCTTTCCTCCACACCCCGGCTATCGACCGTCTCGCCACCGAAGGCGCCACCTTCGATAACGCCTACTGCAACTCTCCGATCTGCGCCCCGTCGCGCGCCTCCTTCATGACCGGCAGGCTCGTCAGCGAGATCGCCGCCTGGGACAACGGCACGCCATTCGGCAGTGATCAACCCACCTGGGCCCACGGCCTCAACTCCGCCGGTTACGAGACCGCTCTCTGCGGCAAGATGCATTTCATCGGCCCCGATCAGATGCACGGATTCCAGCGCCGACTCCTCAGCGATGTCCACGGCAGCGGCAACCCCCACCTCATCGCCAATTGGGATTCCCTCGATATTTCGCGCGCCGCCATGGACCGTTCCGCTTTCGATGAATCTGGACCCGGCGACTACGTCTACCAGCAATACGACGACGAAGTCGCCATCCGCTCCGCCGCCTATCTCGCCGAACCCGAACGCCACGACCAACCCTGGGCTTTGTGCGCCTCCTTCATTACCCCCCATAACCCCCTGATCGCCCGCCAGCCATACTGGGATCGGTACTTTCCCGACCACGCCGACCAGCCCGGCATCCCTTCCCACAAAAAAACCCTCCATTCCCACAACCTCCACATGGGCGACTGGTTCGACTTCCACGACATCGACTCGGAAAAGACCGCCCGCGCCCGCGCCGGTTATTACGGCCTCGTCACTTTCTGCGACGAGCGTATCGGCCAGGTTCTGGACGCTCTCGACGCCGGCGGCCAGTCCGAAGACACCCTCGTCGTCTACGTCTCCGACCACGGCGAGCTCAACGGCGAACACGGCCTCTGGAACAAACAGAGCTTTTACGAGCACTCCTCCCACATACCCATGATCATTCGCTGGCCCGGCCACGTCGCCGCCGGCCGCCGTATCGATCAGATCACCTCCCTTGTCGACCTCAGCGCCACCATCCTTGACATCGCCGGCGCCGACCTCCCCGAGCTGACCGGAACCAACCTGGCACCTCTGCTACGCGGCGATGCCCCCGAATCTCCGGGCTACGCCATTTCCGAATACTTCGCCGTCGGGGCTGTCGCCCCCGCCCGCATGCTCCGCCGCGGCTCTCATAAAATCAACTACTACCACAACGATTCCCTGGAGCTTTTCGACCTCGACTCCGATCCCGACGAACTCACCAACCTCGCCGACGATTCAGCGCACGCCGACGTTCAAGAGCGCCTTCTCACGGAATTACTCACCGACTGGGATCCCGACGACCTCGACCAGCGCATCCGCGCCAGCCAGCGCGACCGCCTCCTCATCGCCGCCGCCGACTCCGGCCACGGCATTCCCGCCTGGAAACCCGGCAGCGACTAGCCCTTCACTCCGGCGATCTGCAGCACGTCGCTTCCTCCCGAAGTGCCCGCCAACCACCCCCACCCATCCCCCACCCCCCCAAAGCCCACAACCTCCGGCCACAGGCCCGAAAGCTAAACGGGCCGCGCACCGGAAGGTGCGCGGCCCGCTGAAACTCTCCGACCTTCATGCAGCCAGTGGCGAGCCTAGTTCTCGTAGCCGCCGGTGAGTGGCGGGAACGTCCGCGGCGTCGCCTCGTCCGTCTCCAGCGCCAGGTCCAGCGATTCCTGCGCCGACTTCTGCGCGATCCCCAGCGCCGTAGCCGGGTCCTCGCCGAAGATGATCGCTTCCTGTGCCTTGCCCAGTTCCGTCCAAATTTGGTTCGTGGCCGGTCCCCAGTACTGGGGGAACGCGGACTTCTGACCGTCGATAAACGGCTGCGTGCCCGGGTTCCCCTTCCGGTAAGCCGAGAACGTGACCGAGTCCCGATACGAGTATCGGGGCGGGATTTGACCGAACGCCGCGCACCAGATCGAGTCGTTCTCCGGGTCGTTGCCAATGAAGTCCGTGAAGTGCCAGCCACCCTCGGTGTTGGCAGCATTCGTCGGCATCGCAAGATCACCGAAACCGATAGGCAGGAAATCCGCCAATGGACCGGCCGGCATTCGCGTCGTCAGACCGACGTCGCCACCGAGATTCTCAATCGCGTTCTGCAATCGAGACGGATAGGCCACGTACTGCCCCACGAGGCCGGTGCCAAAGTCATTGGTCATCCCGGGCTCATTCAGGTTCTGCTTGATCGGCATCGTTCCGGTATCGACAAAGTTCTCCTTCAGCCAGGTCAGGGCAGCCAGCATTTGGGGCGAATCTAAGAGCGCTTTCGTACCGCTCTCATCCACTCCAAAGGCGCCATGCCCAAAATATACGCCGAACATGCTGTTCGGCGTTCCCTGCTTCGGTTGGCTCGGCCATTCCATACCCACCACCGGGTTGCCATCGGCGTCGGCCCCGAGACTCTGAATCTTGGCCGCGTTCTCCACTATTCCTTCAAAGGTTGTCGGCGGGTCTCCAATCCCCGCCGCATCGTAGAGATTCCGGTTGTAATACAGCGCGTTCGTCCCGCTGTTTACCGGCATCGCCCAGATCTTGTCGTTCCAGATCAGTGTCGTACGGATCGCTTGCACAATGTCTTCATTGTCCCGCACCGACGGATCGAACTGGTCGATGTCGTACAGCACGCCCTGGCGGAAGAAAGCGTTGGTCAGCGTGCCGCCGCCAATCCGAACCACGTCCGGTGGCTCTCCGCCGGCGATCGCCGCCGTCATCTTCGTCGTCAGCTCGTTATTCGGAACCAGGATCGATTCCAGTCGGAACAGGCTCTGCGCCCGGTGGTAGTGCTTCACCACCTTCTCCTCGAAGTTCGCCATCTGCGTCGACTGGTTAAACCACGCGTTCACTGACGTCGTCACAACGTCGGCCTCTACCTCGACGATCTTCTCGACCACCGTGGTCTCGCCCGCGACTTCAACCTCGACTTCGACGATCTTCTCAACTTCTTTGAGTACCTCTACCTCAACCTCTACCTCTTTGACGACCGTGGCGCCCGCTACTTCGACCTCTTTGATGACCTCTACCGGGACTTCCTTGATCACCTCGACCGTCTCGCCACAAGCCGCCATCACCGCGACTCCAACGCCGCCCAGGGCGCCGGTCCGCAGCAGCTTCCGCCTGCTCAAATCCTTCAATATGCGCATCGTGTCTCCCACTACTAAGCCCAACGCACTCACGCCGGGTCAAACCGATTCTCATCCGTCGCGAATCCCAGCCGGGATTCAGAAACTATCTACCCCTTAATTCCGCTCGTAACGATACCCTGCACAAACAGTCTTTGAAGCAAAATATAGAGAATCGCCAGCGGGAATGCCGATATAAACGTGCCCGCCATCAAGACTCCCCAGGGAATGATCTCCCCCTTCATGGACGACAATCCCACTTGAATCGTCATCCAGTCCGGTTTATTGATCACCACTAGCGGCCACAGGAAATTATTCCACGACGCCGTAAATGTAAAGATCGCCAGCGCCGCCAGCGCCGGTTTGCTATTCGGCAAGATTATCTGCCACATCACCCGGAACCAGCTGCACCCGTCAATCCGCGCCGCGTCTTCAAGCTCCCTAGGAAAGTTCAACATAAACTGTCGAATCAAGAAAATCCCGAAAAACTCGATCAGCTGAATCGACGCGATCCCCTGGTAGGTGTCCAGCCAGCCCAGGTTCTTCACGATGATGAAGCTCGGAATCAGCCGCACCTGGAGCGGCACCATCATTGCGCCAACGTACACAAAGAACATGAAGTCCCGGCCCCTGAACCTCAATCTCGCGAACGCATACCCCGCCGTCACCGTGAACGTCATGTTCGTCAGCATGACGATCCCGCCCACCACGAAGCTATTTACCAGCCACCGCACAATTTGATAATCCCCAAACAGTACCTCGTAGTTCGCTGTATAGAAGCTCGTCGGGAAAAAATTCACCCCCGCCTGGAAAATTTCGCCCGGCGTCTTCAGCGACGCGCTCACCATCCAGAAATACGGGATCAGCACCAGCAGCGCCCCCGCCGTCAGGTAGATGTAGAGCACCAGCCGCGTACCGCGCCGGGTCCACCTCAACCGACTCGAATGCAGCGTCGCCACCGCCCTCTGCGTCTGCGCCGCCTGTACCGAGCCCGCCACTACAGCAACTCCGTCCTACGCCCGATCAAGCGGAACTGCACCAGCGAAAGTCCAAATATCAGCACGAATATGAACAGCGACACCGCACTCGCGAATCCCATCCGGAAGAACTCAAACGCATACTGGAACAAGTACACCACCAGCACATTCGTCGAGTTCACCGGCCCACCCGAAGTCATCACGTAGATCACCGCGAACGAATTCTGCGTCGCCCTCAGAATCCCCAGCACCAGCACAAACAGCGTCGCCGGCATCAGCAGCGGAATCGTGATGTGGCGGAATACTTGCAACGGGCTCGCCCCATCGATCTTCGCCGCCTCCTTCAAATCTTCCGGTATCCCTTGCAACGCCGCCAGGTAGATCACCGTGAAATACCCCACCTCCCGCCACACAAACGTAATGATCACCGTCGGCATCGCCCAGTCCCGCGACGCTGTCCACCGCGGCTCCGGGATTCCCAGCTCCCGCAGCACGTTGTTGATGAATCCCCACTGCGGATCGAATATCCACAGCCAGATCACCGCCGTCGCCACCAGCGAAGTCACCACCGGCGAATAAAACAGGCCACGATAAATGGCCGACGCCCTAATTCCCGCATTCAGCGACAGCGCCGTCAGTATCGACCCCACCACCATCAACGTCACTGATCCCACCACGAACACAAACGTATTCCACGCTGTCCTCATGAAATCTCGGTCGGTCACCAGCTCTATGAAATTGTCCAGACCGATCCATTGCGCCTCGGTCATCGGTCGCAGCGGATTCCACCGATGGAATCCAAGCCAGAACGATAGCGCCACCGGTACCAATATGAACATCAGGAAGAACAGCACCGACGGCGCGATAAACGCCATTCCCCAGGCCGCCTCGTCATTGGGTACCAGGCGACGCCCTAGTCTCTTCCACGGGTTACCTTCAGACCTCGCCCCGGTTCCACCCGAGGCCGGCGAACCTACCGCCATTGCCTGCCGTTTATCAGTCTCATATGATCAGGTCCCCTCCGAAAGTTGTCTCCGCTCGCGGGCAATGCATCCATCTCTGGTCCCGTCACCTGCCCCGGCATGGTAATTATCCGGGGCATTCTCCGGATAACTCTCTCCCTAGCGGCGGCGCTATCCTACTCTAGTCGCCCGGACGCCATTCCAACCATTCCCATGTAACAAATTAGCAAATTGAAATAGTCATTAATGGATCGCTTTCCCCACCCTTCCCGATCGTTTTACCTCCACCGCGGCCGAAACTAGACTTCAACTCCCGGGGCTAAGGATTTTTACCAGACCGGAAATCCATATCAGCACTAACGGCCGACCCAACATCCTCTTCCTTGTTCCCGATCAGCACCGCTGGGATTTCATGGAGTCCACCCCCGGCATGCCCGTGCGCATGCCCAACGTCGAAGCTCTCGCCGGTTGCGGCGTCCGCTTCCAGCAGGCCATCGTCAACTCCCCTCTCTGCGCCCCCTCCCGCGCCTGCCTCGCCTCCGCCCGGTCCTATCGCCGCACCGGCGTCCAGGACAATCTCCAGGACTATCCCCTCGACCTCCCCACCTTCTACCAGGCGCTCCGCAACTCCGGCTATCGCGTCGGCGGCGTCGGCAAGTTCGACCTCCACAAACTCACCTCCGACTGGGGTCTAGACGGGCAGCGCTGCCTCGACGAATGGGGATTCACCGACGGCATCGACAACGAAGGCAAATGGGACATGATCTGGAATTGCGCCGACACTCCCAAAGGTCCTTACTCGAAATTCCTCCACGACCGCGACCTCATGCACGCCCACGTCGCCGATTACCAGAGCCGTCCCCACGGCGACGACCATGCCAACTACGGCCACACTGACCCCAGCCCCCTTCCCGAGGAAGCCTATTCCGACAACTGGATTACCGAAAACGGACTGGCCGTCCTCCGCGATTTTCCGGCGGACGACCCCTGGTTCCTCCAGGTCAATTTCACCGGCCCCCACGAACCCAACGACATCACCGAACGCATGCACGCCCGCTGGCAGGATGTCGAATTTCCCGATGCCCACCGCAACACTCAACACGACCACAACTTCCACAACCGCGCCCGCCAGAACTACACCGCCATGCTTGAGAACATCGACCGTCGATGCGGCCGCCTCATCGAAGCTGTCGCCGCCCGCGGCGAACTTGACAACACCCTCATCGTCTACTCCAGCGACCACGGCGAGATGCTCGGCGACCACGATCTCTGGGCCAAGACCCATCCCCAACAGGCTTCCATCGCTGTCCCTCTCATCATCGCCGGGCCCGGCGTGCAGCAGGGCGTCCAGAGCGAGGCCCTCGTCAGCCTCATCGACCTGTCCGCCACCTTCCTCGACTACGCCGGCACCGGCCAGCTTCCCGACGCCGACGCCATCTCCCTCCGCCCAACCCTCGAAGGCCACTCGTCCACCCACCGCGAATTCGTCTTCTCCGGCATGACCACCCCCAGCAACGAACAGGACTGGGATCTCGTCTGGGACGGCCGCCACAAGCTCGTCCTTCAACGCAACGGCGATCCCCTCCTCTTCGACCTGCGATCCGACCCCAACGAAGACACCAACCTCGCTCCGTCCCCATCATCCGAACTCGACCGCCTGTCCACCATCCTCACCGCCGAGCTCGCCCGCCTCGGCGTCTCCTGAAGGGGGCATCTGAATTGAAAGACTCCAACCAGCCCAACATCCTCTTCATCTTCCCCGACCAGCACCGTTTCGACTGGGTCGGCTGGAACCCCGATCTGCCCGTCCGCATGCCCAATCTCGACCGCCTCGCCGATCGCGGCGTCCGCTTCAGTCGCGTCATCTGCAACTCCCCCCTCTGCGCCCCCTCCCGTTCCACCCTCGCCCAGGGCGTCAACTACCGCCGCTCCGGCACTCTCGACAACAACGACAACACCCCTCTAGACCAGCCCCTCTTCTACCAGAATCTCCGTGACGCCGGCTACCGCGTCGCCTCCGTCGGCAAGGTCGACCTCCACAAAGGCACCCCCGAATGGCATGCCGACGGGTCCAGCTGGCTCGATCGCTGGGGATTCACCGACGGCATCGACAACTGCGGCAAGCACGCTGGCGCCGCCAACTGGAAACCCGTCGCCGAGACCCCCTACATCGCCTTCCTGCAGGAGCGCGGCCTCGACCGCGTCCACGTCGATGACCTCAACTCCCGCCATCGCTTCACCAGCACCGACCCCACTCCCCTCCCCGACGACGCCTACTGCGACAACTGGATAGCCGACAATTGCGTCCGTTATCTCAACGAATTTCCGACCAACCAGCCCTGGTTCATGCAGATCAACTACACCGGTCCCCACGAGCCCATGGACGTCACCCAGTCCATGTACGACCGCTGGACGGACATCGACTTTCCCGCGCCAAACAACAACAGCGAATATGACTCCGCCACCCACACTCAAATCCGCCGCAACTACGCCACCATGCTTGAGAACATCGACCGCCACACCGCCCGCTTCCTCGATGTCATCCAAGAGCGCGGCGAGCTCGAGAACACCATCGTCATCTACTCCAGCGACCACGGCGAAATGCTTGGCGATCACAACGACTGGGAGAAATTCACCTACTACCACCCCTCCCTCTGCGTCCCCCTCGTCATCGCCGGGCCCGGCGTTAAGACCGGCGTCGCCAGCCCCGCCCTCACCCAGCTAATCGACCTCGCCGCCACCTTCCTCGACTACGCCGGAGCTGATCCCATTCAGCGCATGGACGGCGTCTCCCTGCGGCCCGTACTCGAGGGCAGGGCCGATTCCATCCACGACTACGTATTCTCCGGGCTCGAAAACCGCGGCGGCATGGGAGCCGAACACAAAATCCGCAATTTCGATCTCGTCTGGGACGGGCGCTACAAGCTCGTCGTATCCAAACGAGACGACGGCGACATGCTTTTTGACCTTGACCGCGACCCACTGGAAAACGAAAACATCGCAGCTGATCAGCCCGAAATCGTTACCCGCCTCCGCGCCGTCCTCGAAACCGAACTCGCCCGGTCCCCTTAAATCAGGGCGCCGGGCCACTCTCCCAACCTGAACTCACGCCCCCTGGCTACGCCTCCGGCCCCTACTTCCCGCCTTTCCTCCGCGCTTCCATCTCCTTCCGCCACTCGTCATCTGGCGACACCTCACGACCTACCGCGTACAAGAAGTCATAGCAGCCGAAATCGGCCGTAAGGCTGAAATACCGCTTCAGCGCCGCCGCCTCCAGGTACTTGTTGAAACCGTCAAACTCCGCTGCCAACTCCAAAAGCTTCCTCTCGTTCGCCACCGCCGCCACGATCTTGCGCCGGTTTCGAATCAGGCGCTCGCCCTCCATCAGTCCCTCGATACCTACCTCGTCCGTCCCGCTCACCCGCTCCGACTAGAATCCCCCGAACTCCTCCACCATTCCCGGCCACCGCTTGTCCACCACCTCCCACCTCATCCCCGCCTGAAAGATCGCCTGTTCCATCACCTCCAGGTACACCTCCAATCCGTCCGGCGTAATCCTGTCCGGGGGCAGCATGTCCCGCTGCTTCGGACTTACCCACTCGCCCCGTCAGCTCCCGGAAAACACATCAAATCCATCCTTTCTCGAGCCAGCCGCCCCTGTCATTTCACGGTCGAATCCCGGATCGTCCGGACGCCGCGCCACCCAGCGGAAATAGCCGGTCCGCGCCGCGATATATCCCAGCGCTCCAAACGGCACCGCGAACACCGCTCCCCAGATTCCCACTGCAATCGTCCCTATCAAAATCGAAACGATAATGACCAGCGGATTCACCTTCGCGGCGATCCCCACCACCATCGGCTTGATCACGTTATCTATCGTCAACTCCACCACCGTTAACGCCAGCCCGATCCACAGCGCCGTCGTCCATGAGTCCAGCGACGCCGCCAGCATCGGCAGCAGAATTCCTATGATCGCGCCCACCCACGGCACCACCAGCAGCAGACCCGCCACAATCGAGACCAACACCACATACTCCACCCCCCCGATCGACATCGCGATCGCCGTCGCCATCCCGAAGGTCACCACCTCCGTGACCACTCCTCGCAAATACGCCGCGAACGCGTGTTCCACTGCTCCCAGCGCCTCATTCAGGCGAATTCCCCAGCGATCCGGAAGCGATCGTTCCAACTTCATCACCGCCTGATCCCAGTTCAGCACTAGGTAAAACGACACCACCAGCGTAAGCAGGATCCCCACCATCGCCGATGCAATCCCCGTCACCGCCGCTAGTACCTCCGCCGCCGCCGTCCCCGCAAAATCTGCGAAGTTGCTCGTCGACCCCAGCAGCGCCTCCTCCAGCGAACCATCCGGCAATCCCAAACTGGTCAGCCACCCTTGGAAGTCCGCCACCAGCGGCAACAGATCACTCCGGTATCCCGCCACCGACCGCGTCAAATCGGTCAGGTCCTCAATCATCGGCGGCGCCAGGAACACCCCGAACAGCGCCATCAACCCGATCATCGCCAGGTACGCCGTGCCCGTCGCTAACAGCCGCGGCAGTCGCCACCGTCGCAGCAGCCGCACCAGCGGCAACAGCACAAAACTCAGCAACCACGCCAGCAAAAACACCACTATCGCAAAGCCGAATAGCGTACCCACCGCCCACAGGAACTGCCCCAGGTAAACACCCAGCGCCAGAATCCCCATCAGGAGCAGCGTTCGTTTCAGGTTATTGATATCCACCCGCCTGGCCTGCTCCCGCATTTAACCCGGCAAAGTTCCGCCACGGAGCCTTTAGCCAGCGCCGCCCCTTCGTTGCCGGGGTAAACCAGTATACGAGGCGTCGCCACCTTCCTTGCCCTTTTTAGCTCCCCTCCCTACCCCACAACCCTCCGGGTCACTCCTTCTCCGCCGATTTTCCATACAGCGATACCAGTCCCGCCAGCCCCCCCCCCCCCCCCCCCCCCACGAACGCCACCCGATATCCGGTCAGCAGCGCTTCCACCGGGCTATCCCCCACCGCCATACCCGTAATCGACACCACCACCATCCCAAACACCCCGCCCCACAACGCCTGTCCACACGCCCGCCCGAACGTCCGCGACGACGCCACGAATCCCCCCGCCAGGCCCGCCCGCTCTCGCGACAGCGAACCCATCATCACGCTCGTGTTCGGCGTCACAAAGAATCCCCTCCCTAGTCCCACCAGTACCATCCCGGCCAGCACCTGCGGCAGACCCGATCCGGGCCCCAGCAACGCAAAGCTCGCCAGACCGATCCCCAGCCCCAGTAATCCCATACTGCGCGGAATACGGGCGCCCATCCGATCACTCAACGGCCCCGCCACCACCGCCGTTGCCCCCGTCACCGCCGGAATCGACGCCAGCACGAACCCCACGCCGGTCGTCGACGTTCCCAGTACCCGCTCCATGAAAAACGGCATCAGCAGATTCACGCTGTCAAGGGATACATATCCCAGCAACGACACGATCAGCGCGGTCCGAAAGTTGATGACCCGAAACAGCCCCAGATCGACCAGCGGATGCGCCGTCGAACGCTCTCGCAGGTAGAAAAGAATCGCTGCCACCACCAGCGTTCCAATCGCCAGTAGCACCAGCGGCGAACCCCACCCGTCCCGGAACCCTCGGCTCAACGCATAGACCGCCGGAGCGAAAATGAACGCGATCAGGATGGCCCCCGGCCGGTCTAAACTCCCCTCTCGCGCCGCCGGAATCGACGGCAACACAAACAATCCGGTCAGCAGAGTCACCGCCGCGACCGGAATCAGCGCGTAGAAAACGAACGGCCAGTCGGCCAGATCCAGGATTATTCCTCCCAGCACCGGACCGCTGAAAAAACCCGCCGCTCCGAATATACCGAAATACCCGAGCGCCTTGCCTCGCTGTTCCGCCGGGTACATGTACGTC
>CAZBZS010000038.1:0-9178 GCA_964496475.1 uncultured Chloroflexota bacterium | reverse complement strand
CGCGGCCACCGCCATCGCCGGCCCGTTCGCCTGGATGATTGACGCCCCCACTGCCTGCAACCCCCGCGACGCTATCAGCCATGGGACCGACGGACTCAATCCTGCCAGCGCCGACGCCACAATAAAGATCACGAAACCCGCCTGGTACACCCGCCGTCTGCCCAGCAGATCGGCGATCCGCCCCATCGAGAGATGCAGACTCGAAACCGCGATGAAATACGCCATCACCACCCACTGCACCGTCCACAGCTCTACCGCGAAGGCCGCCGCCAGCGACGGCAGCGACACAAATACGATGCTCGCCGTCAGCGTCGAAAGAGAAACCCCCATCCCCGTCACGATCGTCGCCACCAATAGCCGCCGGCCGGACAGATTTACAGTCGCCGGTCGATCGCTGGCATTCGTCATAGACCGGCAAATCCAATTCAGAAAAAGGAAGCCCCCCGCGTTTGGACCCCGGGCAACCCGCAAGGTATAGCCCATGCCGCCCCGGCCGCACAAACCGCCCCCTCCCTAATTCGAACCCGTGCGGCGTTAAACTGCCCCTACCCATCGAAAGTAGGCCATCCTTGTCCGAAACCATCGCCATCCTCGGTTCCGGCGGCTGGGGCACCACCCTCGCCGTCGTCCTCGACGAGGCCGGCCACCGCTGCTGCCTCTGGGTGCGCCGTCCTGACGAGGCCCTCGACATCGAACGCCTCCGCCAGAACCCCCGCTTCCTGCCCGGAATCCCCCTTCCCAATTCACTGCGCATCACCTCCGATCCCGCCGAAGCCCTCGAGGGCGCCAGCCTCACCCTCATCGCCGTCCCCATGCGATTCCTCGCCGAAAATCTCCGCGCCCTCAGACCCCACCTCCCCCCCGACGCCGTCATCATCAGCGGAGTAAAGGGCATCGCCGCCGACACCGGACAGCGCGTGTCCGAGATCGCCGCCGCCGTTCTCGGGTCCGATATTCTCGACCGCTGGGTCGCTCTTTCCGGCCCCAATATCGGCCGCGAAGTCGCCGCCCGCGAAGCCACCACCACCGTCATCGCCGGACCCATCCGCGCGATCACCGAGCGGGTCCAGCAGATATTCACCGTGCCCTGGTTCCGTGCCTACATCAGCGATGACCTCATCGGCGTCGAGCTCGCCGGAGCCCTCAAAAACATCGTCGCCATCGGCGCCGGTATGGTCGACGGCCTCCATCTTGGCCACAACGCCCTCGCCGCCCTCCTCACTCGCGGACTCGCCGAGATGACCCGTCTAGGCATCGCCGCCGGCGCCAATCCCCTTACCTTCGGCGGCCTCGCCGGCATCGGCGACCTCGTCGCCACCTGCGGCAGCGCCCAGTCCCGTAACCACTACGTCGGCGTACAGCTCGCTCAGGGTCGTTCCCTTTCCGAGATCGTCGAGCACATGGACACCGTCGCCGAAGGTGTCGAAACCACCCGCGGCGCCCGAATCCTCGCCCACTCCCTGGACGTTGACCTGCCCATCGCCGAGACCATGCACGAAGTCCTCTTCGCCGGCATGCCCGTTTCCACCGGCATCCAGATCCTCATGTCCCGCAAACAGGGCCACGAGCTCCGCGGAATCGACGCCAATTCCTGAGCCGCCGCTGCGCCGCCGCATCTGGACCGGCCCTCCCCTCCTCTCGTTGTAGAATCACGCGCACCTGCTTCTCACCGTCTTTGCGCCCCTCCCAGAGGACAGATATCCACCATGGCAAATAGCAACGGCAAAACCATCCGCCTCACCGCCGGCCAGGCCATCGTCAAGTATCTCGCGGTCCAATACAGTGAACGCGACGGCCGGCGCCAGCGCCTCATCCCCAAAATGTTCGGCATCTTCGGCCACGGCAACGTCGCCGGCATCGGCCAGGGTCTCGAGGAATACGGCGACCAGATCCCCTACATGCAGACTCGCAACGAGCAATCCATGGTCCACATCGCCACCGGCTATGCCAAATCGACGCGCCGCAAATCCACCTTCGCCTGCACCGCCTCAATCGGGCCCGGCACCACCAACCTCGTCACCGGCGCCGCTACCGCCACCGCCAACCATCTGCCCGTCTTACTCTTCCCCTCCGACCACTACGCCACGCGCTTCCAGGGCCCTGTGCTGCAACAGATCGAACATCCCGTCAGCTTCGACATCGGCGCCGCCGACACCCTCCGCCCGGTCAGCCGCTTCTTCGATCGTATCACCCGCCCCGAACAGATTCTCACCGCCCTGCCCATCGGCATGCGCGTACTTACCAGTCCCGCCGAGACCGGCGCCGTCACCATCGCCCTGCCTCAGGATGTCCAGATGATGGCCTTCGATTACCCGACCCACTTCTTCGAAGAGCGCACCTGGCAAATCGAGCGCCCCTACCCCCATCCCGACGCGGTCGCCACCGCCGCCGCCATGATTCGCGATTCCTCCAGTCCCGTAATCCTCGCCGGTGGCGGCGTCCTTTACTCCGAAGCCGAAAACGAGCTCGCCGCCTTCGCCACTGCCTGCGGCATCCCCATCGGTGAGACCAACGGCGGCAAAGGCGCCGGTCGCCTCGCCGGCCCCCTCTCCGTCGGCGCTCTCGGCGTCGGTGGCACCTCCGCCGCCAACGCCCTCAGCACCGAAGCCGACCTCGTCATCGGAGTCGGTACCCGCTTTGCCGACTTCGCCACCGGCTCCCAATCCGCTTTCCAGAACCCCGACGTGCGCTTCATCGCCATCAACGTTACCGGCCACGACGCCAACAAGCAGGGCGCCCTGCCTGTGCTCGCCGACGCCAAACTCGCCCTCGCCCAGCTCACCGACGCCCTCTCGGGCCACTCCGCCCCCACATCCTGGCCGCAGCGCGTCGTCGCCCTCAACGAGGCCTGGGACGCGACTCTCGTCCAAACCTTCGCCCCCTCCGACGACGGCATCATGCGCCAGCCCGAGATGATCAAGATCGTCAACGACTTCGCCCGTCCCGGCGACGTCTCCCTCTGCGCCGCCGGTTCCCTGCCCGGCGACCTGCGCCAGCTCTGGGACTGCAACGACGATCGCCACTGCATGCTCGAGTTCGGCTACTCATGCATGTCCTGGGAAATTCCCGCCGGCATCGGTGCCAAAATGGCCGACCCCGACCGCGAAGTCTTCGTCATGATTGGCGATGGCACCTACCTCATGAACCCCGGCGAAATCGTCACCGCCGTCCAAGAGGGCATCAAGATCATCATCGTCCTCTCCCACAACCACGGCTTCCAGGTCATCCGCCGCTTGCAGGAGGGCGCCACCGGCGTCGCTTTCGGTAACGAGTTCCGCATGCGCGACGAAGGCACAAACCGCCTCACCGGCGCCTTTCTCTCCATCGATTACGCCAAGAACGCCGAATCCATGGGCGCCGTCGGCCTCCGCGCCGAGACCCCGGACGAACTGCGCCAAGCTCTTGAAGAAGCCCGCAACATCGTCCGCCGTCCCGTCGTGATCGACGTCGCGATCTATCCCGAAGCCGTCTCCCCCGACACCGGCATGTGGTGGGATGTCGCCACCGCCGAGGTCTCCGGCCGGCCCGAAATCGACGACATCCACGCCGAGTACGTCAAAGCCCAGAAGACCCAGCGCGTCTACTACTAAGAATCCGTCCCCCGAGCAAGGCTACCCACGCGTGGTCGTCCGGCCCTCGCCCGGCCTGCCTACCCCCGCGTGATCGAGTACATCCGCCCGCCAAAGTCCGCCATCGCCCGCGTGATCGGTTCATATTTCTGGCCGAATGGATCCTGAATGCCCGAGTGTTGCTTGTTCACCTGTCGTTCTTCCCACGAGTCCATCCGGCCGCACCGGTTCCAGCCCACGAACTCCTGCCTCGCGAACGCCTGCGTCACGAACTCCAGGAACCACTCCGCCCGTTCCTCCCGGTCCCGGCAATGCGATCCATACGGATTCCGCATATGCTCATCCGGCACCGAGTACGCCGAGTCCCCGTTGAACACCTCCTTCCCCGTCAGTTCCGCGTACTTGTCCAGCATCGCCGCCTGCTCCGTGTAGCGTCCGTAAAACTGATGAAACACCAGATCCATGTGTTTACCGGCTAGCCTCACGATCTCGCCCGGCACGCCCGTGTTCCCGTTCAATGTGTTTCCCAGAATCATGTGCGTCTCGTCGCAATGCCTGATCGCCCGCACCGCCGTCTCGTAGTACCGATCCACCACCTCAAGCAGAAATTCCGCGTTGCCCCACAACTCCTTCTCGTTCGTCTCGTCCACGGCCGGCCGCCACCCCACCGCCCCTTGTAGGTCCCCGAAACCTTCGAAATCCGTCCCGTAAGACGCGCTGAAGCTCTCGACATCGTCCCCGTGCAGCCGCCTCACCGTCTCTACGTAAATCCGTTTTCCCGGCGCCTCCTCACCGAGGTTGCGCAGCCCGCGCGGCCACGTCGGCACCCCATCCCGCCGCGCCCCGTACACATTATTGCCTCGCGCCGCCGCGTCTAAGTCGGTGAACACCGGGCAGTGCGCCATCGAGTAGCCCAGCAGAAACTCACTCCCCGCTACCGGTTCCACCCGTTCCCGCGCCACCCTGCCTCAGTGCACCTCGAATTCAGGCGAGAACACGTCCCAGAAATCTTCCTCGCGATTTCCCAATCGCATCCCCGGGCCCACAGGCTCCATGTAGTGGCAGATGTCAGCAAACCGCACGTTGTGTACGAATGGCACCCGCACCGGCTCGTAGTATTCAACCGGCGAATGCGTCCCCAGCGTGTTCATTCCCAGCTCTCGCAAGTCCGCCTCTACCTGATTCTGAAAGCCCACTTTGAACGCCCGGTTCTCCGGGTCCACACCGCCAAACGCACGTTTCCAGTGATCCCGGTTATACCTCTGCTTCACCATCATCGGCATGATGTGATTCATCCCCCACGACAGGGATGCATTCCCGTCCGGCGTCACCAGCCACCACCGATCCCGCTTCTCCACCCGAAATGCCCTGTCGCTTCGAACGACAACTCCCGCCAACCGCCAAACCGATCCAGTTCCGTCGGTTCCATTCCGATCCCTCCTCAATCCTTTCGCAGTCGGCCCGGTCCCGACTCTGCCTACCGCGTCATCACGTGCAGCGAGCCCAAATCTTCCTTCTCGCAGTCAAAGTACACGAACACGATTAGCTTCCCGTCCGGGCCAAACACCGGCGTGGCCTCATCGCCGGGCAGCAACGTGAGCTGTCTAGCGTCCGTTCTATCTGTGTTCATCGATGCCCGGCTGAAATCTTCAAACGCGATTAACTGCCTGGCCTCAGACCTGGCCCGTGAACGTCGCCTCAATCCGCCCCGCCCCATTCTCCAGAACTCGCAACCGTTTTCCACCGACATCCAGGCCGCCAAGAGCCTCCGCAAGATCGCCCGCTCCGTGCGAAACCGTCATGTAAAGCGACCCCCGGTGAAACCGTCTCACCCGCATGCTTTCCACCACCGCCAGCCCCGACACCTTCGCCTGCAATTTCCCCACAAGCTCAAAGTTCTTGCACCCGTGTACCACCAGGTCCACCGGCAAACTCGTCTCCCGCCGCTCGTCCTCGCTACTCTCCTCCGCCGACGTGCTCGTGGGCTCTACAATCGCCGGCTGTTCCTCATAAACCGGCTGTGCCGGCGCCGACGGGATCGCAGGCTCTATCACCGCCGATTGTTGCTCATAAACCGGCTGGGCCTGCGCCTCCATCCCGGCGCCCGGCGGCTGTACCGGTTCGCCCGGGCCCAGCACCGCCCGCGTATCGATCTCCGCCAGCCGGTCCGCCACGCTCTGCACCCCCCGCACCAGCTTCTCCCGCGTCCGTCGCAGATCCTCCACATAAGTCAACATCCCGCTGATCGTCCGATCCACCTCCGCCAACACCCCTTCCAGCGCGTCCCCCGCCCGTTCCCGTTGCAATTGTTGCAGCGTGTCTACCAGCCGCACGTTCGTCTCCTGCAAAGCCTCCATATCCGCGGCTGAGCCCAGCCCTTGCGCCGGCCTCTTCGCCTCGCCGCTCCCGGTCACCCTTCCGCCCGCATCACGCTCCACGCCCACGCTCCCTGCGAAGATCCCTCAATACCAGTCTCATCGTCTTCGCCAGCTCAATCTCTTTCCGCGCCCACACGGCGCCACGGCATTTTGCCTCATTTCCCCCCTCCGGAACACCTCCACCCATCAACGTTTCCGACGATATGCGGTAATTGTGATCGTCATCTTGGCTGCGCTCATTACTCCTACACCTCATCTATTCACCCAGATGACCGTAGACATTCCGATGTATTTACTTAATGAACTAGGAGTTCTTCTAGCGCGTCTCGCTGTTCCTGAGTCCGCTGAAGATCGCGAGTAGGTGCCTAGCAGCAATTCCTTTCTTGCAACCAAGTAATCGCATGAGTCTGTTTCGTGAAGATTCATCTACGCGAGAAAAGCCCCGTCGCTTAACACCAGGGGGCTTTTCGTGATGCGCAATTAAGCAACACAATTTTAGGAACTGATTTACTCTATGGCTTGGCTTGCTTTCGTTGATCTAAGGGTCACAATTCCTATAGAAGCGACTGTTAGAGTCATGACAAGCCAGACCACTATCCCTATTACTGTGTCATCCCAGTCGATTAGGGTTCCGAGAAACAGGAATACACCGACAAGTGCGAACAGCCATCCGAGGAGTACTGGTGCTGTCTTTTGTAGAGCTATGGTCGTGCCGAGCATGATCGCTGCTATACCGAAGAACAAGCCAAAACCTCCCCAGAGTGCATCCCCGACATTTTGTAGGGGCACTCCAGCCGCCACACCCTGTTCGTTCGCAATGGCCACTGCTTCTATTGAGAGCCCAGTGGCAGCTATTCCAACAGCGGCAAGGGCAGCGAAGATAATTGCTGAGGCTCCGGCCCAAGCATCTCCAACCTTTCCCTCACCTCGCATTGAGATTGATAGGAGACTAAGTCCAATGAAGATGGAGATGAAGCAAAGACTACCGATAATCCCAAATATGAACCACGTAGTCTCGTTTGCCAACGCCTGTTCAAGTGCTTCCTGCGGAGTATCTCCGCTCCCAATCACCACTGGCTCGAGAACCCCCCATACCAGGAACATGCCTATTGGCCCAATGGCCAACATCCAACCGGTCAAACTTTTGGAGCTCATGCCTCTTCCTCCTCCATTCTTCTTTATTCGATGTAAATTCTGTTTATAACCAAAAGGGCAACAGCATTCTAAGCTGGACACCAGAAGATTTGCTTAATCAATATGGACTAGCATCCACAACTCCACCAATCGTTAGTGGACTCTAAACTCGTGCCCCCACTTTTCCGCCGGTCCACTGTCCGCGTCCACCACAGGGAGCTTCTATTCACAGGGATGGGCAACCCGCCAGACCGATCCAAATCGGACCCCGAGCTGCTTATGGATAGAACCCACGAAACACCGGCCCTCGCCGCTCTCTCAAACCTGTAAACCGGCATTCCGCCCCACCGCGAAAAACCGAAAAACCGTTCCAGTGGCTATTGGGTAACGCCGACGTTACAACAGTTACGAGATCCAGCTTGCCGGCCGTAAATCTATCTTCAGCAGCGAGATCCGAACGATGCGCCACCCGCTGGGCCCCTACGCAACCGCTGCCAGAAAAAACAGCCTGTGGCTGCTTTGGGCTGCGTCATTGCGCCAGCCATTCAGAATAGACAGGCTGCACTTGGCACTACCGGTCATCGTCGTCAAACCGTAAACTACGGCCCGTCCCGCGTCGCCTTCTCACTCAAAAAGGAATCAATGCCCGCAGTTCTCGCCCGCGACCTCGAACTCAACTACCTCGAATCCGGCGAAGGCATTCACAATGCCGTCTTCCTGCACGGCAATCTCCAATCCGCGAGCCTGTGGCACGACTTCATCGAAGGCATGCCCGAGGAATATCACTGCCGCGCCTTCGACTTTCGCGGATTCGGCGACTCGCCAAAAGATGGGGGCGGCGTCAACGTAGACACCCTCGCCGATGACATCCGCTACGCCCTGCACACCCTGAGGCTAGTACGCTGCAGCGTATTAGCCTTCGGTGAAGGCGCCCGCGTCGCCCAGAGCCTCGCCGCTCGCTATCCGTCCCTTATCTACAAACTGGTCCTCATGGGCGCTGACGCCGTCGCCGGCGATCCCGCTGCCGCCCTCGCCCGCGCCGTCGAGCTCGAAGGGCTCAGCTGGAACGCCCAGAATCTCGCCCGCTTGCTCAAGCCCGACTACGGCCTGCCCCGCAACCGCAAGGTACCCGACGAGCTTCTCGACGTTGCTTCCGCCTCCCACCAACCCGCCGCCGTCGCCCTCGCCCGTTCCGTCGCGACCAGCGAAACCCTATCCTTCCTTCCACTCATCACCGCCCGCACAATCATCATCCGTGGCGCCGACGACTCCGTGGTTTCCAACGCCGACGCCGAGATCATCAGGAGTCGCATTCCGAGCGCCGAATTCGTCGAGCTTCGCCACGCCCGCCGCCTGCCCGCCCTCGCCGACGTAGACACATATCGCACCGCCGCCCTCAAGCTGCTCGAGGCCATGTAAGCCGGCCCCGAAAGGATCTCATCTTGAAGCTGCTCCGCTACCTGACCCCCGACGGACCGGCCTACGGCTCGCTCAAGCAGGACGGAACCGTCAACGCCATTCAGGGTGACCCCTTTCACGAATTCACCGTTGGAGCCACCGTCGATGCCTATGACGAGCTCGAACTCCTGGCCCCCGTCGTTCCCGGAAAGATCATCGCCGTCGGACTCAACTACCGTGCCCACGCCGCCGAAGTGAACATGGAGATTCCCACCTTCCCCATGCTTTTCTTCAAGCCTCCCTCAAGCGTCATCGGACCCGGCGAATCCATCATCCTTCCCCGCTCGTCCGAGCAGGTCGAACACGAATGCGAACTCGCGCTTGTGATCGGTCGCCACACACGCAATGTCTCCGAGGAAGAGGCTCTCGATTGCCTTCTCGGCTACACGGCCGCCAACGACGTCAGCGCCCGCGACTGGCAGGCACGCGAGAGCCAGTGGGTTCGCGCCAAGAGCTTCGACACCTTCCTGCCTCTCGGCCCCATAATCGTCTCCGATCTCAACCCCGACAACCTCAAAGTCGGCACCCGCGTCAACGGCAAGACCGCCCAGGACTCCCGCACGTCAGACATGATCTTCGCTTCCGCTATCCTGATTCAGGAGATCAGCCAGGTCATGACCCTTGAGCCTGGCGACGTCA
>CAZBZS010000037.1:0-22237 GCA_964496475.1 uncultured Chloroflexota bacterium | reverse complement strand
ACCCATCACCCATGGCGACACCGTCGAAGTCGAGGTCGAGAACGTCGGCGTTCTATCCAATCCCGCCGTCGCCGAGAGCTAGGCCCGCCCTGGCCCGGATCGCCGCCTGATGGTCTGGGCCGTACTCGCCGACGACTTCACCGGCGCTCTCGATACCGGATTGCAATTCGCCCGGCACGGGCTCTGGACCGTATTTGATCTCGGAGGCGGCAGCCCCGACGCCGGGGCCCTGGTCCTCAGTTCCGATAGCCGCGCCCTCTCTCCCGCTGACGCGGCCATCGCCGCCGAAGACATCGCCCGCCGCGCCGCCCTCACCGCCGATCGCTTTTACAAAAAGGTCGATTCCACTCTTCGTGGCAATCTCGGATCCGAGCTCGCAGCCGTCATGAACGTCACCGGTATTGCTACCGCCATTTTGGCTCCCGCCTACCCCGGTCAGCAACGCACTACAGTCGGCGGAGTTCAGTACATCAACGGTATTCGCATCACCGAAACCGAGATCGCCGCCGATCCTCAGTCCCCGGTACATGAGGATGACGTCTCCCGTCTCGTCTCTGCCAACTCAGATCTCAAAACCGCTCTTCTGTATCTGGAAACCGTGAGATCGGGTCCCGAAGCAACCGAGTCCCGGATGCGCGCACTCGAAACCGTCGCTGACGTGATAGTCGCTGACGCCGAGACCGACGCCGATCTCGATTGCGTCGCCGAAGCCGCCCGGCGCTGCGGCCTCGACCGCCTCACCGCCGGTTCCGCCGGCCTCGCGGAGCATCTTGTCCTGGGAACCGGGGCAAACGCCTTCCCCGTCCCCAACTCCCCTTCGTCACGTGTCGCGATCATCGCCGGCTCTTTCACGGATGTCACGGCGGAACAGATCGCCGTCGTCGCCTCAGAGTTCGGCGCCGCGCCTTTCGTGCCCTCTATCGACGACTACCCTCATCCTGATGTCGCCCTCACCGCCGCCGTCACGCATTTGCGAGACGAGTCGGCCTGGATCGCTCATCCCGGTGCCGGACGAAGCAACCTCTCTCCGCGCGCAGTCGAACAACTCGCCGGTTGGATCAGGGCGCTCGCCGCCGGTCTCGTGGCCGCGTTCCCCGATATCGGACTTGTTCTCACGGGAGGTGAAACTGCCTCCCTCGCCGTCCGCGGACTTGACGCCGCCGGCATCCGCATCGTCGCCGAGGTCCGTCCCGGCATTCCCGGCGGCCTGCTTGTCGGCGGAACCGCCGCCGGTCGCCCCATCGTCACGAAGGCCGGCGCCTTCGGCGATTCTTCCGCTCTGCTCGACGCCGTCCGCTGGCTTCGGTCCGCGTGAAAGCCGCTCCCTCTGCCATCCCGTTGCTATAATCGCCCGCTGAAAGGAACCCCGCTCATGGCAACCATTTTCCAGATCGTACAGGTGGCCCTGGCCATCCTGCTCATGATCGCCATCCTGCTCCAACAGGCTCAGGGTGGCGCCGGCGCAGCCTTCGGTCAGAGCGATTCCTTTCACAGCACCCGGCGCGGCGCCGAGCGTCTACTCTTCAACTTTACGATCGTCGTCGCTGTCGCTTTTTTCACCGTCTCCATCGCCACTTTCAAAGTCACACCCTGAAAGCGCCGCCTCTGGGCGATCCCCTTTCACCCCCTTCCCGATCCTCCCCGAAAGCAAAAAAAGCGGCCGTGGCACACCGCACTTCACCCCGGCCACCCTCGGCTACTCTTCAGCCGGGGACCTTCCGAAGCCGTGTCTTCGGATCGGCGCCTTTGCGCCCGTTCTAGGCTTGGATGTCTACGTTCCCGCCAACTCCTGACGCACCGACCGTTTGGGGCCTCACTATCGATGCGAGAAGAGTGGACACCGTAATAGCGTCGGCATTCATCGACCTCTGCATCGTTACCGCGGCCAACGCCGCACGTATCGACTGCAAAGACGCGCTTGCGCCAACTGACGTGACCATTGCACTTCCCTTCGCTGCGTTCCTGCCTCCCTGCAGGATGTCGCAATGACGCGGCAAATTCCCCCGCACAAGGGAAGGGCCTACGTATCGATTATCGGAATAATGTCACAGATCCTCAGTTTTCTTGTTTTAACAGGCTTCGGTCGCAGATTGTCTCGAAATCACAGCTCTCGCAGGTCCGCCAGCCTTCCTCCCGTTCATCGTCAACCCAGAACGGCTCGAATTTGCCTGCGAATATTCCCGCCGCCAGTCGCCGCATCGTGCTCCCAATCCGCTCCACAGCATCCTCGTCATACGTCATTGTCAATCGTTGCAATTCGGGCGCCTCGCCCCGGACTATCACATCCACGCGAGCCGGCGACAGCCGCCGCGCCGCCGGCATCTGGCCTTCTCGCAGCCGCATACCTTCCCTCACGAACGTGTATCCCAGCGAATAGCAGAACAGTTGCACATCGTGATCCAGATAGTGCGCCCCGTATCGGCCGCCCGCCGTCTTATGATCGATCACCGTCCCGTCCATATCTACCAGATCGACTTGCCCTACTATCGGCACCGAGATTCCTTCCATCGCGAATCGAAATCGGTGCTCTACCAGATGCGGCGTGATCTCAGGCGCAACCGTTTCCCGGAAGAATTCCAGCACCGTGTATCCAATCTCCCGCGCCGCCGCGAATTCCTCAGGCGTTGCCCGGGCGCCCTCTCCGTCCGGCGGCAGTTCCCGGTCCCAAACTTCGTTAAAAATCGCTTCCAAGTCCGGCCCGCTCAAATCGGAGTGAGATCTTCTCTTCGCCCGGAAATTCGCTTCCATCATCGAGTGCAGCACATGACCCAGCAACGAGGGCGGGGTCGGCAAAGAGCGACGCCTCTCTCGGAACCGGTACCGGTACGCAAGCGGGCAGCGGGCGTAGGCACGAAATTGCGTAGGCGACAACGTCCGCGGCACGGCCTGGTCGCTCATCTTTAGTATCTTCTCCCGATGTGCCTATTTATATTTTTCGCTAAGTCCGTCACGTAACTTCGCGCCTCAGGCTTCGTTCAAGATTGAACCCGGAAGCTCTGCCATCATAATTGCTGTGAACTCTCGGAGAGTCCCTTGACTCGCACCACCGTAGCTATCGTCAACTACAACGGCAGCCATCTCCTACAGCGGCATCTTCCAGCCGTCATGGCCCAACGAGACTCCAACTACCAGATCGTGCTGGCCGACGGCGGGTCTACCGACGGTAGCCTCGACTTGCTCCGCTTAAAGTACCCGCAGGTCAGTGTCCTCCGTCTTGAGGGAAATCCCGGTTTCGCCGCCGCCAACAACCGCATCATCGCCGCCACCTCCACCCCTTTCATCGCATTCCTCAACAACGATGCCTCCCCCGAGCCCGACTGGCTCGCGGCTCTCGAAGCCGCCGCCGAATCGCATCCCGCCTACGGCATGTTCGCCAGCCGCATGGTATTCGCCCACGATCCTGCCATCATCAACTCCGCCGGTATCTCCTTGGACCGAGCCGGCATCGCCTGGGACCGTCGCGTCGGCGACCAAGACGCCGGACCCAGCGGCGAGGTCTTTGGCCCCTCGGCCGGAGCCGCTCTGTTCCGGCGTGAACTCTTCGACGACGTGGGTGACTTCGACGAGTCCTTCTTCGCCTATCTAGAAGACGTCGATCTCGCCTGGCGCGCCCGACTGGCCGGCTGGCGCTGCCTGTTTGTCGCCGAAGCCACCGTTCGCCACGAGCATTCCGCTACCGGAGGCGAGGGCTCGCCATTCAAAAGCTTCCATCTCGGTCGAAACAAAGTTTGGACCATCCTCAAGAATTACCCTATGCCTCAGTTGCTCTACCTCGCTCCATTGATTGCGCTCTACGATCTCGCAGCCATCCCTCTGACCCTCCTTCGCAGCCGCGATCTCGCTGTCCTGCGAGGGCGGATTTCGGCGCTTATCCATTGGCGCCAGGCCTGGTCCAAGCGTCGCCGTATCCACTCCCAGCGCGTCCTCTCTTGGTCTCAATACACCCAGATCACCGAATGGTTCCGGACCCCCTGGAGCCTGCTGTTTCGCTACCGTCGCCTGCGCCGGATTCTTGCTCATCGCCCCCCTCCAGATGCACCCTGAATCACCCTCTTCGTCTGATACACTCGCCCAACTGCGGGGCGTAGCGCAGTCTGGTAGCGCACTTCAATGGGGTTGAAGTGGTCGCAGGTTCAAATCCTGTCGCCCCGACCGCCGTACCGCACGCCGGAGCCGCCAGCCGCACTAAACGCTGGGGCGTGAGAGCGGGTCGGGGTTCACCTGGGCAGGGACGCACCATGAAGGTCAATCGGGTAGCCAGAATCACCGTCGGCGGTCCCGTCAGCTCCTGGTCGTCCTACAGCACATTCGATTTACACCGACCCTGGGCAGGCCGAGACCGCCCAACCCGGCGCCGGTAAATTGAGGGTGGATTCGTGCCGCCCACTAAACGGAGTTGCTTTGTGAAGCTGATCCGCTACGAAATCGCCGCCGGCATCTTTCAAGGAGAGCTGGACGGCGACTACATCCACCGCTTCGCCGGTGACTTCTTCACCGGTCCCACCCGCACCGGCGACCGGGATCCCCTCTCTACCGCGCGCCTACTGCACCCCACAGTCCCGACCATAATTGTCAATCTAGCCGTCAACTACGCCAGCCATGCCGGCGGCCGTCCGCTGAACCTTCGCCCCCAGCCCTTCTTGGCCGCGCCCTCGTCGGCGCTCGATCCCGAAGCCGCTATTATTCTGCCCGCCGACAGCACCAACACCCACTATGAAGGCGAGGTCGCCATCGTCATCGGCCGCCGCACCTCCCACATCTCCGCTGCCGATGCGCGCAGCCACATTCTCGGTGTCTGCTGCGCCAACGATGTGAGTGAGCGCGCCTGGCAGGGCGGCAACGACAAGGACACCCAGTGGTGGCGCGCCAAATCCGCGGACACCTTCTCCCCGTTCGGACCCGCCATCGTGACCGACCTAAAGTACGACAGCCTCGACTTGGAAACCCGCCTCAATGGCAAGACGGTGCAACAGGGAAACACTTCCCAGCTCGTCTTCCCCATCGACGAATGCATCGCCTACATTTCCCAATACATGGCCCTCGAACCCGGCGACCTCATCTTCACTGGAACTCCCGGCACCACCGGTCCGATGAATCATGGCGACATCGTCGAAGTCGAAGTTCAGGATGTCGGCATCCTCCGGAACACGGTCGAGCACCTCTAAAAATTGCCACTGGCATCGGTGGCCAGAGCCCGCCGAGCGACTAAACTTTCCGCAGGCTGTCGGCGTGGTATCGCGCCCGAAAGGAGCATCGTTATGACCACCCGCACCGAGAAGGACTCGCTGGGCGAACTCGAAGTCCCCGCCGAGGCCCTCTACGGCATCCAGACCCTGCGCGCCGTGCACAACTTTCCGATGAGCGGGATCGGCCCGCACCCCGCCTTCGTTTGGGCGGTCACGCTGATTAAGAAGGCCGCCGCGAGAACCCACAAGGACACCGGCCGACTTGAAGCCCGGCTTGCCGACGCCATCGTCCGCGCATCCGACGAGGTTCTCAACGGCGACCACGACGACCAGTTCATTGTTGATGTCTTCCAGGCCGGTGCGGGCGTCTCCCACCACATGAACGTTAACGAGGTCATCGCCAACCGCGCCAACGAGTTACTGGGCGGTGAGCGCGGCGCCTACGATCCTGTGCACCCCAACGACCACGTCAATATGGCGCAGTCGACCAACGACGTCATCCCCACCGCGATCGCTCTGGCGGCCCTCAAACTGCTCCCCGTCCTGTACTCCGCCCTCGAACTGCTCGAAGTCCAGTTCAGCCTCAAAGCTGCCGACTGGCACGACATAGTTAAAACCGGCCGGACGCACCTGCAGGACGCGACCCCGATCCGCCTGGGCCAGGAGTTCTCGGGCTATGCCACGGCCATCCAGCGCCACGCCAAGGCCATCCGCCAGGCCGAAGTCGATGTCCAAGAACTCAGCCTCGGCGGCAGCGCGGTCGGCACCGGGCTAAACGCCGAGCCGGCCTACCAGGAGCGCGTGATCGAGGTTATCGGCGAAGAAAGCGGAATGACCGTCCGTCGCTCTGAGAACCTCTTCTACTCCATGCAAAGCATGGCCCGCTTCGCCCGGCTCTCCGGCTCGCTGCGCGATCTGGCGGTCGATCTCAGCCGCATCGCCAACGACTTTCGGCTCCTCAGTTCCGGTCCCCGCACCGGCCTCGCTGAAATCAAGCTCCCGGCCATCCAGCACGGCTCCTCGATCATGCCCGGCAAAGTAAACCCGGTCCTGGCCGAGTGCCTCAACATCATCTGCTATCAGGTATTCGGCAACGACGCCACCATCGCGGCCGCGGCCGCGGCCGGGCAGATGGAACTCAACGTCATGATGCCTGCCATCGCCTACAACCTGCCCCAGTCGCTCGAGATACTCGCCAACGGATGCCGCGAATTCGCCGAGCGCTGCGTGCGCGATCTTGAGGCCGACGAGGAGATGACCAATTTCTGGCTCGGCCGCAACACCATGCTCGCCACCGCCCTCTCGCCGCGCATCGGCTACGCGGCCGCGGCCGAGATCGCCAAAGAGGCTGTCCGCACGGGCGAGACGGTCCCAGAGGTGGCGCGGCGACTGACCGATCTATCTGACGAAGAGCTTGCCAAAGGCCTCGACCCCGGCCGCATGACCGACCCGGGCGTCAGGACATAGCGGCCGACAGTAGACGCCAGGCCTAAACCCCTTGCCGGATCTCTACGCCCGCCGCTTCTTCGTACAGCTTCGCTACCGCGGTGGTGTCCTCCTCTCCATAGCCGCGCGCGTTGGCCTGCGCCAGCATCTGGTGTGTCACCGACCCCAGATGCGCCATCGCCCCCAGTTCCGACGCATACTTCACCGCCAGCCGCATATCCTTTTGACCCAGTCGCATCATGAAGCCCGGCTCAAAATACCGCCGCGCCACATCCTTCATCGGACCGTGCAACGCCGCATTCGAGGCTGCTGTTCCGCCGAGCACCTCGTGCAGAGTTTCCAGCGAAAGTCCCGCCTTCAGTCCGTAGGTCAGCGCCTCACCGGTCGCCACCTGGATCGTCATCGACAGCATGTTGTTCACCAGCTTCATGGCCGATCCTGTGCCGATAGGACCGCAGTGGGTGATGTCCGAGCCTATACATTCCAGTACCGGCCGCGCCGCTTCCAGGTCCTCCGCCGCGCCGCCTACCAGGATGCCCAGTTCGCCGTCGATCGCGTGCTGCGACGACCGTGTCACCGGGGCCTCAATCATGCGAATCCCGCGCTCCCGCAGCCGGTCATGCACCCGGATCGAGCTGGGCGGGTCGATCGTGCTCATCACCACCACCACCGCCCCGCCTTCGACCCCGTGCGCGATTCCGTCCGCCCCCAGCACCGCCTCCTCCACGTCCTCCGGACTCGGCACCATCGTGATGACCAGGTCGCTCCCTCGCGCCGCCGCTGCCGGCGAGCCTGCCGTCCGGCCGTCCGCCCCCGCCAGCTCCTTCAGTACGGCCGTATTCAGATCGAAGCCCACCACCGCATGGCCACCACGGATGACGTTGCGCGCCATCGGCAGTCCCATCACTCCAAGGCCCACGAAACCAACCGTTTTTGCGCTCATCCGGAACACGTCTCCCATTTCATGACGATCATCAGCCCAAATTCTAGGGCCGTTCTTCGCTCGCTGGAAGCGGCCCAATCGTTACACCGGATCCGCCCATTTCTGCTACCGTACTCGGTCGGGGTTTCAATCCGGGCTCCAATCAGGGGCCAACCACCGACACACCCGACGAACTCCCTGCGGCAACCCAATCCGGGAAGGACTCCTTGAACGTCATGGTCCTTATGAACGACACTTTCCGTTGCGATCACGTCAACGCCCACGGCCTCTCTGCCCCCTGGGAGCTCCCCGTCGGCGGCTCCCAGTTCGTCCAGACTCCGGCCCCCGATCAGCTTGCGTCCGAGCCCCTGCTGTTCGACAACCTCTATGCCGGCTCCTATCCCACCATCCCCACCCACTACGACCTCTGGACCGGCCGCTTCGGCCGGGGGCTTGATGTGTCCGAAAACGTCACCTGGGCTGACTACGGTGCTGATCACGACGTATGGGCCGGCCCCGACACGCTCCGCGAGCCGATCTCCATCAGCGACGCGAACTGGCAGCTAATTCTGTCCGCCGAGGGTCACGTCTCCGAGCTCTACGACATCCACGCCGATCCGGCACAGACCGACAACGTCCTCGACGAAAACCCGGCCGTCGCCGGCCGCTTGCATCGCCAGATCATTGCCTTCTTCGAGGCGCGCGACGCCGCCAGCGCCCGCATCGCCGCCTTCGGCCAGTACCACTGGCCCGAGGATCTGCGGCCCCGCGGCGGCTGACTCATGGCAGCGTCACCGCCCGTTCTCTTCGTCGGCGGCATCGTCGCCGACATCAACATTTCCGGTCTCGACCGCTTCCCGAAACCCGAGACCGAATTCACTCCCCGCAGCGACGTCTGGCATGAGCAACCGGCCTATCTCCTGGTCGGCGGACCCGCCGCTAATTCCGCAGTCGTCTACTCCGCCCTTGCCGGCCCCTGCACCGTAAGCGGACCGATCGGGCGGGACGCGCTAGGTAACTTCCTCGTAAACGCACTCACACCCCGGGGAATCGATTTCGTCGGTGAGCGCGTATCTTCCACCGCTACGCACACGATCGCGGTCGGCGGCGACGGCCGTCGCCAAGCCTACTACTACCCTGGAGAACACAACGATCTTGGCGAAATCGCCCAAACCTGGCCCGGAGGACACGTCTATCTCACCGCGCTTTCTCTTATCGCCGACCGCCCCATAGTGCCGGGAATTCGCGCGATCGCGGCCGTCGCCCACGCCGCCAACGGTCTCGCCGTGCTTGACATCGGTCAAGCCGGACCCGAAATGCTGGACTTCGAAGAGATCAGCGAGCTAGACGGCACCATTGATATTGTCATCGGCAACGCCTACGAATTCGAACTCGTTCTCGACTGCCCATATGAAACTGGACGACAACGATTTCGCGAGGGATTCCGAGGCGCCGTCATCGTCAAGCTTGGCGCGGAAGGCGCGCTGGTCGATCCCGGCCCCGATGAGGAGCTCATCTCCGTACCGGCCTTCCCGGTTGAAACAGTCAATCCGATCGGAGCTGGGGATTCGTTCGGTGGCGGATTCATGGTTGCGTCCGGTCGAGGCGCTTCCCTGGCGGGCGCCTGCGAATACGCCAACGCCGTCGGCGCCGCCTCCGTCAGCACCGCCCGCGGCCCCGAGGGAGTCACTCATGAACGCGTTGACGCCATTCTCCGTAGCCGCCATCCCCACTAGGCCGCCTACAGCACCTCCACCCGGCAATCGGCATTCCCCTCGAATAGGTAAGCATCCTCCGCGCTACCCCACGAATGGCCATAGTGCACCGGTACGGCGACCGCCGGTTGCAGCGTCCTAACCGCCTCGGCCGCCTCATCCGGCGACATGACGGTCCACCCGGCCACCGGCAACACCGCGATATCCACATTCTTGATCAGCCGCATCTCCGGAATTAGCCCAGTGTCTCCGGCGTGGTATACGCGAATCCCGTCCATCTGGATCACGAATCCAAGCCCGTCCGCGTCGTAAGGATGCGCGGGGATGTGATCTCGCGTACCTTCCGTCGTCGTCCCATTCACCTCCTTTGCCTGGTCTTCGAGCATGTAGGCCGCCACCGCCTCAATATCTATCTCCCGTGCCGAAAACGTCCCTCGCGGGGGCAGCGCGTCCGGGACTGGCAAGTCTGTTTTGGCCAACTTCGCCGCGACCGCCTCGTTCGTGACAATCATCGTGTCGGGCCGGCATACCAACCGCAAATCGTCCAAGCTCAGGTGCCCTTCGTGCGCGTGAGTCACGAGTACGATATCGGCCGGAAAGACCTGGTAATCCTCTAGGCGGAACGGGTCCACGTAAACCGTCCGGGAGCCCCGCAGCAAGACGCCCGCCTCCGGCAGCCGCTCTAGACTTACACCTTTATAGTCAAGCATCCCTGCACCCGCAGCCGCGCGGCTTGTACCGAGTCGAGAAAACTTTTTCTCCCAATTTTGGTCGATTCACAGACCAGGTATCTCCATCGATCTCCGGTATCCCCCCGGCGGTGACAGGGGCCCCGTCACGTTGGTAATCGGGCCAATCCTAACGATAATGGGACCAGAGCACGGCACATCAGAGTCTGGCGCTGGGCAGGGGGCACGAGGTTGACGGCAACACTCGGAATTAATCCACGGCCAGCTCGGCCCAGCCAATGTCGCCACATATCGTAGATCGCTTTCACCATGTTAAGCAGTCGCCTACCGGCATTTCAATCGCCCGACTATCGGCGAATTTTCTTATATTCATTCTTCACTATGGCGTCCCGATGGACGCTGATGCTGGCCCGGGCCTGGCTCGTATTCGAAATGACCGGATCCTCGCTGGCTGTGGGAATCGTAACGTTCGCTGGAATGGTTCAATTCATCATCATCGGCCCCATAGCCGGAGCGGTCGCGGATCGGCTCGATCGCCGCCGGCTCGCCCTCATCGCCGTCCTCCTCATGATGATATCGGCGTCCGCGCTCGCCGCTCTCACGCTGACCGAGACCGTACAGGTCTGGCACGTAGTGGTGCTCGCCATCGTCCATGGGATGGCCATGGCTCTTGCCCAACCTGCCGTCCAAGCTCTGCTTCCAAACCTTGTTCCGGCCGAACACCTTCTCAATGCTGTGGCCCTGACCGGCATTTCGCAGCACGGCTCCAGAATCGCGGGGCCGCTATTCGGGGCGGTTCTGCTTGCAAAGTTCGGCGCGGGCTTCGTATTTGTTTTCGCGGCTCTGATCCTGATATTTGCCCTGCTGCAACTTCTGCGAATCCAACACCGCCCCGATCCGCCCGCTGTATCCCCGGGATCAACACTTTCGACAGGCTCAATATTACGCGACATCGTGGGAGGTCTCGCTCACATTCGGCGTGATTCCCGTCTCTTCGCCGTCATCGGTTGTGTCATGTTTCACTGCGCTTTCACGATGGCTTACGACTCGTTACTGCCGCGCCTGGCCGAAGGACTTGGCGGGGGAAGCAATACATTTAGCGCCATCGTAATGGGCATAGGCGCCGGGGCGATCGTCGGAGCATTCGGCGTCTCCTTGATCCGTCGTCCGTCTCTCCAGGGGGGCGCACTCGCCATAACTGGGATAGGAAGTGGCCTAGCGATGATCATTCTTGGCTCCGCCACTTCCTCGGCAGTAGCTGTCGCCGGAGCAGTTCTCGCCGGGGCAACCCAAGCGAGCTACATGACCATCTCTAACACCCTGGTACTGCAGGTGGTTCCCGACGCCTTCAGGGGTCGGGTGATGTCTATATTTGCAATGCTTGCCGCAGGCTTCATGGCATTCATGAATTTGGGCTTCGGCTGGCTTGCCGACACTGTCGGGGTGAAGCCGCTGATGATCATTCCAGGCCTGGCATGGATCGTTATTTTCGCCGTGGCAGCCATCTTCCTAACCGAACTCCGCCACGTGCTGCGGGTGGGGGATTTCCGTCCGCGCGAAGCCGCCGCCTCGGTTAGCAGCACATAGTTCTCCACTCCGCGAACGGCTGGCCACCTCCACATTTCCGATATGCCGGGCCGGTCGCTATTAGAGCGTTGAACGGCTGCAAACGAGTACCAGCGGCCCGATATTGACGTTACCAATCCGGCGGGCGCGACCGCATTTATAACGCCCCGGAATCGCCCCACCCAGAGCCCGCACGCCCGTCATCAACGCTGCCGGCGCATCACTGATCAGTTCCGACGGCCGCCTTGACATTCATCGTCATCCTGATGAGACCGCGCCTCAAACCCTAGTACATTCGCATCGCCCTCTGAGGTGCCAGAGTAAACGGCCGCACCAGAGCGGGCGGTCCGCTGAACGGCAACACCTCCGGCCGCAGCTCAATCCCTAGCGCATAACGCATGAATTCGCGTCGCACCTCGATCCTCGCCCAGACTTGTGGATACTCCACCCGCAACTCACCACGCAGCGCCTCGTCCGCCAGCGCGATTGTGTCCTCGGCATTAACCGTGTGATAGTCCGTCGCCACGACCGGGATGATGTCGCACTGGATCAGCATCCCTGACCGCAGCTTGATCTCCGATCCAGGATTCACCGGCGAGTGCATCCATTCCTCCAGGTGGATTAGATGACCCGGATTCAAAGCAGTCGCCAGGCCAGCCGCTGCCAGCATCCCGTCCACCAGTTCCTGTAAATCGCCGCCCGCCACCCCGATTCCCACCGCCTCGTACCAGGCGGCCACCGTCGCGAAATATGGTATCACCAGCCGGTCCAGGTAGTCAGCGGACGCCGCGGGAAGTTCCGTTTCGTCTTCTACGAGCCACCCACCTCGGGCCGTCATCCCGCCGCGATAGCCCAGCGCACAAAAGATCGGATCGCCTCGTTCCATTTGCCGTCCCGACGGGCTCGAAAGACCGAGGTGCGCGCGGTCACCGGTCGAGAACATCAGGTGTGCCGACAGAGGCAGCCCGTTCAGGCCCGCGTTCTCCACCGCCTCCAGTTCTGTCATTCCCGGCCGCGCCATCCCCAGCGCCCGGTGTACAACTGCCGCGCAATGGCTCGCCCCAAACTCGAAAGCTGCCAGCTGCGCTGCACTGTTTTGCGTCCGCATCCCCTCGGCCGGATCCATGAATACGTCGTTCGCGTTTACCACCCGTTCTCGGTCTCCAACCATCTCGCGCAGCGCGTCGGCCAGGAACGACGGAATCTCCAGCCAGTGCTTGACGTCGTCGGTTTCTGCCGGGGTTGCATACTTCCACCCGGCCACCCCGAGCCGCTGCCCCTTCCCGAGCCCGCACCCGGCCAGCATCGGCTCCAGCCGTGGCTGTTCACCCCGTCTCTGACCCGGAAGGCTGAAGCCCCGGTATAGCTTCCGCTCAATATCCACCGGCACTAGCTCCGCATAGCCCATCCCTTCGTTGCCCAACAGAAGTGCCGGCTCTCCGTCCACCGGAATTACGAGCAGTGCCTCCTCGAATCGCGGATCGTGATCCGTTAGATAGGCGAGATTCGCGAAGTGCTCGCGGTCCCCGTAGACCAGCAGGTAATCCAGTCCCCGGGCCGCCGCCCGCTCTCGCGCTGTCGCGATCCGCCCCTCAAATTCTGCTGGCGACACCACGGGCTGCTCCCGCGGCAGCTCGAATTCCGGCACTATCACCGTCGCCAGCCCTGCCTTCTTCGCCATCAGCAGCCTGCCCGTCCCATTTCAGTCAGTGTCATTCAGAACCGATCGCACATACTCAATATCCCGCTCCATCGCCAGCCGGTGATCCCAGCCATCTCCGGTGTCACCCTCGAACGTCAGCCACCCGTCATACCCCACCCCCGCCAGCACCTGCAGGCAGAATCGCCAGTCGATGTCGCCCTCGTCCACTGTCGCTCGGATGAAGCTCGAACGGTCGAGGTCCGGAACGTAAACACGTCTCATATTCTTCACGTGCACATACGCCGCCACCGGCGCCAGCACCATCATGGCATCCTCGAAACGTTCTTCCGGCGTTGCGTACGACCATTGCACATTGCCCATATCCGGATTTACCCGCACGTTCTCGCGGTCCACCAATCCGAGCATCTTCCATGCGCTGGTGCTGTTGTCCACGTAGCAGTTCTGGTGTAATTCAAGCGCAATAGTTATGTCAACGTCCGCCGCCACGTCCGCCAACTGCCGCAGGCAGTCCGCCGTCCTCTCTAGCTCGTAGCCCACCGCCATCCGGCTGCCCCCGATTGAAACCCGGCCGCCGATCCCCCACCCCTCCGGCAGATTCGGCGCAGTATCGAATGATCGCGGCCCCGGCAAGGTCGTATTGATGATCCCGGTCCCCAACATCCGCGCCATCTCCAGCGCCCGCCGCATCTTCGCCAGGTTCTCCTCTGCCGCCTCCGTCACAAAATTGAATCCACCCGGGTTCAGCGCGGCCGTTTCCAGCCCTGCCTCCGTCAATTCATCACGCAGCCCTGCCAGTTCCGCATCGCTCATTCCGAACAGGTCCAGGTGGGCGACCGACACCTCTGTCCCTTTGAATCCTGCCCCCCGCGCCCACGCGAACACTTCCCGTCGCACACTCGCCGGCATCCCGTACCGTCCGTGGAACGGGTACCACCGCAGCGGCCACCGAAACGCGCAATCCATCATTCCCGCCGTTATTCTCGACCGTCCTAAAGGCATTTGCAGCCTACCGGGTTGCAACTGCCCGATCCAACCGATCGTCGCGCTACACTCGTCTACCCGGTAACCCTAGAAGGACCGTAACCGTATGTCGACCACCGAAACATGGGACAAACTCCAGACCCGCCTTGCCGAAGTCGACGATGTTCAGAAGGCCGCAGGTCTGCTCTCGTGGGATCAGCAAACCTATATGCCGGCCGGAGGCGCTGCCGCCCGCGGCGAGCAGCTCGCCACCCTTGAACGCATCGCCCACGAGCGCTTCACCGACCCGGCGGTCGGCGAACTCCTCGACAGCCTCGCCGGCGAGGCGGCGGGCCTGCCTGACGACTCATTTCTCGCCTCTGTCTGGCGCGTCACCCGACGCCGTTACGATCGTGCCACGAAGCTTTCCCCCGAGCTGGTCGCCGAGATGGCTCGAACGTCCGCCCGCGCCTTTGAGTCGTGGGTAAAGGCTCGCGCTGCGAGCGATTTTTCCATCTTCGAGTCCGACCTTACTCACCAGGTCGAGCTTGCCCGTCGCCAGGCTGATTGCTTCGGCTACGAGGACACGCCTTACGACGCCCTCCTCGCCGGTTACGAGCCCGGTCTCAAATCAACCGCTGTTGATCGCCTGTTCAACCCGCTCCGCGAGCGTCTCGTCCCGCTGCTGGATTCCCTCCGTCCGGTTCTCGACCGCGTTGACGACTCGATCCTCCGCTCCGATTTCCCTCACGACGCCCAGATCGCGCTCACCGAGGACATCCTCAGTCTCATCGGGTTCGATTTCGAAAACGGCCGCCAGGACATCTCCCCCCACCCTTTCACCACCGGCATCGGCCTCGGCGACACCCGCGTCACCACCGCCGTCGATCCCGACAACCTAGCCCCCGCGCTGTTCGCCTCCATCCACGAGGGCGGCCACGGCACCCACGACCAGGGACTTCCGGCCAAACTCGATAGAACGGCCCTTGGCGCCACCGAGTCCCTGGTCCTGGCCGAATCGCAGTCGCGCCTCTGGGAAAATCTGGTCGGCCGATCCAGAAATTTTGCCGGTCATCTGTTGCCACGACTGCGCGAGCACTTCCCGGACAAGTTCCACGACATCACCGCCGACGATCTTTACGCAGCCGGCAGCAGTGTCGCGCCCGACTACATCCGCGTGCAGGCCGACGAAGTAACCTACTGCCTTCACATTTTTCTGCGATACGAGATTGAGCGCGAGCTCATCGAGGATCGCCTTGCGGTCACCGAGCTCCCCGAGCGATGGTGGCAAGGGATGCGCTCCCTACTCGGCGTCGAGCCGGTTGAGGACGCTCGTGGCGTATTGCAGGATGTGCACTGGTCCTATGGCGCGATCGGCTACTTCCCCACCTATGCCCTGGGAACGTTGCTCTCGGTTCAGCTATATGAAGTCGCCCTCGCCGACGACCCTTCGATAGAGCCTGGCCTGCAAGAAGCCGATTTCGCCCCTCTCCTCGACTGGATGCGGCGGCACGTCCACCGTCACGGGGCGACATGGACCGCCGCCGAACTCGTCGACCGCGAGCTCGGCGCCGAACTCAGCGCCGTCCCCTTCCTCGACTACCTCGAAAACAAATATCGGGCCCTCTACGGTAGTTAGGGCTCTTTGGTTGCCGTCGGTGCTATCAATCCATAGGTCATGAATGTCATTGACGCCGTCGCCCTCCGCCTGGCTCTGCGTTTGCTCCGCGGCTGGCGCGACTCTGGCCGAAAAGTGGGAGCTGCCCGATTTTCTGGTCAGGGCGATTCGCGGGCATCACACCACCCCGTCGGGTGATTTTTCCGCCGACACGACCACGCTGGCCGCAACTTGCATCGTAGCGAATCAAGTGAGCCGACAGGCGGGCTCCGGAGTCGGTTCCAACGAAGCGCCCGATCCCGAGATCCCGGGCGTGGTGTCTGACATCCTCGGGGTTAAGTCCAGCGATTTTGATGAACTCAAGGAAATGTTGCTCAGAGAGATCTAGCAAACAATATCCCTGCTTCAAGGAGAAGACGAGCAGACGGAGAATGGCCAGACCGAGAACGGCTGATACCCCTGTGGGGAGTTTCCGGCAGAGCTAGCTCAGAACGGCAACTGGGCTACCGTATTTCCGAGAATTTCAGAGGCCGGACCTATACCGGATTGCTTACTTGCAGACCCAGACGCTCGACGGTGTCGGAATTCGGTATGCCGGTGTCCCGATCCCAACCCCGCGCTTCGTAGTACTCCTGAGTTTCTTCGCGGACCTGTTCGGCCGGCAGCACCTGGTTGCTCATCGGACCTTTGGCCATTGGCTGATGAATCCGCCACGGCAGGACATCATCCCCGGTAGTCCAACCCTCTCGCACGTTGAACATACGGGTCATTGTGATCCCGCGCTCATAGGCGTCATCCAACTCGTCCAAGGTCATGTCCCAGCCAGTCGCAGCGTTCAATAGAGCAAGCTTGCGGTCATCGTCGTAATCGAGGAATTGACAGAGCCCCAGCGTGTTAGCGAGCGCATTGCGCTTATGGGCAGAGTTGCAGTGGTCACCACCGACGGGTGAAACCGGGAACCCGCGCCGCATGATCTCCATTGCCCGGGGATCGTGCATGCCAAGGTCAACACCTTTGACGTGCATGACGTACTTCTCGCTGTCTTTGCCGATTTTTCGTGAGGCGTGCAAGGCGCCTTCGGCGAGCACGTCTCCGAATCCCTGCCGGTAGGCGATCATTTCGAGCCATTTGACCACGTCGGACCCGCGACCGAAGATCAGCTGTTCCCCTTCGAGATCCTCAGGCGTGATCACTCCCATTTCGGCCATTTCCATTGCCCAGGCCAGGACCGAACCGGCAGATATGCTGTCCATGCCGAGATAGTTCACGACCTCCGAACTCTTGCAGACCGCGAGGATGTCGGTAACTCCCAGATTGCTACCGATCGCCGCGAGCGTCTCATACTCGGGCCCGCCGTATTTGGGATCGACGGTCAATTTCGCGGTTTCGATCCGAACGCGCTTCTTGCAGTTCACCGAACACGAGAAGCACCCGTCCATGCGATCCATCACAGTTTCCTTGATGGCGATCGCGTCGGAGTTTTCTGCGCCTTCCAGGACGCCATCCCGAAAGTTGTGCGAGATCACATGACCTTCGAGCTGTTTACTCCTGACAAGCGCGCCGGTTCCATAATTGTGAAACATGAAGTGCGGCTGACCCTCGGCAAAGGTTTCTTTGGCCACCCAGCGGGAGGTCTCGCGGATAGGGTCCATGTCGGCGGGCACCACGCGACTACCGCCTCTTACGGCGATCGCTTTGAGATTTTTCGATCCCATGACGGCGCCCATGCCACCCCGGCCGGCGAATTCGTTCAGGTCATTAACAATGCAGGCAAAGCGCACCAGGTTCTCGCCGGCGGGTCCGATCTGGGAGACCCGGATGCGAGCGTCGTCCAGCTCGTCTCTGATCGCGTCTTCGACATCGCCGGTGATTTTGCCCCACAGATGCGCGGCGTCCCGGATTTCAACTTCTTGATCTTTGATCCACAGATACACCGGTTTGTCCGCCTTGCCGGTCACCACCATCCCATCCCAACCAGCCATCTTGAGTTCGGCTCCCCAGAACCCGCCGGCCTCGGCCTCACCGTAAAGCCCGGACATTGGCGATTTGGCGCCCACACTGTGTCGGGCGTTGCCGGCGACGGGCACCGCGGTCATGGGACCGGCGGCGAATATGAGCAGGTTCTCTGGACCTAAGGGATCGGCGCCCTCGGGGAGTTCGCGAAGCAGGTAATGAGCGATGAACATTCGACCGCCGACATATTTCCGGTAGAACTCGATGCCTGGTTCCTCGGTCCAGATGCGGCCGTCTGTAAGGTCCACGCGTAGAATGCGGTTGTGAATTGAGTGTGGCACTGTCGCTCCCTTGCTATCCGCCGGTCATCGGCGGGACTAATTCAACTAAATCGCCGGGCTTGAGTTCCGAGTCGCGGCTCCCCAGATCGCGGTTGAGACCTACTACGAGGGGTAGATCTTCCGGTACACCATGATCGCGCAACAGGCTGCCGACAGTCGCCCCGTCGGCTATCTCTATTTTGCGCACGCGACCCGCTCCCGGAAAAAAGCGATCAAGACCCGCGTGCACCCGCACATGGACGGAGGGCACTCCGGCACCGTCCGGCGGACTTATATCGGCCGAATGCGACCGTTCACTGTTGCCCATCTGCCGCCAATTGTCTTCGAAGTCCCGTTAAACACACAAATGCAGAACCGCAATTTCCTCTTGTCCCGCGCTAAGCACGCATCGCACGATCCGGCGGGGCGGGGGCCAATTTGGCGACAGGCCCGACGCGACTACACTAGAACTCACTCCGTTCTTGGGGGTGGTAAAGGAGCACAAAGTGGACCGACCGTTAATGGTTCCCATGCGGCAGGAATTTGACACCGCGCGGATTGACGACTTCGAGGCTACGCTGGCCCGCAAGATTCGGGAGCATCTCGCCACTGCCAAATTTAACAGTGGCGACAGCGTGGCGTTGGGCGTGGGCAGCCGCGGGGTCACGCCGCTTGTCGCGGCGGTGTCGACGATCGTGCGCGAGCTGAAGGCGGCCGACCTGGAGCCATTCATCGTGCCAGCGATGGGCAGTCACGGCGGGGCCACGCCGGAAGGGCAGGAGACCGTACTTGCCGAGTTCCGGATCACCGAAGCAGTCGTCGGGGCGCCGGTCCGGGCTACGATGGAAACGGTTGTGACGGGCAAGGGCCCGCGGGGTTACGAGTACCTGATGGACGCGAACGCGTATAACGCGGATCACGTAGTGGTGCTGGGCCGGGTGAAGCCGCACACCGATTTTCACGGCGATATCGAAAGCGGACTTTGCAAGATGACGGCGGTCGGCTTTGGCAAACAGAAGGGCGCCGAGCGAATCCATCAGTACGGACTGGCGGAGACGATCCCCGAAGCCGCCCAGGCGGCGATTGACACCGGGAAGATCTTGATGGGGGTGGCCATGGTCGAGAACCCACTCGATGAGCCGGCCCGGGTCGAAGTGGTCAGGGCGGATGAATTTCACGTCACGGATCGGGCGCTGTTGAAAATTGCCAGAGACATCCTGCCTGTGTTGCCGGCGGACGAGCTTGAGCTTCTCGTAGTAGACGAAATGGGCAAGAACATCTCGGGGGCGGGGATGGACACCAACATCATCGGGCTTTTCCGGCTGCTCGGCGACGGCCCGCGCACACCGGACTATCGTTACATCGCCACGCTTCGCCTCACTGAGGAGTCGAACGGCAACGCGACGGGGATCGGGATGGCCGACCTGGTGAGCCAGAAGCTCGTTGACGCGATGAACCCCGAATACACTTACATGAACTGCCTGACCGCGATGACGGTCCAGGGCGCACGGGTGCCGATGACGCTGCCCAGCGATGAGGCGACGGTCGACACGGCAGTCGGCCTAGCAAGAAGGGCCGCCGGCTCGGATACACCGCGGATGGCAAGGATTAAGAATACGATGGAGTTGCAGATGTTCGATGCCAGCGAACCGCTGGCTGACGATCTGGAAGCGGAGGGGAAGGCGAGCCGTGCGGGCGATCCGGCGCCGTTTGAATTTTCTGCTGTTGGCGATCTTTCCGGCGTTGATCATTAGGCCCGAGCGGCCAACAATCAATTCCTGAGCGGCTCTGACGCCTCGGGGGAGACGCCTCCCGAAGTCCATCCCCAAATGAATCCCGGAGTAGATAAGATCGGCGATCTGGTGACGGCAGTATCTATCTAGCTGACTCAAGACGTTATCCAAGGATTTGAAGGGCCACCCGTTCACCAGGTTCGTTGCCGATCTGCTGAACGCGATGGGGTACCGACGGCGGTATCGACATTGTTGCGCACAGAGATGAACTGGGCTTCGAGCACCCAATCGTCAAAGATCAGGTCAGGAGCACATCAGGAAACGTCGGGGACCCTGAGACGTCGGGGCTCTACGGGAAGGTCGGTCAGACCGAGTTCTCGCTGATGGTTACTCTTGGAGGCTTCACGACTCAGGCGAAGAGCTTTGCCAGATCCCGGACGAAGCTCAAACTCATGAACGGCAACGAACCAGTGGACGTTGTTCTCGAACATTACGAGGACATGGGATCGACCTACAAGGGGATGATCCCGTTGCGTCGGGTCCACGTGCCGCAGGCGCTGCTCGAAGGTAACCGGGCCGGCAAACGGGTGGTTTAGTCACCCGGCGCGGGCGTTCGATTGGCTGGAATTTGAACTCGGCCGGCACGTTGCAGCCGCCGGTCTGCCGCTAGGGAGCGTTCGGGAATTCGGACATGCGTGCTGATCCGGTGGCAGCAGGGGCGAGGGCGGGACGGGTATTGCGGTCCCAGGAGCGGGTCTCTGGCGGTGATAGCATTGCGCGATGAACTCTCAGAACGTGTCCCCTCCCCGGTCGCAACGGAGCGAGCGCATTTCGGCGTTTTTCCCATGCTACAACGATGAGCATACGATTGGTGAGATGGTGCGGGCGGCGGACGAGACGCTTGCCGGGGTGACGAACGACTATGAAATCATCGTAGTCAACGACGGCAGCGGGGACGGCTCGGCGGGGGTCCTGGAAGAGCTGGCGAAGACGGTGCCGGCGCTGAGGGTGGTGACACATGCGCAGAACCGGGGCTACGGGGGAGCTTTGCAGTCGGGATTCAAAGCGGCGACCGGCGATCTGGTGTTCTATACCGACGGGGACGGGCAGTACGACCCGCGCGAGCTGAGGTTGCTGCTGGAGGTGATGGAGGACGGGGTGGACGTGGTGAACGGGTACAAGACGGCCCGGAGCGACTCGGCGGTGAGGCGAGTTCTGGGCGGGACTTACAACTATTTCGCCAAGAGTTTGCTGGGGATACCGATGCGGGACCTGGATTGCGACTTTCGGCTGTTCCGGGGGGAGGTGGCCCGACGGCTGAGGTTGACCAATCGGGGTGGAATAGTGTGCGCGCAGATGATGCAACAGGTGTACCGAGGGGGATATCGGGTGCAGGAGGTGCCGGTGTCGCATCTGTCGAGAAGGTTCGGGGCGTCGCAGTTCTTTCGACCGATGAATGTGTTGTCGCTGGGGGTTGATCTGATACGCCTGTGGTGGAACGGGCTGTTTGAACGCGGTGCGGCTTCTGGAGATACGGGCGCCGAAAGCGGAGCTCGGGACTCGAAGGCGGATGCGGTGGCGGAAGTTGACGGTGTCGCCGACTAGCCCGGGGATCGATAGGCCGCCGGCGATAGAAGCGGTGGATGATTGGTTTGGCGGCAGGCGGGTGGCGGTGCTGGGAGGGCTGGGATTCATCGGAAGCACAGTTGCGCTGAGACTGGCGGAACTGGGGGCACGGGTGCAGGTGGTGGACGCGCTGCTGGAGGGCTTTGGCGGAAATCATCGAAACGTGCCGGAGTTGACACCTAACTGCGAGGTGTATCCGATCGATGTGCGGGACGACGGTCTGGATGACGTACTTGGCGGGGTGGAGGTGGTGGTGAACGCGGTGGGGCAGGTGTCGCATCAGCGCAGCATGGCCGATCCGCTGGGAGACCTGGAGGCGAATTGCCGGTCGCAGATCTACATACTGGAAAGCTGTCGCCGAATTTCGCCGACTCCGGTGGTGGTCTACGCGGGCACGCGACAGGTCTACGGGCGGACGCGGGCGCTGCCGATCACGGAGTCGGTGCCGACGTTGCCGGTAGACATTAACGGGGTGGATAAATATGCGGGAGAGGAGTACCACCGGATTTATGGGGAGGTTCACGGACTGCGGACGGTGCGGCTGCGGCTGACGAACACGTATGGACCGCGGCAGTCGCTGGAGGCAGGTAGCCAGGGGGTGATCCCGACGTTCATGGGGCGCGGGCTGAGAGGGGAGCCGCTGCGGATTTTCGGCGATGGGGAGCAGCGCAGGGACGTGACTCACGTAGATGATGTGACGAACGCGATTCTGGCGACGGCGGCGATTCCCGAGGCCCATGGGCAGGTCTTCAACCTAGGGAGCGATCGACCGATCTCGGTAAGAAATATCGCGGAAGCGATCGCGACGAACGCTGGGGTGGAGGTGGAGTACGTGGACTA
>CAZBZS010000036.1:8555-22543 GCA_964496475.1 uncultured Chloroflexota bacterium | reverse complement strand
CCCCCACCGCCGACCGAAACCCCTCCCCCGGTACCCACCGCCACGCCCCCCCCAGGGCCCCCCCCCACCCCCACTCCATAGCTGCTCTCCGCTAACGCTGCCCCCGCCGCTGTATCGCCGCTTCGTAAAGTTCCATCAAGCCCGCCGCCGCCCGCTCGGGCGAAAGATCTCCGGCCAATCTCTCCTCCCGACAATTTCGCGCCCGCCACCGTGCGCCCTCGTCCAGCAATTCCACCGCCGCCATCGCCAAGTCCTCGGCTGAGTCCGGCTCCACCAGCCTGCCGTTCCGCCCGTCCTCCACGAAGACGCGGGACTCGCCCACATCGTGAGCCGCCACCGGCGTCCCCGCCACCAGCAAATCCACCAGCCGCGCCGAGCACTTAGATCGCGCCGCCACCGTGTCCAGCGCAGGCATCAGCGCCACGTCCGCCGCCGCCAGCGTTGCCCCAATTTCCTCCGCATCCAGCCATCCCATCCACGTCACCCGGTCACCCACTCCCACCTCCTCCAGCATTTGCCGCAGCCGCTCCTGTTGACCGTATTTGCCGGCGCCTCCCACCACCACCTGCGCCGCCGGCGCAAGTCGCAAGAAACGCCCTATCAACTCCCCGTAATCCTCTACCGGGTAATCAAAAAACCGCGAATAGACCAGCCCCACCGGCACATCAGGATCCAGCCCTATCAGCCGTCGCCCTTCCGCCCGGCGTTCCGGGTTCTGCCAGCCAGCGTGGCGACCTGGATCGTGAAAATTAGGTATCCGTTCCACCGGCCTCTCTGGATCCAGTCCGCGCATGCGATCCTCCAGCTCGTGACTCGCCACCGTGGCCGCGTCATTCCGACTCAGCAACGCCCGTTCCTGCAAATCGAACGCCATCTTCAACGGAACCGGGTATGACTCTAGCCGCGACCACCCCGCCCGGCCCTCCCAGTCATCGCAATCCAGCACCACCGCCGCCGGTCCGCCGAATCGCCATAACAACGCCTGCACCGCCCCGGACACCGCCTTCGGCTTGAATACGTGGAACACATCCGGATCAAACTCTTTCATACGCCGAAAACCGCTCAACGTCAGTATCGCCTGGGCTATCCCGGCCCCCAGCACCGGTAACCCCACCGCCGACGCCCGCAGCCACTCCACCGTCAGCCCCCCGGCCCGCTCAGGTTCCCGGGCCTCCGCCGGATTATCGTAGGGCGGCACCACCACCAGACACTCGTGTCCGGCCGCCGCCAGCGCCCGCGCCATCGGTAACACCCGCGCCACCGTGGTCCCCTTCGGCCACAGGGCGAACGGCGCGAACATCGCGATTCTCACCGACCCGCCTCCCGCCTCTTCCAGCGTCCAACCGCAATTGCTCCCAGCGGCACCACGAATACGACCATCGCCAACAGCGAGATCACGCTGCCCGCAGCGACCTCCGGCGGCTCGTACGCGAATTCCAGCACATGCTCACCGGCTGGCGCCAGCACCGCTCGATGCAGTACGTTGGCTCGCAGCAACGGCGCCTCCATCCCATCAATGTCCACCGTCCAGCCCGGGTAGATCGCGTCCTTAAGCAACAGCAGCGCCGGCCCGGATGACGAGACTTTGATGACCACCCGTTCCGGCTCGTAGTCCACGATTTCCACCAACCCGTCCACCGGATTCATCGCGCGCCAACCATTTCCCCCGTCAAGCGAAACGGAGACCGCCTCAAGCTCCGCCCGAATCGCCCCATCAGCCACGCCGAAACGCCCGTTCGGCGGAAGCACCGCTAACCCCCGCAGCCAGTCCGCGATCCCTCCCAGCACCGGAATCGACGGTTGCTCCAGGCCATCGGGTCTCTCCAGCACAACCGCCCTCCGGGAATCCAGTCCGCCACCCGCCTGCATCATCGCCACCGCCACCTCCGGTCCCGCCGCCAGCCCAAATTCGCTCACCAGCGCCGCCCGCGGGGCCGGGTCACGCAGACGATAGACCTTCACGTCCGTCCACCAGATCAAGTCCATCTCCGGCTCATCCGACAGCACCACCGGGTATTGCCCACCCTCCGGGTCCGTCAGCGTCACTCCGCCGATCGCCACCTTCCCACCGTCCGCAACCACGATCCTCAATCCATCGACAACTCCGAGCGACATCTCCTCCACTATTTGAATCTCCCCGTTCGCCGGCAGCGTCACCGACGCCACCACCTCGCCGTCCGACAGCAGTTCCAACCGTGACCCATCATCTCCCTCCGACCGTCCCACCACCACCAAGGTCTCCATCGCGACCGAATCCGCCAGCCGAACCTCCCACTCGCCCGGACCTCCCAGCTGAATCTCCTCTTCCATATCCACAAATACTCCATTGATTTCCAAGTCGTCCTTGCGATCGGTGAGCAGATAGCCGGCGCCCATGAGATCGAGAATCCACGTCTCCGGAATGCCTTCAAACTGATTCCGCATCAACGCGTCCGGCTCGGTCTCCGCCCCGGCCAGAAACGCCCTCTTGAAGCGCACATAGTCCCGCAGCGGCAACACTCCGCCGTCATAACCATCCGGGCTGGGCCGGCCGTAGGCATTCGCCAGATTCGGGCTCAGGGTGTCCCGATATTTCACCGCAACCAGGAACTGCCGGAACGACTCCTCCCCAATCCGCTCCAGGTATTCGCTGGCGTATGCCGCCCGATCGGCATCATTAACTTCGTACGACGGATCGGCCAGTCCCAGCGCCCGCGGGCCCGCCGATCGCGCCACCACCATCTCCAACACCGGACCCAGCCCTGAATAAGCCTCAACCGGGACCGGCCTAGCCAGTTCCAACGTCCTCACCGCGAAGAATAATTCCACCGTCACCAGCGGCACCAGCAGCCAGAGCAAGCTCCCGGGCCGGAGCGCAATCGCCACCACCAGCGCGCCCGTCGCCAGCCCGGCGACCAGCCAGGCAGTCAGGATTCTCCCCGGCAACTCGCCGCCAATAATCGACGTGAATCCCGCCGCCAGCATCACCGCCAGGCCAACCGCAAACCCAATCACCGGCAACCGGCTCCCGCCATCCCCACCACCTGCGGCCAGTTTTTCGACCCCCAAACCCGCCAACAGCGCCAGCGCCAGATTCACCACCACCAACCAGCGCGCCGGGACTCGAAACAGATCGAACCCCGGCATCCAGCTGTGTGCCAGCCGGAAAAATGGCAGCTCCGGTCCTGCCGCCAGCAGCAACGCCAGCAGCCCCGCCCCCAACAGCGCCAACGCCAGCCCTCGATTCCGTCTGCCCGTCAATCCCACTCCCGCCAGCCACAGCCCGCTGAAGCCCACGAACGCAAGGAACTCCTGGCTGCGTGGCCCGTCCGTGAACGCCGGCAGCAGCGCCAGGCCCAAATCACTCGGCCGTAGCGAGAACGAACCCGCCTCGTACAGGGGTAGCCCGCCCGCCCGCGTCGACTGAGCCGACAGGAACAGGGACGGCAGCAGTTGCACTGCGCTAATCGCCATTCCCAGCACCACTCCCGCCGCTAACCAACCCACCCCCAATCCAGCAGACCGCCAGCTCCCGGCCCGGCACAACCCCGCCAGCCTGAATATCGCGTAGCCCGCCCCGATCAGAAGTGCGAAATAGACCTGCTGCGGATGCCCCGCCGTCACCTGTAAAGCCACCACCGCCACCAGCCCTAGTGCCGGCCCCAATCGGCTGATCCGCCGGGCTCCCGCATCACCAGCCCGTCCCACCGTCCGATCCACCGCCCAGAGTAAGAACGGTATCCAGGCGATCGCCGCCAGCTGATTCGGGTGGCCCGTCTGCGCACTCATCACCCCGCCGAGCGCAAACGCCAGCGCCGCCACCGCCGCGGCCGTGAATCTCAGGCGCAGTACCCGCCGGACGAATAGCGCCATCCCGACCCCACCGATCCACACATGCAGCACCACCGTCGCCGCCAGTCCCGTAGCCGGGGCCAGTGGAAACAGCAACAGGTTCAGCGGGTAAAACACCGCCGCCTGCGGATTCGCCAGCACCGGCGCTCCCATGAAAACCTCCGGCGTCCACAGCGGAATCCGCCCGTCCAGCAGCGCTTCCCGCGTGAACGACCGCAGAGGAAAGAAATACGTCTGCACGTCGTAGCCGGCCGGCACCAATCCTTCAAAAATCTGCCGGTAATAGACACCCGCTACCGCCAGCGTCACCACCAACAACGTGATCCCCGGCCACCAACCGATGCGGCGGTCAGCCACCCTCAGCACCCGGGATCCGACTGCCATTGGTGGCTATGCCGACCAACTCTGCGAATTTGCCACCACCACAGTATGTGGTGGGCCCCGCCCGCCTGTCGCATACTGGCCGCAAATTGGGCATACTGTTGACAACGAAGCTCCATGGCAGTTCAGAGCGGCGCGAATCAGCAGGAGAGTCATCGGTGAAGGTCATTTGCGTTCAGGAAAACCTCAGCAAAGCGCTATCGGTCGTTAACCGCGCCGTAGCGACCCGCAGCAGCTTACCAGTGCTCGCGAACGTCCTGATCGCCACCGAAAACTCTATGCTCAAGCTCTCCGCCACCAACATGGAAATCTCCACCACCGTCCTCATCGGCTGCAAGACCGAAGCCGAAGGCGCCGTCACCGTCCCCGCCCGCCATCTCACCGAGCTCGTCTCCCAGCTCGCCGCCGAGCCCGTGGAACTGACCCTCGATAACGACACCCTCGAACTCGGCATCTCCTGCGGCAGCTTCTACTCCACCCTGAAGGGCATCACAGCCGAAGACTTCCCCTCCATTCCCATATCCAACGACGGCACCATCCTCCGCATTGATCCCGGCTTTCTCAAGAACATGATCGACCTGACAGTCGTCGCCTGCGCCACCGACGACAGCCGCCCGGTGCTCTCCGGCGTCTGTATGACCATCAAAGCTGACGAAGTCATCTTCGCCGCCGCCGATGGCTATCGTCTGGCCGTTAAACGCCTCGAGGCTGACACCGGCGTCGAAAGCGAAGTCCAGATCATCGTCCCCCGCAGCAGCATGATCGAGCTCTCCCGCATCCTCGCTGACACCGCCGAAGAGGTCGAGCTGGTCATAAGTCCCCAGAAAACCCACGTCGCCTTCCGCATTGACAGCACCGAAGTCGTCTCCCTGCTAGTCGAAGGCCAGTTTCCCAACTACGAGCAGCTTTTGCCCGCCGATCACCAGACTCGCATTGTCGTCCGCGCCGACGCCATGGCCAAAGCCTCTCGCATCGCCGCCATCTTCGCCCGTGGCGGCTCCAATGTCATTCGAGTCCAGACCGGCGACGAAGACGCCGGCCCCAGCAAGATCGTCGTCTCTTCCCGGTCGGCCGATCTTGGCGAAAACACCGGTCAGGTCGACGCCACCGTCGAGGGCGACGACACCTTCATCGCCTTCAACGCCCGTTTTCTCGGCGACTGCCTGAACATCTTGGACGCCGAGGAACTCGAAATCCTCCTGTCCGGCGCCACCAGCCCCGGACTCCTGCGACCCCGCGACGATCAGACCTACGCCCACGTCATCATGCCCATGCACATGGTGCGATAGCCTCCTCCTCGCATTCCCACCCCGATCCGATAGTGTCGCGCTGAGCCCAATCCAAGCCGGTTCAGAGCCGGCCAGTGACCCCGAACACCAACCAGCCGGCCTCCGGCAAGCAACAATGAGACGCGCCCATCGAAGGTCGGGGGTTTTCCGCGCGCAACCATGGCTACCCGTCCTTCCCTTGATTTGGACTTCTCTCGGGATATATCCACATGCCAATGCGGATAAACATCGGAAAATCGGCCTCGGGTCAGGATGAGCTGGGCCAGTTATCCCTGTTCGAGGGCTTGGAGCCCGCCCGGCGCGCCGGCCTGTCCGCGATAATGGGCGACGAAACCCACAAATGCGGCGACGTCATCTTCAACCGGGGCGACTGCGGCGATGCGCTCTACGTCATCAAAGACGGCAGCGTACGCATTTCCCGGGTCTCCGAGGATGGCCACGAGCTCATCCTCATCGTCCTGCGCACCGGCGATTTCTTCGGCAAAATATCCCTTCTGGACGGCGAGACCCGTTCCGCCGCCGCCATCGCCGCCATCGCCGCCAAGCATTCCACTCCGCCACCGTCCGCATCGCCCGCCGTCTCCTCGACGTTCGCCTCACCCAATCCGAGATCGCCGAGATGGTGGGAACAAGCCGCGTCACCGTGAATAAAGAGCTGTCTGAGATGGAGTCCGCCGGAGTCATCAAGCGTGTCCGCCGTCAAATTCTCTTCAGCGACCTCGACGGACTACACGACCTCGCCGAATAGAACCCCGGCCCCTACCGCGCCATGTCCCGACGGGCGAACAGCATCGTGGCGGTAACCACACCTATCACTGCCACACCCATAAGCACCACAATTGCTATTCCATCCACAGTCCCAGTTCGCAAGATGGTCGCCGAGTCAAAGTAGTGGAACAGACTGAGCGGCCCCAGCCACTCCAAGTCCGCGGATATCTTCGAAACCAGATCCATCACATAATGGGCAAGCAGCAAACCCACCATCACCATCTGCGATCTGCGCGTCCCCAGTGTCCAGACCGACAGCACCAATCCCACTCCCGCCACCGCCAGCCCCAACAGCGCCATTTGCAGACAGGCGTAAAGCAGACCGGCGATACTCGTCTCCATCTCTGTCAGGGCCAGCCCGACCAGTAATCCAGCCCAGCAGGCCAGCCCGATCACCAGCAGAACCGCCAGCACTCCCGCGAACCGCGCCAGGATGTAACGCTCCCGTCGCACCGGCTGAGCCAGCATCATGTCGATCGTCCCGTTCTCCACCTCTCCCGCGATCAGCCCGCATCCGGCGATCAGCCCCCACACCGCCACCGCCATCGCAAACCATAAGAAGAACTGCGACGACATGTAGATATCAAATGGGAAGATATCTCCGGTCAGCCCCTCCGCCGGCGTTCCGAAGGCCGCCAGCAGCTCCTCAGGCATCGCGTCCACGTACTGTTGCATATCGAAACCCTGGCTGACCGTATCGTATAAAGCCACGATAAGCAGCGCCAGCGCCGCTCCGCCCAGGCCGAACCAGAACATCACCGACCGCCGTCCCCGCAAGGTCGCCCCGACCAGGCTAAGCGTCGCCGTCATTGACATCCTCACCTTCCTCGCCCGCATACATCTGCAGGAACGTCTGTTCCAAACTCGGCCGCTCAAATTCCATATCAACGATCTCGAACTGAGCTAATCGCTTGATCAGCCCGTCCAGACCCCCTGTCACCTCCATCGCCACCCGCTCTCCCTCCATCGAAACGACGGTGACTCCCGGAACTTCCAGCCGACCCGCCGCCACCGGCTCCCGGAACGTGACCACCAGCCTCCGAATCATCTTCTCCCGCAGCGCGGCGATCTCGTCCACCGTCACGATCCGCCCTTCTCTAATCACCGCCACCTGGTCGCAGAGCCGCTCCACCTCACTCAGCACATGTGACGAGAAAAAGACTGTCCTTCCCCGTTCGCTAAATTCCCGCAGTATCGCGTAGAACTCCTGTTGCACCAACGGATCGAGCCCTGACGTGGGCTCGTCCAGAATCAGCAGCTCCGGATCGTGCTGTAGCGCCGCCACCACCGCCAGCTTCTGTTTCATGCCGCGGGAATAGCGCGCGATTTTTCGCGAAGCGTCCAAGTCCAGCCGATCCAGCAACTCGTCCCGACGCGACGATTCACGATTCCCCACGCGGGCCACCAGGTCCAGAAAAGTGTTTCCTCTCAGCTCGTTGTAAAAGCTCGCTTCCCCGGGGAGATAGCCAACCGCCCCCCTCACCGCCACCGTGTCCACCTGCGCATCCAGCCCCATCACTTCCGCCCGCCCCGAGGTTGGCCGAATCAGATCCAGTAGAATTCGGATCGTCGTAGATTTGCCGGCGCCGTTCGGCCCCAGGAATCCAAATATCTCCCCGGCTCGCACCTCCAGATCAACATCAACGATCCCCGGCACCTCCCCGTAGAACTTGGTCAGGCACTCCGTGCGTATCGCCGGCGTCTCCGTTCCCATACCTTTCATCACCTTGTCGTCCCTAGCAACTCGACCACATGCGCGATGAATTTTGGTCCGTCGACTTCATCAATCACTTCCACCGCCCCACCGCCCTCCTCCAGGCGGACACTGTTCCCGAACCGTTCCGCCCGCAGCGGTCGTCGCTCCATCTTCACGAACGACTCGTCGTAAATCGTTCCCAGCGTCGCCGGGTCATACAGCGGCGTCCAGTCCCGCTCGTGGCACTCCACGTACTGATCGAACATCGCGATCAGCAGCCGCGCCAGTTCCGACCCGGTATCCAGCGCTTTCGACCGATCCTCCTGCCCAAATCGCGCCTCTCGCGTCACCTGCAGCGGGCCCAGTCTGATCCGAGCCTCCGAGTTCAATACCGCCACCGCCGCCGCCGGGTCGCAGTAGAAATTGTAATCCTTATCCTCCTCCCCCTGCGGCACGCTGCCGCCCATAATTACCAGCCGCTTCAGCGCCCCGGCGAATCCCACCTCCCGGCGCATTGCCACCGCGATATTTGTCAGCGGACCCACCGCGCAGACCGTTACCTTCCCTGGCTCTTCCATCACCGTCTCCAGCAGGTATTCCACCGCATCCCCGAACGATCCACCCGCTTCCCCCACAAAGCCCTCGCCCGACTGCATCTGCGTCGACACCGCACTCGCGTCCGTGAATCGCCTCTCCGGTCCCGCCAGCACCGGCGTCGCCCCCGCCCCCATCGCCTCCAGCACCACCTTCGCCAGCCTCGCCCGAAACCCCGTATCCCCGTAACAGGTCGTCACCGCAACCAGCTCGATGCCCGGATGCAACGTCGCTTGCACGATTGCGAATGCATCGTCCACGTCGTCCCCCACGTCCGTATCCAGAATCAGCCTTACCGGCTCCGCCATCGATTCCTCCTCGATCTCGCCGTCGCCGAATATCATATGCCCCGGCGCGACCAACACCCGACCGTACCGCCAAACCGCCAAGAGAGGACCACAAATCAGCCAGCCATCATTTGAAAGCACCGGCCGAGGCCCCACCACCGGCCTCAATGGACTGGTCTCTTCCGGCCATCCTCTCGCCACCTCCGCCGGTCTCGCCACCATGCAGGCCGGCGGCAACGCCTTCGACGCCATCGTCACCATGGCCGCCGTCATTGCCGTCGTCGAGCCCAGCTCCAACCACGTCGGCGGTGACGCATTTTCCATTTATCAATCCGCCGGTCATGACCACCTGCAAGCCCTCAACGCCAGCGGGCCCGCGCCCACCGCCGCTGATCCCGACGCCTTTTCCGGCAGAATTCCGCAGATTGGCCTGCGCTCCGCCTCCGTCCCCGGCGCCGTATCCGCCTGGGACACCCTGGCCAAGGGCCACTGCCACTTCGATCTCCCCCGCCTCCTCCAACCCGCCATCGACTACGCCGAACGCGGCTTCCCCATCAGCTACGCCCTCAGCAGCGCCATCGCCAACAGTCACGAAAAACTCAGCGCCTCCACCACCGGGCTTGCTCTCTTCTACCCCGGCGGCGAACCCTTACGAGCCGGCGCGATACTCGTGCAAACCGACCTCGCCTCCACCCTCCGCTCTATCGCCACCGGCGGCGCCGATGCCTTCTATCAGGGCGAATTCGCGCAGAAACTCGACACCTGGTCCTACGAGCACGACGCCTGGATGACCGCCACCGATCTCGCCGCCTACCGGTGCGACGTCGGCGAGCCCATCTACACCACCTACCGCGGTTACCAGATCGCCGGCCAGCCTCCCGTCAGCCAAGGCTACGTCCTGCTCTCTCAGCTCAACATCGCCGCCGGCTTCGATTTCGCCGCCACCGGCTTCGGCGCCGCCGACACCGTCCACACTATGCTCGAAGCCAAGAAACTCGCCTTCGCCGACCGCCACGGCTTCCTCGGCGACCCCAACCACGTCAATTACGACATGCCTCGCCTCCTCTCCGAAGAATTCGCCGCCCGCCGGCGCGCCGCCATCGATCCGGGGCACGCAGTCAACGATCCCCCTCCGGGCCGACTCAACGAAGGCAGCGACACCACCGTCATCGCCGCCGTCGATGCCGACGGCAACGCCATCACCTACATCCAGAGCCTTTTCGAGGGTTTCGGCTGCGGTGTCATCCCCGACGGCACCGGCGTTCTCCTCAACAACCGCATGACTGGCTTCTCCCTCGACCCGAGCGCGCCTAACTTCCTCCGTCCCGGCAAGCGCACCATGCACACTCTCAACACCTACATGGTCCTGCGCGACGGCCGGCCCTATCTCCTCGGCGGCACCCCCGGGGGACACTACCAGGTCCAGACCAATTTCCAGCTGATCAGCAACGTTATCGACCACGGCATGCACGTCCAGAAGGCCGTCGAAGCCCCTCGCTGGGGACACGACGAGCTCACCGGCGTCGCCGGTCTCGAAACCCGCTTGAACTCCGCCCTCGCCGGCCACCTCCGCGACCGCGGCCATGTGATCACTTCCTACGGCGCCTGGGGAAATCCCTCCCGCGCCCACCTCATCGCCATCGACCCCGACAACGGCAGCTTCATGGCCGGTTCCGACCCCCGCTGGCACGGGCAGGCCATCGGCTACTAGCAACCAGACTTCCCACCCCCAACCCACCACAATCCGGGTATCCTACCGCTCATGACTTCCGCCGATCCCCACACCGATGCCACCATCGCCGCCACCGATCCGCCCCTGTATCCCCGCACCATCCGGAACAACATGCTGCTAGTCCTGGTGTTCTTTGGCGGCATGACCACCCTCGGCGTCGAGCTCAGCGCCTCCCGCCTACTCGCCCCCTTCTACGGCAACAACATCCTCGTCTGGGCCATCCTCATCGGCCTCATCCTCCTCTACCTCTCCGTCGGGTACTACCTGGGTGGCAGACTCGCCGACCGCCGCCCTGACGACCGCCTCCTCCTCAAACTCATAATGCTGGCCGGACTCCTGATCGCCCTCATTCCCTTCATCTCCCGTCCCATCCTTTCCTTTTCCGTCGACGCCATGGCCTCCCTTTCCATGGGCGCCTTCATCGGGTCGTTAATTGGCGTCCTCATCCTCTTCGCCGTTCCCATCACCCTGCTCGGGTTCGTCTCGCCCTTCGCCATCCGCCTCAGCACCGCCGGCGTCAGCTCCACCGGCGAGATCGCCGGCCGCGTTTACGCCCTGGGCACCGTGGGCAGCCTGCTCGGTGCCTTCCTGCCCGTCCTCCTGCTCATCCCGAACATCGGCACCCGCAACACCATCCTCACCTTTGCCTTCGCCCTGGTTCTCCTGGCCGCCTTCGGTCTCCGCCAGGCCATCTACTGGGTTCCCGTCGTGCTGATTCTCCTCCTTGCGATATTCGCCAACATCACCAATCCCACCATCCGTGAGGCCGCATTGGGCGAACTACGATTCGAAGGCGAATCGCTCTTCAACTACATCCAGGTGCAGGACACTCCGTCAGGCGTCCGCCGTCTGATCCTCAACAACGAGGAGCGTGTCGCCACCCACTCGGTCTATTTCCTGAACCAGGACCCCCAACCCCTCAGCGGCGGACCCTGGGACTACTTCCTGCTCGCCCCCTTTTTGCGGGCCGACCAACCCGGCAAAATGGCTAATCTCCTCGTCATTGGACTCGGAGCCGGCACCGTCCCCAAGCTCTACACCGAACTCTTCGGCCCCGACGTCCACATCGACGGAATTGAGATCGATCCCGGTGTAATCGAGGTCGGCCGCCGCTTTTTTGATATGAATGAGCCAAATCTCAACGCTATCACCGAAGACGGTCGCTACTTCCTCCGCCGCACCGACCGCATCTACGACGTTGTCGCCATCGACGCCTACCGCCCGCCTTACATCCCGTTCCAGCTCACTACCGTCGAATTTTTTCGCGAAATTCAGGCGCATCTCTCGGATGACGGCCTCGTAGTCCTCAACGCCGGCCAAGGCCCCAACCGCGACGACCGCCTCGTCCAGGCCCTCAGCCACACCATGCGCGCCGTCTTCCCTTACGTCGTCGTCATCGTCCCCTCCACCACGTCCAATAACCTCATTTTCGCTTCCAGCCACCCTCTGGTCCCGGAAAATGTCATCGCCAGCCTGAGCGCAGTTGACGAGCCCATCATCTCCATGATTATGAAACGGACCCCACAGGTTTACGCCGTCGATACTGCTGAAGGCGCCTTCACCGACGACCTGGCCCCCGTCGAGCAGGTAGTCCACCAGATGATCCTGGCCGTCACCGCCGACTGATTCCACGCCCATGGCTTCCATCGCCCCCTACTCCCACTTAAAGAACCGCACCGCCACCGCGAACGACGCCGCCAGCCAGCCCACCAGCACCACCACATTCACCCACATCTCATTCAGCGGCGATCCCCCCACCATCAGCTGGCGCACGCCATCGCCGAAATAGGTGAGCGGGAAAGTTCGCACCACCGTCTCAACGATCCCCGGCAGGCTGTCGATAGGGAAGAAAATGCCAGAGAGGAACAGCATCGGCAACGAAATGAGCTGCACGATCGGTAGCATCGCCTCTTCCGTCCGGGCGAACGACGACGCCGCGTAGCCGATCCCGATAAACGCCAGTGCCCCCAACGCCAGCATTCCCACCAGCCAGCCCAGCCGATTCACCGCCACTCCAAATACCAGCAGCAGGATCACAATCAATATCGTTGCCTGCACCGCCGTGACCATCAATCTGAACAGAACCTCCGCCGTCAGCACCATCCAGCGCGACGCCGGCGTCGCCCCCAGGCGTTTCAGCACCTGCTTCTCCCGCTTCGCCACCAGGTTGATCGAGCCAAACAGCCCCAGCTGCATCACGCTCATCGCCACCAGTCCTGGTCCCACAAAATCGATCGCCCGCAAACGCGAGCCCAGCACCGACACCGTCTCCATCAGCACCAGCCTCGGCGTGCCCGTGCGCGCCCGGTCATACCCGTCCAGCACCTTCTCCACGATCGGCGCCACCACCTGCCGGCTGCTGTTGCGGCTGGGATCGAGATGCACCCGCACGCTCGCCTCCGCCCCTTGTTCCAACGACGCCGCGAAGCCATTCGGAATCTCCACCACCACATGCCGATCGCCCTCTTGCAGCGATTGGATTTCCTCCGTCAGACTCCCGGAGCTCACCCCAAACCCCGGCACCGACTCGATCGCCACCCCCAGCCAGGCCGACGCCTCCGTCCCGTCCCTATCGATCAGCCCAACCTCGTATTCCGACCCATCCGCCCCACCCCCCGCGAAAAACATTCCCAAGAGCAGCATGAACACCACTGGGAAAAGCAGCGTGAAAAACAGCGCCGTCCGATCCCGCATGAATTCCCGCGCCAGCCCCCCGATCAGGGCGCTCACGGGCCTCAATCTCGTATCCCTCTGCCGGTGAGCTTCAAAAACACGTCTTCCAACGTCGCCCGCCTCACATGCAGGTCCGCTATCCGAATATCGTGCTCCGCTGCGTAGTCCAGCAGCGCCCCGATGGTCGACGAGATATCCGCCGAAAACAGCTCCACCGTGCCGTCATTGCTCGCCGCGCTTGTAACCGCCGGCAGTCTCTGCAGTTCGTCCAGATCGGGCTCCCCGTCCGACTCAAACGTGATCATTGACTCCGCAAAATGCTCCGCGATCAGTCTTCGTGGCCGGTCCAGCGCGATGATCTTCCCATAATCCACAATTGCCACCCGGTCGCACAGGTGCTCCGCCTCCTCCATGTAGTGAGTCGTCAGCAACACCGTCTTGCCCCGGTCCCGCATCCTGTTCACCACATCCCACAGGTGCCGGCGCGCCTGCGGATCCATCCCCGTCGTCGGCTCGTCGAGAAACACGACTTCCGGGTCGTTGATCAGCGCCAATCCCACCGAGAGACGCTGCTGCTGTCCCCCGCTCAGGTCCTTCGCCAGGCCCGACACCCGCTCCCGCAGCCCCACCAGATCGATTATTTCTTCCGGGTCGCGCGATCGCTCGTACAGCCGCCCAAACATCTTCAGGTGTTCCCGCGCGTTCAATCGCGGATACAGAGACGTGGACTGTAGCTG
>CAZBZS010000036.1:0-8545 GCA_964496475.1 uncultured Chloroflexota bacterium | reverse complement strand
CGGGACGAATCCGCGCGCGGGTCCAGCCCCAGCACCCGCACCACCCCCCTGTCCATTACACGAATCCCCTCTACGATCTCCACCGTCGTGCTCTTCCCGGCACCGTTGGGGCCCAGCATCCCGAATATCTCACCCTCCTCCACCTCAAACGACAGCCCGTCTACGGCGCGAATCTCACCGTAATGCTTATAAAGCTCCTGTACCTCAACGACGGCCAAGCGCCACTCCCAAATTCAGTTTCGGTACGGCGGCCGGCAGGTCGCCGTACGCCAACGAAACAAGATACCGCACCCTCTCTCCCAGTCCAACGAACCTTCCCCAGGTTCCCTGTTCCGACCCCCAGCTTGGTTTAGAATTGCCCACAAACCGCCATCCCGAAGTAGACTTGTCCGGTCGTCATCCGTGTCATGCGGAGTTCTGTGCGGCGATGCTCCAAATTGCCGTTTGCCTGCTATCAGGCTCCGGACAGAGCTCGCGCCGGAACGGCGATGATAAATTCGGGCGGGCCTCGAAACCCGCCCACAATGGGGAGATACTACCTATCAGCCGACGTGCTCGGTCCGACCGGCCATCGCTTCCAACCCCTTCGGCGCCAATTACCGAATTCTTCCCCTGTACCTGTATTTAGCCTGCGGAGCCGCGGCCCCGCCGCCGAGCAGTCCCGCAGGTCCCCCACCTCACCCATCCCCGTCGATCCCCACAGGAGGTGACGATGCCCACCATTAACAACATGATCTTCCAGTTCGCCGGCGCCGCCGGAACCGGCTGTGACAGCCAGGGTTCCGGTTGGGCGCGATCCATGACCCGCGCCGGCCTCTGGACTTTCGCCAACTTCGACTTTGAATCCCGCATCCGCGGCGGCCACATCTATTACCAGATTCGGGTTGGCGAAGAGCCCATAGAGACCCACGGCGAAGGCGCCCATGTGCTCCTAGCCTTCGACGAGCAGGCCGTCCGCGAACGCATTGACGACATCCTCCCCGGCGGCGCCGTCATTTTCGACGAAAATTACAAACTCGACGACTCGCTTTTCGAAGGCCGTGATCTCCTCGTAATCCGGGCCCCGCTCGTCAAATTCGCCAACGACATCGGCGGCAACAAGCTCATGGCCAACACCGCCGCCGTCGGCGTTCTCGTTGGCATCACCAATTTCTCCGCCGATTACATCGAGCGCTCGCTCCGCGAGGCCTTCATCGGTCGTTATCCCGGCGAGCGCGGCGAAAAACTCGCCGCGTCCAACATTGAAGTCCTCAGCGCCGCCGTCGAATACGGCTCCCAGTTCCAGGACCGGTTCGACTTTCAGTTGCAAGCCCGTCCCGGGGGTGAAAATCGCATCCTCATCAACGGCAACACCGCCATCGGAATGGGCGCCATCGGCGGCGGCTGTCGTTTTATCTCCGGTTACCCCATGACCCCCGCCACCACCGTGCTCGAGTTCCTCGCGGCCCACCAGGACGAGTACGGAATAGTCATCAAGCAAACCGAAGACGAGATCGCCGCCCTGTTGACCACCATCGGCGCCGCGCACGCCGGCGCCCGCGCCATGACCTCAACCTCCGGCGGCGGCTTTTGCCTCATGACCGAGGCCCTTGGCCTCGCCGGCACCACCGAGACCGGCCTCGTCATCGTCAACGCCCAGCGCGCCGGCCCTTCCACCGGCATGCCCACCCGCACCGAGCAGGGCGACCTCGACTTCGTCCTCTACGCCTCCCACGGCGAATTCCCGCGCCTAATCCTTACTCCGGGGTCCGTTGAGGAATGCTTCCGCGCCGGCCACCGCGCCTTCAACCTCGCCGAGAAATACCAGACCCCGGTCATCATCATGACCGACCTCTTCCAGGCCTTCGCCCTGAAGACCGTCGACCGCGCCAACCTCGATTTCGGGAACATCACCATCGACCGCGGCAAACTCGTCTCCGATGAACAACTCGACGCCTTCGGCCCCGACGAGATGTACGCCCGCCACAAACTCTCGGATGACGGCATTTCTCCGCGTGCGCTCCCCGGCCACCCTCGCGGCGTCTACATGACAACCGGCGACGAGCACACCGAGCGCGGCTTCATCACTGAGTCCCAGTCGGTACGCATCCAGCAGATGGACAAGCGCATGCGAAAGGTCGATACCGCCCGCCCCGACATGCTCCCCCCCGAGCTCTACGGCGACCAGGATGCAGACATCACCCTCGTCGGCTGGGGATCGACCCGAGGCCCTATCAGAGAAGCCGTCGATCTCCTCGTCGCCGACAGACAGAGCGCCGGCGCGATCCACTTCCCCGAAGTCTGGCCCCTTCCCGAGGGCATCGAGGAGGTGCTGTCCGCGGCCCGGTATCTCATCGGTGTCGAGCAAAACTTCTCCGGCCAGTTCGCCGGCATCGTCCGCCGCGCCACCGGCATCAATTTCCATCACCGGATTCTCAAATACGACAGCAAGCAGGTAACCGCCGGCGCCATCGTCGCCGCCGTCAAAGAGGAGGTGCGCGATGGTGTCTGAATCGGCCACCGTGACCATCAAGGCTTTCAATACCGACGAGCGCTCCACGTGGTGCCCCGGCTGCGGCGACTTCGGTATCGTCGTTGGCCTCAAACGCGCCCTCACCGAGCTCGGCATCGGCCCCCACCAGGTCATGTTCACCTCGGGTATTGGCTGCGGCAGCAAGCTGCCCCATTACATGTGGGCCAATGAGTTCAACTCCCTCCACGGGCGGCCCGTCCCCGTCGCCACCGGCATCCGCCTCGCCGCCCCCAACAAGTTCACCGTGATCTCCGTCAGCGGTGACGGCGACAGCTACGGCATCGGCGTCGGCCACCTCATCCACACCGCCCGCCGCAACGTGAACATGGTCCAGGTCGTAGAGAACAATCAGGTCTACGCCCTCACCAAGGGACAGTACTCGCCCACCAGCCAGCCCGGCCTCGTCACCACTACCTCACCCGAAGGTTCCATCGAAGCCGCTCTCAACGGGCTTGGCACCGCCATCATGGCCGGCGCCAGCTTCGTCGCCCGCGGCTTCTCCGGCGATCCCCGCGGCATGGCCGACCTCCTCGCCCGCGCCATCGAGCACCCTGGCTACGCCCTCGTCGAAATCTTGCAGGATTGCGTCATCTACAACCGCCTCAACACCACCAAGTGGTATCGCGAGCGTATTTACGACCTTCAGGAAGAAGATCACGACACCGGCGACATGCGCACCGCCATCGACCGTTCCATGGAGTGGGGCGATCGCATCCCGACCGGAATTCTTTTTCAAAACACCGATCGCCCGACCTACGAAGAACAGGTGCCGGCGATCAAAGCCTTCGGCGGCGCCGTCGATCGCGACCTCGCCGGCGAATTCAGCCCCGACGATTTCGCCAGGATGCTCGACGACTACGCTTAGGCCTCCGTCCCCGTCTTCGATAGAACTCGCTCCGGCTGGAGCCACTTGCCGCCCCGAGCCGCCCCGTCACGCCCAAGGAACCAACCTTGATCCTCAACCCCGCCTCACAGCCACCGCCCGACATGTACAAGATCATGAGCGGTCTCATCGTGCCCCGTCCCATCGCTTTTGTCAGCACCATCTCTGCCGACGGCGTCCACAACGTCGCTCCCTTCAGCTACTTCATGCCCATCTGCGTCACCCCGCCCCTCTTCGCCTTCTCCGTCGGGCAGCGCAGTGACGGGCAAAAGCACACCCTCGCCAACATCCTGCACTCGCGCGAATTCGTCCTCAACGTCGTCACCGAGGACATCGCCGAAGCCATGAACGCCAGCGCCGCCGACGCAGGACCCGAAATCGACGAGTTCCAGCTCGCCGGTCTCAGCGCCGCCGCTTCCGATCTGGTCTCCGCGCCACGCGTCGCCGAATCCCCCGCCAACTTCGAATGCCGCCTGGTCGAGACCCGCGAGTACGGCGACCCCCCCCCCGCTTCTACACGGTGGTCGTCGGCGAGATCGTCCTCGCCCACATCGACGACCGCTTCCTGAGCGAAGACGGCTCCGCCGACCCGCTCCAACTGAAGGCCGTCGGCCGCCTCAGCGGATCGACCTACTGCCGCACCACCGGGATCTTCGACCTCCAACGGCCCGTCGCCTAGCCGCCCACGCCGATTCTCCCGCTATGCCGGCCCGCGCTCTGCCCCGGGCGCGCCCGCTTGCTATCCTCCATCCACTCGACCGCTCAACCATCGCCCGACCGGGGGAACTCCTATGGACCTCACAGGCAAGACCGCCATCGTCACTGGAGCCAGCGCCGGCATTGGCCAGGCCATTGTCGCCGCCCTCGCCGCCGAGGGCGTCAACCTCGCCATCACCGCCCGTCGCGCCGACCTGCTGGAAGAATCCGCCGAGGCCGCCCGCTCTCACGGTGTCCGGGTCCTCGCCCTGCCGGGTGACGCCACCGACCGCGGACACGTCAGCAGCGTCGTCGTCGCCGCCATCGCCGAATTCGGCGCCATCGATCTCCTCGTCAACAACGCCGCCATCCACACCCTCAAGCGCGCCCTCACCGACATCGGCGCCGACAACTGGGACCGGGTCGTGGCCATCAACCTCACCGCCCCCTTCGATTTCGCTCGCGAGGTCGTGCCGTCCATGCGCGAAGCCGGCGGCGGCCTCATCATCAACATTGCTTCCACCGCTGCCATCATCCGCGACCGCACCTACTCCGGCGTCGCCTACGGCGCCACCAAGGCCGGCCTCGCCGCCTTCACTCAGAGCATCCGTTCCGAGGAATGGACCCACGGCATCCGTGCCACCGCCATCTTCCCCGGCGAGACCGACACCCAGATGATCGGCCTCCGTCCCGACGGTACCTCCGACGAACGTCGCGCCCAGATCATGAAGCCCGAAGACATCGCCGCAGCTGTCGTCTTCGCTGCCAGGATGCCGCCCCGCGCCAACGTATCCGAGATCGTCGTCGAATCCACCATCGAGCGCACCTGACCGGGCTAACCCGGCCGACTGCTAAGCTGCCCGCACTCAAATCCCGCCAGACCCGAGGTACAGACATCGATATCCGTGGCAAGAACGCCATTCTCACCGGCGCCGGCGCCGGCATCGGCCTTGGCATCCTGCGGGCCCTCGCCGCCGAAGGGGTCAATCTCGCCCTCACCTCCCGCTCTCCCGACCCTCTCGCCGCCGCCGCCGCCGAGGCCCGCGCGGCCGGTGTCGAAGTCTTATCCAGCCCTGGCGACGTCACCGACTACCCGCACGTCCAGGAGTTCGTCGCCGCCGCCATCGCCCAACTTGGCCCCATCGACCTCGTCATCAACAACGCCGGCGTCAACACCGCCCTTCGCAATCTCAACGACATCCCCCTCGAAACCTGGCGACAGGTCGTCGACATCAACCTCAACGGCACCTACTACATCATCCGCGAAATCCTCCCCCATTTGCACGCGAACGGCGGCGGACAAATCATCAACATCGTCTCCGGCGCCGGCCTACGCGCCAGCGCCCATTCCGGCGTCGCCTACATCGCCAGCAAACACGGCGTAACCGGTCTCAGCCACACCATCAACGTCGAGGAGGGCGAAAACGGCATCCGCTGCACCGCCATCTACCCAGGCGAAGTCGACACCGCCATGCTCGACACCGACCACCAGCGCCTTCAGCCTGGCGAAGATGGCCTCGTCCTCGCGCCCGAAGACGTCGCCGCCGCCGTCGTCTTCGTCGCCAAATCCCATCCCCGGGCCCTCATCGAAGACCTCAGCCTCCGCCCCAGCCGGCGTCGCCTCTCCTGACGAGCCTTCCTACGGGGCCGCCGAGTACCTGAATACCGTCCAGTTCGGGGCTCTGTCCCGCGCCGGATTGTCCGTCACCTGGATCGGATTCGATCCGTCCGCCTCCATAATCCAGATCTCGTCATTGCCGGTGCGGTCCGACGCGAACGCGATGTGACTCCCATCCGGCGACCACGTCGGGAACGTATCGAAAGCTCTCGAGTCCGTTAGCTTCACCAGCCCTCCCCCGCTCGCGTTCATCACGTAAATTTCTCCGTCCCCATCCCGGTCTGAATTGAACACCAGCCGGGTCCCGTCCGGCGACCATCTGGCCCACTCATCCTGGCCCGGATCGCTCGTCAGCCGGCGCATATTTCTCCCGTCCGCACCCACTATGTAGATGTCGTTATTTCCCCGCGTATCGGACGTAAACACGATCTGCGTCCCGTCCGGCGACCAGTGCGCTAACAGATCGATCCCCTCGTGCTCCATCAGCCGCCGCTGATTCGTCCCATCCGCGTCCATTATGTAAAGGTCGAAGTCCCCGTCCCGATCCGACGTGAACACTACCCGCCTCCCGTCCGGCGACCAGTCTGGCGAGAGGTCTCCAGAGTCGTTGTCCGTGAGCCGGTTGAAGCCACCGTTCGCGTCCAGCACGATCACCTCCGGCAGCAGCGATTGCGTTCCCGACTGGTAGAGAATTCTGGCGCCATCCGGCGACACCTTCGGAAACGCGTCAATTCCCGCCAGCGTGGTCAGCTGCCCCACCCGGTCGTCTTCAAGCGAAAGCAGATACAGATTGTCATATTCACCCCTACTCGACATGAACACGATCGACCCGCCCAGCCCCACCGGCTCCACAAACTCCCCTCCGGTTGACTGCAGCGTAGGCGTGCTCGCCGGCCTGCTTTGGGATGCTTCCGCGATCGGGCGAGACGTATTACCCGACACCGCCCGGCCAACCGCCTGAGTACTCTCCGTCCCGCCGCAACTGGCCAGCAGAAGACCCAACCCCAGCGCCATCAGTGCGCATCTCGCTATCCGACGAGGCTCGATTTCAGGCTCCTCCACACTTGTTCTATGAACGCGACTACCGACTTTTCCCTAGTAACAACGCAGTCTAGACCGCGTTCAACCCCCACACCACGGCCACACCCAGACAGTCGTCGCCGCGCCCGACGCTCCGGCAATCAACATCACCACCCGCCTTGGTCACTTTGCTTTGACGCCGGGGCGCTCCAACAAATATCCTCGGTGGGTTTGCGGATGCACTCTGGCCTCCCGAAACATCCACCCCCATCCCCTCATCGCCGACGGAGACTTAACCAGATGGTAACCGCCGCCAACCTCGGCTTTCCGCGCATCGGACCTCGACGCGAACTCAAGCGCGCCCTAGAACGCTACTGGTCCGGCAAGATCGCCAAGGCCGAACTCCTGGATCGAGCCGCGGCCATTCGACGCGACAACTGGAAGCTTCAGGCCGAATCCAACCTCTCCGCCATCCCATCCAACGATTTCTCCCTTTACGACCAGGTCCTCGACACCATCGCCATGGTCGGCGCCGTCCCCGAGCGCTACGGCTGGTCCGGCGACACCGTCGACCTCCGCACCTACTTCGCCATGGCCCGCGGCCTGCAGGAAGGCGCCGCTGACCTGCCCGCTATGGAGATGACCAAGTGGTTCGACACCAATTATCACTACATCGTGCCGGAGATTGACTCCGATCAGCAATTTCGACTCGCCTCCACCAAGCCCATCGATGAGTTCCGCGAAGCCAAAGCTCAGGGAGTCCACACCCACCCCGTCCTCATCGGCCCCATCACTTTTCTTCATCTGGCCAAGTCTCGGGACGAGAATTTCAGCCCACTGGCGCTGCTGGACCGCCTCCTTCCCGTGTACGCCGAAATACTCCAACGGCTCGAGGCCGCCGGCGCCGATTGGGTGCAGATCGACGAGCCCTGTCTCGTCCTCGATCTTGGCGATGACGTCCACCGCGCCTTCACCACCGCCTACGCATCCCTCGCCGGCGCCTCCGGGCTCAAGCTCCTCCTCGCCACCTACTTCGGCGATCTCCGCGAAAATCTGCCGCTCGCCCTCGCTCTGCAGGTCGACGGCCTGCATATCGACCTCGTCCGCGCCCCCGATCAGCTCGCCAGCGTCCTTGCCGGCATTCCCGATCGCTTCGTGCTCTCTCTGGGACTCGTCGACGGCCGCAACGTCTGGAAAACTGACCTGCGCGCTGTTCTCGATCGCGCCTGGCCCGCCGTCGATCGACTCGGCCCCGACCGCGTTCTGGTCGCGCCATCATGTTCTCTCCTGCACTCGCCGGTCGATCTCGAAATCGAGACCGACCTGCAATATGAACTCCGCCAGTGGCTTGCCTTCGCCCACCAGAAGGTCCACGAGATCGTCGTCATCACCCGTGCCCTGAACGACAATTCTGACGCGACTGCCGCCGAAATCGCCGACAGCGACGCCGCCGTCCAAAGTCGCAAAACCTCCGAACTCATCCACAGCGGCACCGTCGCCTCCCGCACCGCCGCCGTCACCGAATCCATGCTGCGCCGCGCCACCAGCTACGACGGTCGCCGCGTCATCCAGCGCGAACACATCAGCCTGCCTCCCCTCCCCACCACCACCATCGGCTCCTTCCCCCAGACCCGCGAAGTCCGCTCCGCCCGCGCCGCCTTTAAGCGCGGAAAGTCCACCCAAGAGGAGTACGACAACTACATCCGCGAAGCCATCGAGGACTCCATTCGCTGGCAGGAGGAAATCGGACTCGATGTCCTAGTCCACGGCGAATTCGAACGCACCGACATGGTCGAATATTTCGGCCAGCAGCGCA
>CAZBZS010000035.1:0-22678 GCA_964496475.1 uncultured Chloroflexota bacterium | reverse complement strand
CAACGGCTTCGCCTTCACCCACCACGCCTGGGTCCAGAGCTATGGCTCCCGCTGCGTGCGCCCCCCCATCATTTACGGAGATATCAGTCGCGAAGACCCCATGACCGTCGCCTGGTCGAAGTACGCCCAGTCCCTCACCGAAAAGCCCGTCAAAGGTATGCTCACCGGCCCCGTCACCATTCTCCAGTGGTCCTTCGTCCGCGACGACCAGCCACGCTTTGACACCTGCCGCCAGATCGCCCTTGCCATTCGTGATGAGGTCCGCGATCTCGAGTCCGTCGGCATACAAATCATTCAGATCGATGAAGCCGCCCTGCGCGAAGGCCTTCCCCTGCGCCGCGCCGACTGGGACGAATACCTGGACTGGTCCGTCGCTTGCTTCCGCCTTGCCTCCTCCGTCGTCGCCGACCAGACCCAGCTGCACACCCACATGTGCTACTCCGAATTCAACGACATCATCCACGCCATCGCCGACATGGACGCCGACGTAATCTCCATCGAAAGCTCCCGCTCCAAGATGGAACTACTGGACGCCTTCGCCGCCTACGATTACCCGGCCGAGATCGGCCCCGGCGTCTACGACATCCACTCCCCCCGCGTCCCCGGCGAGCAGGAGATGGAAGAACTCCTCGCCCGCGCCCTGGACGTCTTCTCCAGCGATCAGCTCTGGGTCAATCCCGACTGTGGACTCAAGACCCGCAACTGGGAAGAAGTCCGCCCCGCCCTGGAGCACATGGTCTCCGCCGCCCGCGGCGTTCGCGAAAAGCTCGCCGCCGACAGGCCGACAGGGTAAACCTGCTCCCCCCGAGGATCCCACCCCACATCTCACCTACCGCGTTATCCGCAGCACCGGCTCCGTCGGATCCTCCCCTGTCACGTCGCCCCCACGATCGCTCGAGCTGTAGAACCCGTCGTGCCCGAACGCCGTCAGTCGGTAGCCCGGGTCTGCTGACGGAAACTCCTCGGCCGATATGAAGAACCCGATCGTGTCCCCCTCAATCACCACCCACATCGTCGACGCTACATCATGGGCCGCACCATGGGCGCCCCCGGCGACACCGAGCGTCAACGGGAAGTCGTCGAGGCCGCCCTCACCTTCTTGGAAATAGCCACCGAGCCCGGGTCCATCCGCGAATTTGAAGCCTCCTACCGAATCCCCCCGCCCACCCGCGACTGACGAGTTTCCCCCTCCCTAGCCCGCCGTAGCCACCACCACCTCGTATAGCCCACCTGTGAACATTCCCGTCACGTATATCTCCCCCGCCTCATCTTCGCCAAACGAGCTGATCCCGATCGCCGCCTGGCCCACTATCCCGCTCATCCATCCACCCCTGCCATCCGGTATCAGCGCCCAGATCAGCCCGCTGCACCAGTCCGCGTACAGGTACACTCCGGTCAGTTCCGGCCGTTCCTGCCCGCGGTACACAAACCCGCCCGTGATCGAGCAACCCTGGTCATGACCATATTCAGCGACCGGTTCTTCCAGTCCCGTCCGGTCGCACTCGCCTCTTCCAAAGCACTTGCTGCCTTCCAATGTGTTCCAGCCGAAATTCAGCGCCGGCCCGTCCAGTTGCGCCCGCGCCACGAAATGCACCTCCTCCAGCCGATTCTGACCTACGTCCGCGATGTACAGATCGCCCGTCTCCCGGTCAAACATGAATCTCCACGGATTCCGCAGCCCGTACGCCCATATCTCGTCCCGCGCCGCCGGATCGCCCACAAACGGATTCCCCGGCGGAATCGCCAGCACATCCGGGTCGCTCACATCGAATCGCAACATCTTCCCCAGCAGCGTGTCCAGGTTCTGCCCGTTTCCCTTCGGGTCATTGGCGCTCCCGCCGTCTCCCGTGCCCACGTATAAATATCCGTCCGGGCCAAACGCGATCTGCCCGCCGTTGTGATTTCGAAACGGTTGCGCGATTCGCAGCAACACGACTCCCGAATCCCCATCGGCCTGGTCATCCCCCACCCCCGCCCGGTACCGCGCGATCGCCGTGTTTCCGCTCAAATCCGTGTAATTTACGTAGAACACTTCGTTCGACTCGAAATCCGGATGGAACGCCATACTCAGCAGTCCCTGCTCCTGACCGGAATCGCCCACCACGTCCCTGATGTCGAGGAACGGCTCCGGCAGTTCCACGCGGGATTGCACGATCCACACCCGTCCCGGCTTTTCCACCACGAATAGCCGACCCGTCCCATCCCCCGCGTTTGTGACCTGCACCGGGTCGTCATACCCAAACACGATCGGCTCCACATCCACCCCCGGCGGTGACTCCGTCACTCCCTCCTCGGCGGAGAGTTCCGGCATCCCCGTCGCGCGAAGCGTCTCCTCCGCCGAGGCCGCCGTGGATCGAGGTCTTGTCGGCATTGGCGTCGCCTGTTCCCCAACCACCTCCTCCACCGGCGCCGGCAATTCGCCGGTTTCGGTCGCCGCTGCTACCGGTTCCTGCGCCTCCGCGTCAATTTGCTCCTGCGATACCGTCACAGGAGCCGATTCCTCCCCGGCAGACGAGGGCTGTGATCCCTCGCACCCGGCCAGAACACCGGCCCCCAACGTCACTGCCAGCATCAGTCCCGCCCAACGCAATCCCCGCACCGCTAACGCCCCACCGCCACTCCCGCCACCTTCACACGCAAGCGGTAAACCCCCGTCTGCGCCGTGAAGAACATCGTCTTCCAATCCTCACCGCCAAACGCCAGATTCGCCGGATGCTCCGGAGGCCGGATTCGCCCCAGCGCATCGCCGTCCGGCGAGATCACCCACACGCTCCCGGGTCCCGTCGTCCAGATATTTCCCTCCACATCCACCTTCATCCCATCCGGCCCGTGAAAATCCGTATCGCCCATGAAGCTGAATAGCACCCGGTCGTTGCTGATATTTCCCTCCGAATCCACGTCGTACGCCCGAATCACCCGCCGCGCCGTATCGTCCACATACAGCGTCGTCTCGTCCGGGCTGAAAGCCAGTCCGTTGGGCCGGTGATAGTCGTCCGCCAGCAGCACCACCGATCCGTCCGCGTCAATTCGATACACCGCCATCAACCCGGTCTCCGACGGCAGTTCCTCCGGAATATTGTTGTTCGTCGCCGGCAACAGGCCGTACGGCGGGTCCGTGAAATAGACCTTCCCGTCCGAACTCACTACCACGTCATTCGGGCTGTTCAACTTTTTCCCTTGATAATTGTCGGCAAGCGTCCGCACCGTCCCGTCCGCTTCCATCACCGACACCCGCCGTCCCCGGTGCTCGCAGGTGATCAGCCGCCCTTCCCCATCCAGCGTGTTCCCGTTGGCGCTTCCGCTCGGATGCCGGAACGTCGACACCACCGGCCCCCCCGGCTCCTCGTCCCATCGCACGATCCGGTTACTCGGGATGTCGCTGAACAGCAGATGATCTCCTCGCCAGATCGGTCCTTCCGTAAATATGAAACCGCCGGCTATCTGCTCGACCCGGGCGTCGTCGGCGATCAGGCCAACCAGTCTCGTATCCAGCATCTCCATCATCGGGTCCATCGCGCCTCCCGTGGTTCCATCTTCGGCCGAGCCGCAATGGTACCCGCTTCGCTGCCGTCTCTCACGATGCCTGCTATTCGTCTACCGCCACCGCCACGAAATCGATTTCCAGCACCACGTCCTCGGCCACTTCCGTCACCCGTCCCCGCGCGTCCGGGATGAACAGGCTGTACTCGTCATACCGCACCGATCCCGTCGACGTTCCCTCGATCCGGTCCGCCGCCACTACCGTCAGCCTCACCTCGAACGTAATCGCCGCCGCGATTCCCTTCACCGTCAGATTCCCCACGATCCGAAACTCCATGGTGTCGCCAACCGCCAGCGAGTCCGGTAATCCCGCCAGCTCAATCGGGTCAAACTCCACGAACTCGTACTGTTCCTGCCCCGACTCCAGCACGAACGACCGAATAGCGCGATCGCGTACGTTGTTGTCGGTCCTTAGCGTCCGCACGTTCACCCGGATTCGCCCCAGCTGCGACGCCGACGGGTCGCCGAAATCAAGCAGGATGTCCCCGGCCACCTGGTCCGTCGCCCCGATCACCTGATTCAGCTCATCATCCAGGATTTCCGCCATCGAAAACCGCACCTCCGAATCCTCCGGCACGATCCGGTAAAGCGTTGAAGATGCCGCCGCCAAGACTGCAACTTCCGCAGTGGTAACTGTTGGCGACACCGTCGGGGCCACCGTAGGAGTCACCGGCTGCGACGCCAGCGTCGGAGCGGAAATCGGCACGCTCGCCTCTCCCGATCACCCCGAGAGCCACACATACCCCACCAGCGCCGCCACCACCACCAGAGCCACCGCCACCACCGCTCCCGCAAGCATTCCGATTTTCCTCAAGTCGATTTCCTCACCAGTAAAAAGAACCGGCGCCCACGGGCCGCGCCACCACACCTCGCCTTCACGAGACGGCGAGATTGCCCCTCAGGCCACACACAGCCTCGCCGAGACCTTAGTAAGCAAGGTCCCCTTACTGGCCTCCCACCTACCCCGGTCAGTGCACGTCGTATGCGAATCGCGCCCGCGGAGAGTGTGGGTAGTCCTGCAATATCACGATCTCCAGCAGCCGGTCCCGCATCTCCGACCGCACCTCCGCGAACTCCACCTCGCCAGCCAGGTTCACCTGCTCATCCGGATCTTCAACCATGTTAAAAAGCTGCTCCCCATTCCCCTGTGGATACATCGTGTACCGCCACTCCGCCGTCCGCACCGTCCGCGCCCAGTTCGCCGGCGTGTTCGAGTCGATGTTGTTATAGCTCTCCACATAGGTGGCATCGCGCCAGCCCTGCACCTCTTGCCCCCGGCACAACGGCAGCAACGACCGCCCCGGCAACACCTCATGATGCAACTTCAACCGCATCGCCAGCGGATCCGGCACCTCCACCCCGGACATCTCCATCACCGTCGGCAAGATGTCCTCCAGCTGCACGAACTCGTCCCGCTCCCGGCCACCTTCCAACCCCGGACCCGCGATCATCAGCGGCACCCGCACACACGCGTCGTAATGCATCTCCCCCTTCGATACCATTCCATGGTCGAACAGCATCTCGCCATGGTCCGACAGCAACACGATGTACGTCTCCTCCAACCGACCCCGTCTCCCCAGCGCCTCCAGCACCTTCCCCAGCTGCGCGTCTAGGTGCACCAGGTCCGCGAAATAGTGCTCCCGCGCCTCCTCCCAACCGAAATCGATGTTGTCTATATGTGCCAGCCCCTCGAAACACACTGGGCCCAGCGGATCGTCCTTCCACTCCCGCTCCACCGGCGTCGGCACCTTCGCCATGTCCACGAATTTCCGGTACCCGGCCGGCGGCGCGAACGGCGAATGCGGCTGCACGTAGCTGATGTGCGCCAGCAACGGCTTATCCGCGTCCGCCGCCGCGATGAAGTCCACCGCACGACCCGTTATCCACTCCGTCTGCGAAAGCTGTTCCGGAAACGGCAGCTCATACACCCCTCCCTGCACCGGCACCTCCGCCATCTCCGCCGCGAGGTTCTCACCGTCCGGGCCGTACTCCCCGAACTCCGGTATCTCCCGCGCCCACACCGTGCTGTACACCGACTTGACGTGCTCCGCATGCTCGCTCCTAATCCAGTCCAACCACTCCCCACCCCGCCCATCCTCCGTGATGTGCTGCACGTCGAAGCCGTACGACCGGTAATCCGGATGCAGGCTGGAGTAGTGTGGATGAAAATGCACCTTCCCCAGCGCCCCCGTCCAGTATCCCGCCTCTCGCAGCAGCCGCGTGAACGTCGGAATCGACCCGTCCAGGTAGTACCCGTTTTGCAAGACCCCATGACCCCGAGTCGACAGACCCGTCGCCAGCGTCGCTCTGGCCGGACAGCACAGCGGATTGCTGCTGACGCAGCGCCTGAAGTTCGTCCCCATCCGGCCCAGCCGCTCGAAATTCGGCACCGGCGCCGCCCCCGCCCGCGCCGCCTCCAGCCACTTCGCCGCCAGTTGATCCATCATGAAAAACACGATGTCTGGCCCCGTTGTCCTACCGCCGCTCGCCACTTTTCTTCCTCCCGGTCGCATTGCCTTGGTCGCGGATTCTAAGCCAACCCCGTCTTCCCCTTGCCCTGCCCTGATTCACCGGAGCACAATCAGCACGAGTCCCTTCGAAAGGCCGCCGCCATGCCCTCCGATCCCCGCCTCGACCGCGCCATCGAGCTGATCGACGACCTCAATCGACAGGACCCGACGACCATCAAAATCGGGCCCGATGTCCTCCCCCGGGAGCTCGCCCACTCCCGCTTTATGACCGCCTGGGTACTTCGGCTCAAGCCCGACGCCGGACCCGAACTCCTCCTCGCCGCTCGCGCCCATCACCTGCAACGCTGGCGCATCCCCCGCGACTCCCAGCCCGAAGGTCGCCGCGGTTATCTGCGCTGGCGCACCGGCCTGCACGAATTCCACGCCACCGAAACCGCCCGCGTCCTCGCCGAAGCCGGCTACGACGATGCCACCGCCGACCGCGTCGGCCACATCATCCGCAAGCGCGATCTCCGCCGCGATCCCGATGTCCAGACCCTCGAGGACGCCCTCTGCCTGGTCTTTCTTGAAACCGGATTCACTGCCCTCCGCCGCAAGCAGGGCGACGACAAGATCGCCGACATTATCCGTAAGACCATCAAGAAAATGAGCCCCGCCGCCCAGGCCCTGGCCCTCGAACTCGACCTGCCCGAACCCGAAATGGAATTTCTGGCCAGAGTCGCCACCGGCGACTGATCGCCCCATTCCCTACCCTCCACGATCGCTGCCGAACTATTATTCTTGAGTTAAACAATAGTTTGAGTATAGAATCATCACCAACAATCGCAATCCACCCTACGGAATCACCAACATCGCCTACGAAACAGACAGGCTCACGGCCACCGAACCCGCCCCGAATCCGGCCGCCACCACCCCATCACTCGCCCAACTGGTCCGCCGGGGACGCAACGTCAACATAGACGCTCTCCGCGATAATCTCGATGTCGTCAACACCGCCCTTGAGCCTCTCTCACCAACTCAGATCATGCGCTGGGCAGCCAGGACCTTTGGCGCCTCCGCCTCCCTCTCCTGCTCCTTCGGCGGCCCCTCCGGCATGGTCCTCCTCCACATCCTCGCCACCGAATCCATGCCCTTCGGCGTCTACTTCATCGACACCGGATTTCTGTTTCCCGAAACCTACGAGCTCGCCCGACAAGTGAAGGCGCGCTACGGCATAGACCCGCGCCGCTTCTTCCCCCGCCTCAGCCTCGCCGAGCAGGTCGCTTCCACCGAAGGCGCCCTCTGGAAGCGCGATCCCGACCTCTGCTGCTCCATCCGCAAGGTCGAGCCCAACCACCGCGCCCTCGACCGCCAGCTCGCTTGGATTTCCGGCCTCCGCCGCGACCAGTCGCCCGGCCGCGCCTCCGCGCCGGTCCTGTCCTGGAGCGAAAAATTCGAAGTGGTCAAGGTCTCGCCTCTCGTCTCCTGGACCGAAGATAAAGTGTGGAAATACATCCGTCTGAACGACATCCCCTACAACGCCTTGCACGACCAGGGTCTACCCAGCCTCGGCTGCACCCATTGCACCGCTGCGCCAGAAGGCGCCGAACTGCGCTCCGGCCGCTGGGCTGGCCTCTCCAAAACCGAATGCGGCCTTCACATATAACTTCTAAGGGCACGAACTCTTGACCTCATCCTCCAACGGCTCCGACGCGCCCCGCGGCATCACCATCTGGCTCACCGGCCTCTCCGGCGCCGGCAAGACCACCATCGCCAACCTCCTATCCGCCGAGCTTGGGTCCCGCGGCCGCCACGTCGAAACCCTGGACGGCGATATCGTCCGCCAGCACCTCAGCAAGGGGCTCGGCTTCAGCAAAGAAGACCGCGACGAAAACGTCCGCCGCATCGGCTGGGTCGCCGGCCGTCTCACCGCCCACGGCGCCACCGTCATCGCCGCCGTGATCTCTCCCTACCGCGACGTACGCGCCGAACTCCGCCACCACATCGACTCCTTCTTCGAGATTTATGTCAAGTGCCCGCTTGAGGTACTCATCCAGCGCGACCCCAAGGGCCTCTACAAAAAAGCTCTCGCCGGCGACATCCCCAACTTCACCGGCATCTCCGATCCCTACGAAGAGCCTCTCTCCCCCGAGCTCACCATCGACACCGACTCCGAAACCGTCGAGCAGAGCGTGACTCGCGTCATCGAAGCTCTGGAGGCCGCGGGCCACCTGCGCCGGTCCGTCGCCGCCGCATGACCGGCATCGCCGATCCACCCGACCCTGCCGCCATCTCCCCCATCCCGCCCCACGCCGGGTTCCTCGTAAACCGCACCGCCGGTGACCAGGACTCCCACCAGCTCCACACCCTCGCCGCCGATCTTCCCTCCCTGACCCTCCAGCCCCGCGAACTCAACGATCTCGACCTCATCGCCGTCGGCGCTCTATCGCCCCTCACCGGCTTCATGACCCACCCCGATTACGAGGCCGTCCTAAAAGACATGCGTCTGGCGAACGGCGTTCTCTGGCCCCTGCCCGTCACCCTCTCCGCCCCACCCACGCTCGCCGAAAAGCTATCCACCGGCGATCGCCTCGCCCTGCGCGACTCGGACGGTGAACTTCGGGGCGTCATCGATGTCGCCGACATCTACCTGCGCGGCCACGAGCGCGAAGCCCGCGCCGTTTACCTCACCGCCGACCACGATCATCCCGGCGTGGCCACCCTGTACCACCAGCACGACTTCCTCATGGGCGGCCCCGTCCTTGTTCCCGCCCGACCCAACCCTTACGGCGGAGACCATCTCCTCCCGGCCGCCGCCCGCGCTCGCTTCCTCCAACTTGGCTGGCGCACCATCGTCGCCTTCCAGACCCGCAATCCCATCCATCGCGCCCACGAGCACCTGCTCCATGTCGCCCTGGAATCCGCCGACGGCCTGTTCATCCACCCTCTCGTCGGCGAGACCAGCTCCGACGACGTGCCCGCCGACGTCCGCATGGATTGCTACCGCGCCCTCATCAACGTTTACTTCCCGCCCGATCGCGTCGTACTCGGCGTCCTGCCCGCCGCCATGCGCTACGCCGGCCCCCGCGAGGCCCTATTCCACGCCATCATCCGCCAGAACTACGGCTGCACCCACTTCATCGTCGGTCGCGACCATGCCGGCGTCGGCGACTACTACGGCCCCTTCGACGCCCAGCGCATATTCGACGGCCTCTCCCCCGCCGATCTCGCCATCCAGTCCGTCCCCTTCGATTTCGCCTTTTACTGCCGTTCTTGCGGTCACACCATCACCGCCGCCGACTGCCCTCACGACGACTCCGAGCACGTATTTCTCAGCGGAACTCGCGTCCGCGAGCTGCTCCGCGCCGGCGAGCCCCTCCCCCCCGAGTTCACCCGACCCGAAGTCGCCGAAATCCTCCAGCGCGCCTACTCGTCCTGACCCGTCCCCGGCAAACCGTCCAGCTCCGCCGCGCTCACCTCCACGTGCTTCGATACCACCTCCCGCACCACCTCTCGCGCCGCGTCCCGCCCGTCGCGCTCCAACACCTCCAGCAGCGACGCCGCCGTCAGGTCCCGCCATATCCGTACCCTCTGTCGAAAATCTTCCGTGACCCCCAGCAGCAGCTCCCGCACCGCCGCGAAATACTCCAGGTGCTCCGCGAATCCCGTATCCAGCAAGTTCTGAATCCGATCCCGCAGCGCCGACGCGAACGCCGGACTCCGTCCCGCCGTCGAAACCGCCACCGTGATGTCCCCGGCCCGTGCCAGCGCCATCGCGATGAAGTCCGACTCCGCCGCGTCGTCCACCACATTCACCATCGCCCCCGCCCGCCGGGCGTCCGCCGCGATCCGTCGATTCAATTCGTCGTCATCCGTCGCCGCCACCACGAGGCCAGTCCCGGCCACTACCTCCTCACGATAGGCCTCACCCCTGATTTCCACATCGCCGGCGGCCTCCATCCTCTCCAGGCCCGGCGTTACCCGCGGGCTCACCACCAGCGGCGCCACCCCAAGGCTCGTCAGGATTTCCACCTTGAACTCCGCCTCCTCGCCGCCCCCCACCACCACGCAGCCGCCGGCCGCCAGCCGCGTCAAATCCAGCGCCACTGGCCAGTAGGTCTTTTTCTCACTCACCGCTGCGATCCTGGCAACTCAATCCCATGGCTCCCTTTCGCCTATCCCCAATCCCCTAATTCTCCTGTCCGCAGCGGTCATATAATCATCACCACAAGTCTGCGGGAGGCCGCCTCCCGTCGCAAATCGCGGCGCCCATCCACCTACCACCACTCCATCGGATCGCCATGACTACAACCCTACGCCTCGGCACCCGCGCCAGCCCCCTCGCTCGCGTTCAGACCGACCTCGTCGCCGGTGCCATCAGGCATCATCACCCCGACATCTCCATTGAAATCGTCCCCCTCGCCTCCGCCGGCGAACTTCGCCCCAATACGTCCCTGACCGACTTCGGCGAAATCGGTCTTTTCACGACCGCGATCCAGCAGGCTCTTCTCCGCTCCGAGATTGACATCGCCGTTCACAGTCTCAAAGACCTGCCCATCCAGGAGCCTCCCGGCCTTACCATCACCGCCATCCCGGCCCGCGAAGATTCCGCCGACACCCTCGTCGCCCGCGATCGCCTCACCCTCGCCGATCTCCCACCCGGCGCCACCGTCGGAACCAGCAGCGTGCGCCGCGCCTCCCAGCTTTCCGCCCTGCGCCCCGATCTGCGCTCGCTCCCGATCCGCGGCAACGTCCAGACCCGCCTGGCCAAACTCGACGCCGGCGACTTCGACGCTATCATCCTCGCCGCCGCCGGCCTCGTGCGCCTAGGGCTCGAATCCCGAATCACCGACCGCCTCCAGCCACCCCACTTCCTGCCCGCCCCCGGCCAGGGAGCTCTCGCCGTCGAAATTCGCGCCGACGATCCTACCACCGCCGACCTCATCGCCCCTCTTGACGATCCCTCCGCCCGCGCCACCGTCACCGCCGAACGCCAGTTCCTGGCCGCAGCCGGCGGAGGCTGCAACGAGCCCCTCGGCGCTCTCGCCACCGTACACGACGGCGTTCTCCGCCTCACCGCCGGGCGCTACCTCGACCCGCCCATCACCCAAACCTTCACCGGCTCCGTCGACGATCCCACCACTCTCGGCAACCAGGCCGCCCGCGCCCTCCTGATCGATCAACCCCATGACTGACTCCTCCACCGGCACCGTCTACCTCGTCGGCGCCGGACCCGGCAACCCCGGTCTTCTCACCCTCCGCGCTCGCGAGTTGCTCCGCTCCGTCGACGCCGTCCTCCCCGACGGACTTGTTTCCGAGGAAATTCTCGCCCTCATCGACGGTCCCGAGTTGATCCCCGTCGGCAAGCGCTACGGCAGCACCTCCACCACCCAGGCCGAAATCGACACTCTCGTAATCAATCTGGCCCACGACGGCAAATCCGTCTGCCGACTCAAGGGCGGTGACCCCATGGTGTTCGGTCGCGCCGGCGAAGAGATACGCTCCCTCGCCGACGCAGGTATCACTTACGAGATCGTCCCCGGAGTCACCAGCGCCACCGCCGCCGCCGCCTACGCCGGCATCCCCCTCACCCTCCGCGGAGTCACTGCCGGATTCGTCTGCGTGACCGGCCACCGCGCCTCGGCTGACGATTCCCCCGACACCGACTGGGCCGCCCTCGCCACACTCAACCAGACCCTCGTCATCCTCATGGTCGCCACCCGCATCGATCCCATCGCCGAGGCTCTCCTCGACGCCGGCCTCGCCCCCACCACCCCCTCCGCCATCGTCGAAAACGCCAGTCTGCCCGGTCAGCGCACGATAATTTCCCCTATTGGCGATATCGCCGCCCGCAGCCGCGTCTCCGGCATCCGCACCCCCGCCGTCCTCATCGTCGGCGAGGCCGTCGCCCACTCCCGCAACCTCCAGTGGGTCCCCATCCAGCCCCTCGCCGGCCAGCGCGTCCTGCTCACCACCCCTCCCCCCGCCACCGCCGAGCTGCGCTCCCTGCTCGGCGCCGCTGGAGCCTCCGTCGTCGCCCTCCCCACCATCCAAGTCGAACCGCTTTCCGACCCGACTCCGCTCGAATCCGTCCTCAAGCAGATCGACGATTTTTCATGGGCCGTCTTCGCCAGCCGCAGCGGCGTCGACGCCGTATTTCGCACCCTAAATGAACTCGACCTCGACGCCCGCGCTTTCGGCGGAATCCAGATCGCCGCTCTCGGCACTGGCACCGCCCGCACTCTCCACACTCACGGCATCACACCCGACCTCCTCCCCGAAAAGTTCGTCTCCGAGTCCGTCGTCGACGCCCTCTTGCAGCAGCTCCAGCACGACGACCGCGTCCTCGTCTTCAGCGCCGTCGGCGGACGCACCGTCATCCGCGACCGCCTCCTCGAAGCCGGCATCTCCGTCACCCGCCTCAACGCCTATCGCACCGTCCTAACCCCCCTCCCCACCGATCTGCTCGAATACACCCTCGAGCGCCCTCCCGATTGGGTCGTCTTCACCAGCCCGTCCGCCGTCAAATCCCTGTTCGGAGCCCTCGATCGCGCCTCCATCTCCCTCCCCTCCACCACTCGCCTCGCCTGCATCGGCCCCATCACCGCCACCACCATCGAGGCCCGTGGACTCACCGTCAGCGCCATCGCCGAACCCCACACTTACGCCGGACTTGTAACCGCTCTCGTCAACTTCTCCGCCTCGGGTGATAATCAGTCATCCGAAAGCGAGCCTTCCAGTGTCCAAACTTGAATCCAATCCCCTGACCGGCGCCAACCGCCTGGATCTCTCCGACCGTCCCCGCCGTCTCCGCCGCCTCGATTCCTTGCGCCGGCTCGTCGCGGAGACCCACCTCAGCGTCGATTCTCTCGTCTACCCCATGTTCATCGAGCCCGGCTCCGACCTCGAACGGCCCATCGAGGCCATGCCCGGTCAGTCTTTGCTCTCCCCCGACCGCGCCGCGTCACTCGCCGCCGAAGCTGCCGCCCTAGGCGTCCCCGCCGTCATTCTCTTCGGCCGATCCCGCTACAAAGACGACACCGGCTCCGACGCCCACGCCCCCGACGGCGCCGTGCAGGAGGCCATCCGTCGCATCAAGGACACCACTCCCGAACTCACCGTCATCACCGACGTCTGCCTCTGCGCCCACACCACCCACGGCCACTGCGGCATCCTTGACGGCGAGCAGATTGACAACGACCGCTCCGTTGCCGCCATCGCCGAAGTCGCCCTTTCCCACGCCGCCGCCGGATCCGACCTCGTCGCTCCCTCCGACATGATGGACGGCCGCGTCGGCGCCATTCGCCGGACCCTAGACGACTCCGGCCACCTCGACACCGCCATCATGGCCTACTCCGCCAAGTACGCTAGCGCCTTCTACGGCCCCTTCCGCGAGGCCGCCAACTCCACTCCCGCCTTCGGCGACCGCCGTTCTTACCAGATGGACCCATCCAACGCCCGCGAGGCCCTCCACGAAATCGAACTCGACATCCTCGAGGGCGCCGACATCGTCATGGTCAAACCCGCCCTCACCTACCTCGACATCCTCGCCGCGGCCCGCCAGCGGTTCGACATCCCCCTGGCCGCCTACAACGTCAGCGGTGAGTATGCAATGGTCAAAGCCGCCGCCGAGCGTGGCTACATCGACGAGCAACGCGTTGCCACCGAAATCCTCACCGCCATCTCCCGCGCTGGCGCCGGCATCATCATCACCTACTGGGCCCTCGACTTCGCTCACTGGGGTCATTGACCCTTGTCGTTTACCTCCACTCGCGAACACCTTTGATGCGTGCTAGCCCGCCAATTCACCCGTTGGTCAAGTAAAACAGCCATAGCTGGCCTTCGGCTGTGTGGCTACTACTGACTATTTAACCTTGCTCGCTGGATCAGAATAAACGGCTTGAAGCCGTGTCAGACCGCGCACTCACCTTCGCCACGCTCCAGCACGTACTGCCGGTCCCGCTCCCAGTCCACGAACTGCTCCGCCTCGTCCAAGAGCTCCGGCTCGATCGACACATCGGCCAGCAATTCGTTGAAGTGCGTCAACTCTCGACTGTCCACATAGTCGTTGAACGGCTCCTCGTCGTCCCTTCGGTTTTCCTCATAATCGATCAGCAGCCGTTCCACGGCGATTGGCACCCGTTTCGCCGGCAGTCTGGTTCTCAGCAGCTTGCCGATCCGCAGCGCGATCCCCGCCCGCCGGTTCCCGCCGATGAAGACGTGATACGCCGGTATCTGCCGATCGCCGCTCTTCATCGCCGCGCCGTGAAAGCCAATGTTTCCCAGGTGATGCTGTCCGCAGGAATTCGGGCAGCCGCTGATGTTGATCAGAATCTGATTCGTCAGCGGGTCCCGAATATACATCTCCTCCACCTTCGCCTGCACCGCTCGATTCAGCCCCATCGACGACGTGATCCCCAGCTTGCAGCTATCCGTGCCCGGGCAGCTCACCACGTCATTTATCTTCTGCGCGCCGGCGTTCCCAAGATCCAGCCTTCGCAGGTCCTTCCACACCCCGTAGAGGCTGTTATCCGGAATCCAACGCAGCACGATGTTCTGCCACGGCGCCACCCGCGCCCGACCCGCTCCGTACTCGTCCAGGATCGTCGCCAGACCCCGAAACTGTTCCGGCGACAGATCACCCTGGTTCACCTTTACTTCAACCGTCGAATAACCCGTCTGGCGCTGACCCGCGACATTCGACTCTACAAAGCGCTCGAACAGCTCCCGATCCGCCTCGTCCACCGTCGGCGCATCCGACGGACCAATCGGCGCATCGTTCTCTTCACCGTCCAGGAAAAGCAGCGACTCCAGCGCGTAATCCTTCTTCGCCCAATCGCCCTTCAGCTCCTCCTCCACCATCTCCCGGAACGACTCGATGCCCACCTTGTGAATCAGGAACTTGATCCTCGCCTTAGCGCGATTTCTCCGCAAATCGTCCGAGCGCTCGAATATCCGCAGCACCGCCTCCGTCACCCGCAGATAGTCCTCTACCGGCACGAATTCATATAGCTCCAGCGTGTTCTTCGCGAAGATCGACAGCCCACCGCCCGCCAGGATCCGGAAGCCCTTCACCTCACGCCCATCCTCATTCCGGATTCTCGAAACGAAAGCCAGGTCGTGGATCTCACTCAGCACCCGGTCCGTGTCGCTCCCGGTGAACGAGACCTTGAACTTGCGCGGCAGCAATTGCGTCAGCGGATTGCGCACGAAATAGCGCACCAGCGCCCCGGCGTACGGCGTCGGATCAAAAATCTCGTCCGCCGCCACTCCCGCCCAGGCATCCCCGGTTACGTTGCGTACCGTGTTTCCGCATGCCTCCCGAGTCGAAAGCCCCACCTTCGCCATCAACCGCAATGCCTCCGTAGCCAGCGGTAAAAGCACATGGTGATACTGCACATTCTCCCGCGTCGTCAGGTGACCCCGCCTCAGCGGAGCGTACTGCTCCGCCACCTCCCCAAACACCTCCAGCTGATCCGCCGTCACTCCCCCGAATGGCAATTTCACCCTGATCATCTGCCGGTCCGGCTGCCGCTGCCCGTACACCCCCTGCTTCAGCCGAAACCCGATGAACTCGGCCTCCTCCGTCTCGCCTCCCATGAACGCCCGCGCCTCCGACTCAAAGTCCGCGAACTCCGCCTCCAGAATCGGAATCACCGGCCCGGGAAGTTGTTTTGTATCTCTCGTCATCTAAATTCTCTCCGCCGGCCTCGATTGCGCCACGGCGTCCACACCCTTCCGCCGCCACCGGCTGGTGAAATTATAAGCAAGGCCGTGGTCTTAGTATAGAAAGAAGTCCACGGCCTCCTGTACCGCCTCTTCCACCTCGCCTATTTATCAACCCCGATACCTTGAAGAAAAGTCGCCGTCGTTAATGTCACTTTCAGGGAAGCCGCGCAGCCCGTAGGGATCGACCCGGCCGGCTCCGACGAACCGCTACAACTGAAACTTGTCAAAAGGTACTCAAATGCTGGCAAGGAAGCCTCGCCGTAGATGGTCAGCCCGCGGACTATCTCCATTTTCCATCGCCATATCGTTGGCGATCCTGGCGTCCGCTTGTAATCTCCAAATCGACCGAACCAACCGAAAGCGCCACGACCGGGGATCAGTAAATTCAATCCAAAGCCGACCCGGCTCCCAGGCCGAAAGCCGAAGCCAAATCCGCGCCCGCCCCGACGATCACCCCTTCCCAGATCCAGCCACCGACGTCGGTGGCGACCCCTGCTAACCACCCTCTACCGACCAACAGTTACACTACAATCTCAATGCCATTCAGCTTAGGAGAGGCCATGTCGGAGCAGGCCGTGAACCCGAACCAAAGTGTGGCCATCTCAGCCGAGGACCATGCTGTCGCCATGAGTGACTACATCCGGCACGGGGAAGAGCAGGCGCTCGGCCTTGGCAATCGCGGGCCCATCCGCTTCGATGCCGAAGGCGCCGTCCACCCCGACATCCTAGACGCCTACTGGAGCATCGGCTTCTACGTCTTCGAAGGTGTCATCGACGCTGATGAACTTGAAGATCTTAGAGCGGACACCGATAACGCGCTCGCCCGCGCGCCCACCGATCCCGACTCTGAATCTGACGCGAACGGCGACCCGGCACTCGGCTCGGACTTAACTCGGCCTTCATTCATCTTCGCCAAGCCACTCAGCGACCCCTACGGGGGCACCGACAAGTTGCAGGGTCGCTACGAGCTCAAGCTGCAAGAGCCAACCCCTGCCGCCGACGCACCCGAACAGAGCGTCGTCCTCATCCAGGGCACCCTGCAGATAATGGATTCATGCCTGCGGCTCTACGGTCACCCCGGGCTGTTGGCCGTCGCCGCCGCCGTAAACGGCCCAGACTTCATCCCTTTCAACGAAGCTACCTGGGTAAAAGAGCCCGGCCTCGGCTCCGCCGTCTCCTGGCATCAGGACGGCACTACCCACTGGAAAAGCCCGTCGCTTCACCATGGCACTCACGGCTTCAACTTCATGGCCCAGCTCTACGGCAGCACCGGCGGCAACGGCGTCTGGCTCATCCCCGGCACCCACAAACTCGGCAAAGTCGATATCAAGGGCCTGGTCTCCAAAAGCGGAACCGAACGCATCCCCGGTGCCGTACCGCTGTTTTGCGATCCCGGCGACGTGATCATTTGCAATCGCCAGCTCGTTCACGGCTCATTCGCCAACACCTCCCCCAACCGCCGCGTCAGCGTCGGCTTCGGATTTCACCCCCGAAATTCCGTGTTGAACGTCACCACCATCCGGCACATGGACGCCGAGACCGACACCTACGACGAAGCCCGCATCCACCAGCGTTCTCGCCTGATCCCCATCGCAATCGACGCCCGCCAACAGCGGTATCCCGATGAGCCCCGCTTCGTCTACCGGCCCTTCGTCGGCCAGGAGCAAGACAACCTCTGGAATGAGTCGACCCAGCAGAACGTGATCAAGAACTACAACCTCCTCGACCTCAGTATCTAACCTTTCACCTCAGAAATCCGGCTTCTGTCCGTGTATTCGCTCCCACGCCAACACCTCTACACACGGTCCATAGAGTTGCCGAGGCCCGGGAACTCCCTCTTCGAGGCCGGAACGTCCTGCTGGAGACGGCGGGACTGGCGCCCGGCTACCCAGAAATAACAGTGTCGGATGGGGACGCCGTACCATTCCACAAGCCGTCCAGATGTTGCTCACATCCCATGAGCCCTATCTCGCCTACGTCGTAAATCGCTGGTGGGAGATGGTCGCCGCGAATACCGCCGGCCGCCAGTTTTTTGGCCTGTCTAGTGACGGACCGGTAAGCGTCGTGGTCCTCATCCTCAAGCCTGGACCGATCCATGACATGATCGGGAATTTCCCGGCGGTGGGCTGGATGTTCCTCTGTCGCATGCAGCGGGAGGTGGCCGAATCAGAACCCAACGAGCGTCTTCAAGAAATTCTGGAGCGAGCCGACAACTACATGAAAGACGTGCCGGATGACGCCGAAGTCTCTGGCTCCGAACTGGTCATGTACCCGCATTTTCGGATCGGGGACAAGCTGATCAAGACCGTTGTCATGATCGCCCGTTTCGGAACCGCCCGCGAGGTGAATCTCTACAAGCTTCGCTTCGAACTTGCCTTTCCCAGAGACGAAGGAGCCGAAGCCCTCTTCCGTCAAGGCGCCTAGTTCTCCTAGATGCAATCTCTACCCGGCTCCGGCAACCGTCGCCGCCTCGCTGACGCCCACCCATCCCACTCTCCCCGATGTACTCCGTCTTGGCTGTTCGCTAAGGTGCAGAGATGTTGTTCCTCCGCCGCCTGTCCAAGTTCATCGGACCCGAACGCCGCACGGTCGGCGGATCGATCGTTGCCGGCCTGATTTTCGCGGCCAGCGGGCTCGTCCCGCCGCTGCTGGTGCGCCAGATTCTCATCTGGCATGCCGAAGGCACCGCCGCCGAAAACGCCATCGGGGTGATCGTGGCCGCCCTCGCCGCCGCCTTCCTGGTCCGCGCGCTGGCTCGTTATGCCTACGGCATGCTCTCCCACTGGGCCGCCTATAGCGTCCAGCACGCCATGATGGTCACCCTCTATCGCCACATCCAGACGCTGCCCCACCCGTTCTTCACCGACCGGCGCGTCGGTGCCTTGGTGTCACGCTCGGTTGGCGATGTGGAAACCGTCGAGGACTTCGTCGCGCACGGAATTCCCGAGACCGTTCTGGCCGTCGCCTTGCCCGCCGCCATCCTCGTCGCCCTCTTCCTCATCTACTGGCCGCTGGCGCTATTGGCCCTGTTGCCGATGCCGATCATCGTGATCTTCGGTCGCTACATATTTCCACGCATCCGAAACTCTTGGGGACTCGTGCGCGAAGCCATGGCCGGGGTCACCGCGACCGTCACCGAAAGCATCGCCGGCTTCGCGGTTGTGAAAGCCTTCGGCCGCGAGCGCGAGCAGCTTCGACTCGTCGAAGAGCGCTGGCGGCGCTACCAGGACGACATCCAGCGCGCCCAATTCTTCTCCCTCATTCCCGCCGGTGTCATCGAACTCATCGCTGGAGTCGGTCTCATCCTCGTGGTGGCCGTCGGCGGCGATCTCACCCTGCGCGGCGTCATCCCAGTCGCCGATCTTTTCGTCTTCGTCGTCTATCTCGGCCTGATCTACCAGCCGGTCATCCAGCTCGCCGCCATCAGCGAAAACATTCAGAAGGCCATGGCCAGCACCAACCGCGTATTCGAGTTGCTGGAGGTCCAGTCCAACCTGCGCGACAAGCCCGGCGCGACCGCCCCCACTTCACCCATCTGGTCCGTCGAATTCGACGCCGTGGACTTCCATTACGAGCCTAGCGAGCCGGTACTGAAGGCCGTCAGCTTCCGTGCCGAAGCCGGCGAGCTTATCGCGATCGTCGGGCCCACCGGCGTCGGCAAGACCACCTGCACCCATCTAATCCCTCGCTTTTACGATGTCCAAGGTGGTGCCGTGCGGATATCCGGCGCCGACGTCCGCGACCTACCCCTCGCGTGGCTGCGCGCCAACATCTCCCTCGTACTTCAGGATGTTTTTCTCTTCGCCGGGACCATCCACGACAACATCGCGTTCGGCCGGCCCGGAGCCACGGAGGCTGAAATCCTGGCGGCGGCCCGCGCCGCCAACGTCGACGAGTTCGCCACCCGCCTCCCGGACGGCTACGACTCGCGCATCGGCGAGCGCGGTGTTCGGCTCTCCGGCGGCCAGCAACAGCGCATTTCCATCGCTCGCGCGATCCTCAAAGACTCCTCGATTCTCGTCCTCGACGAGGCCACTTCGTCGGTCGACGCCGAGACCGAGGGCCTGATTCACGAGGCCCTGGACCGGCTGACCAGAGAGCGCACAACCCTGGTCATCGCCCACCGGATGGCCACCGTCCGTCGCGCCGCCAGGATCGTTGTCCTGCGCGACAACACTGTGACCGCCGCTGGAACTCACGACGAACTGCTCGACCGCGGCGGCTGGTACGCCGACATGATCCAGCGCCAGGAGCTCAACACCCGCTGGCGGCTTCACTCTGAAGCCGCCAGCGGGTCCGACGGGCCGTCACGATCCGAAACCGCCGCCGGCTCAGGCATCTAACCGATGAGCACCAGCCAGATGCGCTGACGGTCGCCAGACATTGTCGGCGTTGCCACACACGTTGCTACATTCGTTGGCCGAGGCCAATCCCAAGTATGTCGATACCCCTTCACCTTCAATTGATAAGCTGTTGATGGGTCCGCTATTGTTTCTGGAGCTCACGCCGTTGGACGGGTTCCCCGCGCCAGAGGATCACTTCGGCGAAAAAATCGCCGCGAGATACGACGAGTCTTCGTCGGACTGGTTCCGAACTGAAGTCCTCGACCCCACCGTCGACTTCCTCGCCGAATTCGCCGAAAACGGATCCGCTCTCGAGTTGGGCATCGGCACCGGTCGAGTCGCCCTCCCTCTTGCCGAAAGGGGGATCGAGGTCCACGGCATCGATCTCTCGCCGGCGATGATCGCACGGCTGCAGACGAAGTCCGGCGGCGACGCTATCGAGGTCACGATCGGCGACTTTGCAACCACCCGGGTCAGCGGGAGCTTTTCCCTGGCCTATCTCGTGTTCAATACGATCACCAACCTCATCACCCAGGACGCCCAGTCCGGGTGCTTCGCCAACGTCGCCGAACACCTTCAACCCGGCGGGCGGTTCGTGATCGAGACCTCCTTCCCGGCACGCTACCTGATGCAGCCGGGCGAGACGCTCGTACCATTCCTAGTGACCCCCACCCGGCTCGGCTTCGACGAATACGATGTCGTGACCCAGACCTCGATCTCGCACCACTACCGGGTTGCCGAAGGCAAACTCGAGGTCTGGTCGAGTCCTCACCGATACGTGTGGCCATCCGAGCTCGACCTCATGGCCCGACACGCCGGCATGATGTTACGCGAGCGCTGGGCAACCTGGACTCGAGAGCCATTTACTGCGACCAGCCCATCACACATTTCCGTGTGGGAGAAGACTTAGCGGTAGGCAGTCTGTTGGCGACCACCTGCCGGGTCAGTACCCACCCCCATAGCCTGGGCGCCTGCCTAGTCGCACACTCCGATTCCTGGTTGTAGGTCGTGAACACAGCGCATCCCAATAATCTCGAGCCCCTTCGACTCTCATCAATCGGCTATTGATGAGCCCCACTTTATTGTCCTTTTTCCGCAACCAGAAGGATCGAACTCTAAGGTCAAACTTGTGCCAAGGGCGAAACTTCGGCCCACGAATCCAACCCGAAACCCTCAACCTGAATCGGTGCCGAGGGCGGGATTTGAACCCGCACAACCCGAAGGTCACTAGCCCCTCAAGCTAGCGCGTCTGCCAATTCCGCCACCTCGGCCGATAGCGGCGCAATTATACCCGCCCCATATGGCCCGGACCCCATCTACCAGCGGCCCATTACACCTGCCCCTTCCGCTCAGCCTTAACCGCCCTACCCCCTTTTCTTCGATTACAATTGGCCGATACCCTCGACCTTGAATCCCCCTCCGAAAGCGCCCTAATTGCCAGAATTTCAGTTCATCACCGACATGGTCCCGCGCGGCGATCAGCCCGAAGCCGTCCAACGCCTGATTGAAGGAATCAAGGCCGGCGCGAAGTACCAGACCCTCCTCGGCGTCACCGGCTCCGGCAAGACCTTCACCATGGCCAACGTCATCGCCGAAGTCCAGAAACCCACTCTGGTCCTCGCCCCCAACAAGACTCTCGCCGCCCAGCTCTGCTCCGAATTCCGCGAATTCTTCCCCAACAACGCCGTCGAGTACTTCGTCTCTTACTACGACTACTACCAGCCCGAAGCCTACATGCCCTCCACCGACACCTATATCGAGAAAGACTCGGACATTAACGAGGAGATCGACAAGCTCCGCATGTCCGCCACCCGCTCCGTCTTCAGCCGTCGCGATGTCATCGTCGTCGCCAGCGTCTCCTGCATCTACGGCATCGGCTCCCCCGAGGATTACGGCCGCATGACGGTCTCTCTCAAAGTCGGCGAAGAGTACGTCCTCTATCGTCTCCTTCGCCGCCTCGCCGGCATCCAGTACGAGCGCAACGACGTCGCTCCCTCCCGCGGCAAATTTCGAGTCCGCGGCGATGTCGTCGAGGTCTTTCCCTCCTACGACGATTTCGCCTTCCGACTCGAATTCTTCGGTGACGAACTCGAAAAAATCGTCCAGATCGATCCCCTCACCGGCGAGATTCTCGAATCCCTCGAATCCATCGACATCCACCCAGCCCGCCACTACGTCACCCCCGCCGACCGCCTAGAGCGCGCCATCAAAGGCATCCTCGCCGAGCTGGACGAAGTTCTCGCCGACATGGAAAAAAAGGGTCTGGTCCTCGAAGCCGCCCGCTTAGAACAACGCACCCGCTTCGACATCGAGATGCTCCGCGAAGTCGGCCACTGTAGCGGCATCGAAAACTACACCCGGCACATCACTGGCCGCGCTCCCGGCGAACCACCTTGGGTCCTCATCGACTATCTCCCCGACGACAGCCTCATCATCGTCGACGAATCCCACCTCGCCCTCTCCCAGATCGGCGGCATGCTCGGCGGCGATCGCAGTCGCAAAAAATCCCTCGTCGACTACGGCTTCCGCCTGCCCTCCGCCTACGACAATCGCCCCCTCTCCTTCGACGAATTCCTCGCCCACGTCAACCAGGCCATCTTCTCCTCCGCCACCCCC
>CAZBZS010000034.1:2489-25057 GCA_964496475.1 uncultured Chloroflexota bacterium | reverse complement strand
GGGGGGGGGGGGGGGGGGGGGGGGGGGGGGGGGGGGGGGGGGGGGGGGAGAGGGGAGGGGGGGGGGGGGGGGGGGGGGGGACTCCGCGCTGGCGAGCGCCGGTGGAAAGGACGGTGCCGGCGGCGGCGACTTTGCGGCGGAAATTGGGGGGATCGACGTTCTGGCCGAGGACGGCTTCGTAGACGTTGCGGAGCTCGGCCATGGTGAATTCGGGCTGGAGGAACCGAAAGGCGAGGTGGGCGTAATCGACTTTGTTGCGCAGGCGGCGGAGACCGTAGGCGATGATTTCTTCGTTGTCGAAGGCGAGGGGGGTGGGGATGTTGTCCACGTTAAACCAGTCGACGCGGCTGGTGCCAGGTCCGGCGCGGAGGTGATGCTCTCCCCAGCGGACGAGGGCGAAATAGGTGACAGCAATGCGGTGTTCGCGAGGGTCGCGATCGGGGCGGCCGAAGGTGTAGAGCTGCTCGAGGTAGTCGGGTTCGAGGCCGGTTTTGTCGAGGAGCTGCCAGCGGGCGGATTCGGTGAGGGAGAAGCCTTCGTGGACCCAGCCGCCAGGCAGGGCCCAGCGGCCGCGGTCGCGGCGGACGAGGAGGACGGCGAGATCCGGATGCGAGTTGGTGGTGGGGCGCAGGGTGAAGACGACGACGCTGACGCCGACCTGAGGTCGGGCGACGTTGCGGGCGTTGTCTAGAGTCTGCGGGGGGATTTGTGCGGGTCTTGGTTCTGGCATCATCTTCGGCGGAATGCGGGTCTACGGTATGTTGCATGGTCGCGCCGGGTCGGACGGACGTCAACCACGGGGCCGGGCGACAGGATGGATTTGGCACTGCGGTACCGAAGGAAAGGACGTGCACGGGAGAGCATGGGGAGGTTCTCGCGGCGACGTCTGCTGGCCGGGGCGGTGGTGGTTGGGGGACTGGTCGCCAGGGGTTGTGAGGCTCTGGGTGGGAGTGGATCGGCGCGCCCGCTTGCGCAGGAAATCGTGGTGTGGCTGCGGGATCAGAACGACGAGGCCAGGTGGGTCTTCACAGATCGGATCGTGCCCTCGATCGAGAGGCTGGTTCCAGGACTGCGGCTGCGAATCGAATGGAAATCGTGGGACGCCAGAGTGCTGGACGCAGCGGTGGGGGGCGGGGCGGGGTCGCCGGATGTGTTTCAGTTTGGCTACGCGGACGCGGTTGGGCTGGCGGAAGGGGGAGCGGTTACAGACTTGACAGATCGATGGGCGGCGTGGGGGACGGGGAGTGACTTCTTCGCGGCGTGCCGGGCGGCGGTTTGGTGGCAGGGTGCGATGGTGGGAGTACCGACGGGATGTGCGCCGTGGACGGTGTTCTGGAGGCGGGATCTGCTGGACGAGATCGGTGTGGAGGAGACGCCGACGACGTGGGAACAGACGATTGAGGTGGCGCGGCGGGCGAAGAGCGTCGAGAACGGCGTTCTGCGCCGGGAAGGGATGAATCCGCCGACGGCCGACGAGGTGCTGAGCCTGTTCATGAGCGTGTCGGGACGAGCGGTGGTGGTGGGGGGAAGATCGCAGTTGAACTCGGCAGATGGGAGGCTGGTGCTGCGGTATGCGATCGATCGGTGGCGGGCTTCTCAGGATGAAAGCTTGCGGTTGAGTCTGGCGGATACCGCGGGGCCACCCCTGCTGACGGGGGCGCGCGTGGGGCAGTATGGAAATGCGGCCGGGACGCTGCGGCATTTCGTCACGACGGCGCCGGACCTGTTGCCGGTGGTGGAGGTGGGTACGCCGCCGGTTCCGGGTGGCACAGATTACAAGCCGAATGCGTCGGGCCTGAGCGCGCCGGTGGCGCTGACCTACACGGACAGTATCGCGATGACGGCGGCGACGCGGGCGCCAGACATGGCCTGGGAGGCAATGCGCCAACTGGCGTCGCCGACCGCGCTGGCGCTTTACGGGGAGACTCTGTTCGTGACGCCGCCTCGACGGTCGGCGACGGGGAGGGGTTATACGCTGGAGTACGGCCAGGGGGAACTGGTGGTGGGGGTGGAGCGGTGGGGGGGGGGGGGGGGGGGGGGGGGGGGGGGGGGGGGGGGGGGGCTCCGAAGTTCCCGGCGCTGGCGGAATTTCGAGCGGCTATCGAGAAACGCCTGGCGCTGCTGCTGGTGGAGCGATTGACGGTGGAGGAGGCGCTGACGGAGATGGAGGCTGAGCAAAACGAAGCGCTGCGGGCGCGGGGGTTCGCGGGAGATATCGTGCCGGTCGGAGGGATTAGGGGTTGAAGTGGGGAAACGGCATAGAGCGGGGGGCCAGACGATCTCCTGGTGGGAAGAGCGGGGTTTGTTGACCGCAGGGTGGGTAGCTGATAAATTCGCTTGCTTGGGCATCCCCGGCCCGAGCTTATTTGTGTAAGCGGACCCGAACCGAGCGGTGACACCGGGTTCGCGCCCCTGTTTTTCGCGGAGAAACCCCCCGAATGTTCGCTCTGGTTCGGACCGGCGGCCGGCAATTCAAGATATCGCCGGGCGAGATCTTCAAAGTAGACAGATTGGCCGCGGAGCCGGCGTCGTCGGTGGTGCTGGATGAGGTGCTGCTGGTGAGCGACGGGGATGACGTGACGGTGGGGACTCCTTTGGTCCATGGGGCGAACGTGGCCTGCACGGTGGTGCGGCACGAGCGGGGGCCGAAGGTACGGGTGTTTCGGTTCAAGGCGAAGAAGGGGTATAGGAAGAGGAGCGGTCAGCGGCGGGAATTGACGGTGCTGAGGGTGGATGGGGTATCGCCGGACGGCAAGCGGATGACTATGGCGGAAGTGACGGCCACGAGCAAAGCGGTGGCCAAGCCAAAGGCGAAAGCGAAGAGCAAGGCGGCGGGGAAGGCGGCGACCAAGACGGCGGCTAAGGCCGCAAGCAAGGCAGCGGCGAAGCCCAAAGCGAAGGCCAAGAGCAAGTCGGCAGCGAAACCAAAGGCGAAGGCCAGGAGTAAGTCGGCAGCGACACCAAAGGCGAAGGCCAAGAGCACGGCGGCGGCCAAGCCGAAAGCGAAGAGCAAGGCAAAATCAAAGTCGAAGGCCAGCGCTAAGGCGAAATCCAAGTCGGCGGGAAAGTAAGAGAAGGTCGAAATGGCTAAGAAAAGAAACACGGGAGCGTCGAGAAACGGGCGCGACAGCAATCCGAATATGCTGGGCGTGAAGAGATTTGACGGCCAGGAAGTGCTGGCCGGAAATATCTTGGTGAGACAGCGCGGGACGAAGGTTTTCGCCGGCGAGAACGTGGGGATGGGGCGGGACTTTACCCTTTTCGCGCTGAAGCCGGGGAAGGTAAAGTTCGAGTTGAGACGCGGGAAGAAACGCTACGTGAATATCCGCGAGGAGGCCGGGTAGCGACCACCGACGGGGCGATAGCTCAGCTGGAAGAGCGCTACATTCGCATTGTAGAGGTCGAGGGTTCGAGTCCCTTTCGCTCCACCAGAACAGACTCATTCCCGTGGTGGGCAGAGGACTGGCGGTGGGATCACTGGGGTGGCGGGAAGGGTTATCTTCCCGAGAATCGGTATCTAGCCGTAGAATCCGTTGGCACCCGTGCGGCACGGCGCGCGCGTGGGCGAAATCTAGCAGGCTAGAGGATTCATGGCGACGCAGGCATCGGCGGAGCGGCAGACGGCGACGAGCCGTTATGACGTCCGGGCGGTGGAGGCGAAGTGGAAGGAACGCTGGGAGGCGGCGGACATTCACCGGACGGACACGCGCTCGGATAAGCCGAAGTACTACTGCCTGGTGATGTTCCCGTACCCGTCCGGGAGTGGGCTGAGCGTGGGGCATTTGCGTAATTACATCCCGGTGGACGTGATGGCGCGGTTCAAGCGGATGCAGGGTTATGAGGTGCTGCACCCGATGGGATGGGATGCGTTTGGCTTACCGGCCGAGCAGGACGCGATCGACAAGGGACGGCATCCGGCGGAGACGACCCGGGAATACGCGGCGAACTATCGGCGGCAATTGAGCCTGGTGGGCTGCGGGTATGACTGGGAGCGGGAGATCGACTCGTCGATGCCGGAGTACTACCGCTGGACGCAATGGTATTTCCTGTTGCTGCACCGGCGAGGGCTGGCGTACCGGGCGAAGAAGCGGCAGTGGTGGTGCGATGTGTGTGGGGCGCTGGCGGATGAGGAGGTGCTGGCGGACGGGACGGACTGGCGGGGGCACTCGGGAATTCACAAGCGACCGCTGAAGCAGTGGTTTTTCAAGATCACGGATTATGCGGACCGGTTGATTGAGGATCTGGAACTGGTGGATTACCCGGAGCAGACGCGCCGGGCGCAGATCAACTGGGTGGGGCGGAGCGAGGGGGCGGATGTGGTGTTCAAGACGGAACGAGGCGACGAGTTGCCGGTGTTCACGACGCGGCCGGATACGTTGTTCGGGGCGACGTTTATGGTGCTGGCGCCGGAACATCCGCTGGTGGAGAAGATGATGACGGCGGACCGGAAAGAAGCGGTGGAGGAGTACGTGCGGGCGGCGACGCTGGTGTCGGAAATCGATCGGACTTCGACGGAACGGGAAAAGACGGGGGTATTCACCGGCGCGTACACGGTTAATCCGGTAAATGACGAGCGCATTCCGGTCTGGATCGCTGATTACGTGCTGATGTCTTACGGGTCGGGAGCGATCATGGCGGTGCCGGGTCATGACGACCGGGACTTTGAGTTCGCGGGGAAATACGGGCTGCCGATTCCGGTGGTGATCCCGCCGCCGGACTGGGACGGGGAGGAGCTGAAAGAGGCGTACCTGGGGGACGGGAAGCTGGTGAATTCGGGCGAATATGACGGGCTGGAAGGGGAGGAGGGATTCAAGCGGATCGTGGAGGACTTGGAGAAGCGCGGACTGGGCAAGCTGGCGGTGAACTACCGGCTGCGAGACTGGCTGATCTCAAGGCAGCGGTACTGGGGCTGCCCGATCCCGATAGTGCACTGCGAGGATTGTGGGGAGGTGGCGGTGCCGGATGGGGAGTTGCCGGTGCTGTTGCCGGAGATGACGGATTTTCGACCGTCGCCGGAGAGGGGATCGCCGCTGGAGGCAGCGACGGAATGGGTGAACACGACGTGCCCGGATTGTGGCAAGCTGGCGAAACGGGAGACGGACACGCTGGGCGGGTTCGCGTGCTCGTCGTGGTATTTCCTGCGGTTCATCACCCCGGACTATGACGAGGGACCGTTTGAGCGGGAGGCGGCGGAGCGCTGGATGCCGGTCGATCTGTATGTCGGTGGGGCGGAGCATACGGTGATGCATCTGCTGTATTCGCGGTTTTGGTACAAGGTGATGTACGACGAGGGGATGGTGAGCAGGAAGGAGCCGTACGCGAAGCTGCGCCATCAGGGGGCGATGCTGGCGCAGGATGGTTGGGTGGATGCGTCCACGGTGACGGTCACTGAGGAGCGGGCCTCATCGCGAGGGGGAGAGGGCATGGACGTATATGAGGAGCCGGCGACGGGCGCCAGGTTGTTGTATCACGCTTCGCCGAAGGCGGAGTTCGAGATCAAACCGGGGAGGGCGCAGGGGGACGGGAAGGACTGGCTGGGTATCCGCAGCGGGAGGATGTCTAAGTCGATGGGCAATGTGGTGACGCCGGATGAAATGGTGGATATCTACGGGGCGGACTGCCTGCGCGGGTACGAGCTGTTCATGGCGCCGATTGACGGAACGCTGCCGTGGAATGAGAACGGGATGAACGGGATATTGCGATTTTACAATCGCGCATGGGACCTGGTGGTGGGCGGACGGGTGGTGGCAGAGGGACAGGAACGACCTCAGCTGGATGAGGCGCGGCGGTTGGCGCGAAAGATCATCCACAAGGCGGTGAAGAAATGTACCGGAGACTTGGAGGAGCTGCGCTTCAACACGATGCTCGCGAACGGGTTGATGGAGCCGGTGAACGCGCTGCTGGATATCTGGTCGCCGGAGCTGGCGGACACGGGTGAAGGGCGGGAGGTGCTGGAGAAGTTGATCCGGCTGCTGGCGCCGATGGCGCCGCACCTAGCGGAAGAATTGTGGGAGCGGACGGGGCATGAGCAATCTGTGGTGCTGGCCCCGTGGCCGGACTATGACGAGGCGCTGACGGTGGACGAGACGGTGACGCTGGTGGTGCAGGTAAATGGGAGGGTGAGGGACCGGCTGGAGGTGGATGCGGGCATCGAGGAAGAGGAGGCGAAGGCGCTGGCGCTGGAAAGTCCCACTGTGCGTACGCATACAGAGGGGAAAACAATCCGCCGGGTGATATTCGTGCCCGGGCGGCTGCTGAACTTCGTGGTGGGATAGTCGGGACTGCTACTCGATCTTGATGCGGGTGGGGCTGGCGGGAGGTGGGCCTGCGCCGTCATCGTCGTCGAGGAAGCGCAGGGCAAGGTCGAGGGCGCCACGGAGGGTGAGGAGAGCCTCGCGGGCGGCGCCGCGGGCGTGAGGACCGAGCTCGGCGATGATGGTTGAAGGACGCTCGACCTCGATGGTGATGCGGATGGGGCCGGCGGAGGCGGAGACGGTCTGGTCGTCAGAGGTTTTGGTGTCGGTGGTCATTGCGGCGATCTGGGATGGGATATGTGTGGGCGATTATATCCGCAGGTTCAGATAGGGCTTTTGACGGGCTCGGAGGTGCTGTAAGCAATCTGACTGAATACCCCGGGGGGGTATGTACAATAGGGGGCGTCGGAAAATAAGTAGTAAGGGCTGAAAGCGATGGCGAAGCCGATAGCGGTGGAGGATTCAGAGTTCGAGAGCAAGGTGCTCGGATCGGACGTGCCGGTGGTCGTTGACTTCTGGGCGGAATGGTGCGGGCCCTGCAAGATGATGGCGCCGGTGTTTGAGAAGCTGGCCGACGAATACGAGGGCAAATTGACGTTCGCGAAGATGGATGTGGACACCAATCAGAGGTCAGCCGGCCAGTACGGAATTCGTGGCATCCCGACGCTGCTGGTGTTCAGCGGCGGTGCGGAGATTGACCGGATCGTCGGGTTCGCGCCGGAGGATGTTTTGCGCGGTCGGATGGACGCGGCGGTTTCGGCGGCGGCGAAGGTCGAGGTAGAGAGCGGCGGCGATTTCGATGCTGGCGCGACGGGACCGAAACGGTGACGGGCGTGGTGGATAAGGATCTGCTGGCGCGCCTGAAGCGGGCTGAAGGGCAACTGCGTGGCATTCAGCGGATGATCGCCGACTCGCGACAGTGCGAAGAGGTGGTGACGCAGATGCTGGCGGTGCGAGCGGCGCTGGACCAGATGGTCGAGATGCATTTGAGCTCTAACATCCGGGACTGCGTGCGTGGCCTGCCGCCGGATCAGGCGGCGGAGCGGATGACGAGTCTGCTTTCCATGGTGACGAGGAGCGCGGGGACGCGTGGATGACAAAGCAGCGATAACTGTTTATGGGGTCAATTGGTGCCCGTGGGTCAGGCGAGCGCGGAGCTGGCTGGAAGCGAACGGGTTGCCTTATCAATGGGTGCAGGTGCCTGACGCGCAATGGGAGCGACGGGAAGTTGTGGAGATTTCGGGCCAGATGGAAGTGCCGGTGATAGTGGTGGAGCAGGGTGGAAAGCGGCACGTTTTCCTGGAGGAAACCCACCCGGAGCTGGCGACACTGCTGGAACTTTAAGGCCGGTGAGAGACCTGGCTGAGATGGCCGCCGCACTGGGTGCAGAACGCGGAGCCGGAGGCGTTGGGGTGGCCGCAGGCTCCGCAGACGACATCGGACAGGGTAACGCCGCAGCCACCGCAGAAGTGTGCGCCGGGCTCGCGAGGACGCCCGCACTCGGGGCAAAAACCGACCGGGGGATACCATGCGCCGGCCTGCATGGAGCGGCGGCGACGACTGCCGATGCCGCGGCGGAGGGAGTCTAGTTCGGCGGAATCGAGTGGCAGGTGGGCGGCGAGATTGTGGGCGTCGTCGTCGGTGATGAAAGTGAGTTTGGCAGTTTCCAGATCGCTGAGCCAGGGCCGGTCGCGACCGATGGCGACTGCAAGTTGAGCCTGCGTCAGACCGGCGCGTTTGCGGGCGGTGAAAACCGCCGCTCCGAGGGGTCCTCGATCAATTTCAGCGAAGGACCGTTTCCTGGACCTTCGCTTCACCGATTGCGCCTCCTGCGAGCGACCGCTGCTGAGATCGGTAACGGTATCACGACGCGGTCCCGCAAACAAAACCGGGCTTACATAACGCAAATTGTTGCATGGTAGGGACGCGCGGACGGGCTGGGAGATTGGGTCTCAGGACCGGACGCTGGCGGTGTGGTGGCGGACGGTGGCGGGCAGCCAGCGGAGGGCGGCGACGAGGCTGAGGATGGGGAAGAGACTGACGATCAAGAACAGTCCGGTCATGCCGATGGCGTCCGCGATGATACCGGCGATGGCGGGTCCGCTGAACATGCCGATGGCGTAGATGGACTGGAACGCGCCCATGGCGGAGGCGCGTTCGTTTTCGGGGACTTCCTTGATAGAGATGCCCATGAGGACAGGGAAAACGAGGCCGCGGGCAAGGCCGTTGACGGCCGGGAGGGCGAGGAGGGTGGGGAGGGTGTGCATGGCCGGGAGGATGACGAGGGTGAGGGCGGTGAAGATGGAGCCCACGACGACGAAGGCTCGCTCGCTGAATCGGCGGATACCGACGGTGGCGGCCAGGGACGCAACACCGTAGGTGAGGTAGCTGACGGTGGTGATGGCGCCGAGATCGGTCTTGGTGGCGCCCAGGCCATCGGCGAAGATGGGGATGAAGCTGATGTTGAGGCCGAAGGTGACGAACTGGAAGAGGGCTCCGATGCCGGAGGTGGCGAGCAGGCTGCGGATGGTGATGACGCGGCCAAGTCGGCGGATGGACATGGGCCGGCGAACAACGGCGGCGCGCTCGCCGGCGAGCAACATGGCCGCGATGCCGGCGACGCCAATAGCGGCGGCGGTCCAGAAGGTGAAGGGCATGCCAAAATGCTCGGCGAGGAGGCCGCCGACCATGCTGATGGCGACCTGGGAAATGGCGGTCATAAAGACCAGCAGGCCGGTGGCGCGGGTGGCCTGATCGGAGCGAAAGAAGCTGGCGAAATAGACGGAGGAAGTGACGAAAGAAGCGGCGCCGACGCCGTGCAGGCCACGCCAGAGGATGAGCAGGAAGGGACCGGGGAAGAGGGCCATGCCGACGGCCCCGAGGGCGTTGGCGAGAAGGCCGATGGTGATGAAGGGAAGCCGGGAGCCGCGGCGATCGGAGAGGTAGCCGACGGGGATGCGGAGGGCGAACTGGACGAACCCGTAAGAGGCGATGATGAGTCCGACGACGGTGAGGGAGGCGCCGAGCGATTCGGCGTAGACGGGGAAGGTGGGCATGTAGACGTAGAGGGAGCCCCAGAAACAGAAGAAGGCAAGGCAAAAGCCGGCCCACTGACGCCAGCCGGGTGGGTCTAAGGAATTTAGTTGGGGAGCGGGGGCGGCCATGGACTCTGGTGGGACTGGGCGTCGCGTGGGGATCGAGCAGCGTGCGAGAGCGCCGGCCTAAGCCCCGGCGGCGGCGTTGACGACGTTGGCGAGAGGCTCGCCGGCGTCAAAACGGACGAGATTATCGATAAAGATGCGGGCCGTTCGCTCCCGTACCCGGGGTGAATTGCCGGAGTAGTGTGGGGTGATGAGGACGTTGGGGAGCTTCCAGAGGGGGGAGTCGGGAGGGAGGGGCTCGGGATCGGTGACATCGAGTCCGGCTCCGGCGATAGCGCCGGTTTGAAGAGCGGAGATGAGGGCGTCCTGATCCACGGTGCCGCCGCGGCCGGCATTGAAGAAGTAGGCGGTGTCGCGCATCTGTTCGAACTGTGTGGCGGCGAAGAATTGCCCCGTCGCCGGAGTGAGTGGGAGGGTGTCAACGACGAAGTCGGACCGAGACAGAAGTTCGGGGAGTTCGCCGGGAAGGAAGATCTCATCGACGTAGGAGGGCTTGGCGGTGGGGCGATTGCGGATGGCCAGGATGTTGAGGCCGAAGGCGCGGGCCTTGACGGCGACAGCGTCGCCCAGATCGCCGAGGCCGACGACGCTGAGGGTCTTGCCTTCCAGCTCGAAGATGCCCTCGGTGAGGCTATCGGAATCCCAGTTGGAGTCGAGCTGGGCGCGGTAGGCGCCGGGAAGGTTGCGGGCGAAGGCGAGCAGCATGGCCAGGACGTGCTCGGAAATCTGGGGGGCGTGAGCGCCGCTGGCGTTGGTGATGACGATATCGCTTTCGATGAGGGCGGGACTGATCAGCTTCTCGACGCCGGCGGAGAGGGTCTCTATCCACCGCAGGGACCGGTAAGCGGCATGAGGTCGGGGATGAGACGCATGCCGAAGAGAATGTCGGCGCCGGGTAGGGCTTGGGCGAGGGCTTCGTCGTCGGCGGCGGTGACGATTTCGTTCTCCTGGCCCGGGAGGGCGGACTGTATAGCGTCTATGAGGTCGAGATGCGGTTTGAATCCAATAATGATTTTGTGGGCCACCGTTGCTACCCCCGAGGCTGGATGAGTTGTTGCGGGAAAGGGTAACCGGGTGTTGGGCGGGATGGAACCGGAGGGGTAGGGGGTCAGGGTGGGGTGGAGCCCGGGATGCGAAGGACCTGGCCGATCCTGAGGAAGTCGGGATTGTCGAGGTCGTTGATCGCGATGATGGACTCGACGGTGACGCCGTAGCTGTCGGCGATGCTGGAGAGGATGTCGCCGGACTGGACGACATAGGTTATGTCGGTGGGCGCGGGAGTGAGTGTGGGGCGGGGGGTGGGGGTAGAGGTATCGCCGGGGATGGGGGTGAGCTTGATCTTCTCTAGGGCTTTTTCGAGGGAGTCCTCGCCGGGGACGGCGATGGTGGCGTCGGGGGAATCGATGGTGTTGACCTCTATGTCGCGAGGGCGCAGGAGGAAGTACCAGGCGAGAAACATAATCAGAGCGACGAGCACGAGGCCGACAAAGAACTCGCTACCACTGGCTGCAGATTTCTTCCGGCTATTCACAGAGAGATCCCAGAGGCGCCCGAATGATTTGGAGGTGAGCTACGGCGCAGTAACGGGGCAGGGGCGCAGGGACAATTTAGCCGCCGGGGGCGAGTCTCTCAATGTTTTGGAAGGCGCGGTCGATTTCTTCTTCGGTGTTGTAGTAGTGAGGGGAGAAGCGAAAACCGTTGCTGGTGTTGGATGAAAGCCAGGTGTTGGCGGACTCCTGAAGATCGTGGCAGAGCTCGCGGCCGTCGACGCCGGGAATGACGAAGGAGACGAGAGCGGACCCATGTTCCCATTTGGTGGGACTGGTGAGCTGCCAGCCGCGGTCGGCGACGCAAGCGCGGACGTAGGCGGCGAGGAACTGGAGTCGGACTTCGATGGCGTCGGGGCCGATGGCCTGGAAGGCGTCGACAGCGTCGCCGATGGTGGCGGCGACACCCCAGCTGCGGGTGCCGTATTCGAAGCGGCTTACGGTGTCACCGAGAATGAGTCCGCCGGCACGATCCCAAGAGGCCTGGCCGCCGGGGCCTACGTGGGCCTGTTCGAGCAGGTGGAGCCGATCTTGACGACAATACAGGACGCCGGTGCCGTTGGGCCCGCAGAGCCACTTGTGGCAGTTGCCGGCGTAGAAGTCGACTTCCATGGCGTGCAGATCGACGGGGAACTGGCCGATGGACTGGGCGCCGTCGAGGAGGACGAGCAGTCCGGCGGCACGGGCGAGGGCGCAGATTTCGGCGGCGGGGACGCGGACGCCGTGGTGACGTTCGACGTGACTGATGGCAATCATGCGGGTGTCGGGGGTGATGGCGTCTTCGATGTTGCGGAGGGTCTCGGCCGGGTCGTGGCTGAACTCGAACCAGCGGAGGCGGGCGCCGCCGCGGGCCTCCTGGTGGGACCAGGGCATGTTCATGGAGGGATGCTCGCTGAGGGAGGTGAGCCCCGCGTTGCCGGGATGAAAGCGAAATGAGGCGGCGACCCAGTTGACGGCTTCGGTGGCGTTGACGGCGAAGGCGATCTCGCCGGGATCGGCGCCGAGGAAGGCGGCGAGGGTGGCGCGGGAGGCTTCGGCCTTTTCTTTCTGGGGCTCGTAGCCCCCGTGGCCGTGGCGCTCGGCGAAACGGGTGTTCTCAAGGAGAACCTCGACGATGGGCTCGGCGACGATGCCGGCGGTGCCGGTGTTGAGGTAGGTCATGTCGGCGAGCCCGGGGCGCTGGCGGCGGGCGAGATCGATGTCGATGGAGGTAGCGGAGGTGGAAGTGGAGCTGGCCGGCAAGGTGAGCCTACCTAACGAGGAGTGGAGGGGTGGGAAGTTGGGGGATTATAGCGGTGGGATCAGTCGAGGGGGGGACGTACGAAATGGACGCGCAGAGAGGAATCTTCGAGGCGGGCGGTGGTGTGCTGGAAGCGCATCATGGAGCGTGGCAGGACGATATGGCGCTTCATGGAACCTACGCGGACTACGAGCTCGTCGCCGGTGCGGATGAGATCGATGTTTACTTTCTCGATCTGGGGGGCGGGAATGACGACGTCGCAGCCGTCGTCGGTCTGGTCGATGTGGAAGGCGCGACCGCGGTGCATGAACTCGGTGGGGTCGCGTTCGCCGAAGAGGGCTCCGGCCATCTTTTCGAGCATGGGCAGGCCGAGGACCTCGCCGGCGAAAAGCGGGATTTCGAGAATGGGGATAGGGGCAAAGATTTCGTGGACGGTCTGGAGATGCTCGGCCTGGAGGCGTCGCCAGGTTTCCAGGAAGGGATCGGTGACGGTGTCGGGGATGACGCGATTTACGATGACGGCGTCGGCGGAGTGGTCGTAGAGGGAGAGGTAGGTGAAGTTGCGCTGGGATTCCTTGATGACCATTTTTTCGAGGTTGAGGACTAGTCGCATGGAGGACAGATCGCGATCTGAGAGCAGGGTCTGGAGCTGTTCCAGATAGCTGACGAGATCGTCGACAGCGGAAAAAACCTCGTCCTCGGGGATTGGGATGTTGGTGACGGCACGGACGAATGGGCGGGCGACCTTTGCGACGGTGCGCTCCAGGGGAAGGAGCTTGTCGATCCACCAGCGGGCGACATCGGGGAAGGAGAGGAGTCGGAAGGTCTCGGCGGAGGGAGCGCAGTCGACGATGATGACGTCATATTCGGACCGCTCGTAGTGCTGGTTGATCCAGAGCAGGTTGGCGAGCTCCTCCATGCCGGGTAGGACGGCGATCTCTTCGGCGACCATGGACTCAACACCCTGCCAGCGGAGGAGTGATTCGACCCACTTCTGGACGGTGCCCCAGTGCTTGTCGAGATTGTGGGAGATGTCGCACTCCTGGCCCCAGAGATTGTCGGTGATGGGAGTGGGTTCGGGGTCGAGGGATATGTCGAAGCTGTCACCGAGGCTGTGGGCAGCATCGGTGCTGAGGACGATGGTGCGGTAGCCGAGGTGGGCGCAGCGCAGGGCGGAGGCGGCGGCGACACTGGTCTTGCCGACGCCGCCTTTACCGGTGTAGAGGAGGATGCGCAAGTCTGGTTGTCTCCCGGGAGTTTGGGTCGCTGAATCTTAGACCGGGGTTAAGGCGTGGGAGGAAGCGGCACGAAGGGCAGGCCGGAAACGGAGGTGGCAGCGGTGGGGGGGACAAGGCCGGAGGAGACGGCGATGGAGCCGCCGTTGGCGATGGTGACGGTGTTTGCGGAAGCCCAGGGGGTGGATACCTTCCAGCGCTGCAGGACGGCGCGCTCGGTGCGCAGCACGGAGATGGTGTCGCTCTCGGACCACGCGACGGGAAGACCGAAGTGGCCGCCCCAATCGGCTTCGGCGAAGAAGACTTCGCGGATGAGGGGGTCGTTGTCGACGAGTTCCATGCGGGGACCGCCGAGATCGGGTGGGGGGATTCCCTGAGTAGATTCGAGCCAGCCGTCGAGGCCGGCGGTGGACAGGGCGCTGAAGATGGGGGCGAGTATGGTGCGGCCCTGCGTCGGGTCCCACTGCAGGACGAACTTCTGAGCGGCCTGGGAGACGAGGCCGTCGAGAATGAAGCGGCCGGAGACGGCGGGGCCGAGTCGGGCGGAGCCGCCGAGAGCGCGATATCCGTCCCACAGGCCGATCGCGGAGGAGTTGGATACCCAGAAGCCGTTGCCGGAATCGATGTCGCTAAAGCCGGCGTAGCCGCTGCTCCAGGCAGAGGTGAGGTCGCTGGTCGAACGCAGGGCGGCGATGACGTGGGCACCGGCCGAGACGGAGACGGCGATGGTGGAGGCGTCCCGTTGGCGCCGGAGAATGCCGGAGCCTGCGGGGGCGTCGTCGACCAGGATGAGGACGTTTTCCCAGTTGGTGGGGACGTTGCAACTGACGGTTCCACCGGCGGCGGCGGTGCTGTCGACGGTGACGGCCAGCCAGTCGGGCCCCTGAGTCTGATTGAGGCTGAGGCGGATGCCGCTGGGCTGATGGGTGAGACTCAGGTTGCCGGCGCGGGGCTGGAGGCGACTGTTAATGACAAAGCGGTCGGGGGTTATCTGGACGCCGAACAGCCCGCGGATGACGGCGAGGCCCATGCTGGCGGCGGCGCCGCCGAAGTCGAAACTCCCCTGGTCGGAGTTGGTGGGACTGTGAAACCATTCGGCGATGCGGTCGGTGAGGTGCCAGTGGTGGGCGGTGGCGAGGAGATGGTCGAAGGCCAGGGCGGAGCCGCCACGCTGGAACTCGCCGACTATCTGTTGGCCGGCCCACCAGTCCCAGACGCCGCCGTTTTGATAGTTACCCGGGGCCATGCTGGGATGGTTGAAGACGCCGGCTGGGTAGGGCGGCCAGAGGGTGAGGCCGGGGCGGTAGATGCCGGACTGAAAGCTGGCGCTGAGGGTGTTGTTGAAGATCTGACCGACCTGCTCGTCGCCAGCGAGGCCGGTTTCGACGGCGATGTGGTTGCCGAGAGTGAAGATGATGTCGGTGTCGATCGGGTAGGAGATCGGGGTGAGGCTCTTGTGGATGCGATAGCGGCCGCGTGCGGCGTCCCAGAGGTGCAGATTGGTGGTGTCGCGAAGGATGCGGGCGTCGTCAGCGTAGCGGAAGGAGGCTTCGTCGGCGCCGACGGCGGCGTTCATCTCCTGGAGTTCCAGGAAGGCGCGGTAGGTGAAGGCCTGGTCGAAGATGCTGGCGATGACGGCGTCGCCGGGGATGAAGTCGGTGGGGGTGGGGCCGCCCTCGAGCTTCACGTCGCCCCAGTCGGTGGTGTGGGCGCGCCAGATGAGCCCGGTGGCGGCGTCGCGGCGCTCGCGCTGAAGATAGGACATGGATTCGTTGAGGCGGGTGATGACGGATTTTCCGGCGATCAGGGAACGAAGCCAGTCCGCGCCGCTGCCAGCGCCGAAGTTGACGTAGGCGGCGTGGATGAGGCTGGTTTCTTCGTCGGAGACAACGGTGGCTTTGTCGACCTCGCCGCCGGGTGAGACGGTGGCGGCGACGGAACCCCGCAGGGGTGGCGCGGCGGCCAGTATTTCCTGGGTGAGGAGCAGCTCTTCGACGGGAGTGCGCAGGAATTCGGGGGCGAAGAGAAAAGAGGCGAATTCGACAACGGTGGCGAAGTCGCGGACGAAGATGGCGGGATAAAGGGCGCCGGCGTTAAAGCCGTAGACCTGGCCGTTACGGCCAGGAAAACTAGTGGCGACAGCGCTGAGGACACGGCGGACGAGAGGGGCCATGGCGTCGATCTCGGGAAGGCCATCTACGTGCCAGGAAATATCGGCGGCGGGAAACGGTTCGTTGATAGGTGTTGGCTCGGCAGAGCGGGCGATTTTCCACGGCAGGGCCGCGCCGACGAGCCCGGCGAGACCGCCGGAGAGAATTGCACGCCGGGGAGGGCGAGGCGGGTTGTGCTTTCGGAAAGACATCCGCTCATTGTAATGGTATCGGGCGGTTGACCGTGACGGGAGCGGAACCCGGCGGCGGTCGGGCGGGGGGGGGGTCAAGGGGCGCGGATGATCAGGGATTTGGCGTCGGGCTCGACGACGCGCCCGATGGTAACGGCGCAGGGGGCACCCTGGCGTTTGATGTCAGCGATAAGATCGGCGGCGAGGTCATGGGAGACGCTGATGAGGAGTCCGCCGGAGGTCTGGGCGTCGGCGAGGAGGAGCCGTCCGGCCTCGCGGAAATGGGCAGGCCACTCGACATCGGCGTTGACCGAGGCGAGGTTGCGTTCGGTGCCGCCGGGGACGATGTCGCGATCGATGTACTCGCGAACGCCGGGAAGGACAGGGACGGCCGGGTAGTCAATCTTGAGGCTGACGGCGGAGGCCTGAGCGAGATTGAGCAGGTGGCCGAGCAGCCCGAAGCCAGTGATATCGGTGCAGGCGCTGGCGCCGACGGTGCGCATGGCTAGGGAGGGCCCGCGGTTGAGGGCGACCATGGAGTCGATGGCGGCTCGAGCATGACCCGGCGCGGCGACGCCTTCCTTGATGGCGGTGCCGATGATGCCGGTGCCTAGGGGTTTGGTGAGGACCAGGTGATCGCCGACGGCGGCGCCGGTGTTGGAAAAGATGCGATCGGGGTGGACGCGTCCGGTGACGGCGAGGCCAAACTTGGGCTCGGGATCGTCGATGGTGTGGCCGCCGATGACGGCGACGTCGGCCTCTTCGCAGACGGCGTGGCCGCCACGGATAATGTCGATGAGGACGGTCAACGGCAGATCGTCGCGTGGGAAACAGGCGAGGTTGAGGGCGGTGAAGGGATCGGCGCCCATAGCGTAGACATCGCTGAGGGCGTTAGCGGCGGCGATGCGGCCGAAATCGTAGGGATCGTCGACGATGGGGGTGAAGAAGTCAGTGGTCATGACCAGGGCGAGATCGTCGGTGAGGCGGTACACGGCGGCATCATCACCGCTGACGGTGCCGATAAGCACGTTGGGATCGGTGACTGGGGGGATGGCGCGCAGGACCTGCGCGAGCTGGCTCCGGGAGAGCTTGCAGCCTCAGCCGGCGCCGTGGGAATAGCGGGTTAGGCGGGGGGTGGAGGGATCGGGATCCATAGATCAGATGTTGGCGGGTTGGGGACGGAGCGTCAACCGCGGGTGGGACGGCGCGAGTGGTGGAGCCCGGAAGCCCGAAGTCAGGAGGCGATAACCTCGCGACTTGGCTGACCATCGCGCTCGGGCCCGAGGACGCCCTGCTCCTCGAGCAGGACGATCAGCTTGCAGGCCTTCCGGAAGCCGATTTTGAGCTCGCGCTGAAGGAGGGGGGCGGAGGCGTAATTAAACTGGCGGACGAGATCGACGGCCTCGGTGATGAGTTCGCCGTCCTCGCGTTCGCCGGATTCGACGGCGTCGGCTACTTCCTCTTCGGTAACCAGCTCGGCATCGCCCTGCTCGGCCCAGAAGCGGACGAGGCGGTGGATTTCGTCGTCGCTGGCCATGGCGCCCTGAATGCGGGAGAGCTTGCCGGAATCGGCGGAGGCATAAAGCATGTCGCCGCGGCCGACCAGACGCTCGGCCCCGCCACTGTCGAGAATGGTTCGGGAGTCGACCTGGCTGCTGACCATGAAGGCGACGCGGGTGGGAAAATTGGCTTTTATCAGGCCGGTGACGACGTCGACAGAGGGGCGCTGGGTGGCAACGACGAGGTGGATGCCGACGGCGCGGGCCATCTGGGCGAGGCGGCAGACGTAGCGCTCGACCTCGGCGGGAGCGGTCATCATGAGGTCGGCGAGCTCGTCGATGATGATGACCAGGTGGGATAATTTTTCACGTTCGCCGTCTCTGGCGGCGTGGTTGTAGGCGGCGAGGTTGCGGTGGTTGGTGCCCGAGAGGAGGCGATAGCGATTGGTCATTTCCTGGGTGGCCCAGGCGAGGACGGAGACGACTTCGTCGAGGCGGGTGACGACGGGCATTTTGAGGTGCGGAATGTCGTTGTAGACGACCAGCTCGACCATCTTGGGATCGATGAGAACGAGGCGGAGTTCGTCGGGAGTGTGCCGGTACAGGAGGCTGACGAGGATGGAGTTGAGGAAGACGGATTTGCCGGCTCCGGTGGCGCCGGCGATGAGAAGATGAGGCATGGTGGAGAGGGACTGGACGCGGGCTTCGTCGGCGACATCTTTGCCGAGGGCGATGTCTAGGGGGTCGGAGGAATCGGCGAACTCCGGGGAGTCGAGCATCTCGCGCATGGAAACGGTGGCGGGATTACGGTTGGGAAATTCAAGGCCGACGTAGGGGCGGCCGGGGATGGGGGCCTCGATGCGGACGCTGCGGGCGGAGAGTGCGAGGGCGAGGTCGTTGCTGAGGGAGTTGATGCGGGCGACTTTGACGCCGGCGGAGGGGCTGAGGCAGTACTGGGTGACGACGGGGCCGGGAATGGCCTCGACGACGCGGGCCGCGACGTTGAAGCTGGCGAGGGTGGATTCGATGACGGCGGCGTTTTCTTCAATTTCGTCAGGGGAGACGCGCTCGCGGTCGGCGACCGGGTCGAAGAGCTCGAGGCCGGGCAGTTGCCAGGGGCCGGAAGCAGTGGGGGTGTCACGGCTTTCGGAGGCGCCATTGGCGATGGGGGTCGTGTTCTTGATCTTGAGAAGAGTCTGCTGCTCCCAGCCGTTGGAATTTTCGTCGGATTGAGCGTGGGCCGGTCTGGCGGGAGGGGAGGAGGTTTGGTCGACCGGAATTCCGCTGACGCTGCGGGCTTCGAGGCGATCGACCAAGCGGAGAGAGCGTCGGCTGGCCCAGAGGGAGGCGGTGATGGCCCAACGCCCCAGCAGACGAACGTTGCGGACGGAAATGAGGGGCAGCCGGAGGGAGAAGGTGAGCCCAGCGATGATGGTGAGCAGAAGGAGGATGAAGGCTCCGAAGCCCCCGACAGCGCGCTGGAGATTCCAGCCGACGTGAAAGCCGATGATGCCGCCGCCATCGGGGCCGGAGGGCTGACCCTCGAGGCCACTGGAGAGGTGGATCAGGGAGGCGATGGCGATGATGAATAGAAGACCGGCGACCGAGTTGGCGCCGGTGATGAAGTCGCGTCCGAAGATGCTGCCGAGGAGGGCGCCGGCGCCGAGGCCGAACAGCACGAGCATGGCGAGCCAGGCGGAGCGGCCGAAGAGATCGGTGAAGGCGATGCCGACGGCGCCGGAGACAACCCCGTCGAGGCTGATCAGGCCGAGAAAGCCGATAAGGCTCAGGAGAGCGAGGGCGCCGGCGAGGCCGCGACTGACCCATATGAAGGTATCGGGTGAGTCAGAACGGCGGAGGGGTTTACGCTTGGGGCTGGATTTCTGGGGGGGCAAGGAGGCTCCTATGTAGCGGTCGCATAATGCGACGCCCGACGCCCTTCCTCAGACTTCTGTGACCACCGGCAAGATCATTGGCCGGCGCCGAGTCTGGGCGAACAGGTACCTCCCCAAGGTAGTTCTAACCTTGTTGTTCAAATATGTCCAGTCCGGCTCCTCGACAATATGGGACCGAATCTCGGCGGCGAGGACGCCGGCAGCGCGGGCGAGCATCTTCTCGGAACCGTCGCCATCGACGAATCCACGGGAGACGAGGTCGGGTTCGGAGAGGAGTTCGCCGGTGTGGCGATCGACGGTGATGGCGACGATGAGAACGCCGTCGTCAGCTAGGCGGCGACGGTCGCGGAGAATTTCGTTGCCGACATCGCCGACGCCGAGACCGTCTATGAATACATAACCGGCGGAGATGTGGTCGACCTTTTCGAGGGAATCGACAGTGAGTTCGATGACATCCCCGGATTCGGCGATGATGGTGCGATCGCGAGAGATGCCTACGGAGGCGCCGAGGCGTGACTGCTGGACGAGATGGCGGTACTCACCGTGGACGGGGATGAGGAATTTGGGCTTGATCATGCCGAAGAGGAGCTTGATCTCCTCCTGGCTGGCGTGGCCGCTGACGTGGATTGGCATCAGTTTTTCGTAGATCACATTGGCGCCGCGCCGAAAAAGGCGATTGATTGTGCGATTGACGTGCTCTTCGTTGCCGGGAACGGGGGTGGAGGAGAGGACGACGGTGTCTTCGGGGTCGAGCTTGATCTGGCGATGGTCGTCGTTGGCGATGCGGGTGAGGGCAGCGGTGGGCTCGCCCTGGCTGCCGGTGCAGACGATGACCATCTGGTGGTGGGGATAGCGGTCGATGTCGTTCTTATCGACGAGGATGCCTTTGGGGACGTGGAGGTAGCCGAGTTCGATGGCCATGGGGACGTTGCGTTCCATGCTGCGCCCTACGACAGCGACTTTGCGACCGTAGTCGTGAGCTACGTCAATGATCTGCTGAATGCGGGAAATGAGAGAGGCGAAGGTCGACATTATGATGCGGCCGCCGGCTTCGGCGAAGACGTTGTCGAAGCTGGCGTAGATGCCGTGCTCGGAAGGGGTATAGCCGGGACGGTCGGCGTAGGTGCTGTCGCAGAGAAGGGCGAGCACGCCGTCGCGGCCCAGGCGGCCGAGGGTCTGGAAGTCGGGCGGGAGATCGTTGACCGGGGTGTGGTCGAATTTGAAATCGCCGGTGTGGACGATGACGCCAGCGGGGGTTTTGAGGGCAACGCCCATGCCGTCGGGGATAGAATGGCAGACGTGGAAGGTCTCGACTTCGATCTCGCCGAACTGGATCGGTTCACCATGAGTGACTTCGTGGAGGACGGTCTTGTCCAGGAGACCGTGCTCTTTGAGCCGAGAACTGATGAGGCCCAGGGTTAGTTTGGTGCCATAGATGGGCAGATTGACGTCGCGGAGGAGGTAGGGGAGTCCGCCGATGTGGTCTTCATGGCCGTGGGTGATGACGATGCCGCGAAAACGGTCGGCGTTTTCGCGGACGTAATTGAAATCGGGGATGACGAGATCGACGCCGAGCATCTCGGCGTCAGGGAACATGACGCCGCAATCGACGATTACGGCGTCATTGGCGGATTCGAAGACGGTGCAATTGCGGCCGATTTCACCGAGTCCGCCGAGAGGAATGATGCGGATGGTGTCTGCGCTGGGATTAGTCATTAGGTTTCTGAGTTCTTTCTGGTGTGAAGCGCCAGGTCAATGGTTGTTAGAAAAGAGTTAGCTGGCGCAGGTTGTCGGGGTCTGGTTCGGGTTCGGTATCCGGTGAGGTGGCGGTATCCGGGGGTGGGGTGGGGTCGGCCTGCCGGCGGGCGGAGGCGACGACTTCGGGAATATGGCGGAAGTCGTCGGTGAGTGTCTGGGCCAGGCTGGGCTGGTGCAGGGACGCGGCAGGATGGTACATGGGGATGATGATGTGATCGTCAACGACGCGGGAGCTGCCGTGGATGCGAGAGATGCGTTCGCCGGGAAGAAAATGGTTCATGGAGAAACGGCCAAGGGTGACGATTGCATCGGGATTCATAACTTCTATCTGGCGGCGGAGGTAATCGGAGCAGGCGTCGATTTCGGCGGGCTCGGGGTCGCGATTGTCGGGGGGGCGGCATTTGACGATGTTGGTGACGAAGACTTCCTCGCGCTGCAGGCCGATGCTTTCGATGAGGCGGTTGAGGACGCTGCCGGCGTTGCCGACGAAGGGAAGACCCTGGGAGTCTTCGTGGAAGCCGGGGGCTTCGCCGATGAAGAGGTAGGAGGAGGAGGGATCGCCGGTGCCGGGGACGGCGTTGGTGCGGGTGGTGGCGAGGGGGCAGCGCTGGCAGGCGGTGACTTCGGCGGCGATGTCGGCGAGGCTGTCAGGCAAAGGGCCTCCGAGGGTTGGGTGTCGCCGACTTTCTTGGGTGGATTCGCCGCGTGGGCAATGAACGGATCAGTTGATCACCGCCGGTGCGCGGACGAAGGCGTCGAGCTGGTACCCCTCCAGGACGGAGGTGAGGTTGCGGGTCATGTCGGCGGGGAATTCGACGAGGGGGAGGCGGGGGGTGCCGATGGGGAAGCCGCCGATGTTTAGGGCGGCCTTGACGGCGATGGGATTGCTCCAGCCGGCGGGGAAAAGGGCCCGGAAGAGTGGCAGGGACTGGAGATGCAGGCGTCGGGCGGTTTCGAGATCGCCGTCGAAAAAGGCATCGATCATGCGGCGGATGTTGCCGCTGATGACGTGGCTTGCGACGCTGATGACGCCGACGCCTCCAAGGGCCATCATCGGGAAGGTGTCGGCGTCGTTGCCGCTGTAGACGAGGAAATCGGGGTGGGCGGTGCGGATGATTTCGGCGATCTGGTCGAGATCGGCGCTGGCCTCTTTGATGCCGATGATGTTGTCGATCTGGCTGAGGTCGGCGACGGTGGAGGCGTCGATGTTGGTGACGGTGCGACTGGGGACGTTGTAGAGAATGTTGGGCAGGGGGGTGGCTTCGGCGATTTCGCGGAAGTGCTCGTAAAGACCGGCCTGGGGGGGCTTGTTGTAGTAGGGCGCGACCTGGAGAAGGCCGTGGACGCCGCAGCCGGCGGCGACCCGGGCGAGGTGCTTGCTTTCGTCGGTGCTGTAGCCGCCGGTGCCAGCGATGATGCGGGCGCGGCCGGCGGCGGCGCCGACGGCCGCGCGGTAAAGATCGGCGCGTTCGGACTCGGTGAGGACCGGAGATTCGCCGGTGGTGCCGGTGGCAAGGAGAGAGTCGTTGCCGGCGTTGATGAGGCCTTCGACGAGGTGCCCATAGGTTTCAAGGTCCAAGCTGCCATCCGCTTTGAACGGAGTGACCATGGCGGGGATGAGTCTGCCAAATTCGAGCA
>CAZBZS010000034.1:0-2479 GCA_964496475.1 uncultured Chloroflexota bacterium | reverse complement strand
ATCTGCGATTGAGCGGTCTCTATCCCGCCGGGGGAGGGGTCGTGCCCTGTAACTCTAACCCGGGACATTTTGACCGGAGTGCGCATTGTGAGCAGTTCGATCCGTGGTCGCCAGCTTATCGCGGCGGCCCTGCTTTGGGAGCATTTTAGCGGCAGTCGGAGGACCGATCCATAGTCCGGCGGAATCAGAACGAGAGTAGCTCGGCAATCTGGACGGAGTTGGTGGCGGCGCCTTTGCGGAGGTTGTCGGAGACAATCCACATGACGATCCCATTGTCGGCTGAAGTGTCGCGGCGGATGCGGCCGACCCACACTTCATCGTTGCCGCCGGCGTCGAGGGCGGTGGGATAGGAGCTGGCGGCGATGTCGTCGATGACGGTGACTCCGGGAAATTCGGAAAGCACTTTGCGGACGCCGTCGGGATCGACCGGGCGGGAACACTCGACGGTGACAGCCTCTGAGTGGGCGCGATAGACGGGCACGCGCACGCAGGTGGCGGAGACGCGCAGATCAGGCAGATGCATGATCTTGCGGGTTTCGAAGGCCATTTTCCACTCTTCGGATGTGTAGCCGTCGTCGGAGCGGAAGGATTCGACTTCAGGAATGACGTTGTGGATGATCTGGCGCGGCAGAATCTCAACGGCAGGGGCGTCGCCGGCGGCGACGGCGGCGGTCTGAAGGGTGAGCTCCTCCATGGCGGCGGCGCCGGCGCCGGAGACGGACTGGTAGGTGGAGGCGATGATGCGTTGGATGCTGTAGGCGCGCTCGATGGGGGCGAGGGCCATGACCATCTGGATGGTGGAGCAGTTGGGGCAGGAAATGATGCCGTTGTGCCAGTCGATGTCGCCGGGATTGACCTCTGGTATAACGAGGGGCACGTCGTCGTCATAGCGCCAGGCGGAGGTCTTGTCGATGACGACGGCGCCGGCTTTGACGGCGTGAGGGGCGAGTTCGCGGCTGGCGGAAGCGCCGACGGCGGAGAAGACGAGGTCGATGCCGTCAAAGGCCGCCGGGGTTGCCTCGCGCACGGTGAGATCCCGGCCGCGGAAGGTGACGGTCTTGCCGGCGCTGCGGCTGCTGGCCAGGGGGATGAGCTCGCGGAGAGGGAAGTCCCGTTCGGCGAGCACGTCGAGCACGACGCCGCCGACCGCGCCGGTGGCCCCGAGGACGCCTACGACGGGGTCAGCCACGAGGGTTTGCTCCAATGTTCATAAGGGTGCCATGTCCAGCTAATTGAACAGCAGGCTGTCAAGTCCGACGACGAGGCCGTCGAGTGAGCGCACCTTGCGTACGGCCAGGAGAACGCCGGGCATGAAGGATTCGCGGCTGGTGGAATCGTGGCGGATGGTAAGGGTCTGGCCAAGGCCGCCAAAGATGACTTCCTGATGGGCTACAAGCCCGGGCAGTCGGACGGAGTGGATCTTGACGCCCTGGTAGTCGCCGCCACGGACGCCGTCGAGGGTGAATGTCTCGGTGGGGACGTCGACGGCGGGCTTGTCGCGAGCGTCGACGATCATCAGGGCAGTCTGGAAGGCGGTGCCGGAGGGGGCGTCGATCTTCTTGTCATGGTGAAGTTCGATGATCTCGACGTGGTCAAAGAAGGGGGCGGCGGTTTCGCACATTCGCATGAGCATAACGGCACCAAGGGCGAAATTGGGGGCGATGAAGGCCCCGATTCCGGCGGCGCGACTGCTAGCGGCGATCTGGTCAAGGTCGGCGGGGGTTAAGCCGGTGGTGCCGACAACCGGGGAAACGCCGGCGTCGATGGCGGCAAGGATGTTGGCGGGACCGGCGGAGGCGTCGGTGAAATCGACCATGACTTCGGGGGAAGATTCGCCGATGACGGAGGTCAGGTGGGAGCCGAAGGCAAAGTCGGGAGCTTCCTGGCGGGCTTCGTCGGGGATGTCGCGCACGTCGCAGAGCCCGACCAGATCGAGGTCGGGCTCCGCGAGGACGGCCCGTGTGACCTGCCCGCCCATCCGTCCAGCAGCTCCGCAAACAAGCACGCGCACGATGGTCTCCCTAGCGGCGGTCGCGACTGCCGCGGGGGCGAGGCCGCCGGCCACCACGATCGCCCCCACGTCCCTCATCACGACGCCCGCGGCCGCCATCGCCGGGGGGCGGGCGGCGATCGTTGGAACCTTCGGACCGGCCGCCACCATCACCGCCGACACCACGCTCTTCGAGCACGGCGCGACGGGATAGGTTGATGCGGCCCCGGTCGTCTACCTCCATGATCTTGACCATGATTTCGTCGCCTTCAGAGACGATGTCCTCGACGCGATTGACGTGGTGCTCGGCGAGCTGAGAGATATGCACTAGGCCGTCGCGGCCGGGGGCGATCTCGACGAAAGCGCCGAAGTCCATGATGCGGACTACGTGGCCCATGATGGTGCGGCCGATCTCAACGTCGCCGGTGATGTCTTTGATCATCTGGACGGCACGCTGGGCGCCATCGAGCGAGGGCCCCATAACTGTTA
>CAZBZS010000033.1:0-25113 GCA_964496475.1 uncultured Chloroflexota bacterium | reverse complement strand
GCGTCCACGAACTGACGCTAGAGGCGCTGGAGATTAGCCCCGAGGCGCGTGGCGGACTGGCGGTGGTCTCGGTGGACCTTACCTAGCGACCTACCGGCCGCCGAAGGTCGGACTACATTTACTGAACAGGCACTGTGGCTGCAAGTCGCTAGCTCTGAGTTCTCAATTATCGGGCCCACTAACTCTGTGAACGGGTTCTTGTTGACCCGAGTGGGAATAGAACGCGCAACCTGCTGAATGGGAGTTATGTCGACTTGAGCGCTGTGGTATGCAGGGGGTAGGGTCGAGCGAAACTCGTCCAGTTACCGGGTGTATCGTCCTTGTAGAACCAATTCTGGAGCCCACATCCGGAGTTGAACCGGAGACGTCGTTCTGACCAAGAATCCGGGGTTGTGCGCTATAGCGTACGGGGTTGAGGGTCGAGCGAAACCCGTCCAGTTATCGTGTGAAACGGAACGTACTCGTTCTTCTTAAGATGTGAAGAGCTACCAGAAAGGGAAGCTTCGAGGCAGGAGGACGCGGAGAGGCTAGTCTCTTTTCCTCGCATGAATCACCCGCGTCCCCAACTGCCATCCCGACCAGCGATCCTACGAATCGGGCAATTATCACTCCTCGTCTCCTCTCGCGGTCTCCCAACCCTAGTCGTCAAATGCGCAGCGTTGACGGTGTTATCTTAGGCGTCATTCTCGGCTGGCGGCGCGGGGCCCGTGGCCATCATGCCACCCCGGCAAGAAGAGCGAAGGTGATGGCGAAGGGGCGATCGACAATCCGGGCCGCCGGGGGAACGATGCGGGACAAACTTCCTGCTCTGATAGTAGTGGGCCTCGGACTGCTCATCGCCTTCAGCCACACGGAGCCTAAAATCCGGCTGCGCGTTTGGACCGCCGGCTTCTAGTTTGAAAGTCCAAAATCGCCTTTCGCATCCGGACCGATGTTGGCGTTACCTCCACGCACTCATCCGCACGTAGAAAGCCAAGCGTCTGTTCGAGTGACAGTTTCGTGTGCGGCGTCAAGTCCTCAGCGCTATCTGAACCTGTCTTTCGCATGTTCGTCAACTTCTTTTCCCTAGTCGGGTTGATGTCCATATCCTCGGAACGAGCGTTTTCGCCGACGATCATGCCCTCGTAAACCTCAACTCCTGGCGGAATATACATTTTTCCGCGTTTTTGAAGATTGAAGAGTGCGTGGCCGGTGGAGGATCCGGCACGGTCTGCGACCAAACTGCCCGTAGATCTCGTGCGTATTTCGCCAAGCCACGGCTGATACCTGGCAAATGTTCGGTTCATGATCCCGGTGCCGCTGGTGCACGACATGAACTCCGCCTGAAACCCGATTAGGCCGCGGACGGGAGCCGCGAATTCCAAATGTGCCGCACCGTTTCGATGGTTAACCATATGGCGCATTTGACCCTTTCGGAGGGCAATGCTCTGGCTAACGGCGCCAACGTACTCCTGGGGAACTTCAATAAACACGTCATCTACAGGTTCGAGAAGGACGCCGTCCACCTCCTTTGTAAGAACCTCGGGCCTCCCGACGGTCAATTCAAAGCCTTCTCGACGCATCGTCTCTATCAGAACAGCGAGTTGCAGTTCGCCTCGACCCTGAATTACCCATGCGTCCAAATTCTCTGCCCGGCTGACCTTAATCGCAACATTTCCGACCACCTCAGCTTCGAGGCGATTATGCAGCAATCTTGATGTAATTTTTCTGCCTTCCCTCCCGGCCAACGGCGAAGTATTGATCCCCAGGGTCATCGACATTGTCGGCTCATCGATATCAATTGGCGGCAGGGAAACTGGCACATCCGGATCAGCCAAGGTTTCACCGATCGTTATCCCCGCGATGCCGGCAACGGTAATGATGTCACCTGGCGACGCACTCCCGACGTTGACTCTCCCAAGTCCCTCCGTTACGGACAATTGTGTAATCCTCGCCGCTTCGACACTACCGTCGCGCCTGCAATGGGCCACCTGCTGACCCTGAACGATCTCGCCCTCAATTACACGGCAAATGGCCAAACGGCCCAGATGGGGGGAGGCGTCTAGATTTGTCACCAAGGCCTGAAGCCGTCCCGTGTCCTGATATCTCGGCGCCGGTATGTGCTCTGCCGCAATACGAAAAAGAGGACCTAGGTCTGATCCTGTCACGCCCGCCTCAATCGATGCAGTCCCGGCTCGAGCGACGCAATAGACTATCGGAAAGTCGATCTGGTCCTCTTTGGCCTCTAGCTCAAAGAAGAGTTCATAAACTTCATCAACGACTTCCGTAGTCCGAGCGTCGGGTCGATCGACTTTGTTGATTACCAGAATTATCTGGAGGTCTCTCTCCAGGGCCTTCTTTAAGACGAATCGTGTCTGAGGCAATGGTCCTTCGCTCGCGTCAACCAGCAGGAAGGCCCCATCGACCATCGCCAGAGCTCTTTCGACTTCTCCTCCGAAATCGGCGTGCCCGGGTGTGTCCACGATGTTGAACTTGATCCCCGCATAAGTAACAGCGGTGTTCTTGGCAAGGATCGTGATGCCCTTTTCTTTCTCGAGATCCATCGAATCCATAACTCGATCGACCAGCTGGCCTTCTCGAGCAACAACCCCTGTCTGCCTCAGCATCGCGTCTACCAAGGTGGTTTTTCCATGGTCAACATGGGCAATGATTGCCAGGTTTCGAATGTCTCCGCGAACCGCCATCGACTACCCCTGTGGTTTGCCTGAATTCAGGATTGGTACATTCTCTCGAACAGCCAGCGAAGATTATTGCATTAGAGCCTGACATACAGTAATTGCGGATACCGGGCGCTTGACCCATGTAATTCTTGTTTTGGAGCCCACATCCAGAGTTGAACCGGAGACCTCGTTCTTACCAAGAATCTGGGGGTATCCGGTGTATTACACAGGGTGGAGGTGCGAGCGAAACTCATCCAGTTATCGTGTGAAACATCGGTCGTAATAAGTGGTGAAGACGCGGTATATAGCTGGCGGATCAGCCCATCAGTAGCCGACGTTGTATTGAAGCAATCGAGCATTGAAGACGGTGACGACCGCAATGATCAGGAACAGCACCACCGAAATGGCTGCACCGTATCCCATCTTCAAGTACTCGAAGGCGTTGGCATAGATCAGTACTACGACTGTCAAAGTACTGTCCACCGGGCCGCCGATCGATCCAGCCGGTTGCCCTCCCGCAAAACCTGCGTTGGCTGTCATGATCCAGACCTGCACGAACATCTGTAGCGCGCCAATGAAATAGACGATCACAACGAAGTAAGTCGTTGGTGCCAACAGAGGCAGGGTTACCCTTCTGAACTTCGAGAACCGGCTTGCACCGTCGATCTCAGCCGCCTCATAAAGGTGCGGCGCGATTCCCTGTAACCCCGCCAAGTAAATCACCATGTTCAGGCCCATGTTTTTCCAGACGCTCACGATAATGATCGAGAGCATCGAAGTATTCACCGACCGCAGCCATTTCAATCGCGGTAGGCCCAATATTTCGAAAATGTCGTTGAAGAGACCAAACTGCGGCTCGTAAAACCAGAGCCAGATCAGGGAGACCGATACAAACGAACTGACTACTGGCATGTAGAACATAGCCCGGAACGTGTAGATGCCGCGGATGCTGCGATTGATCAAAGCCGCCAGCAGCAGGGAAGTAATTACCCCTGACGGTACCGTCCCGCCCGCAAACAGGAGAGTGTTGGTGATCGAGCGTTGAAAACGAACGTCGGTGAGCAGATTAGCAAAGTTTTTGTTTCCGACGAACCGGGGCGCCCTCATCAGATCATAGTCGGTGAGGCTGTAGTAAAACGCGGCAACGATCGGCAGAATAACGAAGACGACAAGGAAGATGAGTGATGGGGCGACAAAGAAATAGCCCGCCAGACCGCCTCGATTACCCAGCCCCAAGCGTCTACGTAAATTTGGTTTACTGACGCCTGCCGTCGCCATCCATCATCCCCCAGTAGCCAGTCGCCTTGACGGCGTTTTCGAGCCTACCATAACTCCAGTCCCCCTTCTGGCCCCTACTGAACAAGCACTGTGGCCGCAAGTCGCTAGCTCTGAGTTCTCGATTATCGGGCCCACTACCTCTGTGAACAGATTCTTGTTGACCCGAGCGGGAATAGAACGCGCAATCTGCTGAATGGGAGGTACGTCAGCTTGAGCGCTGTGGCATGCAGGGGGAGGGTCGAGCGAAACCCGTCCAGTTGCCGTGTGTATCGTCCTTTTACAACCAATTCTGGAGCCCACATCCGGAGTTGAACCGGAGACCTCGTTCTTACCAAGAACGCGCTCTACCGACTGAGCTATGTGGGCGGGCTGGCACCGTCAACCGCTAAATTTTGGCGCAAGCGCGGGAGTTTGTCTCGTCATTGATTCGAGTCCGGGCGGTCACAACGAAAAATCCGGTGGTGCAGGTCCGTTTTCCCGGGAAATGTATGCTTACTGTTGGCAGTAACAGTGGAGCCGGTGGAAGCCTGAATCGAACTTGAACGGGAGAACGATGAGCGGGACGAGATCGCGACCCATGACAGTACATGAAATCTTGACGCCGGCGCTGGTCCTGGACATGGACGCGGCCGAGTTCAACTTGAAGACAATGGCGGCGGTATTTGATGGTCTCGATTCTCACCTGCGCGCCCACGTCAAGAATCACAAATCACCGGGGCTCGCGGGGTTGCAAATAGCCAGCGGATCGGAGGGAGTCACCTGCGCGACCGTGCGTGAGGCGGAGGCGATGCTGGACGGGGGGATCGAGGACATCCTGATAGCGAATGAAGTGGTGGGCAGACCGAAGATCGCCCTCCTAGTCGAACTGCTCCAACGCGGTGGTCGGATACGAGTAGCAGTTGACGACCCGGCGAATGCCCGCGAGATTTCGGAGTCGGCGGCAGGGGGCCGAGTAGAAGTCGGCGCCCTGGTGGACCTTGAGGTGGGGATGGGGCGATGCGGCATTGACGCGGGCGACGCGGCGGTCGATCTTGCCCGGCTGATCCATAGTCTGCCCGGACTTAACTTCATGGGCATCATGGCCTACGAGGGACACGTGGGCATCATCGGTGACGAGGCCGAGCGGGAGGCGGAGTGCCGCCGGGCCCTGGGAGAGGCGGTGATAGTGAAACACCTGATCGAGGCTGTCGGCATCGATGTGCCGGTGCTCACGACGAGCAGTACCAAGAGCGTGTTCACCGCGGCCAGTTACCCAGAGGTTACGGAAATCCAAGCCGGCATGTACCTGTTCGGCGACACCGATTATGAAGAGCGGCTGAACATCCCATTCCGGCCGGCCGCCTTTGTACTGGGGACGGTGATCAGTCGGGCAAGCGACACGGCGGTGGCAGACGCGGGCATTAAGGCAGTGACCGGGGTTAAGGGGATGCCGCGCGTGCGTGGGAGGGACGACTGCTGGGTAGTCGGGCTGAACGCCGAGCACACCCGCATTGAGATCACGGACCCTAAATCGGACCTGGCGCCGGGCGATCTGCTTTGGCTGTTTCCGGCGTATGGGGACCTGGTCGCGTCCCTGCACGATCGCATCTTCGGAGTGCGCGGCGAGGCGGTGGAGCATGAGTGGGACATCACCGGATAGACCTTATCCGGGTAGGGTTCGGCATCAGGAGCGCGGCTGATGAAACCCGCGTTGGTGGAAGCCGACGCTCTACTGATAGTGGACGTGCAGAATAACTTCTGTCCGGGAGGAGCGCTGGCGGTGGCAGACGGCAACGCTGTGGTGCCGATCCTCAACGAGTGGATAGTGGCCGCGATCGAAGCGGACATGCCGGTGATCGCGTCGCGCGACTGGCATCCGGCGGATCACGTCAGTTTTACGGAGTGTGGAGGGCCGTGGCCGGCGCACTGTGTCCAGGGCACGACCGGCGCGTCCTTTCACAACGACCTGCGGCTCCCGGCGAGGACTATCGTGGCGACGAAAGGAACCGACGCCACGGAGGAAGCGTACTCGGCGTTCCAGTGCACTGAACTGGACCGCCGCCTGCGCGAGCTGGGAGCGAGGCGCCTCTTGGTGGGCGGGCTGGCGCTGGACTATTGCGTGAAGGCGTCGGCGCTCGACGCGGTGGCGACGGGCGACCTGGAAGTCATCGTGATTCTGGCGGCGACCCGGGCGGTGAACGACGAACCGGGAGACGGGGAGAAGGCGGTGGCTGAACTTCGAGTGGCCGGTGTCCGGGTAATCGAGGAGGAGTAGGTTTGCGATATGGCGCTCCACCGGCATTGCTGGTGGACCTTTACCAACTGTCGATGGCGCAGGCGTATTTCAACGAGGGTATGTTCGGCAGGGCCACCTTTGAGCTCAGCGTCCGCGGCCTGCCTCCGGAACGCAACTATCTGGTGGCGGCGGGGCTGGACGACGCGCTGGGATGGATGGCAGGGATGCGTTTCGAGGCCGCTGATCTCGACTATCTCCGCACTTTGGAGAGATTCACTGACGGATTTCTGGAGTATCTACGTGGGCTGCGGTTTGACGGCGAGGCGCATGCGATCCCGGAGGGTGAGGTCGTGTTCGCGGGCGAGCCGCTACTTCGAGTGACGGGGCAGCTGCCGGTGGCGCAGCTGGCGGAGACGTATCTGCTCAACCAGATCCATTTCCAGACGATGGCGGCATCGAAGGCGGCGCGAGTGATCCGATCGGCGCGGGGAATTCCGGTGATCGATTTCGGGTTGCGTCGTGCGCATGGGACGGACGCTGGGCTGAAGGCATCACGCAGCCAGTACCTGGCCGGGGCAGCGGCCACATCAAACGTCTTGGCAGGCGAGACCTATGGAATCCCGGTGGCAGGCACGATGGCGCACAGCTATGTCAGCGCCCATGATTCGGAGATAGAAGCGTTTCGGGCGTTTACCCGGAGCTATCCGGACACGGTGCTGCTGATAGACACCTACGGTCCGCAGGAAGGGGCGCGCAACGTGGTGCGGCTGGCTCGGGAGCTCGGCGAGGAATTCGCGGTGGCCGGCGTGCGAATTGATTCCGGGGATTTAGCCAGGAACGTTGAAGCCGTGCGTGAAATCCTGGAGGAGGGGGGACTGTGTACCGTGCAGATTTTCGTCAGTGGCGGACTGGACGAGCACGTGATCAAACGGCTGCTGGAGGCGGGGGTCAGATGTGAAGGCTTTGGAGTCGGCACAAAGATGGGCGCCTCAGCAGATGCGCCGTCGCTAGACGCCATCTACAAGCTAGTGGAATACGAGGGTCGCGGAACGGCGAAGATCCCTGAGGGGGTGGCCACGATTCCGGGACCGAAGCAAGTGTTTCGACGAATCCGGGACGGACTGTACGACGGCGATGTGGTGGGTCGAGCGGATGAGGAGATAGAAGGACGCCGGCTGCTGGAGCCGGTGATGAGTGGAGGCCGGCGGCTGGAGGGCGACTTCGCCGATCTGGAGGCGGCCCGGGAACGGTGTCGAGTGGCGCTGGGACGGCTGCCCGAGCGCCTGCACACACTGACGCCGGGCCGGGCGGCATACGAGGTGATTATCAGCCCGGGGCTTCGTGCTGATGCGGTAAGACTACGCCGCGAGCACCGGTTGTGATCAGCACGCGGACTCGCGGTTGACGCACCCCGGCCGGCCGACCTACCATCGACCCGAAACCTTTACATGAACATGCATCACGGTCTGCGAGGGTAGTCCCTCGCGCCAATAGGGAAGGCGGTGTAATTCCGCCACGGTCGCGCCACTGTGATCGGCGAGCCATCGGTCGAGCCACTGCCCTCAAGGGCGGGAAGGGACCGCCGGCGTCGGAGCCGTAAGTCAGGAGACCTGCCCGGGATGAGTTGAGTTGCCCGCCCGCGTCAGGCGAAAATCCATGCATTCAAGTTTGCAATGAACGCCGTTAAAGCCCAGTCGGGCCGCTGGCGGCGTTTCTCAATGACGGTCCGAAACCTCTCCGGCCTGGGGATGGTTCGCCGGGGACTGCAGGGCTCGGGTTGGCTACCCGGTTTTGGTCGTGATTTCAGAGCGGTCATCAGCCCAATTTTTGACCATGCGCTGCCGGTATGTTGCCAATCACGGCTGAGCCCGTGACCCTAGGGTTGGGGGCGAACGTGTTGGCCAACGCCGACAGTCTGTTCACGCAGGTTGGGCTGGAGAACGTCATCGCACGGGACCCGAGGATCATTATCCTAGTGGACGCGCCGTTCGGCACTACGGTTGAATCGGTAAAAGCGCGGGCCGGGTGGGACGGGATCGACGCAGTGGTGCGCGACCGGTTTATGGTGATCTCTCAGGAATTGAGCGATCAGATGTCGCGTCCGGGACCGCGAATCGCCGATGCGCGGGAGGCGATCGCCGAGTTTCCGCATCCGGAGGCATTCGAGTAGGCCATGAGTTCGATCGCCGGAGGCAGGATTCGAGCGCCGGAGACGGTGCGCTGGCGGGGCCCGGCGGCAATATTAGTGCTGGCGCCGCTGGCGGTGGTGATGCTGGCCAGCCTGGTAATCGCGGCGATGGTTGGGAGCGTGACGATAGAGCCGCCGGCCATCCTTGCGATGGTGTGGAACCGGACGCCGTTTGGAGATATCGAACCCTGGTGGCCGGCGACATCCGAGCGCATCCTGTTCAGCATCCGCCTGCCCCGGGTGCTGGCCGCGGCCACGGTGGGGGCGGCGCTGTCTGCGGCGGGCGTGCTTTACCAAGGGCTGTTGCGCAATCCGCTGGCCGACCCATTCATCGTAGGGGCGTCGGGCGGGGCGGCGGTGGGGGCGGCGGCGGGCTCGCTGCTGCTGGCGCTGCATTTCACGCTGCTGGGCTTCGGGATCATTCCGCTCCTTGGCTTCGTCGGTTCATTCGCGGCAGTTTGGATCGTCTATACCCTGTCCCGGCACCACGGCCGGAGCAGTATCAGCGGGCTCCTGCTGGCCGGATTCGCGGTCGGTTCTGTATCAGGAGCCCTGAACGCCCTCGCGATCCTTCTGAGCGGTCGCCTGCAGTTGCGGATCGTGCAGAACTTCACCTGGTTGCTGGGAGGGATTTCGGTGACAGGTTGGACACCGCTGCTGACAGTGCTCCCACCGATGGTCCTTGCAGGGGGCTTCGCATTTTTCCTGACCGCGCGGCTAAACGCGATGGCGCTGGGCGAAGGCGGCGCGGCCCGGGTGGGGGTCGACGTGGAGCGGACCAAATTCATGATTATTGGCCTGGCCTCACTGCTTACGGCGCTGGCGGTTTCGATCAGCGGGCTGGTTTCGTTTGTGGGGCTGATGGTCCCGCACGCGGTTCGAATCGTGATCGGCCCCAACAACCGGCTGCTACTGCCGGCGTCGATGCTTGCCGGAGCGGCGTACCTGGCGCTGATGGACCTGCTGGCCCGGTGGGTCCTGGCCCCTGTGGACCTGCCGGTCGGCATTTTGACAGCGATCGTCGGCTCGCCATTTTTCATCGTCCTGCTACGGCGGGCGCGAGGACAGTATGAGTTCTGAAATCGCGGCGATAGAAATAGCGGGACTGAATTTCACGTACGCGCAGGAACAGATCCTGCACGACCTGTACGTTTCGTTTCCGGAAGGTGATCTGGCGGCGATCATCGGGCCGAATGGCGCTGGCAAGACGACGCTGCTCAATTGTGTCAACGGATTGATCCGGCCTGGGTCGGGCCGGATTCATTTACACGGGACCGACATCTACAACCTGGACTCTCGCCAGCGCGCGCGCCTGGTGGCGGCGGTGCCGCAAGAATTTCATATCCCCTTTGCCTACCGCGTGCGTGAGATCGTGGCGCTGGGGCGAAGTCCGCATCTTGAATTCTGGGGCAGCCTGACAGAGCGGGACGAAAGCACGATTGACGAAGCACTGCTTGAGACCGAAACCGCGGAGTTCCAATCGCGCCGCTTCAACGAATTGAGCGGTGGGGAGCGTCAGCGGGTGGTGGTGGCGATGGCGCTGGCCCAACGTCCGAGGGTACTTCTGCTGGATGAGCCGACAACGCATCTCGACCTGGCTCACGAGATTGAGATTCTGAATCTGGTGCGCCGGGTGAACCGCGAGCAACAGGTCACGGTCGTGGCCTGCATGCATGACATCAACCTGGCAGCGGCGTTCTTTAACCGGCTGCTGGTGATCCACAACGGCCGTCTGGTGGCCGACGGGGATCCGGCTCAGGTCCTGACGCGGGAGCTGATGGCGGACGTGTTCAAGATTCAGGCGGACGTGGTGACGGATCCGATTAGCGGCCGGCCGCGGGTCGCGCTCCGCGTACATCCCAACGGCGAAGGCTAGCCGCGGCAAGGAGTCGGGCGATCTGGATTTTCAGTATCTACGGAATTAGGCTCGTCAAGAAAATGAGGGTGTACGGATGTCTCCAACGAATATCTTTGGTTCGGTCGCAGTGACGGTGATGATGCTTTCGTACGCGCTGGAAGCGCGGTCAAAATGGTTTGTCCTGCTCTTCGTGGCAGGGTCGGCGGCTACAGCAGCGTACAGCGCACTGGTGCACGCGTATACGATAACGGCGGTGGAGGCAATCTGGGCCGTCATCGCTTTACGCCGTTTTATGGTGAGAAGACAAGACGAGAGCCGCCAGGCCGTACCGTCGACGCCATGAATCTGGAGCTAAGGGCGGAGGAGGTGGGATTCGAACCCACGATCGGCTTTAAACACCGATAACCGCTTAGCAGGCGGCCGCACTAGACCAACTATGCGACTCCTCCAAGGGACCCCTTGCGGTCGACGGCGGAGGGGGTGGGATTCGAACCCACGAACCTTTCGGTTAGAGGTTTTCAAGACCACCGCCTTAAACCACTCGGCCACCCCTCCGGGGACGCCTGATTATAACCGGATTGGCGGTCTACTCAGCGCCGCCGGGCCGGTCGCCGTCGCCGGCATGAGGCTCCTGAGTCCGCGAGATGCGATCGCCGTCACTGCCTGATTCGCCGAGCAAGGCCTGCAGCAGGCGGTCGCAAGTCTCTTCCAGAAGACCAGCGGCGATGCCGGTCGCGACGGGGGAGAAGGGGAGGAAGCGGCCCGGATCCGAATCGCTAAATACGGTCACCGTCGGGATCCCGACGGCGGCGCTCAGATGGCCGGGGGCGGAGTCGTTGCCTAGGAAGGCGGTGGATATTTGCAGCAACGCGCCGAGCTGCCCGAAGGAGGTCTGCCCGAGGAGACTCACGGCCTCGGTGCGCATGAAGCCGGCCACACCCCACACGGCCTCCTCGTCGGACTCCTGGCCCACCAGAACAACGCGGGCCCGGGTCTCGGTCTGCAGGCGGTCCGCAACCAGGGCAAAGCCTTCCGGTGACCAGCGTTTTGAGAGATTCACGGCGCCCGGATTCCGGCCGCCCCCGGGGGCGATGACGACCACGCGGGACTCGCCGAGATTCCATTCTTCCAGGAGTCGACGGGCGTACTCCAGATCTTGCAGACTGGGGTAGAAACGAGCTCGGGCGCGTTTGGTGCTGATACCGGCGGCGCGGAGTACGTCGAGGTAAATCTCCGCTTCGTTTCGATCTGGCGGAGCCGGCGAGGCGGTAGTCAGCCCGATGCCGCGGCCGCCACTGTCCAGCCCCAGCCGGTATTTCACACCGGCAAAATAGGGGAGTAGGGCCATCAAGGGAGACCTGTCCAAAACGATGGCGACATCGAAGTGCCGGCGGCGCAACGCGCGGACGAGGCCTACGTATTCCCAAAGTCCATAGCGACCAGGGGTGCCGACATCGCCGCAGTCGATGAGCCCGTCGACGTCGGGATTGTTGGCGACGGCCACACGCGACCAGCTTCCCACGGCCAAAGTCACCTGCGCCCCGGGCAGGGTGCGGCGGAGGCACTCCAGCACGGAGGTGGCCATCAGGACATCGCCGATGCTTGCCGGCTTTATCACCAAAATGTCGGGATTTTGGACGTCCGGCAGCGATCGCCCATCGGGCGAGCGGCCTCGCAGAAAAAGATTGAGGGCGTGACTTACAGCGGTCACCGCTAGGTCGCGGAGCTTGGGCCAGATCATTCGGTGGCTCCTTCCTCATCGACGAGGGCGAACGTAAGGCGGCCCTCGACCGCTACCTCCCCGTCCACCGTGGCCACAGCCTGGCCACGCCCGATGGGTCCGCGGATGCGATCGATTTCGACGCTCAGGTTCAGGGTGTCGCCGGGCCGAACCGGCCGCCGAAATCGAACCCGGTCGATACCGGCAAACATTACGAGCTTCCCCTGGGCGTCTTTCGACCCCATTAGGGCGCAGGCGCCAGTCTGGGCTAACGCCTCGACCATCAGCACACCGGGCATAATCGGATTTTCGGGAAAATGCCCGGCAAGGAAATAGTCGTCGGGATCGACGTATTTCACCCCCACGGCGCTCTTGCCTGGGATGAGCACGGTGAGACCGTCGAGCAGCAGAATCGGTTCTCGGTGGGGAATGAGCTCTTTTACGCCATCGCGGTCAACGAGCAGGTCTGCCTGGTCACTACGTCCCATCAGCCGTCTCCAGCCAGTTCGCTGAGGCGATGGCTGGCGGCCCGGATGTCGGAGTAGAGGCGTTGGTAAACCTCGAAATACTGGTCGTAGCGAGCGGCGCATGAGTGTTCTGGCTCGATCGGATCGAGCAGCTCCACGCCGCTGGCGACGGCTTCGGGGACGCTTGCGTAGCCGCCACCGACAACCGCGCCGAGAAGAGCGGCACCGTAAGCGGGGCCTTCTTCGGCGGCGGTGCGCCAGATTGGCGAGCCGAGGATGTCCGCCTGCATCTGGCGCCAGAGGGCGCTGCGGGCGCCTCCTCCGGTGGCGATAATCCTGTCAACCGGCAATCCGAGACGCTGCATCAGATCGAGCGAATCCCGCATGGCGAAGGTGATTCCCTCCATGACAGCCCGGGCGATGTGGGCGGAGGTGTGTCGCGAGGTCAGGCCCACGAACGCGCCACGCGCTGACGGGTCCATGTGCGGCGTGCGCTCGCCGGTTAGATAGGGAAGAAACACCAGGCCCTCGGCCCCGGCGGGGGCGCCGACTGCCAGAGCGGTGAGCATGTCGTAGGCGTCCTCTCCAGTTGGGACCGTGGCGCCGAAGGTGTCTTCGAGCAGGATTTCGCGGAGCCAACGAAAGGACAAACCGGCAGCCAGGATCACACCCATGTAATGAAACGCTCCGGGGACGGAGTGGCACATGGTGTGCAGGCGGCCTTCCGGGTGGGGCTCGGGGTTCTCGCTGTACGCAAAGACGACCCCGCTGCTGCCGATGCTGCTGCTTACCACGCCGGGAAGCACGATTCCGGTCCCGATGGCGGCGGCAGCGTTGTCGCCGCCACCGCCGGCAACCGGTATCCCGGCGGGCAGACCAAGGTCGGCGGCGATGGCGTCAGTAATACGGCCGGTCTCGTCCGGCCCTTCGAAGGAGGCTGGCATCCACTCTGCCGGAATCTGGAAGGCGTCCAGAAGCTCCCCTGACCAACGTCGTTTGGCGACGTCGAACAGCAGGGTGCCAGAGGCATCCGAGACATCTGTCGCCCGTTCGCCGGTGAGCCGGAAGCGGACGAAGTCCTTGGGCAGCAGGACGGAGCGGACGCGACCGTAACTGTCCGGCTCTTCGTCGCGAAGCCAGATGATCTTCGGTGCTTGGAAACCGGTGATGGCCGGGTTGAGGGCGATTTCCAGCAGCAGGTCACCGGCCACATCGGCCATCCAGTCGGTCTGCACAGCGGTGCGCTGATCGTTCCAGAGCAAGGCAGGGCGGATGACGCAGTCTTGCTCGTCGAGAAAGACGGAGCCGTGCATCTGGCCGGCCATGCCGATGCCGCGGACGGCGTTCAGATCGATCGACTGCCCGGCCTCACGGATGGCGGTCCTCACGGCACCCCACCACTCTTCCGGATCCTGCTCGCTCCACCCGGGACGGGGAGATTGCATCGTATGCGGGCCGTTGCCGGAGGCCACCAGCGAGCCGTCTTCATCTATAACGACGGCACGACTGCCCTGAGTCCCCACATCAATCCCTATGAAGTAGGCCATCGAGCGCTCCAGATCGCGGCGGCATGGCTCTGGAATTGTAATGCCTGGCCACCGGCCCAATAGAATGCGCCGACCACCGCCCCCCAGCACCAGGAGTAAGCATTGCCGCCGACCGACGGCCGACGTAGTTCGTTGCCGTTCGACGTGATCGCGCTGGACGTTGACGGCACGATTCTGCCGGATGACAAAGAGATTCACCCGGAGACCAGGGCGGCGATCCAGGCGGTGGCCGACCGGGGAGCGACGGTGGTGATCGCGACGGGTCGGCGGTGGCGGACGGCGATGGACGTGATCGAGCCGCTGGGAGCGGGGGAATACCTGATTCAGAGCAGCGGCGCGGTGGTTCGCGACATTGGCACGGCCGAGATTCTTTTCGAGCGACATATTCCGGGAGAAGTGGCCCGGGAGATCGTGGGGCTTGGGCGGGAGATGGGGGTTACCGGGGTCTGGTACGACACGCCAGGTCGCACGCACAAACTCTACGTATTCGGGCAGCTGGCCGAGGTCGAGTCGTTGAAAATGTATTCGTCGCGGAATCTAGCGGCGTTTGTTGAGACCGACAGCTTTGACGGACTCGCAGACGCGATGGAGCTGGTCTTCTTCGGCGAAGAGGAGAGCTTGCTCGCCTTCGAGGGGAGGCTGGAACGGGATCACCCCGCAGACGTGCGCACAATGCCGTGGACGAATTACGCGTTTGCGAACCTGGTGCTTGAGGTAGTTAGCCGGGAAGTCTCGAAGGGGTCGGCGCTGGCGTGGCTGGCATCGTACCTGGGGGTGGCTCGAGATCGAGTGCTGGCGATCGGCGATGATGTGAACGACAAGGAAATGATTGTGTGGGCCGGCACCGGGGCGGCCATGGGCAACGCCAGCCAACCGATCCTCGAGGTGGCGGACCTGACGATCGGCCGGGTCGACCGCCGGGGGCTGGCGGAATACCTGACCGGACTGCTCTGATGACGGCGAACGAAGGGCAGGAAACGCCCGTTTCAGTATCCGCCGACTCCCGAACGTGGCTGCGGTTCCCTGTGTCAAGGGAAGCTATATAAGGCCCGTGACCACCGCGCCCGAGTAGACTCTCGAATTATGGCGATGGGGGCCGTCTCGCGATTTTGATTTTCAGCCCGGCAGAGCAGGTGGCGACGCCGCGTATTAATGGAAACACTGAATACCGTAAAAAGGGTAAAAAACCGGATTTGCGAGAGGAGTCTGGAACCTAATAAGATGCGTCGGTTTGTGGCAGTTCTGATCTTCAGGGGGCAGTTTTGGAGATAGCCTCGCTCACCGAGGCGGACTGGGTGCGGCTGTCGGAGCTCGTAGCCCATCTTTGGGTATTCGCGGCCGCGCTTGTCGGCGCGGGAGTGTCCTACATCCTCGCCCACGGTTTGATTCCGTCGCTGGCGTTGACTGGCGATGTCGATAATGAAGTTGCCCGCCGGCTGCGGATGCCGATTTACGCGTTCGCCGCATTCAGTTTTGTAGCGGCGGTGGCGATCGCGATAAAGGCGGTGCTGCTGGCGTTCGATATCCTGCCTGAAATATTTCCACGGATGATCATCTAGCGCATGAATTTGCTGCGTGCGTTCATGCCACGACTGACCGGTCGGCAGCTTGCGTTCATAGTCATCCCCCTTACCGTGATGGGGCTGGCGACGGCGTCGGCGGTGGCGGTGTTGATCTTCCTCGGGGCGTCGGGTGGGACGATCAGTCCGGCCCCCACCCAGCCTATTGCCTACGATCACTCGATCCATGCCGGGGACAACGCTATCGCGTGTGAATTCTGCCATCGCGGGGTGACCATGGGGGCCCAGGCGACACTGCCATCGGTGGAACAGTGTATGTATTGCCACTCGGTTATCGGGCAGGATTTGCCGGAGGTTCAGCTGCTGATAAAGAAATGGGAAGATCAGGAGCCAATCGAGTGGACCCGGGTGTATCGCCTTCCGGATCACGTTCGATTCGTACACTCGGCCCATATCGATGCGAACGTCTCCTGCGCGACGTGCCATGGCGATGTCACCCAGGCGCAGGTGATCAAACAGGTGAACTCGCTAAACATGGGCGAGTGCATGGGGTGCCATCGGGATACCGATAACCAGCCCAAATCGAGCGCGGCCCCGGCTGACAACGTAATTTTGAAAGACAGCGCTCCGCTTGATTGCTCCACATGCCACAAGTGAGCTTGAGGTAATCCCCGATGAATCTCGGACGTAGAAAGTTTTTGGTCGGGGCCGCGGGCTCCGCCGGCAGCGTGGTCGTCGTAGGGTGCGCCGCTCCCGAACGCGAATCCCGGGTTCAGAGCTTTGTGCTGGCCCCGGAGCAATCGCTACCGGGTGACAGCGTGTGGTTCGCCACGGCGGACGCGCACTCCAGGTTTGGCAACAGCGTGGTGGTGCGGACCGTGGACGGACGTGCAAAAAAGGTGGAGGGAAACCCGGGTTTCCCGATCAATCTAGGAAAGACAAATGCCCGCGCGCAGGCGGGGGTGCAGTCCCTGTATCACCCGGACCGGATCAAGGAACCGATGATCCCAGCAGGCACAAGGGGAGACGGCCATTACGAGGTGATCGGCTGGGAGCGGGCACTGGACATGTTGGTGTCAAAGCTGGGGGCGGCGGACAGTTTTGACCTCCTAACGTCGAGACTGACCGGCACCGAAGCAGGCGTGGCTGTAGCGTTCACGCAACTCTTCGGCGGCAGACACCTGGTCCATGAGACGCTGGAGAACACCAATTTTCAGACGGCGGTGCAAAAGATTTTTGGGGCGAGCAACACTCCGCATTTCGACATTGGCAATGCGGGGATAGTGCTTTCGTTCGGTGCAGATTTCCTGGGGACGTGGGGCTCGTCGGTGATGTATAGCCAGGCGTACCATCGGTTGCGGAGCGGCGAACGCGGCCAATTGACGCAAATCGAACCGCGCATGTCGCTGACAGGCGCAAGCGCAGACCGCTGGATTTATGTAAAGCCGGGCCAGGAAGGAGCGCTGGCGCTGAGCATCGCACAGGTGATCGTGGCAGAGGCGCTGGTGGAACCTGAAATCTGGCGTGAGGCTGTGGAGGCGGTGGGTGGGGTGGAGGCCTTAAACCGGTACGCGCCGGACGTGGTGACGGGGCGCACGGGAGTGTCGGTCAGCCTGATACAGACGATCGCAAGAGAGTTCGTCGAGCGCCAGCCGGGGTTGGCGCTGGCGGGAGGACCGTCCCTGGCCCAGACAAATGGAATGGACAACGGGGCGGCGGCCTTGTTTCTAAACTTGGTGGTAGGCAGTGTGGGCAAGCCGGGCGGTGTAATTCCGAATCCGTCCGCACCAGCGAACATCCCGTTCCCACTTCCGGCCACGAGTTTCGCGGAATGGCGGTCCTATACCAACGATCTTGCGGCAGGATCAGCACCGGACGTGACGTTCGTGTACGACGCTGATCCGGCATACGGAATGGCCGGAACCCCTACATTCGCCGACGCCCTCGCCGGTTCACCCTTTGTGGTGGGAATGGCCACGTTCATGAATGAGACGGTAGGAGTCGCCGATCTGATATTGCCCGCGACACACCCGTTCGAGTCCTGGGGCGACTTCGCCGCGGACCCGGGGCCGGGCGCACAGGTAGTGGGCTATCAGCAGCCGGTGACGGTGACGTGGACTGACGCCCGCAGCTTTGGGGATGTATTGTTGGCAGTCGCCGGGGACGCAAAGGGGGACGGGGCGTTGCCCTGGAGCAGCATGCACGAGGCGGTCCGAGCGAACGCCGAGGAGCTTCTTGGAATGGCGGGGGCGGGACCCGAATTTGAGCCTACGTGGGTCGAGTTGCTCCGCCGGGGCGGCGCCTGGGAGCTACGGAACACCGCGAAGCCGTTTGCTTCAGTCCCCGATTGGGACGCAGGGGCTATCGCGGAGCCTGAATTCGACGGCGACCCAGAAATCTTTGAATTCCATCTGATTCCCTTCGAGACCATCGCGATCGGAACCGGAGACGAGTCGGAAAACCCGTGGCTCCAATCGGTGGGCGATCCGCTTACCACGGTGGCATGGATCACCTGGGCGGAACTCAACCCAAAGACAGCAGCCGGCCTGGGCGTCAGCACGGGAGACGTGGTGGCCATCGATGTGCGTTACGGAACGATGGAGGTTCCGGTGTTCGTATCGCCCGCGACTCCGCCGGATGTGGTGGCGGTCCCGGTGGGACGTGGTCGCAATTTCGGCGGTCGCTGGCGACGGGGCCGGGGAGAGAATATTTTTTCGGTGATCGATCCGGCGGTGGACGCCAAGACAGGCGCGCTGGCGTGGGCTTCATCCCGCGCGCGAGTGCGAAAAGTAGGTCGGACAGTAACAATGCCCATGATGGAACGAGTCGCCGAGCCAAGAAACGATGGACCGGCACCGGTCCTGGAGGTAACAAGTGATTAATCCCAATGAGCAGGCAGCAGCGCTGGCTACGGCCGGGGGGCAGCGAACGCTATTAGGCGAAGAGGAACTCAGAGCCGATGGCCGCCGCTGGGGAATGGTCATCGACGCCGACCAATGCACGGGCTGCCAGGCGTGCGTGGTGGCCTGCTACTCGGAGAACAACATCGCGATCTCGGAAGAGAATCGGGTGGCGGAGGGTCGCACCAAGTCGTGGATTCGAATAGAGCGCTACTGGGAGGGTGAGTTTCCCAACGCGAAGGCCCGCTTCGTCCCGGTGCTGTGCCAGCACTGTGACAACGCCGGGTGCGAGCCGGTCTGCCCGGTCTGGGCGACGTACCACGACGACGAAGGTCTGAACGTACAGGTTTACAACCGCTGCGTGGGCACGCGGTTCTGCGCAAACGGCTGCATCTATTCGGCGCGACATTTCAATTTCTGGGAGCCGGAGTGGCCGGAGCCACTGGAGTACCAGCTGAACCCCGACGTCACGGTACGTACCAAGGGGATCATTGAAAAGTGCACCTTTTGCGTGCAGCGGATAACCAGGGCCAAAACGGACGCTGCGCACGACGGCAGAGAGCTGGAGGACGGGGAAGTGCAGCCGGCCTGCGTGCAGGCGTGCCCGACCAGCGCGTTGGTGTTCGGGGATCTGCATGACGCCGATAGCCAGGTGGCGCAGGCGGCCGATTCTGATCGCGCGTTCCGGCTGATGGAGGACTCCGGGTTTGAGCCGGGGGTGGTTTATCTGGCGAAAATCGACCCGCTGAGTGAAGAGAAAAGCGCGGCGCATGAGTAATCCCGAGCGCGCGGCGCTCGAATTATCGCTTCGGCCGGCGTACCGGCCGAAGCCACTCCAGATCGGCACGACCAACGCGGTCGTGGCTTTGCTGGTGGTGCTGGGAATCGCGGGGATCGTTGCCTATGTCGCCCGGATAGCCGGGGATGGCGGGCGCGTTTCGTGGGCCTATCCGACGGCCCTGCTGATGGTGTTCATTTCATTCATAGCGGCAGCGCCGCTGATCGCTTACGCCTCCCGGGCTGCTCGGGGCTACTGGGGACTGCCAAGCCGGAGAATCGCCGAGTTGTTCGTGTTTCCGTCGCTACTGAGCATGGTGATTCTGATCCCGGTGATGGCGACGTTGCCGCCGCTCAAGGGGCGGGCCAACCTATGGTTTGACTTCGCTTGGGGCGCACCGTTTTTCACGGATGCACTGGCGCTGGGGATAATGCTGGTGGCGGGGCTGGCCCTGCTTTGGGTGGGCCTCGTACCGGACCTGGCAGCCAAGGCGGGAGACATGGAGAATCTTCCGCGCTGGCGGAGGATGATGATGCTCAACTGGAGGGGCAGCGTGCGGGACTGGAAGACTGTGCGCGTGACGGTCAAGGTTCTGGGCGCCTTTTACCTGATGGCCTACATATTCGTCGCGATGGTACTAACGACCGATCTCGGCCAGAGCCTGCTGCCGGGCTGGCGGTCGGGCATATTTCCGGCGTATCACGCGATAACCGGCATTCAGGGCGGCATCGCGGTGGTTATCGTGGTCAGCTGGCTCATTCGCCGCTTCTCTCCCGAGGCTGGGCAGTTCATCGGCGATGAGCAGGCACGCAATCTGGGTAAGCTACTTCTGGGGTTGACTCTCCTCTGGTTTTACTTTTTCTGGTCCGATTTCATCGTTGTCTGGTATGGCCGGAAGCCGACGGAGATCGCCGCCATACAGGTCCAGGTGGCGTCGGTCTACCTTGTGCCGTTCCTGATCGCGGTTTTCTGCCAGCTGCTGATCCCGATTGCGTTCCTGATATTCAATAGGGTGCGGCGAAACCTGAATCTGCTGGCCCCGGTCGCGCTGCTCATCCTCGTGGGACAGGTTTTTGACCGGATTCGACTTTTCGTCCCGGCAATGGCCAGTGAGGACCCTTTCGCCCACCGGCTCGAGGAGCTACCGAGCGCGGTGGGGCCGGATTTAATAGACATCCTATTCATCGTAGGATTTTTCGCCTTGGCCGCGCTGGCATATCTATGGGCGGCCCGTCGCTTCCCGATTCACTCGGGCTGGGAACTGCGTGAGGGGGCGATGTTGCGGGAAGAACGCAAATTCATGAAGACGGAAGTACTAGTAGTAGGAAAGCCGGACTGATCTTGATGCAGAAATCGATGGAGACATAATGCAAGAACCGGTAACCGTAGACGACCGTACCGCAGATCGGGAGCTGCTCGATTTCGTGATGCGGACGCCGAGGTGGTTCTTCGGCTCGAGCTTTGCGCTCGCGGTGGGGCTGCTAGCAGGGGTGCTGGTCTTCTTGACCATGCTCAACTGGGGCTTGCAGTTCCTGGGCTATAGCTCTCCGGTTTACTGGGGATTCTTGATCGTCAATTTTGTGTTCTGGATTGGGATAAGCCACGCAGGGGTGATGATTTCGGCGATTCTGCGTATCGCCCAGGCGGAGTGGCGCCGGCCGGTGACGCGGGCGGCGGAGATCGTGACCGTGTTCTCTTTGATGACGGCGCTGATGTTCCCCCTCATTCACAGCGGGCGGCCCTGGCGGACGATGTACTGGGCGTTTCCGTACGACTGGATTCGAGGGATGTGGCCGAATCCGAGGTCACCGCTGGTGTGGGACCCATCGGCGATCATGACGTACCTGACTTCTACGATCCTTTTCGTGTACATCGCGCTGCTGCCGGATTTGGCGATCGCGCGGGACCGGGCGACCGGTCCGGTGCGAAAGGCGGTTTACGGGGTATTGTCACTTGGCTTTCGCGGGACTTCTCGGCAATGGCGCATTCAGGCGGTGGCGGGCATCTTGCTGTCGGCGCTGATTCTCCCGATTTTTGTGTCCGTACACTCAATCGTGTCCTGGGACTTCGCGGTCACGCTGGTGCCGGGCTGGCACAGCACCACGTTCGCTCCCTATTTCGTTATCGGGGCGGTGCACTCCGGAGTCTCGGCGGTCGTCATGGCGATGATAATCATTCGAAAGATATTCCATCTCCAGAACTACATCACCGCCGATCACATCGACTCCCTCACGCGCCTGCTGATCGCGGTGGCGTCGACGTGGTTCTTCTTCCTGATGCTCGATTTTTTCTTCGGTCTTTACGGAACGGAAGCCGCAGAGGTGGACACCTGGTCACGGAGAATCCTCGAGGGACCGTGGCGGTATCTCGTCGTAATATTCGCACTTTGCTCGTTCATCATCCCGGTGCCAATGTGGCTGTTCCGCGGTGTGCGGCGGAGCTTCTTCTGGATGTTTGTCACTACGATCTTGGTAAATATCGGGATGTGGATTGAGCGATTTATGCTGATTGTCCCAGCCCTTGAGCGAAAATCTACCCTGACCTTCGCGTACGGGGACTACACCCCGTCGATTTCGGAATTCATCCTGGTGTTGGCATCGTTCTGCATGGTGGCCTTGGGAGTGTTGGTATTTGCCAAGTTCCTGCCGCTTATGCCCGCGGCAGACATCAAGGAAGGCAAGATCTTGCAGCAGGAAATGAAAATTGGTCGGGCGGATGTTCCGGCGACCATTCGGGAGTAGATCCGGTGGGAATGAGAGATAACACAGAACTGCTGGGGCTCTACGAGGGGCCCGACCAGGCGGCGGACGCCGTCGGCGACCTGAAGGAAGCCGGATTCGAGGACAACGCTATCGAGGTACTGAGCGCGACGCCGTATCCGGAAGGGGCGTTTGGCGAGCAGGAAATCAAGCACCGGCTGTTTACATTCCCATTCGCCGGCGCGGCGTGCGGACTGGCGATAGGCATTGCCTGGGTCGTCGGGGCGCAAGTCTCACTGCCCATCGTTACCGGCGGAAAACCAATAGTTGCGTTTCCTGCGGTAATCCAAATTTTGTACGAGGGGACGATGCTCGGGGCGGTACTGTTCACCGTCATTGGAGTGCTGTTTGAGTCACGGTTGCCGGATGGGATCGGTCTTTACGACGATCGTATCGCTGACGGTTACATAGGTATCTCGGTGATGGCCGAGACGGAGCGCGTGCAGGAGGCCCGGACCGTCCTCAACGGCGCCGGAGCGATCGACATCGTTTCAGGCGACAACTCTGACCCGGCGGCGGTGTCCGCCACCAGCAACGCCTGACTATGCGGATCGCCTTTCGCACAAGATTCCTCAGCTTGGCAATAGCCGTCCTCGGAGCCGCCCTACTGGCAGGTTGCGAGGTTGGCAGCTACCCGCTGGATATCTTCCCCGAGATGCACTATCAGCAGTCGTATCGTACTCAGGAGCCTCCGATGGTCCCCACCCCGCAGGGAAGCGTGCCGACCACCGGGAAGGAACTTCCACCCAATCTCGCGGAGGCGATGGGGAGGAACAATCCGCTAGCCGACGATGCGGATGCTGTCCTCACGGGCGCGGAGTTATTCCGAATTAACTGCGCGGTTTGCCACGGCCCGAGCGGAGACGGCAACAGCCCGGTGGCACTCAAGTTCGCCGAATCCGGCGTGCGCCCGCCACCCTCGTTGGTGGCAGCGAATTCCGCTGCGGCGCTCTCGCCGGACGGGTTCATCTACGGGGTAATTACGAACGGAATCGGAAACATGCCGACGCTCTGGAAGATCCTGTCCCCGGACGAACGTTGGGCGATCATCACTTACCTGCGCACAATTCAGGCATCGCCGGCCCCGTAACAGGATGGGCGCGGGTCCGAAGGTATAGGGAATGCCACCGACTGCCGGGCTAGAATCTAGGTAAAGATTCCGTCCGCGCAAGGTCGGCGGCTCGCTTCAGGAGAAAATTTTGGTATACGACGTGGCGATCATCGGTTCCGGACCAAGTGGACTGGCCGCCGCCGTGTACGCCGCCCGAGCGCGCCTGTCGACCGTTGTGATAACGGGAGACGAATTCGGGGGACAGATCGCTTCGACCCACGAAGTCGACAACTACCCGGGGTTCGAAGACGGCATCATGGGGCCCGACCTCACCATAAAGATGCGGGCGCAGGCAGAGCGCTTCGGGGCGGAAGTCATCACTGACTTCATCACCGATCTGGATGTTGACGGCCCTCCGTTCAAACTGACCGGAAGGCTGGGGAGCTACGTTGCCCGGTCGGTTCTCATCACGACGGGCGCCAGCTACCGCAAGCTGGGCATTCCCGGCGAGTCGGAACTGGTTGGCCGCGGCGTATCTTACTGCGGCACCTGCGACGCGGCCTTTTTCCCCGACGTTCCCGTGGCGGTAGTCGGTGGGGGCGACAGCGCGATTCAAGAAGGATTGTTTCTCACCCGATTTGCCTCCTCGGTGACGCTGATTCATCGCCGCGACGAGCTCCGCGCCGGGGCGTTCTTACAACAGAAGGCCTTCGAGCATGAAAAGTTCAAGTTCATCTGGGACACGGTGGTGACCGAGATTGTTGGTGACCAGGGAGTAAAGAACCTTTTACTGAAGAATGTGAAAACCGGGGACGAGTCCACGCTTGACATGGAAGGCATATTCATCTTCATTGGGCACGATCCGAATACCGCGATTGCGAAAGGCAAGCTGGCCATGGATGACCATGGCTACATACTGGCCGACCACTTGATGCACACGAGCGTCGAAGGTATTTACGTGGCCGGGGAGGCACAGGATTCGCATTTTCGCCAGGCGATCACGACGGCTGGCGATGGGGTGAAGGCGGCTATGGAGGCGATCCATTTCGTAGAGAACCTGGCGGAAGAGGCGTCAACTTTCACCGAGGCCGCATCCACTTAATCTCGGGAGGACCGATGGCCCGCGCCTGCGCGGACGGTTCAGGATGATCCGACTCAGCGAGCGCACGCTTCTCAATTTCGCGGTCCACTCCGCCGGCAATTTCATCGCGATTCTCCTGGTCGCGGGGGTGCTGCACCCACACGTGCGGCTCCCACCGACCGGTACTCTGGAGTACTGGGCAACCGCCGTGATATTCGCGGTTCTGCTGTCATTCTTGAATCACTACATCCGACCGGTTCTTTACATCCTGCTGGCACCGCTCACCTGCCTTCTGATGATCTTCACTCTGGGATTCGCCCATTTCCTCACAGGCGCTCTGATGTTCTGGCTGGCCGGCGAATTCATCAACACCATTTATGTGGAGAATTTCGGGTTCGCGCTTCTGGGTGCTCTAGTTACAGCCATGATTGGCCAGTTCGTCGCCTCCATCGTTCTGGCGCGCATTCACGCGCGGCGGCCACCTCCGCCGTAGGACTGCCCGTTCAATTTACAGGGACGTTTCGACGCTAGGGGGCGTCGATCCTCGGACCCTACGGCATGGCGTTCGCACATTCTTCAGGTACTCCTCGGAGCCATCGGCGCCGGCGCTACGCCGGTCGGGTCCGCTCGGAACGAGAATTGTCGCCCCCTAATGAGCCGTCCCACGGGGGATTGGGTACGGAGAGTCTCTCGGTGGAATCAAGCATCTCTTGGCGAGACGACTTGAGCGGCACCGTCCCAGGAGGTTCTCGGAACTTGGGGCTATCCGCGACGAACGGGCTGCCGATTGATGGCCGAGAGTGACAGACGGCCAGACTAGTCACCGTACTGCCCACCGCATGAAACACAATTGCTATCGCGACTGTGCTCGCATCGAGCAAACTACGCTGTTCTTATTCATTCGGAGAGCTTGTCTCGGTCTATCGCATGATCTGAAGCCCGCACCAGTTATTCGCATAGTATGTAGCGTAAGCGCTGGAGCTCTACTAGGTGTAGCCAGATAGAATCCAAACCTGTCAAGCCCCCGTAGCTCAGTGGACAGAGCAACTGCCTTCTAAGCAGTGGGTCGCGTGTTCGAATCACGCCGGGGG
>CAZBZS010000032.1:12574-25951 GCA_964496475.1 uncultured Chloroflexota bacterium | reverse complement strand
CGGCTGACGTCGATAGAGCCTGCTGCGTGTCGATCGGCATAGGTGTCAAGCACCCTTCGTAATAGTGAGAGGTTAGACCCGCCTGATCCGGTCCCCTATCTAGCTAGTACCCGTCCTCAAAAAATAGCTAGACCTATATTTCACAGGTTAAGAAGCCAGACTTCACCTTGGAAGATATGCCACTAAACAAAGCTGCCGCAAGTGACAAGAATGCCCCCAATCCCTATTGCTAGCACCAACGCAGTTAATGTTTATAGCACGACATTCATCTTCGCCACTCTTCTACTCATTCCTCTCAGACTACACATGACGCGGCCGCGGCTCAGATCGCCGGCAAGGGGCTGGCCGTTCGCACCGGCACCGGGACATCCAGCAGCGGAGCGTGTTGCTGGGCGCCGTAGCAGTCGGTGTCGTTGATTGCGCCGCAGCCGACCTCCCGCCGAAACACTACTTTGATCGCCAGCGCCGCGTCCCAGTGGTGAACCGCGATCACGTCGTCCAGCGCAATTCCGTACCGGCCGGCCACCAGCTCCCTCGTGATCAGGCCCAACTCCTTGACCGCGAAATAGTCTTCGTCGTCGCGAAGGAACATATCTACCGTTAGGACGAACGGACCGGCGTTCTTGCTCCGAAAGATTCGAGTCAGCCGGTGCAGAGGGATCGTTTCGGCGCTCATATCGTCCGCATTTCGATCGGGAAAGGAGCAAGTGCGTCGTCCACTTCCCAGCGGTGGTAGACGCTGAATTCGTAGACCGGACCCCAATTTGCATCGTGGGGCGAGAACGGAAAAGCCAGGTTGCCGCCGACGTTCAAGCGCCCCGGATAGTCACAATGCAGGAGCGTCGATCGGACCAGCGAGCAAATTTCGCTGGCCGCCGCCTGGGTCTCGGCGACGACCTCGATGACCAGACCGAGCTCGTGGCTTATCAGATCGCGGCGCGGCTCGTTGGCGCCCATCACGCCGTCCCGGCCGTAGAGGCGAAACAAAACCTCGTAGGGATGTTCCGGCGTCGAAGCCCCCCACACGTCCGCCAGATGCGCGCGGGCGCCTCGCAGCAACTCATCGATGTTGGCGACAGCAGTCGGGTCGCGGACGCCGCAAATCGAAATCGCGCGATAGCCGGCCAGCGCCGCGCCTTCCAGCTTGATCGTGTACTGTCCGGCGGGCTCGAAGCGGCTGCCGGAGACCCGGATTGAACCGCTTGAGAGCTCCTCGAACTCAGCGGTGGCGATGTCGACGGTGCCGAGCGGCTCGACTATCCGCGCCGGATCGTCCTGTTCGTAGAGGCTGTGGGCGGCGGCCGAGACGCGGGTGATCCGCTGCTGAGGATTGAGCGGCGTGAGGACGAAGTGATCGTTGTTGATAGTGGCTAGGATAGAGTCCAGGCCGTTCGTAGGCTCGGCGCAATAGGCGCCGCACTCCACGATCTTCGAGGCGTGCATGGTGAGGCCCGGGTCGTGGCCTTCCATCATTGGGACCGCGGCAAACACGCTCACATCACAGGAACGACCGGCCAGCACCACCCCGGCGCCATCGCGGATCGCGCGCTGGATGGGCTCGACCCCCATCTGTCCGACGATTCGGACGGACCGGTCAATGTCACGCTCGGTAAGCGGTGGGACCGACTGCAGCGATTGGATCCGGCCGGCGCGCAGCTCCTCAACCAGCATCGCCTTGTCCTGCTCGGCGTGGATAAGGGCGACCCGCGGGTTCAGGCCTTCCTCGTGACAAATCTCGGTGAGAATTTCGAATGTTCGCTCCAGGTGAGGCTCGCCGCCGGAGCCGCCGCTGGTTCCGACGATCACCGGGATGTCGCGTTCGGCGCCGGCGACGATCATCGGCCGCAAGTCGCGCTTGATGGTCGCCGCGCCGGAAAGCGACTGACCGGCGCCCAGATAATAGGGGCCGGGGTCAGTCGATCCGGCGTCGACACCGATGACGTGGGGGTCATGTTGGAGGCCGGCGGCGAACGAGGCCAGCGGGTAGCCGTAGCCGAGTATCATGGTCGGGGAGAGCACGCGGATCGAGCCGTTGTGGTTCAAAGCGATCCCATATATTTTTCATGCCACCCAATGAGTTCTTCGCGGTTTAGCGGTATGGGAAAGCCAGACAACGTTCGCACTAGGTATCTCCTCTACTCAGTCCTAATAGGCTACATATTATGTGGTCACCTGGTGCGGGGCTAGGGGCATGACTCGAGCTTGCTTAACCAGCCCCGTGCTTGTCCGTAGCCATTGGCGGGATCTGCCGACCGTATGGGCAGATTACTGGCCTGAAGTGGATCCAATGGGTGGCAAGATAGGTGTCAACGGCCAATTTTCGGGTTCATATCACTGATTGTGATGACTGAGTTACAGGTCTGTAGGGTGGTGACCCGCGTGGGAATCGAACCCACAACCTACTGATTAAGAGTCAGTTGCTCTGCCAATTGAGCTAGCGGGCCGTGGAGAAGATAGCAGATCAAGAACGGCCCGCAGCAGGAATGACTAAGGGTTCATCAGCATGCGACGACCGCGCACTCGCCCCGTTTCCGAGCGACGGTCATCCACCGGCTATATCTCGAGGCTGGCCTTGATCTTCCGCGCCAGTTCTTCGTCTGAATCCGACTGCACGGACAGTTCAACGAATTCCTCCGGGGTTAGGGCAAGCTCACCGAGCACCCGCAGGTCAATGGGTCACGGATAGATATATTCGTCGATCGTGCCGTCGTATTTCGCCCGTGCTTTATCGGCCATCCGCGAGATCCACGGCATTCCCGCCACCACCACATCACGGGCTCGGGGCCGAAATGGATCTGCAGGCATATTTTGCCACCGTTAATCGCTCAGGATGACTCTACGTGCCGTCATTGTATTGCAGGCGAGATCAGGCAGGCGCGAAGCGAATCCCCCACAGGGTCGGGGCCCAGCGGGCGGAGAGCAATCTCCAGCAGTTTGCGCTCCCTGTTTTCCCTGGCCTCGGCTCCATCACTGCCCTCTCCCGCCGCCCACCCACTCGGCGTCTCCGCGTCACCAGGTCGGCTGAGCGCCAGCAAAAGCAATAGAAGGTGATGCAGATCGAGCCGCGCCCCGAACTCCTCGCTTGAGTCCGCCCCTCCACCTCGAGCACTGTAGAAACCGGCGGTCGCCACGTCGAACAGCGTCTTGTAGCCATCTCCGGAGCGGCCCGACCCCGTAGCGACCCCATAGCGCACCGTCCGCCGTTCACACCATTCAGCGCCCAAAATAGAAAAGTCGATGACGTAAGCTTGGCCGCTTGCGAGCATGATATTCGAGGCGCTGCAGTCTAGGGAGCCATGGCTCCAATCCCCTTCTATCAGCAGTTCGAATGCCTCGTCTATCGCACGGGTCCAGGAGCCGGTGCTATCAGACCGGACGAACCACGGCGGCCCGGCAACAAGATCGGAAATCTCGTTGCGGAAGCAGGCCACTAATTCCTTCGCCACCCGGCCTCTCCGCTCCCGTCCTTGCGTCTCGGTAATTTCGCGAAACGCGATGTCCACAGAGCTCAGAGCCCGGACGACTGCCCGGCGCTCCTTCGGGCTAATCGCGCCGCTCTGAAGGCGTGACTCAAGCGTGTCCCCCGGCAGCCACTCCGTCGCGATAGCGCCTATGTCCGCATCATCGGCAAGCAGTTCCGGGACCGGGCAACCGAGCCGGTGCAATTGGCGCAGTGTCGCCGATTCCGTGGACAGAGCGTCCCGGTCACGGCCGCGACGGTCGTCTTCACGAAAAAGCTTCAGTAGGCGTCGCGAGCCTTTGCGGTCCACGACCCGGTACACGCTCCTTCGCGCAGACGACTCATGCACCGCTGGTTCGATGGATACCATTTCGAACTCGGGCATCAGCCGCTGACAAACATCCGCGATCTCGCTCTCCAGAGACGATGCCGGCCCCGGGTTAATCAAACTCATAAGCAACATCCGTTCGGCTGACCGACTCAGCCTGCAGCGACATGGCTGCAAGTACGTCTTCCGGCCGGCACGACGCCCCTTCGCCAGCCCGAAGCCGCATCGCGATCGTCGCGGGAGGCCGCCACTCAAGTTTCAGCACCGCCGAGCGAATATCCACCTTCCGAATTCGCTTCCCGCGCCGAATCTCGATTTCCAACGCCGGAAGCTCCAGAAACTCCTCGGCCAGCTCCCCCACACCGCCATCGCAATCCTGCAGCATTACCTGATACCCCGCCGACCGCGCCGAAGACATCAGAGAAGGCGGCTTCTCCGGCAACTTCTCGACCTCGGATACCGTGATCCCGGCCGGGAGCTTCTCATTCAGTACCGCAGTCAGCGCTCCGGCATCGATCTCCCCATCAACGCGGATGTCCAGGAGCTCGTTGCAGGCGGCGTAACCCACCGGGACCGGCGGGCCAAAGTGAATCACCGGCCTCGGCGTATATCCGCCCGTGAAGGAAACGGAAACCCCCGCCCGTCGAAGCCCCCGCTCCCACACCGACATGAGGTTGTGATGCGAGAGATAGCGAGCCGCGTCCAGTTTGGAAAAACGGATACGAACGTAGGTGGTCTCATCCGCCGCTGTATCCATGCCGCAAGCATAGGATGCGCCGGGGCCATACCGAAACCGCCGGGGCCGCCTAGCCGGCCGCCCAACCTTCAAAATCGAAGGACACGACCGCCTCTGACACCACACTTAACATAACTATTGAAACGGGCGGAATCGTGTAGTATCGGCCCATTGTCCGGCCGAAACCGGGAGTTCTCCTTGCAGGTATTGGTTCTAAATCAGAACTACGAACCGCTCAATCTCTGCGCTGATCGTCGTGCCTTCGTATTGGTTGACAAGGGCAAAGCTGAGATTCTGGATCGTCTTCCAAACGACATTCCTTCTGCCCACGCATTTCATCCCCGAGCGTCGGTGATTCGCATGGTGTATTACATCAAGCGTCCCCGGCCCGTTTTGAAACTTACCCGGCGAGAGGTCTTCGCCCGCGACAACTACACCTGCCAGTACTGCGGCCGCCGGGAATCCGACTCCACCATTGACCATGTTTACCCGAAGTTTCGGGGTGGCACCCGGACCTGGGAAAATTTGGTCACTTCATGCAAGCCGTGCAATCGCCGCAAGGGTGGCCGCAGCCCCGGAGAGGCCGGCATGCGCCTGCGGCGGCGTCCCAAACATCCCGTGGTCACCCCCGGACGGATGATCCTCCGGCGCGCCAACGGGCACATTCACGGATCGTGGGAACCGTTCCTCCTGCCAAAGGTGAGACGGGCTGGCTGAATCCACCTGGTTCAGCCCGCCTGAGTGAGCTCGATCCCGGTGAAATAGTGTTTCAGGATGGCTTCGTACCCCTGTCCGGCCAGCGCCATCCCCTGGGCTCCCCACTGGCTCATGCCCACCCCATGGCCCACGCCTCGGCCGCTGATGATGATCTTCGCCGGGACCATGATTTCGCGGCTGAAGACTGACCCGTTGCTCAGTCGATACGGCGCTGGCGCCTCGTCGAATGAAATGGAACGGCGATACCCTCCCGCCGGAGTCCTGGCTGCCAGTTGCCCGCCGTCTCCCCCGGGGAAGTTAACAACCATCCGCTCCAGCGATTCGTCCAACGTGGCCACGTTGAAGATGGTGCTTTTCACCCCCAGGGCGTAGCGGATTTCATCGCGATAGATCGTCAGGTCTCCGGGGCTACCGCGTATTTCCAGGGCGGTGGCACGACCACGACCGTCATCGGCCACCACACTCAAGCCTTCCAGGCTGGACAGCTCGTATCCCCTATGACGCAGGTCGGCGAGTAGTTGCGACGGGGTCAGCGCCAATACCCACTCATAGTCATCCGCCGCCCAGCCTGAATCGAGCGCGAGGTTGTCAAACGGTGATGCGACCGAGCGCAGATACGGCACGAAGTTAGACCATACATCCTCCGACGCGGCCGTTTGCCCGCCCATGTTGGCGCTGTACACGGCATCAATCGGCGTGCCCTCATAAGTTGCGATGATACCCCGTGTAGCCTCCACCGCCTCCCTCACCGACGGCGTTTCGGATTCAATCCCTCGGTACGCTTGGCAGGCCGTGGAATCGCAAATGTCGAAGTCGGCGTCCGGATCGACCTGGCGCAGCGCGTAAGTGCGTGCCGCCACCGCCTGAGCCTTCAGCGCCTCCGGTTCCCAACCCGATGGCATCTCGGCTCCGACAACCGAATACAGGTATTCCTCCAGTGGTAGAACATTAGTGACCATATACCCGGCGCCGTCTGGCTCCAACCGAAGGTCCCCGCGATAGCGTCGCCCGGTAAGCGAAATGGTCGAGTCGACACCTTGTGCGGCGATGAATTCCAGCGGGACCGGGTCCGTCCGGATCACGGCGGAGTTAAGCGAAATGTTCCAACCGGCCCGGGAAACACCGAGCAGAGTACCGAATTCAGCTCGCAATATTCTGCGAACTCTCTCCGCGGATGGGCGCGAGTCGAAGAGTCCGGTTGGTCCAGAATCGCCGCCCCAGCTATTTCCCGCGATCGCCTGAAGCGGAGTGGGATCTTGGTGTGGAACTGTAAGCCGCCACCCGGCGGCCCCGATACTTACCGTTGCCTCTCCCGCTGGCAGCGCGGTCTCCCTTCCGTCCACGACGAGCCCGGCGCCTTCCGGTAAAACAGCCTTGAGGTTGTCCCCCGGCACGCTTATGCGGACTCGTATTACTTCGGGAAGTTCAGAGCCGTCTACTGCTCGTACAGACGAAATTCCGGCGCCCGAAATCCCAATCGCCACGGCGACCGCCATAGAGGCAACCCACGAAATTGAGAACCGACCGGGAGGACTGGCCTCCCTGCGAGGAGTCGTTCTAGGCAGATTTCCCCGAAGCAGCGGTCGAAGATTTCGCTTCCTCGCCATCGTCGTCACCATCGGTCGAGCTGGCCATAACGTCCGCAGAACCCTCACCGTCCTCGTCTTCTTCTTCGCCATCGGGTCGAGCTTGCTCGCGGAACTCGCGAATGCTCTTACCCAGGGCTCCACCCACCGTAGGCAACTTGCCCACTCCGAAGATAATTATCACGATCACCAGAATGATGACCAGTTCCAGCGGGCCGACGCCGCTAATAAATGGCAATGTGGTCTCCTCTCAAGATGTAGTCCGCCCGAGACTAACAGCAATAACCGTTACGGACGACGAGCTGATTGTCAGTTCTACTTTGACCTCAGCTGGCCCCGATCATACCGCCACCATAGCCGCGAGCGGCAAAAGTGGTGCTTCCGCGGCCGACCCCTGAATGCCATACCCTGTTCCTACCCACCCGCCACCACCGGACCAGCTACCGAAAAGCCGAAGTCCAGCAATATCGCCGCGTCGTCGAAATGGTGCTCACTACCTAAAACGACCACCAGCAGTCGGCGGCCATCTCGCTCCGCCCCGGCGATCAGCGTGTAGCCCGCCGCGCGTGTTTTGCCGGTCTTCATTCCGAAGGCGCCCGGATATTCCGTCAGCAAGCGATTCAGGTTCGTGGGGCCAAACCAACCATGATCCAGGTTGCTCTCGATCACGTGGCTCGCGGTGGCTACGATCAGCGCCAACAGCGGTTCCTCCAACATCAAGCGGCGCGCCAGCACCGCCATGTCATATGCGCTTGAGTAGTTATTCCAATTGTCAAAACCAGCCGGATTCGTGAAATGCGTATCGGTCAGACCCAGATCAGTCGCAAGCTCGTTCATCGCCGCCACGAATTCTTGCTTTCCGCCCAACCCTTCAGCGAGCGCCGCCGCCGCATCGTTCCCGGAATCAAGCAGCAGACCGTAAAGCAGCTCCTTGACCGTCAAAATCTCCCCCGGAATAGCCCCCATACGATTGGGCTCGGCCCTGGCCGCTTCGACGCTTATGTTGATCGGCTGTCTGGCCCCCGAGAGTCTCAACGCCGTCATCGCCGTGGCGATCTTCGTCAGGCTTGCTACCGGCAGCCGCGCCCGGCTGTCCAACCCGGCCAGCGTGGCTCCGGTATCCAGGTCCACCAGTATGTAGGCGGTCGCCGACACCGGTGGCGGATTCGGGGCGTCCACCTTGACCGGCTTGAAGACCGCCTCCGCGCCCGGCGCCTCGTGAGCAAACGGCCCCTCGATCAACTCGTTAATCGAGGGCCCGAATACCGCTATCTTCACCGTGGCTGGACGGTCCTCCGATCCGATCACCACCCGGGCAAGCGCTACCGAGAAAGCCGCCACCAACACCACCATTACCAGAGTGAACGTCAGCAAACGGGGGCGCCGGCGATATCGGGCCGGACTCTGATTCGCAACTCGGGTGGTGGCGGTGCGGTAGACGGGTACCGTCCCGCCCCGGAGGCTGTATTCTCCGGACGAACGCGGTCCCGTGTGCAGCGGGGCTGATACAACCCGCCGAAACATCACTATTTGAGGACGGCCCCGGCCGCCCGTGTTGTCTGCTATCGCCCGCATGCGTCTCTACTCGGCGCATGGGCTCCAGCCTCCCTTAGTCGGCCCTGCTATTCCGGATGTACTCCAGACTCCTCTTGAAGTTCGATTCGCTTATCCATCCTTCCGCCATGTAGTAGTTCAAGATTGTTGTCAGTTTCAGTATCGATATTAAGTTGACTCCACGCTGGCGCAACCTTTCCGCGCCACCCTGTTCCCGATCGGCAAGCGCCACCGCATCCATAACTGCAAGCCCCTATCCTCGCAAGACCTCCGCCGTTCGAATCATTGATCCGCCCGCGTTGATCAGGACGCCCACGATAATCACCGAATTACCCGGCAGTAATCGCCCCTCGATTCTTTGTCCGTCTATGCCTCCGTCAACCGACTTTACATAAATGAGCGGCTTGTCGCAACTCAGGGAGAAGCTCGTGACAATGTGCAGACCCCCCGAACGGCACTCCGGCGATCAGGTCAAACGGACCACACCCCGGATTTCGCATCGCGATGCGAGAATTGAGAGCCGCGCGAATCAGCGACGACGCCGTCCGCAGGGCGCCGGGATTGGCGATCAGCACCTTTGGGTTGAGGTATATCGGGGAGTTCACCGTCGCCGGAGCAAACGTGAAATCGCCGAACTCGATTCCGCCCAGCTCGTAAATCGCGCGAGCTAGCCATAGGCTGCCCATATCATCTCTGGGGCTGGCGCTCACAACAGTTTGGTTCCCCTCGATTCAACGGACCCGGCCCCGAGAGACGATGTATATCGTCACCACGCCCAGGATACCTTCGGCCGATTGTCTCAGCCCGGTCAAGCCGGCCGTTCGCGGGCGCACCGGCGGCGCAAGTCGCCGGTCTTATGATTGCGTATTAAAACATCAACGCGGATCAGAGCATCGATCGTATGAACAGCGACAATCCCGACTCGGTCGGTCTAATCGAAATCAAGAAGCTGGGGCATCCGCACGCCGCCGGAGACATCCGCGTGCTGGTCGACGGATTTGTCCGCGGCGAGGTACCCGATTATCAGATGGCCGCCTGGCTTATGGCCGTGCGCCTCAACGGCCTGGACGAGCTCGAGACCATGGACTACACCAACGCTCTGCTTGAAAGCGGACGCACCTATACGTGGCAAGACCTCGACCGGCCGGTTGTCGACAAGCACAGTTCCGGAGGCGTCGGGGACAAAACTTCGCTCGTCGTCGTGCCGCTGGCAGCCGCCTGCGGTCTTGCCGTACCCAAGATCTCCGGTCGTGGGCTCGGACTCACCGGAGGAACCCTGGACAAACTCGATGCGATCCCCGGCATGCGCTTGCAACTTCGCGAACGGGAATTCAAAGACCAGATACGCACCGTCGGCGCCGCCATCGTCGCCCAGTCGGGAGATTTCGTTCCGGCCGACGGAAAGACCTACGCGCTGCGCGAGGTGACCTCGACTGCTGACTCAATCCCTTTGATTGCCGCAAGCATCATGTGCAAGAAGCTCGCCACGGGCGCCGACACAATCGTACTCGACGTTAAAGCCGGATCCGGAGCCTTCATGACCAATCTCGACTCCGCTCGCGCCCTCGCCCACGCCATGGTCCAAATCGGAACCGCCGCCGGACGCACAGTCCGCGCCTTCGTCACCGAAATGAACACCCCGCTTGGGGCCGCCGTCGGCCACTCCCTGGAAGTCTCCGAGGCGCTCGACACCTTGCGCGGTGATGGACCCTCCGATCTCGTCGAATTGTCCCTCACCCTCGTCGCCGCCCTCATCCGCGACTCCGGTCTCCGACCGGCGCCGCGGGCGGCCCGGAACCTCGCCGAAAAGATGCTTAGCACCGGCGCCGGCTATGTGAAAATGGAGCAGATGATCGCTGCCCAGGGAGGCGATCTTGCCGCTTTCCAGCATTCACCGGCCCACGACGCTCTCGAGGCCCGGCAGATCGTCGCCGCTCCGGCGGACGGCTACATTTCCAGCCTCCATGCCCGCGAGATCGTATTGGTGGTTCGCCAGTTGGGTGGCGGACGCTTTAAGAAGAATGACGATGTCCACCCTGGAGTCGGTGTGCGGCTGGAGACGAAGGTAGGTGATCGCGTGAAACGCGGGGATGCCTTGGCTGAAATTTACGCACCGGACGCCGCCTCCGCGGACCGGTCTGCCCGCCTGCTGCTCGATGCCTTCGAGATCACTGAGGCGAAAGCCAGGCCCACCTCGCTGATCCTCGACCAGATCGCAGGCACTGCATGAGGTCCGAGCCGCCGAAGAGCCCTCGGCGATGAAGACCCTGCTGCGCCTCATCTCCTATCTCGGCCGCCAGAAGCTGCTGATCCTCGCTTTGCTCGTCTCGCTCGTAGTGACCGTGGGGATGCAATCCCTGCTGCCCCTGTTGACTAAGGTTGCCATCGACGACGGCGTGCTCGCCGGCAACCGGGGAGTGCTGTTGACTATGGCCATCCTGCTGATCGTGGTCGGGGTCGGCGGTCACATGCTCGCCGCCGGACGCCAATACCTGGCCAGGTGGAGTGCCCAGCGCGCCCTCTTCGACATCCGCGAGGATTTCAACGTCCACCTTCACTCGAAATCGATGAGTTTCTTCGATTCCCAGCAGACCGGCGAGCTCATGTCCCGTGCCGTAAACGACGTGAACTCCATTCAGTTCTTCTTCCAGATGTCAGGCAACATGATCGTGCCCTCAACATTCCAGTTGGTGCTGACCCTAGGACTCATGTTCGTCCTCAACTGGCACGTCACCTTGATGATCGCCGGCGTCACCCCCTTCGTGTATTTCTTGCAGCGCTGGTCGGCGCCGCTGCGCACAATGTTCCGCGGAGTGCAGGCAAAAATGGGCGAGATGAACATTGAAATCGAGGAATCCATCGACGGCGCCAAGGTCATCCGCGCCTATGGCCGCGAATCTCTCCGTGAGGAGCGTTTTCAACGGGCTAACTGGGGCATCCGCTCGCTTCGCATTCAATTGGTGCGCCGCATCGGCGCCTATTTTCAAGGAATCGAACTAACCCACGGACTATCCACCATCGTCGTCATCGGCTTTGGCAGCTATAAGGTGATTCACGGTGAGATGACCATCGGCGATCTGGTTGCTTTTCAGGCCTACCTTCTCCTCCTGGCCATGCCTCTTGGTTTCCTTGGATTCGCCACCGCCATCACCGCCCAGGCCATCGCCTCCGGCGAACGCATTTTTGCTGTCATCGACGTCCCGCTGGAAGTCGAGGAGACACCCGACGCGATCGCGCTCAACCGTGCCCGCGGAGAACTGCGATATGAAAATGTCAGCTTCGGATATGACGGCACCGGCCCGATAGTCCATGACCTGAACATCTCCGTGCCCGCTGGAACCATCTTGGCGATCATCGGGCGCAGTGGATCGGGCAAGAGCACGATCGCCAACCTCATCCCCCGTTTTTACGACCCCAGCGCCGGCCGCATCACCATCGACGGGCACGACTTGCGGGATCTGACCCTGGACTCGCTCCGTTCGTCCATCGGAATGGTCATGCAGGAAACCGTGCTCTTCAATACCAGCGCCCGCAACAACATCAGTTTCGGCCGCCCGGAAGCCACCGAGGCTGAGGTAGTGGCCGCCGCGAAGGCCGCCGCCGCCCATGAGTTCGTCCTCGCGCTCCCCCATGGCTACGACACCGTTCTCGGCGAGCGCGGCATGCGTCTCTCCGGCGGTCAGCGGCAAAGAATCGCCATCGCCCGCGCCTTGCTGGTGGACCCTCCCCTGCTGATTTTCGACGAAGCCACTTCAAGCGTAGATCCCCGCACTACCGTCGAAATTCAGCGCGCTATCGAGAACCTGATGGCCGGCCGCACCACCATCGTCATCGCCCACCGGCTCTCGACCGTGATGGGTGCCGACAGCATCATCTTGCTAGAAGACGGCAAGGTTGTGGCCCGGGGCCGGCATCACGAACTTCTGGATATCAGCAACGCCTACCGGCGAATTTACGAATTGCAGTTCGCTGGTAGCGAGGAGCTCTCATCCTCGCCGGCCCGGGACGACTCGGCATGAGAGGCGGCTATGTTGACATCTCCAATCTCAGCGAACGCGGCGTGGCCACCGGCACCGCCAGGCGTCTGCTCGGCTATCTCCGGGAGCACCGGCTCAGCCTGATCGGAGCGTTACTGGCCCTCATAGTCGTCGCTTCCTTGAATCTGGTGGCGCCCTGGATAACCAAGATCGTGATAGACGATTATCTGCCCAACGAGGATTTCGGCCCCGTGCTCTGGGCGTTGCTGGTTCTCCTCGCCACGTATTTGCTTCGTGCGGCCACAACCATGCTGACCATCATCCTGGTGCAGCGTTCCGGCCAGATCGTGATTTTCAGTCTTGCTCAGGACCTCTACCGCCACCTCCTGCGCCTCTCGATGCGGTATTTCGAACGCGAGACAACCGGGGAGACCCTCTCCCGCCTCACCGCCGACGTGAACGCCGTGCAGCGCGCCACCATGGGCCCGACCCTGGGAGCTCTAGTCGGTTTGCTCACCATGTTCGTGTACGCGGCCGCCATGTTCGTCATGGACTGGCGCCTCACTCTGCTGATCCTGGTGGTCGTCCCCGCGATGGTTCTCATCAGTGTTTACAGCGCCCGCGAACTCCGCAAACGCTACCGGCGGGTGCAGGAGACACTGGCCGACCTGAACACTACCCTCGACGAAAATCTGAAGGGTATTCGAGTGAGCCGGTCCTTCGCGCGCGAGTCGGACGAGCTGGAGCGCTTCGCCCGGGACAATACCTCGAATCTCAAAGCCAATATGGACACCGCCACCGTCGAATCCGTTTCCACGCCGTCCATCCAGGCCCTGTCCAGCATCAGCGTCGGCCTCATCGTCCTGTACGGAGGCTGGCAGATCATGGAAGGCACTCTCACCGCCGGAACCCTGATCGCCTTCCTAGCCTTCGTCGCCCTATTCCACCGTCCGCTCACCGAAATCATCCAAGTCAACTACGTGATGCAGTCCGCCCTGGCCGCCGCCGACCGAATCTTC
>CAZBZS010000032.1:0-12564 GCA_964496475.1 uncultured Chloroflexota bacterium | reverse complement strand
ACGAGCCCAGCGACGAAACCGACCGGCCTGAGATGGAGACTCTCGAATCGTTCAACGGCGCCGTTGAGTTTAGGTCCGTGGATTTCGCCTACATACCTGGCGAGCCCGTACTCACCGGGGTGAATCTTACCGCCGAGCCGGGCTCAGTGATCGCCCTGGTCGGCCCTACTGGAGCCGGCAAGACCACGATTGTCAACCTGTTGGGCCGGTTTTACGATCCGGACGGAGGCGGCATCCTGCTGGACGGCCGCGACGCCCGCAACTTCCGTTCGTCCAGCATCCGAAACCACATGGCCTTTGTGTTGCAGGAGACATTCCTGTTCTTCGACACTGTGGCCGGAAACATCCGCTACGGTTGGCCCGAGGCGTCCAACGAGCAAGTCCGTCGCGCCGCCGCCCAGGCCAACGCTGTCGAATTCATCGAAGACCTGCCCGAAGGCTTCGACTCCATCGTGGGCAACGAGGGCGTGCAGCTTTCGCGCGGCCAGATTCAACGCATATCCCTAGCCCGCGCTTTGCTCGCCGACCCCGTCCTGCTCGTACTCGACGAGGCCACCTCGGACGTAGACACCGAAACCGAGGCGCTGATCCAAGAAGGCATGGACGCTGCCATGGCAGGGCGCACAGTCTTCGTGATCGCCCACCGCCTCTCCACCATCCGGCGGGCCGATCAGATTCTGGTCGTCGACGATGGCCGAATCCAGGAGCGCGGCACCCACGACGAGTTGCTGCACCAGGGCGGCCTCTACCGGCGACTTTACGAGAGCCAGTTCGCCGGCCTCGAAAGCTCTAACTAGACCGCCTTTCTTGGCGAAGACCATCCCACCACCGACCATATGACTACAATATTGCGCCCTCCTGAGATTGACCGGCCGGGAGCCCTTCTGCCTTGACCTCCGAATCCTCACAGCGATCCGTCGCTGTCCCCGAGACCCTGAAACACCCCTATGACCCGGGTGGGGTGGAGCAGCGCTGGTACGAGGTCTGGGAGAAAAGCGGCTACTTCACCCCGGATCGCGATCCGACCAAGAAGCCGTTCACCATCTCCATGCCGCCCCCGAATCTGACCGGCGTCCTGCACTACGGCCACGCTGTCTTCATCACTTTTCAAGATCTGATGATCCGCTGGCGACGCATGCAGGGCCGCTCGGCTCTCTGGCTGCCGGGCACCGACCACGCCGCAATCGCCACTAATGCCGTCCTCGTAAACCAGCTGGCGAAGGACGGCAAGCGAAAGGAAGATCTGGGCCGCGTGGGATTCGAGCAGATGTTCTGGGAATGGGTCGAGCAGAGCGGTAGAACCATTCGCTCCCAGCTGCGCCGGGCCGGCGCCAGTTGCGATTGGTCCCGCGAGCGCTTCACTATGGACGAAGGTCTCTCCGAAGCCGTCACCGAGGCCTTCGTGCGACTCTACGAGAAGGGGTTGATCTACCGGGGCACTTACCTCATCAATTGGGACCCCAGAGACCAGACCGCCGTCTCCGACATCGAAGTCGACCACAAAGACGTCACCGGCAAGCTCTGGTACGTCCGTTATCCGCGCAAGGACGGCGATCACCTCGTCGTCGCCACCACCCGACCCGAGACCATCTTGGGCGACACCGCTCTGGCGGTAAATCCCGACGACGACCGTTACCGCCACCTGATCGGCCGCGAGGCCGTCGTGCCTGTCATCGGCCGGGTGATCCCCATCATCGCCGACGACTACGTCGACCCAGAGTTCGGCTCTGGAGTCGTCAAGGTGACGCCGGGACACGACCCCAACGACTACGAAATGGGCAAACGACACGATCTCGAGATGCTGAATATCCTCAATCTCGACGGCACCCTCAACGAAAATGCTGGCCCTTACCAGGGACAGGATCGCGCAGACGCCCGCCTGGCCCTCGCCGGCCAGCTCGCTGCCGACGGGCTGATCGAAAAGGTCGAGGACTACGAGCACTCGGTCGGGCACGGACAGCGTTCCGGCGCCGTCATCGAGCCCATGCTGTCAGAGCAGTGGTTCGTGCGGATAAAGCCCCTGGCCGAAAAATCCGCCGCGGCGGTGAGAGACGGCCGCCTCAAGTTCTATCCACCCAGGTTCGCCGACGTCTTCCTCCGCTGGATGGATGAAATTCGCGACTGGTGCATATCCCGGCAGATCTGGGTCGGGCACCGCCTTCCCGTCTGGTACTGCGAATCGTGCGGCGAGACCATCGTGCAGCGCGAAGCCCCCCCGACCTGCCCCCACTGCGACGGCAAGGTCCATCAGGATCCCGACGTGCTGGACACCTGGTTCAGCTCCGGTCTGTGGCCGTTCTCGACCCTGGGCTGGCCCGACGACTCCGAAGATCTCCGCTATTTCTACCCCACCAGCGTCATGCAGACCGGCTACGACATCATCTTCTTCTGGGTGGCTCGGATGGTCATGCTCGGTATCGAACTGGCCGGTGAGCCCCCATTCTCCGAGGTGCACCTGAACGGGATGATGCGTCACGATGACGGTAGCCGCGTCAGCAAGTCCGACCCCCGCCCCGGCGACGATCCCGTCGAGGTCATCGAAAAATACGGCGCCGACGCCCTCCGTTTCATGATCGCCACCGGCAGTTCGCCCGGCAACGACATGAAGCTCGTCTGGCCCCGGTTGGACGCCGCCCGCAACTTCGCCAACAAGTTGTGGAACGCCTCGCGCTTCACCGTTGAGGCGGTCTCCTCCTCCAACGGCTCCCCCGCCCCTCCCACCCCTGCCGACAAGTGGATTCTCGGCCGGCTGGATCACGTTGTCGCCGAGGTCACTCGACTGCTGGCGGGCTTCCATTTCGGGCAGGCCGGCCGTCTCATCAACAGCTTTCTCTGGGACGAGTTTTGCGACTGGTACATCGAATCCTCCAAGGCTCGCCTGCACGGCGACGATCCGGCTGCCGCCACCCGCGCGGCCGAGACCCTGCTGGAGGTGCTTTCAACCTCTCTCCGCCTGCTCCATCCCTATATGCCGTTCGTGACCGAGGAAATCTGGTCGCACCTGCGCACGCTCCGTCCTGAGATCGGCGCGGAGCACATCATCGTTGCCGACTGGCCCCAGGACGCCGGACGATCGGGCGATCCGGCCGTCTCCGACGTCAACCGCCTTACCGAAGTCGTAAAAGCCATCCGCAACGCCCAGCGCGAGGCCAGAGTCGAAGCCGGGCGCTGGATCGAGGCCGTCGTCCGTCCCGGACCGTACCGCACGATCTTGGAAAACGAGGCGGATTTCGTCACCCGCCTGGCACGCGTCCGCCCGTTACGGCTCCTGGACGACGGCGACGAGCCTCCGGAAAAAGCCATTTCCATGGTCGCCGGCGAGATCGAGGTCTTCCTGCCGCTGGAGGGTATGGTGGACCTGGACGCGGAACGAATAAGACTGGAGCGCGAGATCGCCCAACTCGTGGACGAAGTCGACCGCGTCATCACCCTTCTCGACAATCAGAATTTCGTCAAGAAGGCGCCCGGCAAGATAGTTCAGAAACACCGCGATCGAAAAGCCGCCGCCGAATCCGAGATGGCCGTTCTGCGTCAGCGACTCGAAACGCTGTAACTCAACCGATAGCGCTGCCGCTCACGCGTCGCTCTGGCCGCCTTCCTTGAATCGGTCTCCCACGAACCAGGTCCGCGACCACATCCGGTCCCAGGTGCCGATCCCCGAATCGTCCATATTCTTGGAGCCACGCGCTACCGCGTCGATGGCCTGGCGGACCTGCGACGAAACCTGATCCAGATGATGCAGGGCCATCGCCTCGGCAGTGCTCGGCACCACCGGCGATCCCCATTCCTTCTCTCCATGGTGGGACAGCACCATGTGCCGCAGCCGCAAAGTTGTCTCCGGCGAGCAATCTACGCTGCGACACGCCCGGGCGACCATCTCGTCGCCCAGCACGATATGCCCCACCATTGCCCCCTCCGCCGTGTACTGAAAACTGGCGCCCACCCCGAGTTCCGCGAGCTTGCCGATGTCATGCACGATACAACCGGCCACCAGCAGATCTCGGTCGACTTCCGGATACAGATCAGCTACCACATCGGCCAGCCTCAGCAGTTCCAAGACGTGCTGCAAAAGCCCCCCCACAACAGCGTGATGCCGGGCCTTGGCCGCCGGCCAGCGTTCGAATTTCTCTGCCACCTCCCCATCCGCCAGCACCGCCCTGACCACCGCAGCAATCTCCGGATCGCTTATCCCCGCCACGTATCTTTCCAGATCGGCGTTCATCTGATCCGGGGACACATCGGATTTTGGTAAAGAATCTGTTACGTCCCACTGCTCGGCCGCCGGACGAATCGATTTCAGGCTCAGATTCACCGCCCCCTGATACTCGCGCGCCCTGGCGTGGATATCCACCGTCTTCCCGGTGAATCTTGCAGATAGCACCTCCGGTGGCGCGTCGAAGAAAAAACCCAGTATCGACTCGCCGTCTCGATCACGTAGCGTGATCCGCAGATATTCCTTCCCCGTCCTCGCTTCGGCGGTGGTCGACTCCGCCACCATGTACGTGCCCGCGACCTCATCCTTCGGCTTGATATCAGCGATGTTCATCCGTGCATCCTGTGTGGGTTCGACAGTGTCTGCCGGAAGGGGATAATGTCCCGGCCGGATGCCACAATCGTACCTTGACCGGCAGCCCGCTATCCGGAGGTGGCCAGCATGTCCCAGCCGACCGACGGCGCGCGCATTCTTAGCGGCGTGCCCGCCTTCCATCCTGAATCCGGGCTGGTCGTCCGGGAGCCGCTCGGCGACGGTCCGGGTTACTGGTGCGGCGCCCCCGGCGCCTACTACGATGAGAATTCCGGCCAGTTCTACCTCTACTACCGCGTCCGCGTCGAGAAGGCCAAAGGCCGCGGCATCGAGTTCCGCATCGCTCGCGGTGCCGATGGGATCACGTTCGAGGATATCTGGACCTGTCGCAAGACCGAGATCGGGTCGGTCTCCGTCGAGGGCGGGAGCATATTCAGGCTACCGGACGGTGAATGGGCCGTCGCTTACGGCTTTGTGGACGAAAAGGACGATCGCTGGAAAATTGGCATGATCCGCGGCCCCGATCCCTCCGTCTTCGACATCGCCACCCGCGAAATCATCCTCGACCCGGACACTCTGGAGATAGCCGGGGTAAAGGATCCCGTAATCCTGCGCGTCGGCGGGGAATACCGCATGGTGATGAGCTATCACCTGGTCTCGCCAGATGAGCGCCAGGACCCGGCCCTACTGGAGATTTCCGATACTATCGCTACCGGCATGGGGACCTCCAACACCGGGCTTGCGGTGAGCGATGACGGCAGAAATTGGCGCTGGGTCGGCGACGTACTCGCGCCGACACCCGATCGTTGGGACGCATTCTGCGCCCGCGTCACCGGATACTTTCCAGGACCACTCGGTTTCGTCGCCTTCTACGACGGCAGCCGCGACGTGTCCGAAAACTACGAGGAGCACGCCAGCCTCGCCTTCTCGCGGGACCTCACTTCCTTCAACCCGCTCGCGACCTCAGAGCCCCTGTTCGTCTCTCCCTACGGCTCCGGCTCCGTACGTTACGTAGAGCCCCTCTTGGTTGGCAACACTCTGTACATCTACTATGAATTCACCAGGCCAGACGGAGGCCATCAGCTCAGAGTGGCGAAACTCCCGATACTCGCCGACGGCGATTGGCTGTAGCGCCCGCTCGAACTGCTAGCGATCCCGGTCCCCTCGGTTGAACAACCGCTTAAGAAACCCCTCATCAGACCGCCCGTCCTGATCGATCACCTGCCCGCGCCGCATCCGCGGCCCTTTCGAACCACCCCGACCGCTCCGATTCGCTCTGATCGTCAGTACGTACGCAACCGTTAGTAACACTATCCCCGCCAGAGCCAGAAACGGACTCAGATAACGCCCCCCCGGCACCACCACCAGCAGTAGCGCGACGAAGATGATGACTATTCCGGTTGTGACCATATCCCGGGCCGTCGCCAGGCGTTGCCTGATGAAATCGCCAGTGAATACCAGTGGATTGACCGGGCGTCGTGCGGCTCTGGGCAACGGAATCGGTCGGCGCCGTCCCGTTTTCTTCTCAAGCGCCTCGGCCCGCTCAATAATCTCTTTTACTTCGTCTTCCCAACCGCCGGGCAATCTGCCCTCCAGATAGGTCTCGAATCGTTCGGAGAGGCACTGCCTCTTCACTGCCTCACAGGTTGGCAAAGTATATCATTCGAGTGCGAAACTTCTGGTTAATCGTCCAAAAGGTATAGGCCCTGCAAACCCCTCTGGCATTTCAGTTACAGGTCTTCGCCCACATGTTCACGGCCGTCGCGGAAGAGATGGGCGCCACCATGCACCGGACCGCCTTTTCACCAAACATCAAGGAGCGCCGCGATCACTCCTGCGCCATCTTCGACGCCCGCGGCCGCATGATCGCCCAGGCCGCCCACATCCCCGTCCACCTCGGCTCCATGCCCCTCTCCGTCTCCGCCGCGATGAAGATCTTCGCCGACGATCCGGCGGAGCGCGGCGACATCGTGATCCTCAACGACCCTTACCGGGGCGGCACCCATCTGCCGGACATAACCACCGTATCGCCGATTTTCGTCACCCAGGACGGCAACTCCACTCTTTTCGGCTACGCCGCCACCCGCGCCCACCACGCCGACGTCGGCGGCATGAGCCCCGGCTCCATGCCCCTCTCGACCGAGATCTTCCAGGAAGGAATCATCATCCCGCCGCTGAAACTGGTTCGCGGGGGAACGATGGACGAGAGCATTCTCACCCTCATCCTCAGCAACGTCCGCACTTCCGAGGAGCGACGCGGTGACTTCGCGGCCCAGATTTCGGCCCATCGGGTAGGTGAGCGACGGATCGCTGAACTGATGCAGAGATACGGCCTGGAGACGCTCCTGGAGATGGTCGCCGAACTGCTCGCCTACTCGGCCCGGATGACCGCCGTCCGCCTGCGCCAAATCCCGGAAGGCGTCCACTCCTTCACCGACCACCTCGACGGCGATGGTCAGGACGCGGAACGAATCCCCATCACCGTTGCCGTATCCCGTCGGCACGACCGGCTTCGCTTCGATTTCGCCCGAACTCATCCCGCCGTCGAGGGCAATATCAACGCTCCCGTAGCCGTCACCCTCTCCGCCGTCTACTACGTGGTTCGCTGCCTGGTCGGCGAGTCCGTCCCGGCCAATTCCGGCATGTACGAAGCCATCGAGGTTCACGTCCCCCCGGGCTCGATTTTGAACCCCGATCCACCACACGCGGTGGCCGGTGGGAACGTCGAGACCTCGCAACGGGTGGTCGACATCGTCTGGGGAGCGCTCGCCCAGGTGTTGCCGGATCAGGTTCCAGCCGCCGGGCAGGGCACCATGAACAACCTGACGATGGGCGGTTACGACGCCGAGCGCGACCGGCCCTTCGCCTACTACGAAACCATGGGCGGCGGCAGCGGCGGCGGCCCCACACGATCCGGCGCCAGCGCCGCCCATGTCGCTATGAGCAACACCTGGAACACTCCGGTCGAGGCCCTCGAATTCGCCCTGCCGGTGCTCGTGGAACGCTACGAGATCAGGCGCGGATCAGGCGGAGACGGCTTACACCCTGGCGGCGACGGTCTGCGCCGTGACATCCGCCTCCTGACCCCGACTCAGGCCACCGTCCTTGCCGAACGCCGACGGGTGGCGCCCTACGGAGCCGCCGGCGGCGAACCGGGCTTGCCCGGCGAGGATCGGGTCCGCCATGGCGGTGAATGGCGGAGCATCGGCGCCAAGGCCGCCCTGCGTCTGGATCCCGGTGACGTGATTTCTATCAGCTCGCCCGGAGGCGGTGGCTGGGGGAAAGCGCCGGCGAGTTGATCCGCGTCCTCCGCAGCTGGGACGGTCAGGATGGAGCCCGTATGGCCGATCTCGCTGTCTCTCTGAGGCCCGGATGCGACTCAGAGGCCCGCGCCTGGCGAGCCAACGAAACCTGTGAACTCGATCTCGACCGCCCCACCAACCCTTCCCTGGCGTCCATCGAGCCCGACTGGCCAGCAAATCTTGCGGACCTACTACGGCGCACGCCATTCGGCCAGGGCATCAAGATTCTGCGCCTACGCTTCCCGCCGGACACACCCGTCACCTCAGGCCCGGCACCGAACGGAGCGCACGCCTCTCACCGCACCGGATACCTCCTTGACCCTCTACCGGCACTGCGATGTCGCGGCGGAGAACTGCCGGCCGTGCAGCCGCTATCCTGCTCGAACGAGGCCACTTTCATGCGCACCTTCGAGCGAATCTTCGCCAACGAAGCCCTGGGCATGGGACACCGTTCCGCCGTCTCCGTACTGGCCACTCGACTGTTCCGCGGCGCGTCCATCGAGGGGTGGACCGGCTACCGAGGCTTCCTGGTCGGAGACCCCGAACGACCCGTCGGCACATTCTTCGTCGGTCCCTCCGGCGCATCGCGCCTGCACTTCGGCCTCGCCGGCCTGGTGCCCGCGGTTCGTCGCACCCGAGCGGGTATGGCCGCCGCCGTGGCCGTCACCCGGCACCTGCGCGGTCTCGGATCAACCGCCCTTCAATTCGAGATCGACTGCCGCAACGCCGAATCGCTGGCCATGGCGCGCCGCCGGGGCGCCGAGCCCATCTATCAGGTGCTAGTCCTCAACCCGGGTGACTGCTAGAGCGGTATTTCCGCGATCGGCGTGTGTACTGCCCCCGTCGGCTGGAGATCGCTGGCCATCACCGAGATATCCGTAACTTGGAAAGCCCCGGTATCGTAGCCGTCGATTTCTGCGGCGACCTCCGCCACCCGTCTACGGTCCTCCTCACCCGCCTTTCGCGCCACCCGGGCGATCGTGACGTGCGGACTGAATGGACGCTTGTCCAGGCGCAGACCCAGATCTCCCAGCTCCTTCCCCACGATTTTCTGGAGCGCGCTGGCCCGCCGCACCTCTCCTTCCACCCGGAGCCAGATCACCCGTGCCTCGCCGCCTTCGGGAAAGCTCCCACCTGCGCCCAGGGCCAGCGCAAACGACCCAAAACCCGCGCACGCCGATCGCAGCCCACTCTCCACCATCTCGTCGCCGCCCTCCGGCAATTCGCCCAGAAAGGCCAGCGTTAGATGGAATCCGGTGACATCCGGGTACCGCAGAATGCCGTCGAATTCACCCAGGCGGCCACGCACATATTTCAGCCTGCCAACAACCGCTTCGGGCAATCTGATCGCTACGAAGAGTCTCACGAGTGCGATTATACGGTCCGGCAGGGGCCGCCTATTTGTCCGGCAGCAGCCGCGCCGCGATGCCGTCGGCCAGCAACAATCCCGCGTCCGTCAGGCGCAGCCACTCGGAGTCCAGCTCGGCGTAACCGGCCTGTCGCAGCGACTCCAAATCCGCCCGCCTGTCCGACGCCAGATCGTAGCCGAATCGCTCTCGCACCCCTGCCAGGTCCAAACCCTCCGAAGTCCGTAGCGTCCCCGCAATCAGCTCCATCAGCAGATCGGCCTCGGACAGCTGCTCCTCCCACCCGACCAGCGTTCCCCGATCTCGAACCGCTTCGATATAGGCCGCCGGCTGATTCAGGGTTGAATAGCGACGACGGCCCACCGTCGCATGGGCGCCGCAGCCGAATCCCAGGTACTCGCTCCCCCGCCAGATAGCGCCGTTGTGCCGGGAGCGCTGACCGGGCCGCGCCCAGTTCGACACCTCGTAATGCTCGTACCCGGCCTCACCCAGCATCTCCGCCGCCAGCCAGTAGTACGCGGCCAGGCAATCCCCGGTCCGCGCCCCGCCCAATGCTGTCGCCTTTTTCTCGGCCACCTCCCCGTAAAGCGTCAGGGCGTATGCCGAAACGTGGTCCGGCTGCAACGCGATCGCCTTCTCCACCTCCGCTTCCCAATCCTCAGGCGACTGATTTGGAATCCCGTAGAGCAGGTCAAAAGACACCGACCCAACCCGCGCCTCCCGCGCAAGCTCCACCGCGATCGCCGAGCGATCCGCGCGGTGCAAGCGGTCAAGCTCCGCCAGTCGGCTGTTGTCAAACGACTGCACCCCGAGGCTCATCCGGTTCACCCCGGCCTGTACCAGCCCTTCCATCAGCGCCGCTGTCGCGTCCGTCGGATTGACCTCCACCGTGATCTCCGCGCCGCTCTCCGGTGGAAACAACCCGATGATCGTCTCAAGCAGGGCCGCAAGTCGTTTCCAGCCCACGATCGACGGCGTGCCGCCGCCCACGTACACGCTGTACGCCGCCTTCCGGCCCTCCAGGTACTCCGCCAGCGCGATAATGTCCCTACATAATGCTTCGATATAGGCCCCGGCCAGCCTGCCCAGCCCCTCGTACACGTTGAAATCGCAGTACCAGCAGTGTTTAGCGCAAAATGGGATGTGGACGTACACGGGGATCGCACCGCCGTCACGAAAAGGATTGCGTGAGCCCAGCCCATGGTGATCGATTGCCATACCCATATCTTCCCACCCGCCATGATTGACGCGCGCGTCGAATTCTCGCGCCGCGACACTTGGTTCGGCGAACTCTATGGATCCGGCGCCCGCATGGCCACTCGCGATGACCTCCTGCGGTCCATGGACCGCGCCGCAGTGGACAAATCCGTCGTCATGGGATTCGGCTGGAAACACGGAGTCGATTGCACGACCGGCAATGACTACATCATAGAGAGCGCCGCCCGGTCCGATGGACGCCTCCTACCGTTTATCTCGGTCGCCCCCGACGACGACGCCCGCAATGAACTCGACCGCTGGGCGGGAAGCCACCTCTACGGTGTGGGCGAGTTGTACGCTGACAGCCAGGTCTTCGACATGGGCGACGCCTCCAGCCTGGCGCCCCTGCTAGATGCCTGCCTGAAGCGCGATTTCTTCCTCTGCGTCCATGTCAGCGAACCGGCCGGCCACTCCTACCCGGGTAAAGACGGCAACGGTCCGGCGCAGGTGGCCGCCTTCGTCAGGGACATTCCCCCGGAATTGAAGCTCCTCCTGCCGCACTGGGGCGGCGGCTTTGGCTTCTACGAGATGATGCCCGAGATCGCCGCGCGGACCTCCCACTGCTTCTACGACTCCGCCGCCTCTCACCTTCTTTACGACCAGCGCGTCTATGCGCTCATGACCCGGCTGGCTCCCGGCCGGGTTTTCTTTGGCAGCGACTTCCCGCTCACCAGTCAGCAGCGGATGTTGCGACGAGTCCGAAAGGCCGGGCTCGACGACAACGAGCTTGCCGCGTTTCTCGGCGATAATGCCGTGCGGGCGGGCCTGACGTGAACGCTCGGCCCTACGACCGCCTCCTGCTGGCCTCCAAAAACCGACACAAATTGACGGAATTCCGTCGAATCATGGATATCCCCAACCTCCAGATCATCGGACCAGCTGATCTGCGAATCGAAATAGAGGTCGAAGAGACCGGAGACACCATGGCCGCGAACGCCCGGCTCAAGGTGCTGGTCTTCTCCCGGGAGACCCCGGTGCCCGTCATCGCCGACGACTCTGGCCTCGAAGTCGACGCTCTGGACGGTTCCCCCGGAGTGCGATCTAACCGTTTTGAAGGGCTCACAACCGACGCCGAACGCAATCGCCGCCTCCTCGAAATGCTTGCTGGCACTCCCTCCGAGCACCGAACCGCTCGCTTTCGCTGCGCCGTCGCGCTCGCCTGTGAAGGAACCGTGCTATTTGAGGCCGAAGCCACCTGCGATGGATCGATCGCCGCCCGGGCCAGCGGACGGCATGGTTTTGGCTACGACCCACTTTTCATTCCCAACGGCCACGCGCAGACGTTTGGTGAGTTGGGCGATGCCCTGAAAGATCGAGTCAGCCACCGCGTCCGGGCGATCGCGGCTCTGCAAGCGCATCTCGCCTTTGAAGGCTTTCCACATGACTAATCGGGCCTTCGCGCTCCGGCACCCAGGCCACCCCTGCCGACGCTGGATTCTCACCGGCCTCATCGCCGGCCTCACCATCCTGCTCGCGGCCTGCGGATCAGGAGGCAGCTTCCCGAATGCCCGTGAACTGGTCGCCGCCGCAACCTTGAACATGAACCAGGTGCAGGCCGTGCACTTCGTCCTGGGCCTCGAAGACGCCCCCATCGAAATGATGCCCGGCCTGAAGGTCAACCGGGCCGAAGGCGACGTGGTCCGGCCCGATCGCATGCAGGCCGAATTGAGGGCGAAGGTGCTGGGAATGGTCATCAGCGTCAATTTTCGGGCCGTCCAAGGCGTGCAATATGTCACAAATCCCATCGCCCCGGATCGGTGGCAGGCTCTGCCCACCCCCGCCATCGCCGGGTCGTTGCTGGACCCGCAGATAGGCGTCACCGCCATCCTGTCGGGGCTGGTCGACGCGAAAGTAGTGGGTCGCGACTCCCTCGACGGAATCGACGCCTGGCGCATCACCGCCACCGCCGACAACCAACTGGTCGCTCCGTTTTTTCAATCCGAGCCGGCCCCCGGGATGACCGCCGTTCAAGCCTGGATCGGGACGAGCGATCTCCTGGTGTACAAAGTCATCCTGACCGGGCCGCAGGTTGTCGGCGACCCCGACAACGTGCGGCGCACGATCGAGTTCTCCCGCTTCGGCGAAGTCGTTGAAATCGTCCAACCAGCCTGAT
>CAZBZS010000031.1:0-26207 GCA_964496475.1 uncultured Chloroflexota bacterium | reverse complement strand
CTCCGGCTCCGGACCTTTGGCCCTTAACCTCGCCGCGACGATTAACTCGCCGGTTCATTCTTCGAAAGGCACGCCATCACACGTTCCCGCCGTTATGGGATTTGTCGAAACCGCCGTCCCGTGATTCCCACCACCGAAGTGGCAAGCCCCATGTTCTTGCAGTTCCTCCGCATCCCGGGCAGGCATAGTGCTCTGACTGATTGTAGGCATATGGTTTCAGGTGCTATTTCACTCCCCTCCCGGGGTACTTTTCACCTTTCACTCACGTTACTAGTTCGCTATCGGTCGCCAGTTAGTATTTAGCCTTGGGAGATGGTCCTCCCGGTTTCCCACAGGGTTTCTCGTGTCCCGTGGTACTCAGGAAATTCGGCGGAAGATTGGCTCGTTTTCGCCTACCGGGCTATCACCGTCTCTGGCGGGGCTTTCCAACCGCCTTCAGCTAACGTCCAACTTTGTAACTTCCTGGCCCTCCCAGGGGGGCCGGCCGACTCCTACAACCCCGCGTCCACAACGGCTTGGGCCTATCACGTGTCCACGGTTTGGGCTCTTCCCATTTCGCTCGCCGCTACTCAGGGAATCGAATTTTTCTTTTTTTTCCTCGGGGTACTTAGATGTTTCAGTTCCCCCACTTACCTCCTTCGCCCTACTACAGACCTTGCGGTCCTTCAGACAAAGGTGACAGGCCATTACTCCTGCCGGGTTTCCCCATTCGGGTACCTGCGGGTCAAAGCTTGTTCACAGCTCTCCGCAGCTTTTCGCAGTCAACCGCGCCCTTCTTCGGCTCCTGGCGCCAAGGCATCCACCACACGCCCTTAGTAGCTTGTTATATTTGCCTCGGGATCGGCAAAACTGAAGTTTTGCTCATTCACTTTTTAAGGTTCTACCCGGGTCTTCCAAGGCCGTTCCCGTGGGACACAGCACGACTGCTGCGGACCTTACGGGGTCGCTCTTCGCAGACCAGGGGGACAAACGGGAATGTTATGCCCTTGGCGGCTCTATTGTCAACGAGTTCACACTCCCGGCTGGTACCCCATTTTCGTCCGCCGACGCTCGTTTTGGCCGGTACGCCGGCCCGGCCCATCGCGGCCTTCCTGTCTTAGCTTCATGTAACCATTGCATCGGTCTGGCAACCCGGCCCCGACTACAATCCAATGCGGCATCACCACAGCGGGACAGAGGCGGCGTACCACCCATGGCCATCAAGGAAACGGCCCGGCTCGCCGGAGAGGCCAACCCGTATCGGCCCGCTCAGCAGCAGTTCGACCAGGCAGCCGACCGACTCGCTCTGAGCGACCGCACGCGGGCCATCCTGCGCGTTCCGCGCCGGGAGCTGGTGGTCAACTTTCCCGTCGAGATGGACGACGGCACCTGCAACATATTCTAGGGCTATCGCATCCAGCACAACGTCAACCGCGGACCCGCCAAGGGCGCCATCCACTACCACCCCTCCGCTAGCGTGGACGAAGTGCGAGTCCTAGCTGGTGAACATGCCGTCAACCGCCTTCAACCAGGTTTGGGACCTGCACGAGCGGGAGGACTGCGATCTGAGCGGCGCCGCCTACATGCTGGCCGTCAGACGCGTGGCCGAGGCCACCGAAATTCGCGGAGTTTACCCATACCGGACCGGCGACTCTTTTGTCTATCTACAGAGCCCCCGGCAGCACAGCCCGCTTAAGCCGGTCTTGTCCGGTCGTCCGGCCCGCTATTTACCCAGCAGTTTCAGAGCCGTCGCCGCCACGTTCGCCGGGCTGTACCCCAGCTTCTCCAGGACAACTGGCATCGGAGCCGAGGCGCCAAAGCGGTCGAGCGTAATCAGCGCGCCGTTCTCCCCGACATATCGGTGCCAGCCCATCGAGGCCGCCGCCTCCACCGCCACCTTGGGCACACCCGGCGGCAGAACTTGGTCCCGATACGACTGATCCTGCTCGTCGAATACTTCCAGGCATGGCAGAGAAACGACGCTGGCGTTCACGCCTTGCTCGGCCAGGATTTCCCTGGCGCCCAGGATGGGGTGCACTTCCGCCCCCGTCGCCATCAGGACAACATCCAGATCGCCGTCACCCTCAAGGACGTATCCCCCCTTTGAGACGCCTTCAGCAATCGGGTATTTCTCCGGGTCGAACACCGGGATCGCCCATTTGCCCAGCGCGAGGGCGACCGGCCCCGGCCGGAGCAGCAGGGTGCGCCAGCACGCCGCCACTTCGTTGGCGTCGGCCGGTCGGTAGACCTCCAGGCCCGGCGTCGCCCGGAGCGTCGCCAGTTGCTCGACGGCCTGATGGGTCGGACCGTCTTCCCCCAGCGCGATGCTGTCGTGAGTGAAGATGTAGATAACCTTGAGACCCATCAGCGCCGAGAGTCGCATCGCCGGCTTGACGTAGTCGGCGAAAATCAAGAACGTCCCGGCAAACGGCAGAATGCCGCCGTGTCGCGCGAGGCCGTTACAGATGGCCCCCATGGCGTGTTCGCGGACGCCGAAGCGGACGTTGGGGCCGTCGTCAGCCTCGATGATGAATTCGGCCAAGCCGTTGAGGAATGTTTTGGTGGAAGGCGCCACGTCGGCTGAACCACCGAAGAATGTCGGGTGGCGACCGGCCAGCGCGTTGGCCGTCGCGCCGGACGCGTCGCGCAGGGCGACGTCGTCTGAATCGCCCGGCCAGCTCGGGAAATCGGCGTCCCAGTCGGGCGGCAGCTTGCCGGAAAGTGCGTGCTCCAGCTCCGCCGCCGTGTTCGGATGCGCCGCCCGATATTCGTCGAACATCGCCTCCCACGCCCGTTGTGCCTCCGCCCCCCGGGCCCCGGCTTCGCCGCAATGCGCCGGGACCTCCGCCGGGATGTGAAACGCCGGCTCCACCGGCCATCCGAGTCTTTCCTTCGTCGTAGTCACTCCGTCCACTCCCAACGCCTCCCCGTGCGCCGCGTGCGTGTCCTGTCTCGGGCTGCCAAAACCAATATTGGATGTGACCCGGATCAGCGATGGGCGCCCGGTGTCAGCCATGGCGACCCGGATGGCGGCCTCGACTGTGTCCAGATCGTTGGCGTCTGAGACGCTCAACACCTGCCACTTGCAAGATTTGAAGCGCAGTTCCATATCCTCGCTGAAGGAGGCCTCCACGTCACCGGCCAGCGATATCGAGTTGTCATCGAACAGGACGATCAGCTTGCCCAGCCCCAGGTGGCCCGCCAGCGAGATCGCCTCGTAGGCGACGCCTTCCATAAGGTCCCCATCGCCGCAGAGGACGAAGGTGCGATGGTCCACCACCTTAAAGCCTTCCCGGTTGTACTTCGCCCCCAGGAACCGCTCGCCCATTACCATTCCGACCGCCGTCGCCAATCCCTGTCCCAGCGGCCCGGTGGTCGTCTCCACACCGGGAGTCTCGCCGTATTCCGGATGCCCCGGCGTCAGGCTGCCCCACTGGCGGAAGTTCATTATTTCGTCTAAAGACAGGTCGTAGCCGAAGACGTGCAGGAGCGAGTAAAGCAACGCCGAGCCATGCCCGGCCGACAGGACGAATCGGTCTCGATCGAACCAGTCAGGGTCGGCCGGATTGAACTTCAACACCCGGTCAAACAACGTGTATGCCGTCGGCGCCGCGCCGAGCGGCAGTCCCGGGTGGCCGGACTCGGCCTTTTGGACCGCGTCAATCGAGAGGAAGCGGAGCGTATTTACGGCCTGAACGTCGAGGTCGGTGGCGGCGGACATACAGTCTTCTCCCCTGGTGAGCCGCTCGGCGTATTGCGCGGCGGGCGGAGGCTCCAGACCGGAGCTGGTGGACCAATTCGATATCGGCTTGCGGCCCGGTCCCGGACTTCGATCGGAACGTGTCCGAGCATGATAAAGCGTGCCGTTGCATGACCCAAGGTTACCGGGCGTCCACAGGCTCCACCCTTTCCAGCGGAGGCCTATACTGGCGCTCCCGATCTACGAGTATCGAAATGGAGGCCGGAAGATGGCGACTTACATCATGTTGATGAAAATGGGCAGCGGCGGAGCAGGGGTCGATAACGAATCCATCACCGATGCCATTTCCGAGGGAGCGCCCGAGGCCCGACAGATGATCGAATCATTTGGCGGCAAGATGATCGCCAATTACCTGACGATGGGACAGTACGACTTCGCCGTAATAGCCGAGTTCCCCGATGACGAATCGGCGGCTCGGGCCGCGCTCAAGGCGCATGATTTCGGCGGCTCGACAGAGACGATGCGGGCCTTCTCCGAGAGCGAATGGCCGACTCTCGCTAAGGGTAGCTAGGCTCCGACTTCGAAAGTCCGCGGAGATTTCCCGCCAGAAATCGCAACGCTTCGGCGGAACCCGCGGGTGCTGACAGCTCCCGACCACTCGCCCGCCGCCGCTGCTCCCACCTTTGCGCCAGCGCCGCGTTTGCGACAGGATACGGGCCCGCGCTGACGCGCCACAATTGAGACGGCGTGTCCGGCGATCATTGGAGGCAGACCGTGAAGATCACCGACATCCGCTTCGAGCAGCTGGAAGGCGTCCTGGAAAGCGAAATCGACCTTTTCCGGGAGCGATTGATTAGGCCGATTGACATCTATCCGGAGCATCGCGCCGAGACCGCGAAGGAAATGTTCGCTGAACTGTCCGATGATCTCGGCGACGGTCGCTGGCGGGTGCGGACGGTCGTCCTCTACGTGGACACCGATGAGGGAATCACCGGAATCTCCGGGCCCATGTCTCGCAACGAGGCGTTCTTCGTTAACGCCCAGCTGAAAACCTTCTTGATCGGCCAGGACGCACTCGCCACCGAGCTGATCTGGGACAAGATGTACCGGCAGTTGATTCACGGCCGCAAGGGCGAAGCGATGTTCGCCGTCAGCGCCATCGACAACGCCCTCTGGGACATCCGCTGCAAGGCCGCGAACCTGCCGCTCTACCGTTTGCTCGGCGGTCCCACCCGGAAGACCTTCCCCGCCTACGCCAGCGCCCTCGGATTCGCGATCAGCCCGGAAGACGCCGCCACCACCGCCCGCGGATTCGTGGAGGATGGTTACATCGCCACCAAATGGTTCGTGCGCAATGGACCCATGGACGGCGAACCGGGAGCGCGGAAAAATATTGAGCTCGTACGAACTCTCCGGGAGGCGGTCGGCGACGACGTCGACATCATGATCGACGCCTGGAACAGCTGGGACGTGCGCTACGCCCTAGAAATGGCGAACCGGATGGCCGAGTTCCGGCCGCGCTGGTTGGAAGAGGTCCTGAAGCCGGACGACATCCAGGGCCAGGCACGGGTCAACGCCCTCTCGCCGGTGCCGATTTCAGGCGGCGAGCACGAGTACACCCGCTGGGGAGCGCGCGAATACTTCGAGGCCGGCGCCGTGGATATCTACCAGGCCGATACCGTTTGGGCGGGGGGAGTCAGCGAGATGCTCAAGATATTCGCCCTGGGCTCAGCGTTCGGCGTCGAAGTCATCCCGCACGGAGGAGCTGTACCCATCAATGCGCATCTCACAGCGGCCCAGTCACCCGCCGTGGCGCCGATGATCGAATACCTGGTGCACTGGAACGAATTTACGCAATTCTTTTGGACGCAGCCCGTCAAGCCCGTGGACGGCTACATCACCGTGAGCGAATTGCCAGGGCTGGGCTTAGAGGTCGACGACTCAAAGGTGCAGAGCCGGGAACTTCTGGACTGGTCGTAAATACAGGCTGGTTGGCACCAGCCTATTGGGAGGGGCCAACTCGAGATACTCTGTTATTACCAGTACGGCCCAGTGGATATGCGTAGGACGGTTGTATGAAGTACAGTTCGGCTATCTTGGCTTTGCCATTTCGGGGCTCCCTCTCGGCTTAGTGCATAGTGCCACTCACCGTCTAGAGTGCACCGTGATCAAGTAGACGTTTTGGGATTGACCCTAGGGGTTGACTCGTAGTAGCACCACTAGTCATTTTTTAGCATCAAGTATCAAGTCCGGAGTAGTAGCGTCAATCAACTAGATCTTCAACCACAACAAACGCTTGATGACATGGTTCATGCGATTGAGGAAGACGGATTCGTCTACCTACCTAATATGCTCAATCGCGAGGAAGTCAACCTACTGCGGTCGAGGATCGATTCCGTGTCTGCGAATCCTGGTGCCAATGACGTCGATTTCGGGTCAAAGCTCCACCCTAGCGGCAGGGGCCCTACGCCCGATTTCAACAAACACATCAAGGTGCTATTCAATCGTGATGCGCTTTTTCTGCGCTATCTGGACATAGAGCCGGTGATTGACATCGCCGAAGCCATCATGGGCGAAGATTGCCACGCGATCGGCATGACCGGGTGGGTGACTGGTCCCGGCCGTCCTGATCAAGCGCTGCATGTTGATTACCAGCCGCTGGAGGTGCAGGAAGAACTGCTGACGTCACGCCAGGTGAACGTACCGGTATTTATCGCCACGGCCCACTTCTACCTTGACGATACCACTGAGGATCTGGGGCCTACTAAATTTATCCCTGGTAGTCACCGCGCAGGTCGCTCACCCCTAAAAGGTAAAGATAATAGTTGGCGTGGCAGGGAACCGCAGAGCGCATTATGTAAGGCCGGTGATGTAGTGCTGTTCCGCTCAGACGTCTGGCATCGGGGCAGCGCTAACACCACCGATCGCGGGCGCTATCTGCTTCAGGTGCACTATGGCCGTAAGTTTGTTCACAAGTTTTATACACCGTATATGAATTTCCGCTTCGATCCAGACATCCTTGCGCAGGCGACTCCACGTCAACGGCGACTAATGGGGGACCACCCGCCTGGTTCCTATGCGTAATTCGCGGTTGGGCCTGATGGCGAAGAATTTGGATCTTCTTATCGTGACAGGGTGAGGATTTCCGAGGTTAGTGTCGGTAAACGAGTTGCCTTCAGCATAGTTTCGTTGTCCCCACGCACGTGAGGGTGGACCCTTCCGGATGGAAACCGTCATTAAGGCGAGCCGGACAGACAAGAATGCCCCCAGGGTGGTAGTCCACCCTCAACAGTTTGGTCCTACGCGGCAGTAGCTGCGGGATGATGCATCGACATCACCATCATCAGGAAGACCCGAGTCTGCGTCGCTCTTGAGCGGATCCAGCAGGTGCCCGCCCTTACTCGAACCGCATTTCGCGGCGGGGGGCGATGTACTTTTCATCGGTGTCGACGGACTCCAGGTACTCGATCAGGAACGCCTGGAGTTCGCGGGCGATGTCGGGATGGTCGGGGATGATGTCATCAGCGTGCTGCGGATCCTCGACTGTGCGGTAGAGATGGGGCTGAACGGCATAGTCGTCGGGCTCTTCGGGACGCAGCGGCGGTCGTTGAGGACCGAGGACGTTGACCCCGGTGCCGCCGGGCATGCCTTCGATGCGGCGGGGCGTCGCTTCCGTCTCCGGGGCCCCCATGATGAGGGTCCACTCCTCCGTAACGATGGTGCTGGGCCGACCGGCTACCGGAGCCACGATGCTGTGCGAGGAGATCGCGGCGGGACGCACCTGCTCCGCTTCGCCGCGGACCAGCGGCAGGAACGATTTACCGTGCATGGTGCCGGGATCGTCCGCTCCGGCCAGTTCGAGCAAGGCCGGCATGACGTCCTGCGGCTGGACATAGCCGCCGACCTGCTGCCCCGCCGATGTCATCCGCGGGATGTGCGCGATCAGCGGCAAATGATTCACCGCCGGATGCAGCGGGAACGGATACGCCGGCTGATCCTCCATCATGATGGCCTTGCCGATCAGGCCGTACTCACCGAAGTAGTAGCCGTGATCGGACATGAAGATGATGGCCGTGTTTCCCCAGAGATTTAGGCTGTCGACCGTTTCGAGGATCTCGCCGAACCAGCGATCGACCATGGAGACCTCGCCGCAATAGAGAGCGTGGCTGTGCCGTAGCTCTTCGGGCGAAAGGAAGGTTTCCCAGAAATCGTACTTCGGAAAGGAGACGGCTTCGCCCTCGTAGCCGGGATCGTATTTATCCACGTACCAGGACGGCGCGTCCCACGGCTCGTGGGGGTCGAACGTGTCCACCACCAGACAAAACGGACCGTTGGCGTGATTTCGCTCCAGCCATTCTGCTGCGGTCCGGAAGGTGCGAGGACAGTGGTGGTCGGCTTCCTGCACCCGGTGGGCGGCGTTGCGGGCGTGGGTCTGAAACGAAGCCAGGTTGCTGCGCATTTTCTCCAGCCTGAATGGAACCGGGATCTCGGCCGGCTCGGTGAAGTGGGCGTCGTTTTCCTGTCCGCGGATCCATTCAAACCCGCTGAAGCCGCGATCGTAATTGAAGCCGCGGCGGAAGATGTGAGGCGTGTCGGCCACGAGCATGGTGGTGTAACCGGCGCCCGAGAGCACCTGGCTCATCGTGACTTCGTGCTCCGGTAGCGCTTCCCATTCGCCGAAAGTGAACACCGAGCGGCCAGTGTACAGTTCCCTCCGGTTCAGCACCGTCGGGAACGAGCCCACATAGAAATCCTGGAAGAGCGCGGCCCGGGCCGCGAAGCGGTCCAGGTTGGGAGTCTCGACCCGCCAGCGACCGCCGGAAGTCCACTGTTCGGGCTGGGCGTCGTAAGCGCTCACGTGGTCCCGGCGAAGCGAATCGGACATGACCAGGATGAAGTTCAATTGTCCCGGACCTTTACAGCAAGCGCGGCGGCTAGGGGGTAAGGAGAACTTTGCCGGTGGTTTGCCGGCCTTCCAAGGCGCGGTGGGCGTCGGCGGCCTCGGCGAGCGGATAGTCGAACTCGGTGCGGAGCGTGAGCGATCCATCCTGCACCCAGTCCAGTACATCGCCGGCGCGCCACTCCAGTTCCTCGCGCGTGGCGACGTAGTTGCCTAGCGTGGGGCGAGTGAGAAACAGCGATCCGTTGGTGCTCAAGAGCAGTGGATCGATGGCGGGAGTGGGCCCGCTGGCATTGCCGAAAAGGGCGAGCATGCCGCGCCTCTTGAGGGAGTGGAGGCTGCGTTCCCAGGTGGCCTTGGCTACGGAGTCGTAGACGACCTCCACACCTTCACCGTCGGTGAGTCGCATGATCTCCTCCTGGAAGTTGACCTCGTTGTAAAGGATCGCCGCGTCGGCGCCGCATTCGCGGGCGAGCTCGGCTTTCTCCTCGGTGCCGACGGTAGCGTAGACGATCGCGCCGGACTTTTTGGCCATTTGGATCAGCAGCCGGCCCACCCCGCCCGCGCCGGCGTGAACCAGGCAGCGGTCTCCAGCCTGGAGGGTGAAGGTGCTGTGCGCCAGGTAGTGGGCGGTCATCCCTTGAAGCATCACGGCGGCTCCCTGGCGGGCGGTGACACCGTCGGGAATTCTCATCAGGAGGCGGCCAGGCACCACGTTGTACTCGGCGTATGATCCTGCGGTCATCGCGTAGGCGACGGCATCGCCCGGCGCGAAGCCGGTCACTTCCGAGCCCACCGTCTCAACCGTGCCTGCCCCTTCCATGCCCAGAACGTAGGGAAGCTCGATCGGATACAGACCGGCCCGCTGGTAGGTGTCAATGAAGTTGAGCCCGGCGGCCTCGATCTTGACCAGCACCTCCCCGGAGCCGGGCTCCGGCCGGTCGATGTCGACCAGGGTCAGCTTCTCGGGCCCACCCAATTCGGTGATTTGTATCGCTTTCATAGCCGCTCCGGGTCTCGATGGCATGGAATAGATTGCGCTGACGAGGGCATTTAGGATACGCGAACGCCGTGCGGGACGAAAACCGGTGTGCCGCCGCAATCCTTTTGACCCGCATGTGGGACAATAGCTTCGGCCCCACCCGGCAGGCGCGGGCAATCAAATCACGGAGGGACGATGGCGGTAGCAGGACAATCCCGCGCTGCGAGCGAGCGAGAACGAAGACCAGAGTGGGATGAGTACTTCATGAATCTCGCGCGGGAGGTCGCGAAGCGAAGCAATTGCTCCAGGCGCAAGGTCGGGGCGATCGCGGTGAAAAACCGGACGATCATCAGCACCGGATACAACGGGACGCCGTTCGGGGTGACCAATTGCGACGACGGCGGCTGTCCTCGCTGCACCGGGGAGACCCCGCCGGGCCAGGGTTACGACACCTGCCTCTGCGTCCACGCCGAGCAGAACGCCATCGCCCTCGCGGCGCGGCACGGAACCTCCACCTCAGGGGCTGTCATCTACTCGACCCTCCGCCCCTGCTTTGGCTGCGTGAAGGAGATGATCCAGGCCGGGGTCGGCGAGGTGGTCTACGAGGAGGATATCGGCTACGACACCGAGCTGCAGCCCGTCTATTCCGCCCTCGTGCAAGAGGCCGGTCTGCGAATCAGGCAGTATTCGTAGGGCGCAGCGCGCACGGGCAGGACAGCTATATCGAAACCCCCTCCGCCCAATTACGGTGGAGCGACAATTGGGAGCGGCAGTGAGCTCCGGAATGTATCCGCGATCTTACGCGGCGCGGATCGGGGGGACATCCCCGGGCGGACCGACCCGCGAGAATAGAATCGGGCGACCGGGCCAAAACTTGTTGCCCGCGCAACGCCGACCAAGGAGGAATCAGGACATTGGATGTACTTGAAGCTATTCAGACCCGCCGCAGCGTGAATCGGATGACAGATGTCGCACCTTCGCGGGAAGACATCGCAGAAATCCTGGAGGCGGCCGTCATGGCGCCGAATCATGGCTTCACTCAGCCCTGGAGGTTCTACGTCGTGGCCGGCGACGAGCGGGAGCGAATCAGCAGCCAGCTGGCTGAATCCGTTTCGGCGCAAGTCGACGAGAGCACGCCGGAAGGCAAGCAGGAGGTGGCGAAGGCAGCGAACATGCTCACGCGGGCGCCGGTGGTTGTGGTCGTCACGTCGGCCCTAGATGATGAGGACGTGTACGAGCGTGAGGATTTCGCCGCCACCTGGATGGCCATGCAAAACATGATGCTCGCGGCCTGGGCAAAGGGGATAGCCTCAAAAGTGCGCACTCCACCGGCGATCGAAAGTCCCGTGCTCCGGGACCTGCTCGGCGTGGATGACAACAGCAGAATTCTGGGCCTGGTATTTTTGGGCTACCCAGGGGAGAAGGCCGTTCCCCCTGCCCGCGAGCGCGACGCCAAAACGGCGACCTGGCTCGGCTGGAATTAGCTCCGCTAGGGCTAAGGGATGCGGACAATTGCCAGGGGCTGAGAGTGCGGGCGAATTCTCAGTGCGGTTAGGCTTGGCGTCGCTGCCGTCATCAACACCGGAGGAGTAGATGGGGGGCATGGTTACCGCGCGTAGGCGATACCTGACCCGACGCCGGTTACTGCGATTGACCGGGCTGGTGGTGGTGGGTGGAGCCGGAATGGCGCTTGCCGGGTGCGGTGAAAATCGAGCGGGGGGGGGTTGTACTTCTAACAGGTCCGGGGGTTAGTAACCCGACCAGGCTCGCGCACGCCCTCACCTGTACTAAATTCTTCGCACGGTCGCGCCGCGACTGGCGAGCCGCACGGTCAGCCGAGCGGGCGTTTGACACAGCCATGGTTAGGGAATCTCGGTGGGCAGCCTCGTCGGGACGCGGCGACGGAGGACGGGCGGAAGCTCGACTGTGGTCAGCACCTCAAGTGAAATCGCATCGATGACCTGGATGTGACTATCACCGTAGGCGCCGGCGAATAATGACGCGCCGTCGGGGTCCACCCAGAGCCACTCGATGGGTTGATCCAGGGGGAAGACTCCTTCGATATTCCCGGTATCACGATCGATGACGGTGAGGAAGTCGAGTTCTTCCCCGAATACATAAAGGCGGTCTCGCCGGGAATCGGGAACGAGGCCGGTAGCACGGGGGATGGTGCCAATTTCGGCGGTGACCGCGCGCTGATCTACATCGAAACGATATATAACGCCGCTGAGACTGGAGATCAGGTAGAGACCGTTGCTTTCGGGTTCGGCGGTGACGAAGCCGATGAACGGCGGCAGCCCGTCGATCCGCTCGATCCGTCCGCCGGTTGCGGCGCTCAGGACATCGACGCGCCGAGTGAACCAGTTCAGGACGAAGATTCGGGATCGATCTTGGCTGAGGACGGGTGGCAGCGCTTCGGGCCCGAAGCGAACCCGGCGCACGATCCGGGAGCTGCGGCCGTCCACCAGGTACAGGCTCTGGGTCGCCCAGTAGGAATCGTCGATCGCGAAAACGACGTCAATGACGCCCGTATTGCCGGCGTAATACACGTGGGACGGCCTTCTTTCCGAGAAGCCCTTGAGAAGGTTGACTACGGCAAGGATGGAGCTGAGGGCCCGGGGTGGCTGGGCAGATCCGAGATCTCCTGCCTGAGAAATGCGTATTTTGGCAGGAAGCGCGAAGCGATATTCGATACCGGGGTCGAGGACGGTCTGAAGACGGACTCCGCGGAGATGAACGGAGGCGATGCTGTCCAGGACAAGGCCAGAAGCGCGGTCGAGGAGGCCGTACATTAGGAGCCCGCCGCCCAGACTATCCGGGTGAGGAATGAGGAGACGCTGGGATGGGGACGGGGCGAGCTCAACCTGAACATCGTAAAAACCTGATTCCGGGACCGTCATTGTGGTCTGCCGGCGTTGATAGTCGAGGAGACTGACATCGAGCCCGGCGACACCGGGGCGGACTCCGGCGAAAGTGGCGAGACCGGCGAGATCGGTGGTGGCCGCGGCGATGGACCGACCAAAATCGTCCGATATTTGCACGCGGGCACCCGGCAGACCGCGGCCCCGGCGAGCGTCAACAACGTGTACCTCGATCTCGGTTTCATAGCCAACAATTCCGAAATCGGCCCGGACCAAAGAGGCGCCGGCGCCCGGGGCCAGACTCTCGGCTTCGACCGTGGCCACCGTCGTCTCCGAGGTGAGGATTAGGGATGGGAACACGACATCGACCTCAAACGCGCCGGACCGCGAGGCGGTGATCGAAAGGAGACGCACGCGCCGATCGCCGGTGGCGGCTGAATCCGGGATATCGACGTAAATGGAGACTTCCTCGCGAGGCGCCCAGTTGCGACCGCTTACGGTGATAGTTGAGCCCGGGCTGCCGCTGGCCGGCACCAGCCGCAGCTCGGCGCCAGACGTGGCGACGCCGGTCGACTGGCCGCCAATGGAGGATCCGTAAAGTCCCAGCCCCACAACGACCAGAATCGGGACGAAAACCACGAGCCCTAGGGCGACGGAAACGAGCAGGATGGGACGCAGTTTCATGATCCGACAGTGTAGACGGTGGTCGGGACCGGGGCGGGTTTGGCTAAGGGTTGGTCGAGCCGTTCTTAGCCCGTGGCGCACCTAAGCGGCCGGGCTGGGACGGCCGTGCCTATGGGATGACGGCTTCCCAAGAGACGGATTGACCTCATCCCCTCCGAAGCCACTGACTTCCGTCGTATGTCAGCGATTTCGCAGGCTGTGACGCAGTCTTGACCATAGCGAGTGGACTGCCGAAACGACTCGCGCGCGTGCCGAAGTGCTTGCGGATTTTGCCGTCGATCGTTGGCCGCGCGACTCGCTCGTGGAAAGCGAATAGGGCCGACCTGCACGATTGGTCTGACAATGAATACGTATAGTCACGGAATCCCCGCGCTGCAGGACGAGGCGGCTTATCGTATTGATGCGGCGCTCGGGGCGACGGGATAGCCAGATCGACCGGATCGCTCATCCCTTCACCTGCCTAGCAGCGATCCGTGACTCCCGTGGCTGTCAGCGTGGCTGTCAAAAGCACAATCCGGGTCCCAATCCGGATACGTGGGAGACGTCAGCGAGTCGTTTCCATCGAGCGGTCAAGCCTGTGGCGGAGGTGCATGGGAGTCGAACCCACCGACGACACATCGCTATGCCGCCCAACGGATTTGAAGTCCGCGGGACCCACCGGGACCCTGGCACCTCCCCATCGCCGTGGCAGCTCCCGGCGGAACGCGATAGGCGGGCGACGGTCTTCGTAGCTTAGTGCAATCCGCGGCATCCCGGTCGTGTGAACTGGAGCCGATGGTTGTGCTAGGAGCCGCGGGCAACAGTAGCGCCTTGCCGCAAAAACGGCGAGACTAAAACACCCGGGGAGCGTCAGGCCACATCCCTGAATCGCGCAAGCGGCGATTCGTTGATCGGCAGGTGGATTAGCGCCGCCGCGACACCCAGCACGATGCCGGCGAACCACATGCCGTCGTACGAACCGGTCCGGTCGTAGACCACCCCACCCAGCCACACGCCCAGGAAGCTGCCCACCTGGTGGCTGAAGAATACGATACCGGAGAGAGTGGCGAAATAGCGCACCCCGAACACCTGCGCGACTATGCCCGTAGTCAGCGGCACCGTGGAGAGCCACAACAGACCCATGGCCCCTGCGAACACGTACATGGTCATCTCCGTCTTGGGCAGCAACAGCAGGGCGAGAATCGCGACCGCCCGACTGAAGTAAATGAAGCTCAGCCCGGCCTTCTTGCTCCATCGCTGGCCGGCGAACCCGGACATGAAAGAGCCGCCGATGTTGAAAAGGCCGATGAGTGCCAGGGACCAGGCGGCAATTGCGGGATTGAGTCCCAGGTCCGAGATGTAAGCAGGAAAATGGATGCTGATGAAAGTGACGTGAAACCCGCAGACGAAGAATCCGGTCGTGAGCAAAACGTAGCCGCGGTGACGCGCCGCCTCCCGCACCGCCCCAACCACCGTTTGCCCCGGTACCGCCGCAACACCGCCGTCGGGATTGTCGGGTAACAGTATGGCCAGGGGGACGATCACGATAGAGATGACCGCAAGACCGACCAGGGCGTCGTGCCAGCCGAGGTTGGTTATCAGCGCCTGGGTTATCGGCGAGAAGATCACCATTCCCAGCGAGCCGGCGGCCATGCCCAGGCCGATGACAAGCGATCGCCTCTCCGGTCCTACTACTCTCAACATGGCGGCCACCGCCAGCGAAAAGGCGGTAAGGGCGCCGCCCAGCCCGGTTATGACACCACCCGTCAGATAGAGCATCCCGGTGGATTCCGCTTCCGCCATACCCTAGATTCCGGCCGCCGTCGCCACCGCCCCGGCCATGAGCACGCGGACCGGGCCGTACCGGTCGGCCATGGCCCCCGCGAAAGGCATCGACGCCCCCCACAGCACATTCTGAATAGCGATCGCCAGAGCGTATGATTCGCGGCTCCAGCCGTGGGCCATCGTCATCGGTTCGAGGAACAATCCGAACGCGGACCGCGAGCCCAGTCCCACCAGCGAGATGGCGCACCCACCGGCAAGCACCACCAGCGGGGTGCGCCAGCCGCGCGAACCAGAAGACGCCGTCAATAAGCGCATGCGGGCCGTCTTTTCATGAACCTCCTCCGGACACCAATCGGTCCGGGCCTAGCCGTCATTCTCTCCGATGGGCTCGTCGGCGCGGACGTGAAAGACCTTACGCACGGGCTCCGTGACATCCCATCGGGCGACGGTGCCAATAGGAACGAAGACCTAATTCCCGGCGCGTAGGATCAGGATATCCCCATTCTGGTCGGTGATGGTCATCTCGCCCTCAAGAACGTAAAAGGTCTCGTCCCGGGGGTAGGTCGTGTCGAACACGCCCGGCGTAACCTGCCAGGCGCCACTGCCGCTTCGACGATCGGAAAAGCGCCACAGGAATTCGCCAGAGGCTTCAGGCCGGCGGGAGACAACATCACGAGCAATTGCAGGCCAAGACTTGAAATAGGCATCCGACGGGGCCGCGGCCCGAATACCGCTTCGCAGCGATCTGATATCCACGACCGTCCCCCTCAATACCTGCTTGGTTCGATCCATTTCGATGATAGCGTTGCGGGAACGTATCAGCGCGGCCAAGACAGTGGCAAAATTGTAACGATGGACACTGAAATATTGCCGCCAGAAAGAGTAACGTTCGAACTCCATTGAGACCCTCACCGACCGTTCCGAAAACGAGAACCAGCTAACAGATCGGCCGGGGCCACCGGGAGATAATCGCCAGCTCGCAGACAGTCTCGAAACGGGCAGGGAACCGAAAATGACGAGGTCAGGGCGGTCTCGCATTTCTGCAGAATGGCGAGGTCCGCTGTTGGTAGCGCTGGCGACCCTAGCGTATCTGATTTTCTACATCCTATTCTTCGCGGAACTCGGGCATGTGGTCTCATGCTGGCGGTGGTTCCCACGGCGCTCGCCGGATGGTATCTGGGGGCACGGTGGGCAACCTTCCTCGCGGCAATTTTGCTTGTCACATACTTCGTGCTCAAGATCCTGATTCTGGGAATGTCTTCGGTCTGGCGATCGGCCACCCTGCCGACTGGGTCGCGCAAATCATTGATTTGTCGGTGGCCCTGTTCGCAGCTCGCCTGCGGCGAACACTGGCCACGCAGCAAGCTGGGCGCAACCGGTTCGCCGGCATCATCCGGGCCACGGCGAACGCGATGATCTCAGTAGATCACAATCGCCGCATCGTCCATTCCAACGAGAGCGCAGAGGCGATATTCGGGTACCTGGCCCGAGAAGCCATCGGCCTGTCGCTCAATGAGCTCATCCCTGAGGAGCACCTGGATGCCCACCGTGGACACATGCAGGGTTTCGTCGACTCGGGCAGCCGGGAAGATTCAAATGGATAGGTACTGGCACGAGACCTTATGTACATAGTGATGCCCTTCGTCCCGTTCGTCGGACCCATCAATATTTGGCTGGTATTGTTCAGATCAACCCACCGAGGAACGCATGAGCGAATGGCGGATACCTGCGTAGTCCAGCAGTAGTAAGCGGCTCCCGTTATCAGATGACTCGGCAAGCGCTCGCCGAGCTGCTCGGAGGCTATTCCGGAGACTTATTCAGCCCGCCGCCGGAGCGCTGCCGCCGGCGCGAACCTCAAACTCGACCGCAGCCACCACCTCACCGCTGATCAGCACCTCCACCGAGTAGTTACCGGCGCTGCCAGGTCCACCCGGGTCGAAGAAGAAGGCGAAAAACCCGCGCGAAAAGGCCGCCGACGGCTCCATCTCGAACATGAATGACTCTACCCCGCCGCGCAGCCAACGGACCCCCAGCACGGCGTCTTTTCGTACTCCGATGAATTCCGCCGATACATAGGCGCGCTCGTTCTCGCCAAATACCGCCGCCGGCTCCGAGGGGCGCTGGCGCGAGTCCACCGCCCGCGTCATCGTCACCCGGCCGGTGGAGCCCTGCGGGTCGCTCCGGGTGGGGATGGCCGTCGGAGTCGGCTTGAGGGGTCGCGGTGTGGCCGTGGCCTCCGCGGCCGGTAGCTCCGGGGTGGCGGTCGGATCCGCCACGTTGACCGGGGTCGGTCTCGAAGGCGACTCACCCAAGCCCGCACCCGGTGGAGTGGCCATCGCGGCGGGTATTGGGCCCGGCGGATTCAATTCAGGCGGAGGCGAGGCCGGTTCGGGCGCGGGTGCCTCGGCCGCCTCTCCGCTCGAACCGCAGCCGGCCAACAACAGCCCGCCCGCAAGCAATAGGCCCACGGCCAGAATCAAGCGTCCTACCGAGATGCGCATGGTCCGGATAGTCACAGAGCCGACCCTACGGCCGCGCCCTTGCTCCTTTGTGTGAGTTCTTTCTCGCTTAACATCCTAAGACGAAACGTCCCATGTCGGGGATGGTTACTTAGTTTTTGTCGGACTTGAAAGCCCCCCGAACATCGGGTCGGTCTTGGCGGGGCGCTCGCCGGGTCGTACAATCAGTTGACCGACCAACCCTAAGCAAATGCCACGTAATGGTCGAGTTCCGGCCAACAGGAGACTATTTGGACACGACTCAAACGGAAACCGACGTAATCCTCACCGAGGCCGCTGCGGCCGCGTTTCGGCAGATCACCGAGCACAAGGAGTACGAGAACGCGGCGCTCAAGGTCGGGGTCGCACCCGGTGGGTGCGGCGGCTGGGAGTACCAGCTCGGCATCGCGCAGCGACCCGCCGACACCGATATTATCGGCGAATCTCTCGGCGTCACCCTCTACCTGGACACTCCCACCCTGCCGCTCTACAACGGTTGCGTGATCGATTTCAAGGACGGCCTCATGGGCGCCGGCTTTGCCGTGAGCAATCCCCGCGCCCAGGCTTCCTGTTCCTGCGGCCAGTCCTTCAAGGTCCCCGGCGAAGAGGGCGAGATCGAAGAAGGATCCTGCAGCTCGGCGGTAGCCGGCCGCGACTAGCTTTTCGCTCCGCCGGGCCATCTGCAAAGGCGGACTCGCAACCTCCCCGCGAATTCTGTGCGTTAATTAGTCGGTTTCGTGAGCGGTATCCGCATAGCCCAACTTCGCCAGCAGGTCTCGCGCTGTCCTGACTTCGTCCCAGGACACCGGCCCGTCCGGCCCGATGATCGAATTTTCGTGCCCCTTCCCCGCCAGCAGCACCGTGTCCCCCACCTCCGCCTTCCCGAAGACATGCCGGATCGCCTCCCGGCGATCGTGAACGATCGCGTGTGGGGTCTCGGGCCGGGCAGCCAGCGCTCCGTTTTCGATATCCGCAGCGATTCTATCCCGGTCCTCGCCGCGCGGGTCCTCATCGGCAATCACGAAATAGGCCGAGTTCAGGGCCGCGACCGCTCCCATCGCCGGGCGCTTCTCCGTGTCCCGCTCGCCGGCACTGCCGAAAACCACGAATAGCCGTCCAGACGAATACTGAGCCAGCAGATCGAGCACATTCCTCAGGCTCTTGGCGGTGTGCGCATAGTCGACGATCACCTCGAAGGGCTGACCTGCGACCACTGCCTGCATGCGACCCACCACACCGGTGCATCCGGCGACGCCGCGGGCACAGTCTTCCGGCGAGACGCCCAGAGCGCCCGCCGTCGCGATCGCCGCCAGGCAGTTGTCCACATTGAATTCGCCCACCAGCGAAGACTCGATTTCCGCCGTTCCCCAGGGAGTCTTGGCGGTAAAGCGGACTCCCTCCATCGATCCGGTGACGGCGGTTCCCTGCACGTCCGCCCCGGCGCCTCGGCCATAGGTCAGAACCGGGATCGTCCCGGCCCGCTTTCGTAGTAGTTCCAGATGATCGTCTTCCACCGGGAGCACAGCCCATTTTCCTCGCCCCCCACCCCCCGCCGCCAACAGATTCAGCAGCCCGGCCTTCGCCTCGACATAGGCCGCCACCGTCCCGTGATAATCCAGATGCTCGCGGGTGATCCGGGTGAACACAGCGACATCGAAGGCGAATCCGTCCACCCGACCAATATCCAGGCCGTGGGACGAGGTCTCCAGCACCACCCAGTCGTTTCCGGCGGTCACCATCTCAGCCAGCAGCCGTTGGGATTCCAGGGACGAAAGCGTCGTCTGGTGCTCGGGATTCGCCGCCCGGGCGGTACCGATCCGGCGATCGACCGTGGAAATCAACCCTGGCGAACGACCGGAGGCCAGCAATATCTCGGTTAGAAGGGTCGCGCTCGTGGTTTTGCCGTCGGTGCCGGTTACCCCGATCAACCCCAGGCGTTCGTCCGGAAATCCGTGGAATCGTCTGGCCACGGCGGCCATCGAGCGCCGCGCTTCGGCCACCAGCACCTGGGTGACATCCGGCTGCAGATCGAGAAAGCGTTCCACCAGGACGGCCGCCGCGCCTCGACTCACCGCTTCGCTCGCAAACGCATGCCCGTCGGCGTCGGTTCCAGATATGCAAATAAAGAGATCTCCAGCGGTGACCTCCCTAGAATCAAACTCGATTCCCGCGATCTCCGGATTCCCGCGGCGAACTTCGGCCGCCGGCAAATCCGCGATCAGCTCTCGCAGCCGCACGATCAGCCCGGCGGCGGGGCCGTCGCCCGGCCTGACCGGATCGACTGCCACGCTGCCCGAGCGGGCATGAGCACCCTAGTCAGTACCAGGTAAGAAAGCTGATTCAGTGGCCGGTCGTACGCACCGGGGTGAAGCACCCTTCGGGGCTGAAAGCCCTCCTTGAATCGGTTTACCCCGGCCATAGGATCGTCCTCGATCTCCGGATCCCCCAGCCCCCACAGGTCGTAAGTCTCGCAGCCCTGTGCCCGCCCCCACCGCATGGCTTCCCATTGCAGCATGTAGTTGGGCATCGCCCGTCGATGAGCGCCCGTGGACGCGCCGTAAAGATAGGTCGCCACCGAGCCGCAACGCACGGCGAACAGTGCGGCCACATCCCGGCCCTCGACGCCGGCGATCAGCAGCTGTCCGGCGTCGGGCCGGTAGGTCTCCCACACCGCGTCGTAATATTCCTGACCGTGAACGGCAAAGCCGTCCCGCCGCCCGGTCACCACGGTCATCCCGTAGAACGAATCCAGGTCAGCGCCGGCGGTCGCCGTCCGTACCTCCACCCCCCGCCGCCCGGCGAGTCGCACGTTGTAGCGGGTCTTGGATTTGAATCCGGCCAAAATTTGCTCTTCGGCAGGCCGCAGATCCACGTAACCGGTGGCGCGTATCTGCACGTACTGCCGGGTTCGCGTGAATCCCAGCCCGGCCAGCACCGGCCCGACCGTGTCGAAGTATTCGGCCGTCGGCTCAACTCTCAGGAACGACGCCCCAGTCCCGGCGGCGACCCGCACGGTTTCGTCCAGCAACGGTCCGATCGCTTCCAGCGGCGCTAGGCCGATCGGACCGCGGGGGACGTAGGCTATGCCCGCTCCGGGCAGAAACTTCAGCGGCTGCGCCGCCCGGGTCAGTAGTTGGAGGCCGGCCTGCGCCGTCCCGTCGCCGTCCACCGCTCCAAGCCGCAACGCCCGCCAGCCGAATCGAGTCTTCAACTCTCCCCAGGGCTCGTCCTGCAGAAAACTCGGGTGCGGGCTCCGCTCGATAAGTCCCGCCCACTCCCGGGCGTCGAGCGGGCGGACGGTGAATCTTTCATCCTCCGGGTCCATGCGTCTACAGCGAACGGACGCCGTGGTGGATGGCCACGCTGCCCATACCAAGTCGGGCGAAACTTACCTTCTCAAAGCCGTTTTCGCCGAGCAGTAGCGCCAGGCCTTCGGCATCCCGAAAGCGTTGTACCGATTCGGGCAAGTACCGGTAAGCGAACGGATGCCCGGTGACCAGCCGGCCCAGCAGCGGCACGACCCTCCCGAAGTACAGCCTGAACAGACGACCCACTGGCCCGTTTCCCATCGGCGTAATCTCCAGAATCGTCACGGTCCCACCCGGTTTCAGCACCCGGGCGAACGATTTGATAACGGCCGGCAGGTCACGAATGTTGCGAATGGTAAACGCCGTGATGATGGCGTCGACCGATTCCGGCCCGACCGGCAGCGTCAGCGCGTCGCCCTGCACGTAGCCGACCCGCGTAGCGCCGTTCCCGGGGCGGGTCGTGGCCACACGGAGCATGGGCAAAGAAAAATCCACGCCGATCGCCCGGAGGTGCGGTCCGCCAACGGCCGCGAGCATGCGGGTCAGGTCCCCGGTCCCGGCGCCGACATCCAGCACGACCCGGGGCGCGCGGGCCAGCGCCTGACGGACCGCCTTCCAGCGCCAGCGCAGATCCATACCAAGGCTGATTACCCGGTTGGCCCGGTCGTAGCGCGGCGCGATGGCGTCGAACATCCGGCGGACATCGACCGCGTCGTCGACAGGGGCTTTAGCTGGCCCGGCTGACGACGTAATGTGTCAATCCCTCCAACGCCCGCAAGTAAGGACAGTCCTGAAAGGCCGCCAGACTGTCCCGGGCTTTCTGGCCAAAGCGCTCGGCGTCGGTGCGGGCGCTGGCCACCGCCCCCGACCGGTCAAGCTCCCCGAGAGCCTCGTGCAGCACCTCCTCGTCAGGAGTGCTGTCGCCGTAGAACCGGACAACCGCGCTCTTGTCCGATCCGTCGGTCTGCAGGAAGTGGATCGTCGGCGACGTCAGCAGGCCCCGTTGCAGATCGCCCCCGACCGGCTTCCCGATCACGTCGGCGTCCCCGGTCACGTCGAGGATGTCGTCGGCGATTTGAAAAGCGTTGCCAAGGTTCAGGCCGTAGGCACGTAGATCACGCTGCTGGTCCTCATCACCTCCGGCCAGTACCGCCGCCGCCTCGCAGCAAAGACCGAATAATGAGGCGGTTTTCCCCTCAATCTTGGCCACATAAGCATTGATCATCAGCTCACCGTCGGGGCCGTAGGTAGGCTCATCGAACTCGCTCCGGGAAATCTGCATGATGGTATCGGCGAACAGGGTCATGATTCGCGGCAGGTCGAGCCCTCCGACCAGTCCCGCCGCTGCCGCGAAGAGGTAGTCGCCTGTGAGCACCGCCGCGCCTTCGGACCAGTTCACATGCACCGCGTCCCGACCACGCCGCGAGTCCGCCCCGTCCACGATATCGTCGTGGATCAGCGTGGCGGAGTGTAGGCACTCCGTGGCGGCGGCCAGGTCAACCGCGCCGTCCCCCGCCTTGCCACATAGCTCCGAAGCCAGAAAAACGAGGGCCGGTCGAATTCGCTTGCCGTTGGCGTCAATAGAGAAATTGAGAATGGTCCCTAGCGCCGTGCCGCTCTCCCGGCGGGCGATGTCGGCCAGGCGCTCGTTGCCGAGGTCTATCCAGCCGGCGACCGGATCGAGGATGTCTGCGAGAGTGGTGGCCGAGCGCGTGGCGCCCATCAGCTGTCCTCTATCCCAAAGAGCCGACAGGCGTTCTGGCTGGTCGTCGCGGCAAGATCGGCCAGGTCCAGCCCTCGTAATTCCGCCACCTTTGTAGCCGTCTCCACCAGATTTACCGGCTCATTTCTTTTTCCCCGACGCGATTGCGGCGCCAGATAGGGTGAATCGGTTTCGATCATCAGACGGTCTCCCGGCACAATTTTCACCGTTTCGCCGACTGCAATGCCCGATCGGTAGGTTATTACACCAGCGAACGAAATATACAGGCCGAGCGGCAGAAACCCGTCCAACTGCGCCTCATCACCCGTGTAACAGTGTAAGACCCCGGCGCCTCCGTAACCTTCCAGGCAGGCCCGCACCTCGGGGAAAGCATCGCGCACATGGATCACGACGGGCAGTCCGGTGGCCTCTGCCAGCTCCAGATGAGCCCGAAACGCCGCCTCCTGCGTCGGCTGCGTGTCCCGGCCGCGATTAAAGTCTAGTCCCGTCTCGCCGATGGCCACCACACCGGCTTCGCGGGCCAGACCCGCCAGCTCGCGTATCGCCCCGGCGCCGGCCTGATCGGCATCGTGCGGATGAATTCCAACCGCCGCGTACATGCCCGGATAACGTCCGCTGAGTTCAAACGCGCGGCGGCTCGATTCCAGGTCGTAGCCCGCCACCAGCGTCCGCTCGACCCCGGCTTCCCGGGCGCGCTCCCAGACCGTGTCGAGATCATCCATGAATTCGTCGGAATTCAGGTGGGAGTGCGAATCGAAGAACAACATCCGCCCCGGCGGCTATTCCAACCTCGGGAACAGCGGGGCTCCACCGGGGACTGGACCGCCTGCAACCAGACCTCCCCAGTCCCGCTGAGTTTCCCAGGATCCGGCCGCGACCGGGTCTGCGCCGAGCTGTGCCATGATCCGATCCGACGTCGCCGGCGCGGCCGGGGCGAGCAGCAGCGCGATCAGCCGCAGCGACTCCGCCAGGTTGTACAGGATCGTATCCACCCGCCCGGCCTGCTCGGGATCGCGAGCCAGCTTGAATGGCTGCGTCGCATCGACGTAGCGATTGGCGGCAGCCACGAATTTCCACAGATCGGCCAGCGCATCGCTGAAGTTCCAGCCCTCAAATCCCTGCTCAACCTTCTCCCACCCTTCGCTCGCCACCGTCTTCAGCACAGTCTCCGACTCCGTATCCGCCCCGGCCTCCGGCAACACGCCCTCCCGGTAGCGACCGATCATCGAGACGGTGCGATTCAGCAGATTGCCCAGGTCGTTGCCCAGCTCCCGGTGATAGCGCCCGTCAAGGTTGTCCCAGACAAAGCTGCCATCCCGGAAAAAAGGCACTTCGCGCAGAAGGTAATAGCGCAACGGATCGACCCCGTACTTTTTGATCACTGCGGCCGGATCGACCACAGTCCCGGTCGTCTTGCTCATCGGCTTGCCCTCAAGGTCGATCCAACCGTGCCCGATGACCGACCGGGGCAATTCCACTCCAGCGGCCATCAGCATGGCGGGCCAGTAGATGGCATGAAAGCGCAGGATGTCCTTACCGATCACATGGGCGTCGGCTGGCCACCATCTGGCGAATGTCGCCTCGTCACCCGGGAAGCCGACGACTGTGGCGTAGTTGACCAGGGCATCGAACCAGACGTAGATCACCTGGCTCTCATCAATCGGCACCGGGATACCCCAGTCGGCCCCGGCGCGCGAGACGCTGAAGTCTCTCAGCCCGTCCTTGATGAAATTCAGGACCTCGTTACGACGAAACTCCGGCCGCACAAAATCTGGATTCTGCTCGAAATGCTCCAGCAGCCGGTCCTCGTACCTGGAAAGCGCAAAGAAGTAATTCTGTTCCGATAACCACTCCGGTTTCGTCTCGTGTACCGGGCACATTCCATCCACGAGATCGGCGTCTGGGTAATAGCTCTCGCAGGACAGGCAATACCAGCCCTCGTATTTTCCCTTATAGATGTCGCCGTTGTCGTGAGCGCGGCGGAAGAACTCCCGCGATGCCTCGATGTGGCGGGGTTCGGTAGTGCGGACGAACACATCGGCTGAGATGTTTAGGCTCTTCCAGAGGGTGTTGAACCGGGGCGAAAGGTCGTCGATGAACTCCCGCGGGTCTTGCCCCGCCTCGCGGGCGGTGCGGGCGACGTTCAGGCTGTTTTCGTCGACGCCGGTGGAGAAGAAAACCTCGTAGCCCTGCAGCCGTTTGAACCGGGCGATACAGTCGGCGCCGATCTTCTCAAAGGCGTGGCCAAGGTGCGGCTCGCCATTGGGATAATCAATCGCACAGGTCAGGTAGTAGGTCTTCATCGGTCTTTCCGGGCCAGATCCAAGCGGCTCCGGCGAATGGTATCACTCCGTAACCGGCCGAAATTCGGCGGAACCACACCCGCCAAACCCTGCTTGTCCCGATCCCGGCGCCCCGCCACGGCGCCGGCCGCATCAACGCCGGGCCGCCACCTGCCATAATCGGCGACTCCGATTTCGTGGACCGATCCAATCCGCCGGGACAAAGCCAACATGACCACCGAACCCACTCCTACCACCAGCGCCGACGGCGTCACCTGGGACCTCTCCGATCTCTACGCCGCCGCGGACGACTCCAAAATCGACGCCGATCTAAAGTCTGCCGACAAGCGCGCCGCCGCCTTCGAGAAGGCCTACCGAGGCGAGCTGACGGGATTGGACGCACCGGCCCTCGAGGCGGCGGTGGAAGAGTTGCAGGCCATCGTGCAGCTCATGGACACCCCGGCGGTCTACGCCCATTTGCTGCACGCCGCCAAGAGCGACGACCCGGCGAACGGGCGGCTGCTGAGTTCGGTGATGGAGACCTCCTCGGCCATCCGAAACCGGCTGGTGTTCTTCGAGCTGGAATGGGCCGCGCTGGACGACAAGATCGCCCTGCCATTGATGGACCACGCCGAACTCGACCGCTACCGGCATTTCCTGGAAAAGGAACGCCGCTATCGCCCCCACCAGCTCAGCGAGTCCGAGGAGACCGTGCTGGAGCGCAAGGCCAACACGGGCGGACGGGCCTTCACCCGGCTTTTCGACGAGATCACCGGCCGCATGACCTGCGACGTCGACCACGACGGCAAGGTCCGACGTCTCAACGAGTCCGAAACCCTGGCCCTGCTGTACGACCCGGATCGCACAATGCGGCAGGCCGCCGCCGAGGCCCTGACGGTCTCCCTGAAGCAACACGAGCACGTCCTGACCTATATCTTCAATGTGCTCGTCCAGGATCACAAAGTCGACGACGAAATCCGCTCGTACGGCACCCCGATGTCCTCACGGAATCTATCCAACGAAATCGAGCAGAGCACCGTCGACGCACTGGTGGATGCCTGCGAGGACGCCCACCCCACCGTCCATCGCTATTACCGACTGAAAAGGCGACTGCTCGGCTACGATGAGCTTTTCGACTACGACCGCTACGCCCCGCTCAGCGACGACTCGCCGGAACGAACCTGGGACGAGTGCCGCGAGATCGTCACCGACAGCTACAGTCAGTTCTCGCCACAGGCCGGGGAGATCGTCAGCGAGTTCTTCGAGAAGAAGTGGATCGACGCCGAACTTCGCAATGGCAAGCGCGGCGGAGCCTTCAGCGCCGGCGGACCGGCGAACGTACACCCCTACATCCTCTGCAACTACACCGACCGCATCCGCGATGTGATGACTGTGGCGCACGAACTCGGCCATGGCATCCACCAGTACCTCTCGCGACACGTTGGCTCCCTGCGCTCCAGCACCCCACTCACCACCGCCGAGACCGCCCCCGGGTGCGGGGAGGCGACGGCCTTCCACCGCCTGCG
>CAZBZS010000030.1:19002-26730 GCA_964496475.1 uncultured Chloroflexota bacterium | reverse complement strand
CCCGATTCGGGCGGCAACGCGCCTTACCGAATAATCGCGATCATCCTGGCGACGGCCTTCTCGCTGTTCTCTGACATAGGCTCCAAAGGTGTTGTCCGTAATGGGGAGTATGTACTACACACATCCCAGAATGTACATGTTGTCTCCCAGTGATGTCTGGTAGGCGCCGGACCTAGAGTCTGCTGTAGGCCTTCGCGCCGAAAGACGCATCCGTCGCGCGAACTAATAGAAGGCCCTCTCTCCGGCTGGGTAGGTCGTGCGATTGTCGGGTCGTCGAAGGGAAGACGTTACTCACAGCTTCGGAGTGACTCTAGCAAGCCTCACCGAACTCCGATGTATCCCATCGACCGCTGCTCCGGATAATCGTCACAGCCTGCCGAACGCAAGGAAATAACCACAAAAAATAGCGAGACGCATCAATAGCTAGTTGATAGAAGGCGAAGGGGGCTCGACATGCGACAATGAAGCAGGTTGAGGGACCTCTCCTACCCTCCTGAGAAGGTCGGGAGGGGCGAACGCAGATCCCCTTCGCGAACCCATACCAATACCGCCTCGGCCAGTCGCTGATCGACGGGCTCCGCGAGGGAGCGGAATTTCTCGTCGACTTCAGCGGACGATAGTGGTCGGCGCGGGTCACCTCGCGGGTCCTCCACTACCACGGCCCAGCGAGCGCCATCCGACATCTCAACATCCAGTCGACAACCCCACCGTTCCGGATAGCGAGCATCCAGATCGGGATCGTGCGAGACATCAACCCGATCGGCGATGAGTTGAACGGTTTCATCCTGCAAGTAGGGCGCCTCAAACCCGGCCGACCCCGGCGCCCCGTGGACAAGAGTCAACGCAGCGCCGTAGTAGACACTGAACTGGGCATCCACGCGGTTCCGCGGCTTACGTTTTCGATCGGCCGGCTCGGCGATGAGCGGACGGACGCCCGGAAGAATGCTCACGGACAGCCGATCCATCTCGGCAAGCGAGAATCTGTCGTCGGCGCGCAGGTCACGACAGGCGTCGATAACCGGATGAATGTACCGGCAGCAGGCGTACGGTTTGATCGCCACATCGAGCATCGCCGGGTGCTCGATGTCGAACGCGGTTAGCGCCAGCGGCTGAGGATCATCGCTGTAGGCGGCAAGCAGGCCATACGCGCCGGTTAGAACGTCGACAGGACCAGTCAGGCCAGCGGCGGCCAGGTCGGACGCCAGGAATCCGGCATGAGCAGCCCACCCGGCATTGAGCCGCTTTCCATCGCTACCGTTCTGAACGTATGCAAGCGAACCTGAGGCCATGCTCCCTGCGAGGCCTAGGGCATGCTGGGTTCTTTCGGCGTCGAGTCCAAGGATGTTTGCCGCACCCGCGGCGGCACCGATCGCTCCGGCAACGCCGGTCGGGTGAAACCCGCGGGCGTATGTGGAAGTGGCATTCAGGGCCTCGCCCACGCGTACGGTCACCTCGTATCCGGCCACACCCGCGGCAAGGAGATCACCGAAGGTCCCGCCACCACGCTCGACCGCCGCCATTACCGCCGACCAGACAACGACTCCCGGATGGAGTGAGGACTCGTTGGTCACGTCATCGAGCTCAAGGGCGTGCGCCGCGATTCCGTTGGCCATGGCCGCCAGCGGCGCGGTCGCCCGACCGGATAGATGCACTGAAGCCTCAGACGACCTGTCCTTGCACGCGTACCTTCCGGCGCGGGATCCGGCCGACTCAACGCTGCCGCCGATCAGAACGCCGCAATAATCGAGCAACAGATCTCGCGCCCGCGCCTCCACGGGTGGCAAGGACCGATCCGAAGTGGTCGTCACAACAAATTCGGCAAGTTCCCGGGTCGGATTAGGCGCCATCCACGAATCTCCGATCGATTCCACTCCCATGATGCCGAAGGCATGATCGGGTCCACCCTCAGGTGTATGAGGACACCTTGGGGATCAAAATACCCTCCGCCTAGGCCAGGGGTCCACCCCCACGTGCGTAGGTACGACTCGCTCCGATTGCGTCCCCGCATGGTTTCCCCGTAGCTGCCGTCCCTGGACCCGGGATGAGCCTGCAGCCGAACGCCGTTGCCTATGGGCACTTGCGAAGACCTGGCTGATCGCGCTCCTCAACCATCGCACTACTGACCACACTGGTGCTCTCAAGTAGCGAGTATCGCGGTCCCTACGCGTCAGGATTCGATGCGGATGGAGACGCGGTGGTAGCCTCCGGCGCCGTTGGGGTGGGTGTTGGTTTCGATGGCTTCTTGAGAGCCGCCTTCGGAATCCACGGCGCGGACTTCCATTTTGTGGCGGCCTGGCTCAAGTTCGAATTGGGCTTTCCAGCGTAGCCAGGTGGTGAAGGACAGCGGGTCGTCGATGCTGGCGGGCAGCCACGGGCCCTGGCTGTCGATCCGATATTCGACCGAGCCTATGCCCCGGTTGCCGGCGAAGGCGATGCCGCCGATCTCGACGGGCCCGCGGGGGTAGCCGGCGTTGTTGCGCCGTTCTGGCAGGTCGATGGCGGAGGTGGTCTTGATGGTGGCGACATCGGACCAGCCGCGGTTTTGCCAGTAACCCTGATAGTCGGAATCGACGACCCTGATCTCGCGCAGCCATTTGACGTTTTTCATTCCGTAGATGTTTGGAATGTAGGCGCGCACGGGGAAGCCGTGGCCGATGGGCAGGGGCACGCCGTTCATGGAGTAGGCGAGCATTACTTCGGACTCCATGGCCTTGGCGAAGGGGATGGAATCCGAATAGCCGCCAAGTGCAACGAGCACGACGTCGACGGCGCCGTCCAGGGGCCCGGCGAGCTTGAGCACGGAACGCAGGGGGACGCCTTCCCAGAGGGCGGTGCTGATGAGTTCGCCGCCGACCTCATTGGAGATACATTGAAGGGTGCCGTGGTACTCGATTGAGTTCATGGACAGGAGGGAATCGTAGGAGATATCTAATTCCTTCTCCACAAGCCCGGTGACGGCGAGGCTCCAGTCGGTGGCTTCGATTACGGGGGAGCGGGTCTCGGTGTCAACCTTGTAGAAGTCCTCGTTGGAGGTGACGAGCGGGCGGGTGAAGGGAGCGGCGATGAAGGCCGCATCGACGCCGGGGACGGGTGTGACCGCGGCCTGGGCCGCGAGAGTTGCGGCAGCCGCGGCAGCGGCCTCCTTGCGGTTGCGTTCGACGGTCCAGATACCGAGGGAGCCGGCGGTGAGGACGAGAGCGGAGGCAGAGGCGATGGTCAGGAGGCGGCGGCGTCCGGGAACCATTGGTCGTTCTAATAGCGCAGCCATCGCCGCAGCCAGTGGCTGCTCTATTGGCGACGCTGTCGTTGGGCCCGGTCGATCCGCCTGTCGGGGGAGTTCGGCTTCGGGCTGCACGAACCACTGGGCGAAGAAGCCCCAGGCGGCGGCGGTGGCCAGCAGCATGAGCATGTCGACTCCGCGGTCGATGCCGACAGGCAACATGACCAGGATGGTGAGGATGAGGTAGGAGAAGGCGGAGTAGACGGCGAGCCGCGCGCGGCCGTTGTCGCTGGAGGTGAGGAGTCGGACGCCAGCGGCGATGAGGCCGCCGAACACCATCCAGAGGCCAATGCCGGAGGCTGTAAGAAGGATCTTGCCGAGGTGACCGAAGGTTTCGATGGCCCAGGTGGCGACGGCGCCGGGGGAGTAGTCGATGAGAAGATCGACGAGGTCAAAGGTGGGGTTGGGGCCGAGACGAAGCTCCCAGATGGCCACATAAATGGCGGTGAGCACGCCGGCGAATACGAATCCGGCGGCGAAGGTGAGGAGTGTTTCTCGGCTGAGGGAAAGTCCGCGGGTCGGGTTTGAGATGGTGTCGGTGGTCATGCTGGGGGTGCGTTCCATCCCCTCTTATTCCTGTAGGTCTAACGGCTTCGGTAATTTTACGCAATGGGTGCGAGCGGATAAATTAGCGAATATTATGTCAAGGAACGCAAGCGAATGAGCAGGGATGGTTACTGACCGAATGGCGAAACTGCCGACGATTGAGCGGGCGCTGGCGGACGCGACGATGACGCTGCGGGCGAAGTCGCCGCAGACGCGGCGGACGTATCGCACGGGTTTTCGGGTACTGACGGAGTTCCTGGAGGATTCTGGGCTGGCGATTGAAAAGGACTCGACCGAGCGCCTACCGACGAATTGCCTGGAACAGTTCTACTTGTGGCTGATCGATCGCCATGGACGGCGGCAGACGTCGACGGTGAACACGTATATGGCGGCGGCGCGGTCGTTTCTGCGGTACCTGGCCCGTAATGACCTATGTCCGCAGATATCGCTGGAACGGGCGCTGGAGCAGGCGCGGGCGGTGGCGGTGAAGAGCGTGTACAAGGCTCCGCGAATCGAGGGGAATCTGGCACTGGTGGTGGATTTCGCAGCGGGCATGCCGCTGCCGGAGCCGGGAAAAGGCCCGCCGGACGTGCGGTTGCGGATTCTGCGGGACAGAGCGCTGCTGGCTACGGCTTTCTGCACCGGAATGCGGCGGGACGAGGTGGTGGGGCTGAATAAACGGGACGTGGGGGACGGGCACAAGGCGGAGGCGATTATCACGGGAAAAGGGGGGAGGGAGCGGGTGGTCTTTTTCGATGAGGAGACGCTGGGACACATCAGGCTGTACGTAACCGAGCGAAACGACAGCTTCCGGCCGCTTTTCATTCGCCATCACGGGAGGCTGGCGAATCCGGGCCCGGGTGGCGAGAATTTACGGCTGTCGGCGCAGTCGCTGTGGGGGACGGTGAAGCGCTACGCCCGGGCGGCGGGAATAGAAGCCACCACGCACGATTTTCGCCACTATAAGGCGACGACGCTTCTGAATCGGGGAGCCAATCTGTCGGAGGTGCAGGACTTGCTGGGACATGCCTCGCCGGCGACGACGAAACTGATATACGCCCATTATGAGGTGGGGAAACTGCGGGACGCCTTTTACAAGTACAGCGTCAGCGCTTCGGAGGCGGTGGAGGCTGGGGCGGGCAAGGCCAGGCGCGACTGAGATTGGCGGGCGGGCGGGGTTAGCCGGAGACCTCGTACTCCTGGAAGTGCGAGGCGCATCGAGTTGGGATTGTGCCGGTCAGGATGGTGGCTTCGTCGGTGAACTCGGTGTCATCTACGGTACCTTCGCGATGGAACAAATCGACAAGGCGACCTTCGGCGTAGGGAATCTTGACGGTCAGGCGGACATCGCCGGCGCTGAGGGCGGTGGCGATGGAGGCGCGGACGGAATCCAGCCCGCGGCCGTCGATGGCGGAGGCCCAGATGGCGTCGGGCAGAAAGGGGTCGCCGGGGTCCTCCAGGCGGTCCGCCTTGTTGAGGACGGTAATCATGGGGGTGTCGGCGACACCGAGGTCCTCGAGAGTCTCGACGACGGCGTCGATCTGCTCGGTACGGGTGGCGGAAGAGGCATCGACGACGTGGATCAGAAGATCGGCGGTTTCGATCTCTTTGAGAGTAGCGCGGAATGCCGCGACGAGGCGCGGGGGGAGTCGCTGGATGAAGCCGACGGTGTCGGTGAGGAGGGCCTTGCGGCCGTCAGGAAGAACCAGTGACCTGGTGAGGGGGTCGAGCGTGGCGAAGAGCTGGTCCTGAACCAGGGCGGTGGCGCCGGTGAGGGCGTTGAGCAGGCTGGATTTGCCGGCGTTGGTGTAGCCGACGAGGCCGACGAGGGGCAGCCCGCGCTTGCGGCGGACGGCGCGCGCCTGGGAGCGGCGGCGGCGGACCTTTTCGATACGAGCATTGAGAAGGGAAATGCGCTTGCGCAACTCCTGGCGGTCGGTCTCGAGCTGGGTCTCGCCGGGGCCGCGGGTGCCGATTCCGCCGGCGGTGCGGGAGAAGTCGACCCAGAGATCGGAGAGCCGGGGCAGCACGTAGTCGATCTGCGCCCTTTCAACCTGTAGCTTGCCTTCGGCGGTGCGGGCGTGGGCGGCGAAGATGTCGAGGATGAGGGTGGTGCGATCGACTACCTTCACTTTGAGAACATTCTCCAGGTTTCGCTGCTGGCGGGGGAGCAGGTTGTCATCAAATATGACGGTCTTGCAATTCAATTCGGCAACGCGGCGGGCGATTTCCTCGGCCTGGCCCGAGCCGATGAGGGTGGCGGGATTGGGGGCGCGCACCGACAGGAGGGTTGAGCCGGCGACGACGACGCGGGCGGTGGCGGCAAGAAATTCGAGCTCCACGAGCGAGTCGGCCGGTGACCAGACGGGATCGGGGGCCCGAAAATCGAGGCCGACCAGAAAGCCGCGCTCGTCCGGCGAGACCCAGTCTATGGGCGCCCTGCCGGCGGCTGGCACGGGGTTAGAAGCTGAGGGCGGCAAGTCTCTCCAGGGCCTCCTTGAGACGTTCGTCGCTGATGGTCAGCGAAATCCGGAAATAGCCGTCACCGCCCGGTCCGAAACCGAGCCCGGGGGTGACGATGACACCGGCCTCTTCGATGACCCGGGCGGCGAAGGAGGAGGAGTCGTAACCGGTGGGGACGGGAGACCAGACGTAGAGACTGGCTGGCGGGACTTCGGGCTCCAGATTCATCTCTCGCAAGGTGTTGATCACGAGATCTCGACGGCGCTGATAGATGGCGTTGCGCTCGTCGATCCAGGCGGGCGGCATGTTCAGGGCGGCGATTCCGGCTTCCTGCACGGCGGCGAAGATGCCGGAGTCCATATTGCTCTTGAGGCGGGTGAGGGCCTCGATGACGGGCGGGGCGCCGGCGGCCCAGCCGATACGCCAGCCGGTCATGTTATAGGTCTTGGAGAGGGAGTGGAATTCGACGACGCAGTCGATGGCCCCCGGAACCTCGAGAATGCTGGGGGCACGGTGGCCGTCGTAGGTGACTTCGGAGTAGGCGGCGTCCTGGCAGACGATGATGTCGTGGCGGCGGCCGAAATCCACGGCGCGGGAGAGGAATTCCAGGTCAGCCACGGCGGCGGTGGGGTTGTTGGGGTAGCAGAGCCAGAGCAGTTTTGCCTTAGCGGTAATTTCTTGCGGGATGGCGTCCAGGTCGGGAAGCCATCGATTTTCAGGAGTGAGGGGTAGATAGTGAACCTGTCCGCCGACGAGTTCGGTGCCGATTGCGTAGACGGGATATCCCGGGTCGGGGACCAGGGTGTAGTCGCCAGGATTGATGAGGGCGACGGGCAGGTGGGCGATGCCCTCTTTGGAGCCGATTAGGGGGACGACTTCGGTCGCGGGATCGAGTTCGACGCCGAATCGCCTCCGGTACCAGTCGACGATCGCCTGCCGGAAGGCGGGCAGGCCGTCGTCACAATAGCGATGGCCGGTGGGGTCGCGTCCGGCTTCCGCCAGGCGCTCGACGATGGCCGGTGGGGTCGGCAGGTCGGGGTCGCCGATGCCCAGGCTGATCACATCAACGCCTTCGGCGATCCTGGCGTCGCGGACTTCGTTGAGGCGCATGAAGAGGTAGGGAGGCAACTGCTTGATGCGGTCGGCGGGTTGGAAATCCATGTGCTGGTATTACCGCTCTTTCAGGATGGATACGATCGCAGACAGGCCGATCAGTGATGGGGTGTCGATCAAAGCGGCCAGACGCCATCGTATACGGTTACGGCAGAGCCGGTCATCACCAGCTCGGCGTTCCCACCGGGCCACTCGACGGAGAGTTCGCCGCCATCGACGAGCATGGTCACGATACCCGGAGCGACGCGGCCGGATTTGACGGCGGCGGCGGCAGCGGCCGCGGCGCCACTGCCACAAGCCAGGGTAATACCGCCGCCGCGCTCCCA
>CAZBZS010000030.1:13304-18992 GCA_964496475.1 uncultured Chloroflexota bacterium | reverse complement strand
TCTACGGAGTCCACAAAGGCGACGGCGTGGGGGTTGCCCATGGAGATGGCGGTGAGATCGAAGGCCGTGCCGTCGATCTCGAAGTGGTGGTCGATGACGGTCTCACCGGGCAGATCGACGGGGACGCGGGATGGGTTGAACTCGGGGACGCCCATGCCAGCGGCGACCAGGAAGGAGTCGGGAGAATCGTCGACGATCTGGATCCAGCGGTCGCCGCCGTCGGTGACGATCGGCACCTTCTCGCGGGCGATGGCACCTCTTTCGAAGAGGATTCTGGCGAGGCAGCGGATGCCGTTGCCGCACATCTCGGCGCGGGAGCCGTCTGGGTTATACATGATCATCTGGTAGCCGGGACCGTCGATGTCGCGAATGAGTATCAGGCCGTCGGCGCCCACGCCGAAATGGCGATCGCACATCCGCACAGCGAACGCGGACCAGTCGCGGCCGGCCTCGGCGCGATCGTCGACGATGATGAAATCGTTACCGGCGCCATGCGCCTTCGTAAACTGCAAGGATTCTCCCGAACTAGCCGGAGGCGGCCAGGGATCGCTCGATGGCCTGGATGAGCTCGTCTGTGAGATTATCGTCTACGTCGAACCATTGGACAGCTTCGCGATTGCGAAACCAGGTCATCTGGCGGCGGGCGTACTGGCGGGTGGCGACGGTGGTGGCCTGAATGGCTTCGTTGCGGGATAGGCGGCCGAAGAGGTAGGAGAGCCCTTCGACGTAACCGATGGATCGGCCCAGAGCGGAGTTCCAGCCATAACCGGCGGCGAGCAGGCGACGAATTTCGTCCATGAGGCCCGAGGAGAACATTTTGCTGGTTCGAGCGGCGATGGCTGCAGCCAGCACGGTACGCTCGACGCGCAATCCGAACACGAGCGGCCGCCAGGGGACGGGCTGGAGCGATTCCAGCTCGCGAATGGACTGGCCGGTAGCCATATGGACTTCGATGGCACGGATAAGGCGTCGGGGGTTTTGCAGATCGAGATCGGCGTAGGCGATGGGATCGAGTGCTTGCAGGCGGGAGGCGAGCGCCTCCAGGCCTTCTTTTTCGAGGAGCTGGTTCAGTTCGGCGCGAAATTCCGCGTCGGGAGGAGCGGTGGGGGGGCAGAGGCCCTGCGTGAGGGCGGATATGTAGTGCCCGCTGCCGCCGACCACGAGGGGGAGGTGACCGCGTGACTGGATGTCTAAGATGGCGGCTTCGGCGTCGGCACTGAATTGATGGAGGGAATAGTTGTCATCGGGAGCGCAGATGTCGATGAGTTGATGCGGGACGAGGTCGCGTTCGGTGGGGCTGACTTTGGCGGTGCCGATGTCCATACCGCGGTATATCTGGCGGGAATCGGCGGAGACGATTTCGCCTCCAAAGTGGAGAGCCAGTCGGATCGCAACGGCGGACTTGCCGGCGCCGGTGGGACCGACTATGCAGATGATCGGCGGGTGGGGATCAAGTGGAGGCATAGTGGATTTGGGAAGGCACCCGGGCGAATGGTTGAGGCGGGATCAGCAGTGTTATGTCAAGTGCGAACGCTGGATCCGGGGCTTCGGAGGGACGGCCGGCCTGGAATTGCTTCGGGTCCACGATCACCCCTATGCTGCGCTGGACAGCAGGCTGTGTACGGAGAGAGTTGCAAACATAACGCAAATCGCCGAAAGCACGATTGGCGAATTCGTCGTGGCGCTGGGGTCGAATCAACCGGCGCCGGGAGGAGGCGCGGTGGCGGGAGTGGCGCTGGCGCTGTCCGGAGCGATGGTGAAGATGGCGTGTGGCTACTCAATCGGCAAGAAAAAGTACGCGGAGGTTGAGTCCGAGCTGGTCGCGATCGTGGATCGGTGCGAGGCGATTTCGGAGAGGGCGCTGGCCCTGGCGGACGCGGACGCGGTGGCATACGCAGGATTTGCGGCGGCGATGAATCTGCCGCGCAAATCTCCGGAGGAAAAGACGGCTAGACGGGCGGCGCTGGCGGAAGCGGCACGCAGCGCGACAGCGATCCCGCTAGAACTGGCGGAACTGTGCGCGGAGCTCATCGAGCTGGCGGACAAGACTTGCCGAATCGGCAATCCTAACCTGGTGGGGGACGCGGCAGGGTGTGGTTCGCTGGCGCGGGGGGCGCTGCGGATATGCCAGCTGAACGTGGGATCGAATGTGGCGGTGATCGATGACAATGATTTCGTGGAGAGGACTCGAACGCGAATGGATGCGGCGGCGGGAGCCCTGGAAAGGTCGGACGGCACCGTGGATCGATATCTTTGAGCGCAGCGGCCGGCTAGAGAGATGTATATGCCCGACCCGGTGATGCTCAAGGGAGGGGAGGTGGCGCGGGAGCTGTGTGGCGAGTTGAAGGCCGAATTCGCGGCCCGGACGGAACGGTGCGGGCCCGTCGGCATGCGGGTGTTGCAGATGGGGGACGATCCGGCGGCACGGTCCTACACGCGTAGCATCGCGAGGACGTTCAAACGGGTGGGGGTGGCGGTGGAGAGCGTCGATCTGGCGGCGGAGGTGACGCGGGAAACATTTTCGGAAACGCTTGCGAGTCTCAACGAGGACGGCAACGTGCACGGGGTGATCGTGCAGACACCCTATCCGCGGCAGATACCGGGGGAGCTGGTGGCTGCGAGGCTGGCGCCGGAAAAAGACGTGGACTGCATGACGCCGGCGCGATTGGGGGCGCTGTTCTCGGGATCGAGCACGTTTGCCCCGGCGACGGCGGTGGCGGTGATGCGGTTGTTGGATCACTATGGAATCGAGATCGAAGGGAAGCGAGCGGTGGTGCTGGGGCGGAGCAATACGGTAGGGAAACCGCTGGCGATGTTGCTGATGCAACGGCATGCGACGGTGACGGTGTTGCATTCGCGCACCCGGGATCTGGAGGAGGAGACGAGGCGAGCGGAGATCTTGGTGGTGGCAATCGGACGGCCGCGCTTCGTGCGCTATCAGAACCTGGGTAGGATGGTGGTGGTGGTGGACGTGGGCACGAATTACGTCGACGACGAGGTCATCGGTGACGTGGACTACGACTCGGTGCTGCCGTCGTGTGCGGCGATAACCCCGGTGCCCGGTGGGGTCGGTCCGCTGACGAACACGATGCTGGCTCACAACCTGGCCGAATTACTGCGAGAGGCCGCCGGGGATTAGGTGCGGCCGAACTGCCGGTCGAGCATCTCCCGGGTGAATTGCAGGATCGTGGGCCGGCCGTGGGGGCAGGTAAGACCGAGGTCGCACCTGGCGAGTTGATCCAGGAGGGCCTGCATCTCGGGTATGGATAAGAGATCGCCGGCGCGAATGGAGCTGTGGCAGGCGACGGACCAGCGGGCACGGTCGGTGGCGCCCGCCCGACTGACATCGACGTCAAGCATCTCGGTGACGATATCGAGGAAAAGCTTGTGCGGATCGCGATCGGAGCTGACGGCCGGGACGGCGCGGATGAGCCAGGTGTTATCGCCGAAGTGCTCGGCGTCGAATCCGAGTTCTCGCAAGGTGCTCAAATTCTCGGATATCCAGGCAGAGGCGTCGCTCTGGAGATCGACGGTCAGGGGTGCCAGCAATTGCTGGGTGTTGACGGCCCCGTCGCTGGCCATAAGCCGTTCGTAATTTACGCGTTCGTGGGCGGCGTGCTGATCGACCAGGTAGAGCCCTTCCGGACCGGTGGCGACGAGATAGGTAGAGTCAATCTGGCCAAGTGGGCGGATCGTGGGGGATCGCACGCCACCTTCAACTATGTCGGGCGCGGAGTCGATCGTATCAAGTGCTCGCGTCCGGACGGGACCGCCGTCGATATGCGAGAAGGAGTGTTGCCGGCCGGAAGTGGGAGGGCTGGTTGGGATGAAAAATGAATCCACGACCGGCGTGGAGCCGACTCCGATCGGGACGAAGTCGCCTTTTTCGACCAGGGTGCGGCGGATAGCCTTTGAGACCCGGCCGAAAATCAGGCCGTCCTCGCGGAAGCGGATTTCGGACTTGGTCGGGTGGACATTCACGTCGACGCTGTCGGGTGGGACGGTGAGGTGCAGGATGGCGATCGGGTGACGTCCGGAGGGCATCATGCTGCGGTAGGCCTCGGTTAGGGCCCCGAGCAATGTCCGGTTGGTGATCCAGCGGCGATTTACGAAGAAGGAGATGTAGCGGCGGTTGGGCCGGTCCCGGCCTGGCTGCCCGATGAAACCTTCGAGCCCCTGGAACTCACCCGGGGACAGCTCGATGGTGTCGTCCAGGAGCTTTGAGTCGTAGACCTCGACGATGGCGTCCCGCAGGCTGCCGGAGCCGGAAGTCTGGAAGGAGACGCGGTCGTCGGAGGTGAGGGTGAACCGGACCCGGGGTTGCCCGAGAGCCAGGTGCTGAGCGATATTCACGACCCGGAAGAGCTCGGTGCGAGCGGATTTCAGAAACTCGAGTCGGACTGGGAAGTTTTCGAAAATACGGGAGACGGTGACTTCAGTTCCGCCGGCTCCGGCGTGGGGTTCGTCGCGCAAGGTGCGGTCGCCGTGGACGGCAATGATGCGACCGCGTTCGCCAACGCCGGTGGAGCTGGCGATGGACAGTTCGGCAACGGCGGCGATACTGGCGAGGGCTTCGCCGCGAAATCCGAGGGTCTGCACGTTGAGGAGATCGTCCTCGCTTCGCAGCTTGCTGGTGGCATGGGGGGAAAAGGCGAGGGGAAGCTCGTCGGGGGAAATGCCGATGCCGTCATCGACAACTCGGATCAACTCGCGACCTCCGGCACGAATCTCGATTCGGACCTTGGTGGCGCCCGCGTCGAGGCTGTTCTCGACGAGTTCTTTCACTACGGAAGCGGGTCGCTCGATAACCTCGCCGGCGGCGATTTTTCCGCGGACATCGTCGGGCAGGCGCTGGATGGAGGTCATTCGTTTAGCATCCGGCGCCACTCGTAGAGCTTATTCAAGGCGGCCAGGGGCGACGTGCCTTCCAGATCGAGATCTTCGAGTTCGTCGAGCAGGGGATGGCGCTCGGGAGGCAGCAGAGACATCTGGGTGCGATTGGGCCGTCCGGATTCGGCCTCGAGACCGGCGAGTATCTCCTCGGCACGGCGCGTGACCGGCTCGGGCAGCCCGGCCAGGCGCCCGACGTAGATGCCGTAGCTGCGGTCGGATCCGCCCGCCGTGACGGTGCGGAGGAAAACGACGGAGCCGTTTTGCTCGGAGATGGCGACGTTGTAGTTGCGCACCCGCGGATAGCGATCGGCGAGGGCGGTAAGTTCGTGGTAGTGGGTCGCAAAAACGGTCTTGGCACGGAGGCGGGGGTGATTGTGGAGGTACTCGATGACGGCCTGGGCAATGGAGAGTCCGTCGTAGGTGCTGGTGCCGCGGCCGATTTCGTCGAGCACGATGAGGCTATGGGCAGTGGCACGGGAAAGGATGGCGGCGACTTCTGTCATCTCGACCATGAAGGTGCTTCTGCCGCCGGCGAGATCGTCGCGAGCGCCCACGCGGGTGAAGATGCGATCGAGGATCGGAAGCCGGGCCTTAGTGGCGGGCACGAAGCTGCCGGTCTGGGCAAGGAGAGAGATTAAGGCGATCTGGCGGAGGAAGGTGGATTTGCCGGCCATGTTAGGGCCGGTGAGCACCATGATCTGCCCATGGTCGCCGCCGAGGCGGCAGTCGTTGGGCACGAAGCGTTCGGCCTGAGTCGCCTCGACGACCGGATGCCGGCCCCCTTCGACTTCGAGC
>CAZBZS010000030.1:0-13294 GCA_964496475.1 uncultured Chloroflexota bacterium | reverse complement strand
AGCACCCACGCGGTCTTGCCTGCCTTGCGAGGCGCCGGCGTTCCAGCTGTCAGCTTTGGCGCTGACGAAGGATATGTCGAGACAGGCATCAGCGAATTGGAGAGCTGAAGCCTCCTGTTGGAAGCCCGGTCGGATGCCGGCCCCCTTCGACTTCGAGCACGCCGTCTTCCAAGAGCTCGGGGCGCGCGTAGTTTTGTTGGGTAGCGAGGTCGGCGTTGGAGAGCGCGACATCCACTTCGGCGACAGTAGCGGCGGAGGCGAGGAGGGCGTCGACGTGGGGGCCGAGACTGACCACCAGGGCCGTGTACAGGGTCTGCTCCAGCTCCTCGGTGCGTTCCCGGGAGGTGAGCACGCGCTCCTCGTGCTCCTTGAGCTCGGGGGTTGAGTAACGCTGGGAGTTGGTGAGCGATTGCCTAGGCTCGAGCCAGTCGGGGACGCGATCGACGTAGCGGCGGCTGATGTCAACGTAGTAACCGAAGACGCGATTGTAGCCGATCTTCAGGGTTTTGATCCCGGTCTCTTCGCGCAGCCTGGTTTCGTAGGCAGCGAGCCAGGAGCGGGCGGTAGTAGCGGTTTCGTAGAGTTCGTCGAGGCGGGCGTCGTAGCCGGTGCGGATGGTGCGGTCGCTGGACGGATCGAGGGCGCGTCCCAGGAAATCGGCCACTTCCGGGCAAGGGTAGAGTTCGGGAAGCCCGGAGTCGGCAAAACCGGAGACGCTGGCCAGGGTGGCCGCGGAGCTGGCGACGCGCTCCAACATGCGGCCGAGCCCGAGCAATTGCTGTGGCTGGACGCTGAGGCGGCGAACGCGGATGACGGTCCGTTCCATGTCGCCGATGGCTTTTAACTCAGCGGCTAGGTCGGAGCGCAATTTGGCGTCGCTCATGAGCCAAGTGACGGCGTCGAGGCGCCGATCGATTTCGGCGCGATCGAGGAGGGGGAGGCTTAGTCGGGATCGCAGGAGGCGGGCGCCCATGGGCGTGCGGGCCTTATCTATTATGTCCAGTAAAGAAGGGGAGGTGTCTGTTTGGAGGGAGCGGTCGATGTCGAGATTACGGCGGGTGAATTCGTCCAGCTCCATGAAGCGACCGCTGGGGTGGGCGTGGATGGAAGTAAGAACGTGGAGGGCCTGGCTCTGGCTAGTCTCGACGTAGGTGATGAGGGTGGCGGCGGCGGCGCGCGCGGCCGGGTCAAGGCCCGCGGGCCGGGCGGAGGCGCCGATGGTGCGGTCGAGGATGCCGTCCACGGCGTCAGCGGCGGGCAGCCAGCCGGCGGTCGGAGTTTCGTGAGCACTGCCGGCGGAGAAAGTGATTGGGAGGTCCTCGGGCAGGAGGATTTCGGCGGGCTTCAGTCGCTCGATTTCCCGTTGCAGCTGGCCGGGAGCGTCGTCGCCACCGAACGAGGTGGCGGCGAACTCGCCGGTGGTGATATCGGCGAAGGAGAGACCAAGTCGCTCGTCGGTGGATACGACGGCGACCAGGTAGTTGTTGCGGTCCGGGCGCAACATGCCGTCCTCGACCCTGGTGCCGGGGGTGATGACCTGCGTTACCTGCCGCTCGACGAGTCCGCTGCCGGGTTCGCCGACTTGATCGCAGATGGCCACTTTATGGCCGGCGTCCAGGAGACGGGTAGCGTAGGCTTCGGCGGCGTGATGGGGTACGCCACACATGGCCACTTTGACGCCTTTGCCCATTTCCCGGCCGGTGAGGACGATCTGCAGGATTTCGGACGCAAGGATGGCGTCGTCGTCGAACATTTCGTAGAAGTCACCGAGCCGAAAGAAAAGGATGGCGTCGCGATAGCGCTTCTTGATATCAAGGTATTGACGCCGAAGAGGGGTGGGGGCGGCCAAATGGATACGGGCTTCCAGATTCGCCGGTGGGCGGGATGGTGCCGGTATCAGTTTAAGTAACCGGCGCGTCCTTTTCCGCGCGGGCGGCTTTTTTCTCGGCGGCGACTCGCTCGATGCCGGCGGTGAGGTGGGGCAGGAACTGGTCTTCGTTGAGGGTTTCGAGGATCTTACCGCCGGCGAAGATAACGCCGCGTCCCTTGCCGCCAGCGAGTCCGATGTCGGCGTCGCGAGCTTCGCCGGGACCGTTCACGACGCAGCCCATGACGGCGACCTTGAGAGGCTCGTCGATGTTTGCGAGGAACTCCTCGACCTGGCCGACGAGGGAGAAGAGCTCGATTTCGCAGCGGCCGCAGGAGGGGCAGGAGACAAGTACGCTACCTTTTTCGCGCATGTCGAGGACTTTAAGAATCTCGTAGGCGACGAAGACTTCTTCGACGGGATCGGCGGTGAGAGAAACACGGATCGTGTCGCCGATGCCCTCGTAAAGCAGGATGCCGAGTCCAATGGAAGAGCGGATGCTGCCGGTCCGGGTGGTGCCTGACTCGGTGATACCAAGGTGCAGGGGATAGGGAACCTGCTCAGCGATTTTGCGGTAGGCGCGGATGGTGGGATCGACCTCGAAGGCCTTCAAGGAGATCTTGATATTTTCGAAGTTCTCGGCCTCAAGGATTTGGACGTGCTCCATGGCGTGGGTAACCATGGCATCGGCAAGGTCGGCGCCGATTTTGGGCCGTCCGTCGGGCCCGGTGGCCTCAGGGATGGAGCCGGCGTTGACGCCGATACGTATGGAGATCGAGCGCTCTTTGCAGGCCTGCACGACCTGCCGGACACGGTCACGATCGCCGATGTTCCCCGGATTTATGCGCAGGCCGTGAATTCCGGCTTCGGCTGCGGCGAGAGCAAGGCGGTGATCGAAGTGAATGTCGGCGATCAGTGGAACAGGGGATTCCTTCAGCAGGTTGGGCAGAGCGTTGGCGGCTTCCCGGTCGGGCACAGCGACGCGAACAATTTCGCAGCCGGCTTCGGCGAGGCGGCGGATTTCCTCGGATGTGGCCGGGATGTCGCCGGTATTGGTGGTGGTCATGGACTGGACGACCACGGGGCCGCCGCCGCCGATGCGGACATCGCCGACCATTACGGGAATCGACGTGCGGCGTCTGCTTATCGCTTTCGTGGGATGAACTCCTGTGGGGCGGCGACAGTGCCAACCAAGGTTAGCCAAGCTGAGGTTAGAGCGGAAATTTCGATCATCCGCCGACGAGGCGCTGAACATCGCCGACGGTGACGAGCACCGCCAACAGCAGGAGCATGGCGATGCCGATGAAGTTGATGGCGCCTTCGCGTTCGACGGAGAGGGGTCTGCCGCGGACGGCCTCGACGCCGATGAGGGCGAGGCGGCCACCGTCAAGGACGGGCCAGGGCAGGAGATTGAAGAGGAAGAGCTGGGTACTGAGCAGTCCGGCCAAAAAGAGAACGACTTCAGGCCCCTGGCGGGTGGCCTGGCCGACCATATCGACGATGCCGACGGGCCCGGCGATCTCGAGGCCTTTTTCGGATCCCGCAGCGTCGGCAAGCAGGCCAGGGAGCAGCACGATGGCGTCCACGGTGCGGCGCACGCCGCTACCCAGAGCCCGGAGAGGGGGGCGGGGGGACAAGTGGATATTGATGCCGATGCCCAGCGGACCTTCATCGTCCGGGTGGGTAAGACGAGGCACGGCGAGCACCTGGAACAGGCGGCCGTCGCGTTCGATGCCCAGGCGTACCTCGGTTCCTGCGTTGGCGCGAGTGATTCCACCGAGATCGGAGGGCAGCGGGACGTCGATCCGATCGACCTGGCGGATGACGTCGCCAATTTGCAATCCGGCGATGGCGGCCGGGCTGCCGGGAACGACGTGGGTGACCTCGACTCCATCGAGGTCGGCGATCATGGCGGCGCCGGCGAAAAGGAGGGGGGCGAAGAGGAGATTCATCAACGGGCCCGAGATCATCACGAATGCCCTGGCCCGTAGGGATTTGGAACTGAAACTGCCGGGCTCGCCGGTATCCGGGGCCTCACCGAGCATGCGGGCGAAGCCGCCGAAGGGGATGGCGTTGAGGGAGAACAGGGTGCCACGCCACTTGCGTCCGAATACCCGGGGTGGGTAGCCGAGCCCGAATTCAAGGACTTCGATTCCCATCTTGCGGGCGGCGAGGTAATGGCCGGATTCGTGGACGATGATGAGAATGCTGAGGAGCAGTAGAGAGACAGGAATGGCGATGGCGGCTCCGCCGAAAGCTTCCAAGGGCGAGCCGATCATGAGGCCAGGGCGGCACCGACGTTCATGGCGATGTCATAGCCGAGCTGATGCCAGCTGGCGGCGTCTTCGAGGGCGATGCGATGGCTGCGATCGGCCTTTCCCAAGGCCTCGGCAACGATCCGGGGGATGGCGAGGAATCCAATTCGGTCATGCAGGAAGAGCTCCACGGCCGCCAGGTCGGCGCCGCACAGAACGGCGGGGTCGGAGCCGCCGTTGATGCCGACTTCGCGAGCAAGCTCCAGGAGTGGAAAACGCTCGGGGTCCGGGGGCCGGAAGGTCAGTCCGTTGAGATAATCAAGATCCAGGGAGCCGCCGGCGAGATTGTCGTCGACGACACGCTCGGGATAGGCGAGGGCGTAGGCGATCGGCAGGCCCATATCGGGCTTACCGAGCTGGGCCTTCACGGCGCCGTCGGTGAACTCAACCATGGAATGGACGATGCTCTGTGGATGAATGACGACCTCGATGCGATCGAACGGCACGCCGAAGAGCCAGCGGGCTTCGATGACCTCCAGCCCCTTGTTCATGAGAGTGGCGGAGTCAATGGTGACTTTGGGGCCCATATCCCAATTGGGGTGATTCAGGGCGGCCGCCGGATCTGCATTGATAAGGTCGGCTACCGGGGTATCCAAGAATGGACCCCCGGAGGCGGTTAAGAGAAGTTTGGATATGCGGCGGCGATCTTCGCCTTGTAGGCATTGCCAGATAGCGCTGTGTTCGCTGTCGATGGGCAGGATGAGAGAGCCATGTTCGGTGGCCATCTCGGTGAGGAGCGAGCCGGTCATGACGAGTAATTCTTTGCTGGCCAGGGCGACGGCCTTGCCCTCGCGGATGGCGGCTACGGTGGGCAGTAGGCCGGCGACGCCGATGGTGGCGACGAGGACTACCTCGGCATCGCCGGCGGCTGCCACTTCGCAGAGGCCATCAGGGCCGCGAACGAGTCTTGTCCCGGCGGGCAGGCCAGCGGGCGGGTTGACGGTCTCGTCAGCGACGGCGATCAGGGGGACGTGGAATTCGGCGGCCTGGGCGGCGAGTGATTCCACGTTATGCCCGCAAGCGAGGCCGACGACCTGGAACAGATCTGGGTTACGCCGGATGATGGCAAGGGCCTGGATACCGACGGAGCCGGTGCTGCCGAGAATGGCTACTCTGCGCCGGGACATACGATCACCCGCTAGCCGGGGCCGGACGAAAAGGCAGCGAAGGCATAGGCCACCGGTCCGGCGAAAAGTAAGCTATCGACACGGTCGAGAATACCACCGTGGCCGGGGAGTAATCGACCGGAATCCTTGAGATTGGCCCGGCGTTTCAGGGCAGATTCGAAGAGATCGCCGACCTGGGCGGCGAGGGAGATGAAAGCGGCGGCCAGCAAGGCGATCCACAGGCCGACGGTGAAAAATAGAGAGACGATGGCGGCGGTGGCGATGGCGCCGGTCAAACCGCCGGCGACACCTTCCCAGGACTTGCTGGGCGATAGCTGCGGGGCGAGGCAATGGCGGCCGATGGCGGTGCCGGTGAAATAGGCGGCGATGTCATATGACCAGACGGCGGCCAACAGTATGAGTACCCAGGCCAGGCCGGCGGATTCGCCGCGGGTGGCGGGGAGGGCGGCGGCCAGGCCGCCGACATAAAGCGCGGAGCCGGTAGCAGCGGCGAGGCCGGACCACCGGCTGGCGCTGGAATTCTTGAGGGCGGAGGCTACCAATCCGGCGGCTATCGCAGCGGCGGCGATGGCCGCGAGGACAATGGCCTGAGATTGATTAGATAGGGGCAGCAGGAGGAACGCCACAGCGAGGGGAAACGCGACCCAGGAGATGAAGCCCCAGCCGGCGGCGATGGCGATAGAACGCATCTCCCAGAGTCCGAGGAGGACTAGGATGGCGGTAAGAATGAAAAGGGCGGGGTTGCCGGCCCAGACGGCGGCGAGCGCCACCGGCAACAGGATGGACGCGGTGGATAATCGGAACAGAAGGTTGCGTCTAGCCGTCGCCAAGGGCACCGGGGACGCCGCTCTGAGACTCGGACCGACCGTAACGGCGGGTGCGTTCGGAGAAGGATTGCAGCGCTCTGGCGAATTCGGCCTCGTCGAAGTCCGGCCATAAGACCGGAGTCCAGTAGAACTCAGCGTAGGCCGATTGCCAGAGGAGAAAGTTGCTCAGGCGCTGCTCGCCGCCGGTGCGAATTATGAGATCGGGGGCGGGCTGCCCTACGGTGTAGAGATACTGCTCAAGCAAATCCTCGGTGACGTCTTCCGAATCCACCTTGTCCTGCATCAACAGCTTGACCGCCCGGACGATTTCGGCGCGGCCTCCGTAATTGAAGGCCATGTTCAGGGTAAGGCGGTCGAAGTTGGCCGTGGCCCGCTCCATCTGGCGAATGGAGAGTCGCAAGGTGGGAGGGATGGGGCGCATGGAGCCGAGGACTTTAATCCTGATGCGGCTTTCAAATATCGCTTTGCGCTCGGCTGCGAGGCAGTCACCGATCAGATCGAGCAGGATGTCGATTTCGTCGAGCGGGCGAGACCAGTTCTCGGTAGAAAGCGCGTAGACGGTGAGGTACTTGACGCCGTGGTCGATGCAGGCTTCCGCGATCGGGCGGACGCACATGGTGCCGGCGCGGTGACCGTCGGAGCGGGTAAGGCCGCGCTGCTGCGCCCAGCGGCCGTTGCCGTCCATGACGATGCCGACGTGCCTGGGGACGACGGGGGATGCCCCGTTGGAGTCGGGGGAGGATTTGCCAGCGCTCATTGGCTGGCAAGCCTTCTAGACTTCAAGAACCTCTTCCTCCTTGCAGTCGCCGGCTTCGTCGATCTTGAGGATTTTGGCGTCGGTAATTTCTTGCAGCCGTTGCTGTGCCCGATGGGCCTCGTCCTGAGAGCACATTTTTTCGTGTTCGGTGTCGCGGATGTCGTCCTGTGCCTCGCGCCTGATATTTCTCACCGCGACTTTGGCGTCTTCGAGTTTTGCCTTGACGACTTTGACGAGATCTCGACGTCGTTCGGCGCTCAGGGGCGGGAAAGGCAGCCGGATGACGGTGCCGTCATTCGAGGGAGTGATGCCCAGATCGGCTTGCTCGATGGCGCGCTCGATGTCGGTGATGATCGACTTATCCCAGGGCTGCACAACGAGCAGCCGAGCCTCGGGTACGGCCAAGCTAGCAATGGTATTCAATGGGGAGGAGCCGCCGTAGGCTTCGACCATCAGTCCTTCCACAAAAGAGGTCGATGCCCGGCCGGTGCGGACCGACCGTAGTTCATAGTCCAGAACGTCGAGCGATCTGTCCATGTGACGGCCAACTTGTTCGAGAATGTCGTCAAGCATCAGACTGCGGCTCCTACGATAGTACCCAGTTTTTCACCGTGAAGAATGCGGGTGAGGCTGGCGGAACCGTCCAGGCGGAAAACGACGATCGGCATGTCATTTTCCATGCAGAGGCTGAAGGCGGTGGCGTCCATGATCTTGAGGCCGAGGTTGAGGGCTTCCATGTAGGTGATGGTGTCGAAGCGAACGGCGTCGGGATAGGTTTCTGGATCTTTGTCGTAAGCGCCGTCGACCTGGGTGGCTTTGAGGAAGGCGTCGGCCCCGATTTCCATGGCCCGCAGGGCAGCGGCGGTGTCGGTGGTGAAGTAGGGGTTGCCGGTTCCAGCGGCGAAGATGACGACGCGGCCGGACTCGAGGTGCTTGACGGCACGACGGCGGATGTAGGGCTCGGCGATCTCGCGCATTTCAATAGCGGTCTGCACGCGGGTATCGACGCCGAGGGATTCGATGGCGTCCTGAAGGGCTAGGGCGTTCATGACGGTGGCGAGCATGCCCATATAATCGGCGGTGGAGCGGTCCATGCCGACCTGCTCGGCGGCGAGGCCGCGCCAGATGTTGCCGGCGCCGATGACGATTCCGAGTTCCACGCCCAGCCGATGGGCTGCGACGACCTGCTCTCCGAGCCGGCTGGCCCTGCCGGGCGAGATACCATGGCCGCCTTCTGTACAGAGAGCTGTACCGCTGAGCTTTAGGAGAACTCTTCGGTATTTTGGCTCTTGCATGGGGCCCCGTCTTCCTGTGCCGCTAAGTTCCGACCTCGAAGCGGCTGAAACGAGTCACGCGGACGTTTTCGCCGGTTCGGGCGATTGTCTCCTGGATGAGTTCGCGGATGGTGCGCCCGGGGTCACGGACGTAGGCCTGGTCAAGCAAGGCCTCGCCGTCGCCGTCATTGTTGCCGTCAATCCGCTCGGGCCCCATGGCGGCCACATGCATGGCGATCTCATGAGCGAGAATGCGGAACTCCTCGGTCCTGGCGACGAAATCGGTTTCACAGCCCAGTTCGATGAGAGCGCCAAGCGGCCGGCCGGGGTGGATGTAGGCGTCGATGACACCCTGTTTGGTGGCGCGATCGGATCGCCGGGCGGCTTTGGCTATCCCCCCGGCTCGGATTATGGCGGCGGCTTTTTCCATATCGCCGCCGGACTCCACGAGGGCGCGCTTGCACTCCATGATCCCGCCGCCAGTAGATTCACGCAACTCCTTGACCATAGTCGCGGTTATGTCAGTGGCCATCACCGGTTAGCTATCCTGCTTTCGTCGGGCACGTGGCCCTAGTGGGTCGACTAGGAGCCGGCGTCGCTTTCTGTAGTTTTGGCTCCGGACTTGGCCGCGCTTTTTGCGGCGGCTTTGGCCTTCGGTTTGGCTGCGCTCTTGTCGGCGACTTCGGCCTTCGGTTTGGCTGCGCTCTTGGCGGCGGCTTCGGCTGTTGGTTTGACGTCGCTCTTGGCGGCGGCCTTGGCCTGCGGCTTGACTGCGGCCTTCACCGCAACTTGGGCCTTTGGCGCAGCCGGGGCGGCCTTGCCGCTGGGTGCCGCCGGCACCGCCGCTGGAGCCTTCACAACGGCGCGAGGACGGTCTTCGGCGGTCGCCGGAGACGCCACCCGCGGCGATTCACTGGCCCTGTCGCGCCCGGCTTCGGCGGCCCTGGCCTGAGCCGTGTCCTCTTGACGCTTGACGGCGACTTCGCGCCGCGCCTTCTCCTGCCGTTCGTGCTCGATACGTTCGGCCGCTTCCCGCTCTATCCGCACGGTTTCGTATTGCTCGAAGGCGGAGGCGACATTCTGGGAGATACGATCGAGGATCAGGCGAATGGAACGGATAGAATCGTCGTTGGCGGGGATCGGCAAATCGACGTCGTCCGGATTGCAGTTGGTATCGACCATGGCTACAACGGGGATACCGAGAACGCGGGCTTCGTTGACGGCGATCTGTTCGCGTCGGGGATCGACGAGGAAGATCACGTCAGGCAGCTCGCTCATGGTGGCGAGACCGCCCAATTTGCGCTCAAGGCGGTTTAGTTCGACGAGCTGGGTGTGCATGTCACGTTTGGACAATTCGTCGAAGGCTCCATCGGCGTGCAGAGCGCGCAATTCGCGCAACCTCTGCAGGCGGTGCTTGATGGTCTGGAAGTTGGTGAGGGTTCCACCAAGCCAACGTTGGTTGACGTAGTACTGGGCGGAATTTTCGGCGGCCTCGCGCACGGCGTCGCGGGCCTGGCGCTTGGTCCCCACAAAGATGACCCGGCCACCGTTCTGGACGAGGTGGACAAGGATGGCTTCGGCTTCGTCGATGGCACGCACGGTGTGCTGGAGATCGATGATGTGGATGCCGTTGCGGGCGCCGAAGATGAAACGCCTCATGCCGGGGTTCCAGCGCTGGGTTTTGTGTCCGAAATGGACACCGGCGCCGAGCAGTTCGCGAATTTCGATGAGGGGCAAGTTGTTACCCAATTCCTTTACTCTTCCGCCACCGTCATCCCGTTTGGCAAGGACCGGCTATGGCCGGCAGGACTCGCTGGTCAGATGGCGTGCTCAGTTAGCCGCCCGTGGGCGGCACGTGGACGAATGATAGCGTAGCGCCGGGCTCAGACCAGAGGAAATTCCACGGCGCCTGAATTAACTGGCCGCGGTATCCGGCGGCGAGACCTCGGACAGTTCGCCAGCATCACCCGATTCGGTCGGATCGTCGTCGCTGGCAGCGGCGGCCTGTTCTCCGGATTTGCCGGGTATCGTGGGATCGCCGTCGCCGGCAGCGGCGGCCTGTTCTTCGGATTCGCCGGGAGGTCGCGGCCTGGCCCAGGTTGTGTATTCACAAGCTGGATAGCGACTGCAGCCGTAGAACACGCGGCCGCGGCGGCTTCGCCGCTCAACGATGTTGCCCTCTTCGCAGTCGGGGCAGGTGACGCCGACCTTCTTGAGTAAGTGGCGCCGGAATTTACATTCGGGATAGTTGGAGCAGCCGATGAATCTGCCGTAGCGGCCGCTTCGTATCATCAGCTCGTTTCCGCAGTCGGGGCAGTCCTCGCCGGTGTGCTCCTCGGGTTGCTGCACCTTTTTCATGTTGTCTTCGGCATGCTGGAGGGAATGGCTGAACGGACCCCAGAAGCCGTTGAGCAATTCGATCCAGCCAGCCTCGCCTTTGGCCACCCGGTCGAGATCGTCTTCCAGACTTTCGGTGAAGCCCCGGTCCACGATGCCGGGGAAGTACTCGACCATGGCGTCGGTAACGGCTTCGCCGAGCTCGGTGGGAACGAGCTGCCGGCGTTCGAGTTCACAGTAGCGATGGCTGACCAGGATGCGGACAGTGGGGGCGTATGTGCTGGGGCGGCCGATACCCTCTTCTTCCAGCAGCCGGATGAGGCTGGCCTCGGAGAATCTGGGCGGCGGTTCGGTGAAGTGCTGCTCACCGGCGAGAACGTGGAGATCGAGCGCCCGCCCTTTGGTCAGACCGAGAATAACTTCGCGGGCGGCTACGACTTCCGCGTCATCGCCTTTGCCGGTTCGGGATACAACCCGGTGGCCGGCGAATATGACCTCGGTGGCGGAGGCCCGGAATCTGAGCGGCAAGGTCTCGCCGTCACGAACGATTTTGGACAGGACGGTCACGGTGCGGGTGCGGGCGGAGGCCATCTGGCTGGCGACGAATCGCCGCCAGATCAGGTTGTAGAGACGATATTGGCGGGAATCCAGATCGTCCCGAATCTCCTCGGGCACGCGGTATACGGAAGTGGGACGGACGGCTTCGTGGGCCTCCTGGGCGTTTCGGGTCCGGGTGCGGTAAACGTTTGGCTTCTCAGGCACGTACTCGTCGCCGAACCGGCGCTGGATGAAGGTCCTGGCCTCGGTCCGGGCTTCGACGGCGATCTGGGTTGAGTCGGTCCGCATGTAGGTGATGAGGCCGACGGCGTCACCGCCACCGATGGCGATGCCCTCGTAGAGCTGCTGCGCTACGCGCATGGTGAGGGACGGCGACATGCTGAGTTCGGAGGAAGCGGCCCGTTGCAGGCTGGCGGTGGTGAAGGGGGCCTGGGCGCGCTGCTGCTGGCGGCGTTCGCGCAGTTCGCCTACTGAGTGAGAGGCTCCTTCGAGGCGGCTGATGAGGATGTCGGCGGCGTTCTTGTCGGCCATCTCCAGTTTCTCGTCCACGCCCTCGAGCACGGCCTGAAAAATTTTCTTGGACTTCGGGCCGTCGGAAAATGCGCCTTCTACCGTCCACCACTCGACGGGGACGAAGGCACGGATTTCACGTTCGCGGTCGACCACGAAGCGCAGGGCAACGCTCTGGACCCGGCCAGCCCCGACGGCCCCACGTATGCGATTGGAAAGCAAGGGGCTGATCTTGAAGCCGACAAGGCGATCTAGAACGCGCCTAGCCTGCTGGGACTCGACCAAATTCATGTCGATTTCGCGGGGTTCGTCTAGCGCCTTTTGAATCGCCGTTTTGGTGATCTCGTGAAAGGCGATTCGCTGGATTCTGGAGTTGTCTATTTCGGCGGCCTCGAGGAGGTGCCAGGCGATGGCCTCGCCCTCGCGGTCCGGGTCGGTCGCCATGTACACGATCTCAGAGTCGTGGGCGCGGTCTTTGATGTCACGGACGGTGCGCTTCTTGTCCCTTGGAACCACGTACCAGGGCTCGAAATCCTTGGCAATGTTAACGCCAAAATTCTGGGTGGGGAGGTCGCGGACGTGCCCGAAGGAGGCGATCACGCGGTAGTCATCACCGAGGAATTTCTGCAATGTGGCGGCCTTCGCGCGTGACTCGACGACGACCAGATAGCGGCCGGGTTTCGAGTCTTTCTCGGCGTCGCTTTTTTTCTTCTTTGGTTCGCTTTTGATCCTAGCCATTTATTCCTCCGTCGGCAGTTGTTCGAGTCCAGCATGCGCCGGCGACTGATCAGCTTTGATGGCCGGGGGCACGGCGGATGAGCGTGCCGCATGTTCGGCGATGGCGTCAAGCAGGGCAGTTACTTTGCTCTGCCAGTCTGAATCGTTCTGGAAGTTAGGCCACGATAAGCCGTTTCGGCCAACACGCATGCCCGGACCGACAGCGTCGCGGATGGCTCTCCGCCGAACCTCAATATCTTTTGGCAGGCGAATCAGCAGTTCGCCACCGTAGCTGGTAATCGAGTCCACGCCTAGGGTCGTCGCCTTGGCACGGAGCCGGACCACGTATGCCAGATTTGCCACTGGGTCGGGGAACTCGCCAAATCTATCTCGAAGACTGGCAATTGCGGCCTCGGCCTCTGTGAGGGAGATAGCGCGAGCGAGGCGCTGGTATTCGCGAATTTTTGTTTCGTAGCCGGCCATGTAATCGTCGGGCAAGTAGGCGACGAGTGGCAGTCCGATCTGAGCGAGCTTAACCGGCTCTTCTTCTGGATCTTCGCCTTTGCGATCCCGCACGGCGTCGGCGAGCATACGACAGTAGAGATCGAAACCGACGGCATTGGCGAAACCGTGCTGATCGGATCCGAGAAGGTCACCGGCCCCGCGAATCTCCAGGTCTCGCATCGCCAGACGGAAGCCGGCGCCCAATTCACTGGCTTCCATGATGGCCTGGAGGCGCTTTTGGGCATCCTCGGAAAGGCGTCGCTTGGGGCTGTACAGGAAGTAGGCGTAGGCCTGGTTAGCGGAGCGCCCCACCCGGCCGCGGAGCTGATAGAGCTGGGCCAGGCCGAACATCCAGCACTCGTCGGCGATCAGGGTGTTGACGTTGGGCAGGTCCATGCCGTTCTCGATGATGGCGGTGCAGACGAGCACGTTGACTTTGCGAGCGGCAAAATCGACCATGACGCGTTCGAGCCTCGCGGAGGGCATTTGCCCGTGGGCAAC
>CAZBZS010000029.1:0-27151 GCA_964496475.1 uncultured Chloroflexota bacterium | reverse complement strand
TAAATACACAACGCCGAAGACGGTTGGCGCGAGAGCTTAAATCTCTATTGAGGGCCTTCCCAGGTGGTGACAGACACAAACAATGTCTTAAACCGGGCCCCGGCGATAGCAGGCGGTCCGGTTTTTTTGGAGAAGGAGGAAGATAGGTTGGCCACGAAGGCCGAGAAGGAACAGCGGGTGCAGGAACTGACGGAGTTCGTCGCCGACGCCCCGCTCTGGATGGTCAGCGATTATCGCGGGCTGTCCGTGCCGGCGTTCGCCGAGCTGCGAGCGAAATTGCGAGACCATGAAGCCGGCATCACCGTGGCGAAGAACACCCTTTTTCGCCGGGTGCTGGAAGCGACCGGTGCGGAAGAAGCCGTCGAGCTGTTCTCGGGTCCCAGCGCAGTGACGGTATGCCACGGCGACGTGGCGGCGGCAGCGAAAGTTCTGTGGAAGCTCTATCTCGACGATGAGACGTTCGTCATTCGGGGTGGTGTCTTGGACGGTGAACTGATTGGGAACGATGTGATCGCGCGACTCTCGTCGCTACCCAGCCGGGACGAACTACTGGCGCAGGTGATTGGTGGCGTTGGTAGCCCGATCACCGGTTTGGTGTACGCGCTCGATGGTCTCTTGTCGGGACTCGTCTACGCCCTGCAGGGACGATTACAACAATTGGAAGAATCTTCGGCAGGCTGAGCCTGGCCGAGCTAAGGAGCATGTAAGAGGAATGGCTAAGAAAAAGTCGAACGTGGAAGATCTGATCGGCACGATCGAGGGTATGAGCGTGCTGGAGCTGGCGGAGCTGGTGGACGCGCTTAACGAGAAGTTTGGCGTGGCGGCGATGCCCCTCGCGGCTGCCCCGGCGGCGGCCGCAAACGGCGCCGAAGTGGTCGAAGAGCAAACTGAATTCAGCGTCATGCTGGCTGAAGTGGGCCCGAACAAGATCCCGGTGATCAAGGTGGTGCGTCAGATCACCGGCCTCGGCCTCAAGGAGGCCAAGGCAGTGGTGGATGAAGCGCCGGGTCCGGTGCGGGAAGGCATATCCAAGGATGAGGCCGAAGAGATCGCCAAGAAACTCGAGGCCGAAGGCGCCAAGGCCGAAATTAAGTAGGCGTTTCGACCGGCTCGATAGAGACCCGCCCATGGGCGGGTCTCGGGCTTTCCGTAGCTTTGCTTAGAATGCGCACATGGTCGGCGCCGTCGTTGTAACTCACCGCACCCCGGAGCTCGCGATGCGCTGTGCCCTGTCGTTGCGCGAAGCGGCGGCTGTGGAAGATCTGGTGATCGTGGACACCGGCGGTCGTGAAGGAGAGATCGACGAGGCCGGAGAGTTCAAAGTAATTACCGTGGCGGAAAACTGCGGTTTCGGCGCGGCTCTGAATCGGGGCGCGACCGAAGTGGAAGGTGAGCATCTGCTGCTGACCAACGCGGATGTCTACTTCGAGACTGGGGCCGTGGATCGTCTGGTTGCCGGGCTGCGGAAGCATCCGCACTGGGCGGTCGCCGCGCCGCTGCTGCTTGATCCCGCCGGGAAGGTGCAGGAGAGCAGTTTTCGCTTCCCCGGTTTGGCCCAGTCGCTTATAGATCTGTTGCCGGCGCCCGATTGGCTGCGCCGGTCACGATTCAACGGCCGCTATCCACCGGGATGGGCGACAACGCGAGATTTCGAGATCGACCATCCCCTCGGAGCCTGCATGTTGGTTCGCCGGGAGGCGTTCGCGGAAATCGCCGGGTTCGATGAGGACTACCTCCTCTATTCGGAGGAGATTGATTTCTGCCAGCGACTGCGGGAGGACGGCTGGAAGTGCGGTCACATAGCCGGCGCCTCGGCCGTTCATGTGGGAGGGGTGAGTACGGGGCAAGACCGAGAGCGAATGCTGGAGCAACTTTACATAAGTAGAGCAAAATATTTCGGTGCACATCATGGTCGGGCGTATGCCGCGGCGGCGCGGCTGCTTATGGCCGCCGGGTTGGCGGTCAGTCCGCTGTGGAGCCGCGTCCCCCGGTACAGGGCTCTTGGACTAAGCATGGGGGAGGCTCTGAGACTCGCGAGGCGGGTTTTAGGAGCTTGACTACTGAGCTAGCGGCCCGATGAATAGAGGTTCTCTGGAGATCGCGGCGGTGGTGCTGACGTACAACGAGCGGGAGTGTATTAGTAAATGTCTGACGACATTGACCTGGGCGGATGAGATGGTGGTCGTGGACTCCGGCAGCGACGATGGGACCGCTGAGCTGGCCGTCGAACTGGGAGCGGTGGTGTTACAGCGTGATTTTGTGAATTTCGCCGATCAACGAAATTTTGCCCTGGGGAATGTAGAGGCGACGTGGGTACTTTTCGTCGATGCGGACGAGCAGGTTACTCCGGAGCTCGCGAGCGAGATCAGGGATCGAGTGGGGACGGAGGGGCACATGGGATACTGGCTGCCGCGCCGGAATCGGATTCTGGGAGGGTGGCTACGGGCAACGGGATGGTATCCCGACCGACAATTGCGCTTATTGCGAAGGGGCGACGCGCGGTATGTTGATGATCGTCCGGTACATGAGACTGTGAAATTGGATGGATCGGCGGGGATCATGAAGGAAGAGCTGCGACATGACGGCCCACCAACCATTGGCGAGTTCCGACGAAAACAGAGACTGTATCTGCCGCCGGCGGCAGAGGGGTTGCGGCTCCGCGGAATCCGGGCGAGCCTTCACAGCCCGATGACTCAGGCCTGGCGGGAGTTTCGCCGCCGATTGGTGACGCTCAGGGGATACCGGGATGGGTGGCGGGGAATCGTCCTGAGCGTTCTGATGGCCGAGCACGAGTTTCGGGTCTACCAGCGGTTGCGTGCCTTTTCATCGGCCTCCGAGTGACCTCGACGTTGGATTTGTCGATTGTGATTGTGAGTTACAACGTCCGGGAGCGCCTGCGAGTGTGCCTGGACAGTGTTCGGGAGGTGGGCGGCGAGGGTGGACTCACGGCGGAGATACTGGTGGTGGACAACGCGTCGGCGGATCGCTCCGCGGACATGGTGGAGGCTGATTTCACCGATGTGGCGGTGGTGCGAAACAAGGAGAACGAGGGCTACGGTGCGGCGTGCAATCGGGGTGCGGCGTCCTCAACCGGGACGGTTCTGTTATTTCTAAATGCTGATGTAGAGCTAACGGAAGGGTCGGTCCGAAAGCTTTGGGATACGGTCCAAGGGGAGGGGCGGGTGGGCCTCGCGGGACCTATGCTGGTGGGACCCGAAGGCCACCGGCAAAACAGTGTTCGGCGCTTTCCATCTCCCGGGATCTGGCTCCTGGACGGGACTATATTCGAGCGCTGGCTTCCGACCAGGATCTTGCTGTGCGGGTACAAGCCCCGGCATCGATCCGGCCTGACGGCGCGGGTGGACTGGGTCGAAGGCGCCTGCCTGGCGGTAAGGCGTGACGTATTCGAAGAGGTGGGGGGGTTCGACGAGCGCTACTTCATGTACTGCGAGGAACTTGACCTCAGTCGCCGGATGCGGGATGCCGGTTGGCGGCGAGTGTATGTGCCAGCGGCGGAAGTGGTCCATGGGGGTGGGGCAAGCGCGAAGCAGTTTACGGCCCGGAGTCGGGCGCTTTTTTTACGAAGCAAGGTGCGGTTCGCGGATCGGACGTGGGGAATTGGAATGGCCCGGGCGGCGGCCGCTTTTTATGCGGTCGCGCTAGGCATTGAACTGTGTTTGGAATTGGGGAAACTGCTGCTGCCGCTCGGGGACTGGAACGGACGGGTTCGTGCGGTGTGGACACTCTGGAATTCCCTGGGAATGTTCATCCGCGGCGTGAGGCCAGATGCCTGAGCGGAAGCGGCTGAGGGTCGCCTTCGTCACTGGTGAATATCCCCCCCAAATCGGAGGTGTGGGCGATCACGTGGCGTTGTTGCGAGAAACGCTCGAGCAGTTCGGCGTGACGACCTGGGTGATCACCGGCTCCCAAAACCCACCGGAGACCGACCATCCGCGGACGCTGCGGGTCATGCGGCGGTGGGGATTCACGACGATGACGGCGCTGCTGCGGCACATTCAACAGATCGATCCGGACATCGTGCATGTGCATTACCAGTCTGGGGCGTTCGGGCTGAACCCGGCCGTAAATTTGCTACCGCGATTCTTGCGGATAGGCCGGATACGGACACGGACGGTGACGACGTTGCACGATCTGCGAACACCGTACATCTTGCCGAAAGTGGGGCCGCTGAGGCGGTTCCTCGTGAAGAGGCTGGCGAAGGACAGCGATGGGGTGATTTTCGTGAGCCCCGAAGATGCGGCGGAGCTGCTGGGAGCGGAGCTCGAGGTAGGCCAGGTGAGCGAGCTGGATTCGGTGCGGGCGAGTCTGGTGCCGGTTGGGCCGACGATAATACCAGTGGGCGACCGAGAAGATCGGCGAACGCTTCGATTGGAGCGAGGTCTGCCGCCGAAGGCATTTGTGGTTGGTCATATCGGTTTTCAGCAAAGAAACAAGGGCATGCGCGTGCTGGCGGATGCGCTGCTACAGACGCAGAATCTGGGTGATAACGTCGTGCTGGCGCTGATAGGGGCGGTCGAGCCGGCGGGAGATTCACGCCGGCTCGACCGCCGTGAGGCGGTTGACGACATCGGTCAGTGGCGGGTGGTGGAGTCGGGACCGCTTGAGCCAGACGAGATTTCGCGATGGCTCCACTGCTGTGACATTTGCGTGCTGCCCTTTGTCGAGGGGTTATCGCTACGCAGAAGCACTTTTATAAACGCGATTTCCCATGGCCTTCCGGTGGTGACGACACGACCGGTGCGAAAGTTACCCGACATTGTCAGCGGGGAAAACGTGATTCTGGTGCCGCCGGTAGACCCGACCTCGCTCTCCTACGCGGTGGCCCAGTTCGCGCAATCGGAGAAGATGCGTCGTGACTATGGAGAGCGGGCGAAGAAGCTCAGCGAGCAGTTCTCTTGGACCGCGAACGCGCGGACTACGCTGGCCCTGTACCACGCGGTTACTGATGTGGGCTGAACGTCTCTTGAGGCGTGGCGGACGGATTCCCGAAAAGGCCGGACTCTGGGTGGGGGCGGCAGTGCTGCTGGGTACATTCTTGAGGGTCTGGCGAATTGACCGACTGGGCGAGTTCGACTTCGACGAAGTTGCCAGCGTCTGGTACGCCCGCCAGGGGGAGGGGGAGATATTCAGGGCGATCGCCGAGGCGCCATTCGAACATCCGCCGCTTTATTACATGCTGCTCCACTATTGGAACCAGGCTTTTGGCGAGGCCGAGCCGCTGGTAAGGCTGTTCTCCGTGCCTCCCGGAGTGTTGATGATCCCGGTGACTTACGTTCTCGGGGCGCGACTGTTTAATCGCACTGCCGGCGTCGCGGCAGCCTTCATCGTCGCCGCTTCGCCACAGCTGATTTTCTACAGCCGTGAAGCCCGAATGTATTCGATTGCGACCCTATTTGGGTTGCTGGCCCTGTACGTGTTCATTCGTGCGGTGGAGGACGGTCGCTTCAGGCTCTGGTTCGGGCTGACGGTGATCCTGGCGGTGGGGGTCTATCTGGACTATTCGGTGCTACTGGCGCTGGTGGCGATGGACGCATATCTCCTCTTTACTTGGCGCCGCCGGAGAGGGGCGGCCGCGTATGCGTTGGGCCTGCAGGCAGTGTTGGCTGCCATATTGCTCCCATGGCTTCTCACCTCGCAGGGGGTCGCTAGCAGCCTGCCGGCGTGGGCGACGGGCGAGCTTTCGTTTGGATTGCTGAGCCATACCGCAAAACTCGGCTGGCTGGATATGACCGTCGGACTGGAGGGGATTCGCGGCGGCCGGGCGAGCGTGCTGGTCGCGATTCTGCTAGGTGGGGTGGCGACAGTCGGTTATCTGGCGGCGGCCGGTCAGAGGAAGGTCGGGATTCTGCTGGCTTACGTGGTGGCGGTCGCCGCTAGCCTGATATTTCTCTTGCTGTTTGATAAGGAGTACCAGCCCAGATATCTGATGATGGGGATTCCCCCGCTGGGGCTATTCGCCGGGTATGCGGTCTCCCGGTTGCCCGCATCGCGGACGCTGATGATTTTGGCGGTGATGGTGCTGTTCGTCGCCGGTCCGCTTTACGCGTCGCGTTTTTACTATCTGGAATACCGACGAGGTGATTATCGGGCGATCACGGCGGTGATAGATGAGCTGGCGTTGCCCGCGCCGGAACAGCTGGACCCGCTCAAGTACCGGGACGCCGTGGTGCTGGCGGGGCCGTGGCAGGGTTGGTACTGGCGGCACTATTTTCCGGAATTCGAGGACGAAGTAGATGTGTGGTTCCTGCCGGATGAAGTTCCGCCCGGAGTCACCTGGGAGGAGGTGGACGAGAAGCTTACGCGCGCGGCGCGCAATCACCGACGCCTGTGGGTGGTGCTGAGCGCCCTGAAGCAGTCGGACCCGAACGGTTATGTCGAGCGGTGGCTAAACGTAAACCTGTGGCGGGCTCGCGACGCCGCCTACCGCAACGGAATTCTCCAGCTTTACTTGACGGGCCCGGGGGGCACGGTACTTCGTGATGACGGGGCGCTGAAGGTGCCGGATGGGCCGAGGATCGAAGTGATTGAGTTTAATGGTTTCAGAGCGGACCAGCCGCCGCAAGAAGCCGGTGACGGGGTGCGGTTTACCTTCCACCTGGTGGCTGACGATGTAGCGGATTACGATTTTCGGATTCGGGTGTGGCTGGAGAACGGACAGGGTGTGGTGTATGAACGGACGTTCTTGCCGCTGGCTGTAGATGGCCGGCGACCGTCACAATGGACGGACGGTGAACGCGCCGTGGGAAAGATTGCCGTTTGGGTGCCGGCGGGCGCCCCCACTGGGCGTTACGACGCGTATATGAGCGTGCTTGATGGAAACGGCGCCCGGGTGACCCTGGAAGGCGATCTCTGGGGAGTATTTCAGGACGAGCCAGGGATCATCCGTATCGGTCCGGTGCTCGTGGAGAAATCCTCGTTAGAGTTGCTCGACGACTCTGAGATATTCGCTGAGTTCGGTGGGCCGCTGCACAATCGCTGACTGTCAATCGCCACGTAGCGCCGAGCGGGCGAAGTCCAGATCGGCTCGGGTCAGTCCCCGACTGACGACGATCGCTATCAGGTAGACGGCCGTAGCAGTTCCGGCGGCGAGGAGCCAGTTGATATCGTGCAACAGCAACGCTGGGATAAGCATTAGGACGGCGGCGGCGACGGGCCGTGCGGCGGGACGGAGTGGGGCCGTGAGCAGGGGACCGTGGCGGATCACCACGCCATAGAGCGCCAGGAGGAACACTTCGGCGGCCACGGTGGCATAAGCGGCGCCCATGACTCCAATACGCGGGATGAGGAGCAGGTTCAGAGCGATATTGAATGTGCTGGCAAGGGTGAACGCAACGGTGATCGGGCGGAGCCGGTCTGTGGAAATGAGAACGTACTGCAGGAGCCCGTTGAGGTACGAGAATGGCAGGACCCACATCAGGACGGTAAGGAGATCGCCGGCCTCAGGCAGGAATTCATCTCCCCAGAAGGTCGCGATGATATCGCGCCCAAAGACAGAGAAAATAGTGACCGCGGGCGCGGCGATAAGGATCATGGAACGCCAGGCGCGTCGAATCCAGGAAATCATCGAGCCGGGATCGCCGGCGGATCGGACGAGGGCGGGAAACAGCGGCAGAATGACAGCCGGAGGGATCACGCTCATCGCGCTGACGAACTTGTAGGCGGAGTTGTACTTGCCGACGATGGCAGCGCCCTGGAGGGGCTGAATAACGAGAATATCGATCTGAAAGAAAACGCTGGCCAGCAGCTCGTTGAGCATGAGTGGCAGGCTAGTGCCGAGCATGGCCGACGCCTGTTCCCTGCTGGCGCGTCGCACCGAGAGGAGTAGGCGGAATCCTAGCGGGCGGGCCAGTGTGTAGAACGTGATGAGGCCGGCGACGTTGGCGACCAGGCCCAGACCGGGAACGCCCCAGCCCAGCAGGAGGACCAGGATGCCGCCGGAAATCGTGATAAGGGCGGTGCCGACGACGGTAGCGCCGCGAAAACCCATCTGCTCGTAGGCTGAGTAGAGGGCGGCGTAAGACTGGTTAATGGCGTTGGGGATCAGCGATATAGCCAGCAGGCCGGCGACGGCCAGGCTTACCCCCGACAGCGCGCCGGCGGCCCAATAGGCGGTGGCGATGCCGATCATTAGCGGAATGGCGATGACCACCAGGAGGGCGCGAATCGCGAGGGCGTTACCAAAGAGGTCGTTGGCCTGCTCCGGGTGACGCGCGACTTCACGGGTTACCAGAGTGGAAAGACCAAAATTGGTGGCAGCGGCGAAGTAGACAAGAAGATTAGTGGCGAAGGCGTACTCCCCATTTCCCTCGGGGCCGAGCATGCGTAGGGCCACGATCCAGAAGAGCCAGAACAGTGTGCGGTCACCCAGCGAGGTGGCCAGCATGACTGCCGAATTACGGGCAGCTCGGCGGGTTACGGCGCGATCGGTCAACGTGTCTGGAGGCGTGATCCGCCTCCGGGCCAGTAAGAAAAGATAGACAAGGCCGACCCCGAGGGCGGCAGCGGCGATCCAGTAAAGTCCGGCCCGGAATTCCTCAGGCATCAGTGATCCGGCGGGCGGGCTGATCCCGTCCCGGACGCGGGCAAGGGCGAAATTCTATGCAGTCGGGGTGAAACTCTCGGCGCCCTCGACTACGGATTCGAAACCTGGATGCGAGAGGTAGCGCTCGCCGGTGTCGGGCAGGATACATACGATTAATTCGCCTTCATTTTCAGGTCGTGAGCCCACGTCAACGGCTGCGGCGACCGCGGCCCCGGCCGAAATGCCGACAAGGAGTCCGTCTTTCGAAACGAGATCGCGTGCGGTGTCCTCGGCGATCTCGTGCGAGACGGTAACGACCTCGTCGAGGCGATCTACTTCAAGCACCGCCGGCACGAATCCGGCTCCGATTCCTTGAATTCGATGGGGTCCCGGCTCGCCGCCGTTGAGAATGGCGCTTTGTACCGGCTCAACGCCGAATACCTGCAGCCCCGGCTTTCGCGGTTTCAGAGCCGTGGCGCAGCCGGTGGCGGTGCCACCGGTGCCGATCCCAGCGATGATGATGTCCACCTCACCGCCGGTGTCGGCCCAGATCTCCTCGGCGGTGGTCGCTATGTGAACGGCCGGGTTGGCCGGGTTCTCGAACTGCTGCGGAATCCACCCGCCCGGGGTGGCGGCGCAAAGCTCCTGGGCTTTCTGGATCGCGGCACTCATTCCGCCGGGACCGGGCGTGAGCACGAGTTCCGCGCCAAGCAAGATGAGCAACTTGCGTCGCTCGATGCTCATGGTCTCGGGCATGGTCAGGATGCAGTGGTAGCCGCGGGCGGCGCAGACCATAGCGAGGGCGATCCCAGTGTTGCCGCTGGTCGGCTCGATGACCACGGTTTGGCCCGGCTTAATTGCGCCTCGCTCCTCCGCGTCGATAATCATGGCCAGCCCGATGCGATCTTTGACGCTTCCGCCCGGGTTGGCGGATTCGAGCTTGCCGACAATCGTGGCGTGGCAGCCGGCGACGGTGCGATTTATGCGAATCAGGGGCGTGCCGCCGATCAGCTCGCCCACGTCGCCGGCGATGTCAGGGAATTGCCTGCCGCGAATTTCTGCCACTTGGATGAGGTCCTCTCGCGTGTGGAACGTGGGAGTTGGAAATTGAGTGACGCCGCCCTTGGATACCCGAATCATGGTAATCGAATAGATGGTGATGCATCCACCGTAAGAGTCGAATCCGCCGGGACGCTACGACAATCGACGGGTCGGTAAAAAAGCCTCAGCGGCGAAAAGCCGGAAACAATCCACCGGAGGAAATCGACTGCGTGGCCGGCGATCCGCTAGTCTTGGCGCTGGTCAATTCGAGGTCGGCAAGGAGATCGAATCTTCTGGTCGAGGAAAGGCCCGGGGAAGAGGGGACGGGGCGGAGTGAGCAGTCAAGTCAAGCAAACGATTCGCCCTGATGCACTGGGGTCTTCAAGGTGTTGGACATTGAGACGGGCGAAGGCAATGAGGGATTGAAGATCGTGGGCCTGCAGGGGATCTCCGATACGGCACAGACCCACCCGGTAAATGGGTAACTGACATAGGCGTCCGAGCGTCGGGCCGCGCGGGGGCGGTGAGGCATGTGCTTATCGGAGTGATTGGGGGCACGTTTAGCGGTCTGGCCGGCCTGGGCGGCGGCACAATCATGGTGCCGCTGATGGTCCGTTATCTGGGAATGGTTCAGGTCCACGCCCACGGCACTTCGCTCGGGGTGATCGTTTTCACGGCCATGGCCAGCGCAGCGGGTTACAGCTTCGATTACATCCCCGACTGGCGAATCGTGCTGGTGATGGTGCCGCCGGCATTGGTGATGGCGCCTCTTGGAGCGAGGACGGCAAGCCGCCTTGAAAGCAATCGCTTGCGGAAGGTTTTCGCGACGTTCCTGGCGTTTGCCGCGATCCTCCTGCTCGTACTGGCCGATCCGGAATCGATATTCGCGTTCAAGGGAACCATGCGGCTCGTCGCCGCCGGTCTGATCGGCGTCACCGCCGGATACCTGAGCGGCCTGCTGGGAGTCGGCGGCGGCATTCTGATGGTCCCAAGCGCTGTTTTTTTCCTGTCGATGGTTCAGCGAGACGCCCAGGGATTGGCGCTGGTTGTAATGATTCCGACCGCGGTCTCGGGCGTGTACGCGCACACGCGCCTAGGGAATGTGGACTGGGTGGCGGCGGCGTTGCTCGCTGTGGCGTCGCTCCCGTTCGGATTCGTCGCCGGCTGGCTGGCATCCGTTTATATCCCGAGCGGGATCTTGCGGATTATGTTCGCGATCCTGCTTCTGTATTTCTCGGCACGGATGTTTGAGGTGACGTGGGGGACGCTGATGCGGATAGGGAGCTCTAGCCGGGGCGGGTCCTGAGGCCAGCCGGAGCTACCGGCTGCCTGGAAGATAACGCCCGAGAAGGGTGCGCAGCCGGTCGGTGAGGTCACGAGCCTCCTGGAAGCGAAAGGCGCGGGTGGCGGAGGCGTACACCGCTAGGGACCCGGCGGTAACCAAGATCAATGCCGGAAACTCCGAGAGATATCCCGTCGAGCGTAGGAATTCGGACAAGGCCACCATCGCGCCGATCGTAATGACGGCGGCGCCTGCCAGTTTCAGACCGAAGCCGAAATGGGGGCGGAGCGAGACCGTCCCGACTGCCCGCCAGAGCAACAGTCCCAGCACCACGGCGTGGAAGGCATTCTGGGCGGTGTTTGCCCACACGAGACCGTGAAATCCGACCGGCCCCACGGCGGGGATAGCGACAGCGAGATAGACCAAGCCGCCGACCACTCCGACCAGAACCGGGGTGCGAGTGTTGCGGGCCGAGTAGTAGGCGAATATGAATAATTGGTCGAGGGCGACCAGGGGTAGTTGCAATGAGTAGATCAGTAGAGCGAGTGCGGTGGGCTGAACACTCGCTTCGACGAATTCTCCTCGCAAGTAAACGACCCGGATAATTGGCTCGGCCAGACCGATCATGAGGATTGTGACGGGAACGATAAGCAACAGGAGATAGCGGGTGGTCAGACCGAGTAGCCGGCGGAATTCGGGGGAGCGGGGGAGGTCGGCAAAGCGCTCCGGCGCGGCGCGGGATAGGAGCGGAAGCGTGGCGAGGGTCACGGCTGCGACCACCACACCGAGGGGAAATTGCTGCAAGCGAGTGGCGAAGCGCATCATAGCCAAGCTGCCTTCACCGGCGCCGGACGCCAGCCGGGTGTCGATCAGCACGATCAGTTGGGCGAAAATAAGTCCGCCAACGACTGGGGCGTAGAGTTTGAGAGCCCGGTGAAATTGCGGATTGGCCAGCAATCCCGGGCGGCCAAGACGGATGCGGGTGCGCGCCAGCCCCGGTATCTGAATGCCGAGATGGGCGAAGGCGCCGGCGAGATAGCCGATGGCCACCCCTGGCGGACCGATTACCGGGGTCAGGGCCAGCGCGCCGACGATGACGGTCGCGTTCAGAGCCGATACGCTGAAGGCCGGAAACGCAAATCGCTCGGCCGCGTAAAGCCTCCCCGAGGCCACCGCCGAAACGGACAGTAGAAGCACCGCTGGCAAGGTGATGCGGGACATGGTGACTGCGAGATCATGGGTGTCGGCAGAGAAATCAGGGGCGATCAGGCTGATCAATGGATCGGCGAAAATCACCAGGGGAAGGACCATCGCGCTGGCGAAGGCGAGTACGGTTAGAGCGATGCTGTTGAAGAGGTCAGAAGCAGATTGCTCGTCGTCGGTCACCGACGTGAAAACGGGAACCAGCACGGCGGACACCGCCCCGCCGATAGCCACGTCGAAGATCATGGTGGGGAGCCTGGTGGCCACCTCGAAGGCGTCGGTTGCCCCAGTGGCCCCGAACAGCGCCGCGATGACGGGCTCACGGATGAAACCGAGCAGCCTACTGAGGACGTTTCCCGCGGCGACTAGAGACGCTGCGAGAGCGATGCGACGGCCGGCGCTTGAGCTAATCTTCACTCACCACGGGGCTGCGGAGTTGGTGTATCAGGGCGGTCGTCGAGATGCCGGGAACGAGCGGGATCAACTCCAGGCGGACGCCCACGGCCCGGACGGTCGCAAGCTCCGGTAATTCACGCCCGCGGTCCTTTGGATCGTAATCGGCACCTTTGGCATAAATGTCGGGGCTCACCACCCGGATCAAGTCGTCGGCGGTGGATTGGCTGAAAATAATGACAGCGTCTACCCAGCGGATGGCGGCGAGGATTTCGGCGCGTTCCCGCTCCCGTACGGCGGGTCTCCCGGGACCTTTCAGTCTCGCCACGGAAGAGTCGCCGTTCAGCCCGACGAGTAGGCGATCACCCAGACCGGCGCAGCGTTGCAAAAACTTGATGTGCCCCTGGTGCAGAAGATCGAAACAGCCGTTCGTCAGGACTACGGTGTTGCCCGGTTCGCGAAGCCCCGGTAGATACTCGCCGACATCGTCGAGCGCCATGATCGGAGCGGCGACGACGCTCATTAGACGTTCGATGCCGAATCACTCCGGAAATGTAACAGTTCGTCAGCCGAAGTTGTCGCCGCACCGAGCTTGGTGACCACCGCTGCGCCGGCCAGGTTGGCGAGCTCGGCGGCTTCGCGGGCGGTTGCCCCGGATAGAAAACTCAAAGTAAACACGGCGGCCACGGTATCCCCGGCGCCGGTGGTGTCGGCTACGCCCGCCACTGATTGGGCGGCGATTATCTCGCCGCCGCCCTGGTCGTCAAACAATGCCATGCCCATCGCTCCCAGGGTCACCAGGAGGTTGCTGCAACCGAGCTGTTGATGGAGTTCCGCGCCGCCTTCAAGTAGATCGGCCGGCTCCTGGAGAGACCGACCCAGTTCGGCTTCAGCCTCGGGTTGATTCGGAGTGAGTGCGTCAATTCCGTGGAATCGGTGCAGGCGCCCGTGGGAATCAGCGGACACGAACTTGCCGTGACTGCGAGCCAGGGGCACAAGCATCTGTAGGACGGGCTCGTCCACAACACCGTTTTCGTAATCGGAAACCATGATCCCGTCGTACTGGGGCACGGCGCTTTCCAGGTAAAGAATCAGTTCTTGCTGGGACGCCTCGCTGACCGGATCGCGATTCACGAGGTCGATACGGGCCACCTGCTGATGCTGGTGCTGACGGTCGCCGCCGGCCCAGATGCGAAGCTTTACGGACGTGGGACGGTCCGGTTCGGTGATTAGCCCGGCGGTTTGGACGCCCGCACTATCCAGGATGGCGCGGATCCGTTCGGCCATCTGGTCGTCACCAACCAGACCGGCCACGGAAACGTCGGCACCGAAAGCGCGGACGTTAAATGCCAGATTGGCTGCGCCACCAGGTAGAAACATGTGACCGCTCTGTTCGATGACCGGCACCGGGGATTCGCGAGAAATTCGGGTGGCCGAACCGATGCGGTGCTCGTCCACTGCCATGTCGCCGACGACGAGCAGGCGCTGCTTGCTGAAGGCGCCGAGGATCTCCGTCGCCCGAGTTTCAGACAGCGCCACTTTATTTCCTCTATAAGACCGGTGCGGACCTAGATGCAGTGTATGCGATGGGGAACTACAGGAGTCTCCGGTTAAATCCATAACGGGAGCTTCGAGCGTGATGTTGCTCACCTGAAAATGAGCGATGCCGTTGCGAAGGTGGCGAGACAGTGCGCTCGCCGCGCCGCCTATCCCCAGAGTTGGCGGATGAGGTCGGCGGAGTGGCGAAGTTCGGCCAGGGGCTCGCCGGCGATTCGGCATTCGAGAGCGAGGACGCCGTCGTAGCCACCCTCCGCCAACGCCCGCAGCCCAGGACCGAAATCGAGATGGCCGCAGCCTGAATTTAGCCGGTTGGAATCGGCCAGGTGAACGTGGCCTATCCATTCGCTAGATTTGCGGATGCTTGCGGCAATGTCCGCTTCCTCGACGTTCATGTGAAAAAAATCCGCCAAGATTTGAATTGCGGAGTGGCCTGCCAGGGCGGCGGCGGACGCGGCTTCGGCGAGTGTGTTCAGAAGGTGGGTCTCATAGCGGATCAGGGGCTCGATCACGATCCGAAGGTCCCGCTCCTCCGCGGCCTGCCCGAGGATTCGCAAGGCCGACGCATAAGCATCCAGTTCCTGGGCTTCCGTCATATTCTCCGGCAGCGGTCCTCGAACCGGGACTGAGACCAGTGTTTCGACGCCCAGGTCGGCTGCCAGATCGAGAGCGCGCAGGAAGAGGCTGAGGCGGGCCGCCGGATCATCGTCCAGGACGGCGAGATCGTGGCCGGGAGTTAGGCACATCGTGCGTGCGTGCAGGGGCGAGCCGGCGAGCGCCGCCTTGACACTGGGCACGTCATCATTTACGGCTGAATAATTCAGCTCGATCGCGCCATAGCCGCAAAGCTCAAGATTGAGCAGTTTTTCGGCGATCGTCGCCCCGGGAGCCAGATTCTGCTGCCCGCCCAATTCCACGCGAAGATCGCCTTTCAATGAATGCCGCGATGCGCGGTACAGTATGCCGCCAACGTGTAAGCCAGGATAAAGAGACTGGTAACATTCCGGCGGTCCCGGCGGCTTGATCCGCGGGGTTCAGCCCGAATTTGGCGAGCTGGATACAGCTTGCATCCGTTCGATCCGCGACGGAGGTGCGACGGATCGGGAGTATTTGATTGAAGTCTTCAGAAGCATGACGCGATTTGTTGAGCCGGTACTGTGATCGCCAGCAGATGCTAGCCAGTGAAATTGTTCGGGATGTCGAACAGGCGCTGGCGGTCGAGGAACCCGCGCGTGGCCTTCACCTCGTCGATCATCTATTACGGTCGTTCCCCGCGCATCTGCGGGCCCGGACACTCCGGGCGAAGGCGTTGCTGGCTCTGGGGAAGAGGGACGAGGCCGCCGGGGACGCCGCAACGGTCCTAAGCGCTGATCTACTGAATGTCGAGGCAATGTTGGTCAGCGCGAAACTGGCGGAGGTCCGAGGTGATCTGCACCAGAGTCACGCCCTGATCGGGCGGGCGGCCAGCGTTGATTCTGGGCACGGCGAAGTGCGGCAGGCTGTGGCCGACTCGGTCGCGATGCTTCCGCGCGATCTGGCGGCGCTTGGATTTGCCTATTTGAACTCCAACTGGCCCGACCTCGCCGAACGAGAATTCCGATTGGCTCTGGGGAGAGATCCGGCGAGGGTCGATCTGCGGATCGCGTTGGCCGAGTCCCTGTGGCGGCAGGGCTGCTTCGAAGAGGCTCGCCCGGAGTGCCGAATCGTGTTGGATCATCATCCGCACTGCCTCCGGGCGACCCTGATGATGGCGCACATCCTGGCTGAGCAGGGGCGAACGGCCCACGGAATGGAAATGTTGGAGCGCGCCGGGGAGATGGACCCGGAATATGAAGTGGCTGACGAGCTATACGCCCGGGCGACGTTGAGCCGGATGAGCCTGCCGCTTCCTCCTTTCCTGCCGGAGCCCCCCGCGTTCCCGGTCGATTTGGTTTCCGCGGTCGACGAGTCTCAGGATGGGGAGTCTGACGAGGCCGATTCGGACGATGAGGCCGGCGCAGAAGGTACAGGGGGGGCCTCCGCGGACGTATTTCCGACCGTGGAAGAAATGGGGGCGGATAGTGAAGGTGAGGAGGGGCAATCCGCGAAGGTTGCCGATGCCCCCGATTTGGAAGCCGGCGACCAGACTGGCTCGGTAGACGTATCGGCGCCGGGCTCGCATATCGATCTCGATCCCGACCTTGGCGACGAGATTCTCGGTGCGGACGACGTGTCAGTGGGCGTGTCCGAGACAGCCCCGGCAATTGAGTTCTCGGCCGGCTGGCCGGCGGAGAAAGGTGGGCGGGCGGCGGCGGACGATGTAGACGAGTCAGAGACGACGTCCGCGATGTCTCCAACATCCGAGCGAGCGGCGGAAAGTGAAACTGCTGAACTTGAGGAGAAGCTGTCGGAGGCGGCAGATAATTCGCCTGAATATGACCGCGCAGAGGAGGATACTAACGAACGTGCGGAGGTGGAGCCGGCCGAGGAATTCGCCGGAGCCAACGCCGAAGATGAGACCAACAATATCGACGCTGCGGAGCCACATGCCGATATTTCGATAGATGACGAACATCCGATCGATTCGCCCTCGACCGTGGAGCTGAACCCCAAGAGTGAAGTGCCTTCGGGTGAGGGCGGGGACGAACCGCGGGCTGAGAGCGATGAGGCGGACGGGGCAGAGCCGGTCGATACATTCGGCGGACCGGCCGTACTTGATTTGGGTCGGGTCGGAAGTTGGGACGCCGTGGTCGACGCGCTGGAGGAGATGCTGGCCGGCGGTGAGCTGGAGCCGGTCGCGGGCTTGATTGAGGAATTGACGAACTTATCAGGATTTCCGTTGTTGATTTGGCGCTTGCTGGGAGACAGTTACATGAAATCCAACCTGCCTCAAATGGCGTCGGAAGCCTACGTCCGGGCAGTCCAGGGGAGAACCGAGTGACAGCTCAGGAGGCGACCCCAAAGGCCGGACTCGTCTCATTGCTGCTCAATGTGGAGGAGGTGCGTGGGGCCGTGACGTGGAAGCTGGGTGAGTTGCCGGAGGGCCGGTGGAATGACGATTCCCCGGACGAACTGGCGTTCTCGTTGCTGGCGGCTCTGACTGGGAGCCTGGAGGAGGGGATCGGAGGTCTGAATCTGGGGCAGCTCCGCCAGATTTGGTGGCAAACTGATAAGGCTCAATGCATTGGATTTCGCGCCGGGGAGAGGGAGGTATTGGTGATCGCCGATCTAAAAGCGAACATCGGCAAATTGCGGACCAGCGTGGCCAGCGTACTCGACGATAATTGGCATTTGTTGGAATCGGAAGAGGAGTAGTCGAACCCGTGGAAAGAACTTTTATTCTGCTGAAGCCGGACGCCCTGCAGCGCTGCCTGACGGGGGAAATTCTGGCGCGTTTCGACCGCCGGGGTTTCCGGTTCATCGGCTTGAAACTCTTACAACCTACCGAGGCGCAGGCGACCGAACATTACGCGGTTCACCAGGGCAAGTTTTTTTACGACGACCTGGTCAAGCATCTGACTTCCGGTCCGGTCATCTGTATGGTTCTCGAGGGCACCGAAGTGATCGCGGGCGTGCGCAAAATGGTGGGAGCCACGCGACCGCACGAGGCGGAGGCCGGGACGATCAGGGGTGATTTTGGCCAGGCGGGTCTGCGCAATCTCGTGCATGCTTCAGACGCACCGGATACCGCCGCGGCGGAAATGTCGATCTATTTCGACGACGATGAGATGTTGGATTACGAACGGGTCATCGATCGTTGGATTCTGGAGAGTGACAGCGACTGATCCGGGCGGACGTTCCTGCTCCTTATTACGCAGAAGCCGGCGGAGTTAGTCCAGGGCGGCCGGCGGGCTGGTGCTGACACCTGAGTTGATCAGCCTCTGAAGCGCCGCGCGCGCGCTGCCCAATACCGGCTGGCCGTGCCCCGGTAGCAGGTTGTCAAACTGATGGGAGAGCAGGTGTTTCAGGCTTTTCGCCGGTCGCGGATGATTTCGGGGATGGCCGCCCAGGGGCAATTCTTCCCACGGTGTCCACTTGCCGGTCGTTCCCAGGCAATCGCCCACGATCAACGTCCCCCCGTGCAGCGGTGAAAGCAGCGCGTGTTCACCGCCGTCCGCTCGCCGACCCGGAGTGGCGATCGCCAGCAGACCGCCCGGTAGATCATCGCCGTCGGAGTACGTCTCATACTCGTCCAGGTTCTCAAACATGTCCTCGTCCGCGGCCGGTAGGTAGACCGGTGCTCCCGTCCGGCGGGCGAAAAGACCGGCGGATCGCTCGTGCCAGCCGACGGTAAGAATCACGGCCAACACGTCGCCTGAATCCTCGATAGACCCCAGGTCCGGGCCTTCGATCGGGTCGATCAAGATGCTCCCGGCATCTGTTTTCAGCCAGTACGACTCCAGGGGAAATACTCCGGGCCACTCGACCGTCCAATGGAAAAACCCTGCCAGAATTTCACGCATGAATTCGCTCCCGGCGTGGATTTCTAGTTGGGGCCGACGGCCCCGGATCTGATCACATTCAGCGCGGAGCCGGCCCAGAGCCAGGCTATCTGGCCGGAGTTTAGCGTATGCAGCAGAGTGATCGTGTCGGTGGATGCGTCAGCGTGCTTTAGCACTGCGGTTATCGGCCGGCCGGGCGCCAGATCGTCAAGATCGGTGAAGTCGACGCGGTCATCTACCTGGATCTTGTTGTAATCGGCCGGATCGGCGAATGTGAGCGCCAAAACACCTTGCTTTTTCAGGTTGGACTCGGCGATTCGGGCGAAGCTGCGGGTGATTACGGCGGCCCCGCCTAGCAAGCGAGGCGACATCGCCGCGTGCTCGCGGCTGCTGCCTTCGCCGTAGTTCTCGTCACCCACGGCTATCCAGCTAATACCGGCTTGCTTGTAGGCTCGAGCGATCGCTGGAATCTGTTCGCCGGTTTCGCCAGTGACATGGTTGAACCCGGTGCCCGGCTCGTCGGAAAATGCGTTGTTGGCGCCGGTGTACATGTTGTCGCTGATGTTGCTGAGGTGCCCGCGAAATCTCAACCACGGCCCGGCCGGAGAGATGTGATCGGTGGTGCATTGTCCGCGGGCTTTCAGCAGCACCGGCATGTCCTGAAACTGGTCGACGGTGCGGGGATCGAAGGGACGGAGGGCGTCCAGGCGTTTGCTCGCCGGATCTATGGTCACGCTCTCACCGCCGGCATCGGCAGGCGGTTCAACATAGCCATGGCCGCGGCCGGTAAATCCATCGGCTGGAACATCGGCAGCCGGGGCGGGCGGCTTCAACTTCACCGATGACCCTCCGTTCGTTTCAATTTCGTCGGTCAGCGGATTGAACGTCAGGCGGCCCGCCAGCGCGAACGCGACAGCTATTTCGGGGCTTGAGATAAACGCTTGGGTGCTGGCGTTGCCATCGTTGCGGCGGGGGAAGTTGCGATTGAACGAGGTGATAATTGAATTGTCCTTGTGAACGCTTCCACCGTCGGCGATCTCGTCCCGTCTCCACTGACCGATGCAGGGTCCGCAGGCGTTCGCCAGGACGTTCCCGCCGATCTCCTGAAGCGCTCCAAGCTGGCCATCGCGTTCGATGGTGGCCCGCACCATTTCCGACCCGGGAGTAACCAGCATCTTGGTCTTTGCAGTTAGCCCCGCTGCCGCTCCCTGGCGGGCCACGTCGGCGGCGCGAGTGACATCCTGATAAGACGAATTTGTGCAGCTCCCGATTAGAGTTGCTGAGATTTCCTCCGGGTAGCCTTCGCGGATGACTTCGGCCGCAAACTCGGAAATCGGGCGAGCGAGGTCGGGCCGGTGAGGGCCGACAATGTGTGGCTCAAGTGTGGACAGATCGATGTCGATGACCCGTTCGTAGAATTCATTCGGATCTTCCAGCACTTCAGGATCAGGGGTCAGTAAATCGACTGCCGCTTCGGCGAGGTCCGCCAGAGCTTCTCGTTTGGTGTTGCGAAGGTAGGAGGCCATGCGGCTGTCGAACGGGAATATCGATGTCGTCGCACCAAGTTCCGCACCCATGTTGGTTATCGTGGCCTTGCCGGTGCAGGCGATCTGCTCGGCGCCCGGCCCGAAATATTCGACGATGCGATTAGTCCCGCCTTTTGTCGTAAGAATCCCTGCCACTCGCAGGATGACGTCCTTCGGCGCCGTCCAGCCGTTCAGCTCACCGGTCAGGCGTACCCCCACGATTCCTGGGTTTGGGATTTCGAGCGAAAATCCGACCATCACGTCCACGGCGTCCGCGCCGCCCACGCCGATCGCCGCCATGCCCAATCCTCCGGCATTCGGGGTATGGCTATCGGTGCCGATCATCAACCCGCCCGGAAACGCGTAGTTCTCCAACAGGACCTGGTGAATTATCCCCGCGCCGGGTTCCCAGAAGCCCAATCCGTAGCGGCCGGACACCGATTTGAGGAAGGCGTACACCTCGTCGTTTTCGTTGATGGCCGTTTGCAAGTCGGCGTCCGCTCCGACGTGCGCTCGGATCAGGTGATCGCAGTGAACCGTCGTCGGAACGGCTGAAGACTCGCGCCCGGCAAGCATGAACTGAAGCAACGCCATCTGCGCGGTGGCGTCCTGGTGGGCCACCCGGTCCGGTCGGAGCTGGACGTAGGCGCCACGATCCAGATCCTGCCTGTCCGGGTCCTCCAGGTGGCCAAAGATGATCTTCTCGGTCAGCGTCAACGGGCGTCCGAGCCGTCCCCGGACGATTTTCAGATTTCGACGCATACGCTCGTAGACCGTGGCGACAAATTCGGGAGTGGAATCGATGTTCGACATTAAAGACGACCTTGTCCGGAGTGGTGCGGTTTCGGGTCCGAAGTGTCGACGACAACGGTCGATGGCACATGGGATCGATCAATTCTAGTGCGATGCTGCGGCGCGGTCGTGAGGCAGTTTATGGGTGCACATGGAGATGGTGTGATTTCGCACGCTCAGCGGCGGTCGACGGAGTTACAAGCAAGTGCTCCCGCTTTCGGCTAAATTGACCCACCGCTAACGCGGAATTGTCGACGGAAGTGTGCAAGGCGCGTCAAAGATCGATGAAAATCCACGAGTACCAGGCGCGGGAATTATTCGCGGCGGCGGGCATTCCGGTGCCGCCCGCGCAGGTGGCGACGACACCTGCGGAGGCGAGCGCAATCGCCACGAAGTTTGGCGTGCCGGTAGTGGTGAAGGCTCAGGTGCTTACCGGCGGTCGCGGCAAGGCGGGTGGGGTCAAATTGGCAGCGAATCCCGACGAAGCCGAGTCCGTAGCCCGAGAAATTCTGGGAATCGATATTCGCGGATTCAAGGTGGATAGAGTGCTGGTGGCGGTGGCCTCGGACATTGCAAAAGAGATCTATCTCGGAGCTATCGTTGACCGCCAAACAAAGTCTGTCCTCCTGATGGCCAGCGCCGAGGGCGGGGTGGAAATTGAAGAGACGGCCCGCACAAACCCCGAAACGATAATCAAGGCGCTGGCGGACCCGGCGACTGGACTGGCCTCCCATCAGGCCCGCGCCGTCGGGTTCCGGCTCGGTCTCGACTGGCCGCAGGTGCGGCAGTTTGAATCCATTGCCCGAAAGCTCGTTGGGGCGGTGGTCGATCTGGACGCTTCGCTCGCCGAGATCAATCCGTTGATAGTCACCCCCGAAGGCGAATTGCGGGCGATCGATGCCAAGGTGAACATCGATGACAGCGGGGTGTTCCGCCACCCCGATCTGGCCGAATTACGAAACCCAGAAGAAGAGACGGGTCCGGAGCGCGATGCTCGTGAGGGCGGGATTAGCTACGTGAAGCTAAGCGGCAATATCGGCTGCATGGTGAATGGAGCCGGACTGGCGATGGCGCTGCTGGATGTCATTCAGCTGCACGGTGGAGAGCCGGCGAACTTCCTGGACGTGGGTGGCGGGGCCGACGCCGACCAGGTGCGCACGGCCATGGAGATCATCCTGGCCGATCCGGCGGTGGAGCTGGTTCTGGTGAACATTTTCGGCGGCATTACGCGCTGCGACGACGTGGCCAGAGGCGTTGTCGCGGCCACTACCCATCTGTCACGATCGGTGCCACTGGTCGTCCGGCTAGTCGGCACGAACGAGGAAGAAGGCCTGCGAATTCTGAAAGATGCCGGCATCTCGGCTCACCGGGACATGGCCGAGGCTGTACAGGCCGCTGTCGCCGGGGTTTCGGCGTGAGTATTCTGATCGATTCTCGCACCAGGGTGTTGGTGCAGGGCATCACCGGGCGGCAGGGCTCATTTCACACTAAGCTGATGCTGGAGTACGGCACGAAGGTGGTGAGCGGAGTGGTGCCGGGACGTGGCGGGCAGGTGGAGTACGGGGTCCCGGTGTTCCACACGGTCGCCGAAGCGGTTGCTGAGACGGAGCCGAACTGCGGAATTGTTTTCGTGCCCGCGTTCGCCGCCGCGGATGCTGTCGCGGAACAGGTGGACGCAGGGATCGAATTGATCATTTGCATCACCGAAGGTATCCCGGCACTTGACATAATACCCATATTTCATCGCGCCAGGTCGGTCGGCGTGCGTCTGATCGGACCAAACTGCCCGGGCCTCATCACTCCCGAGGACGGGGTGCAGGTCGGGATCATGCCCGGGCAGATCCATGTGCCCGGGCCCGTCGGCCTGGTGAGCCGGAGTGGCACGCTGACCTACGAGGTCGTCCAGGCGCTGACCGATGAGGGACTCGGGCAGTCAACGTGTGTTGGGATCGGCGGCGACCCGATCATCGGGACGAACTTTATTGACTGCGTGCGAATGTTCGAGGACGATCTGGCAACCGGAGGGATCGTGGTGATTGGCGAAATCGGTGGCAGTGACGAAGAGGAGTGCGCCGAATTCATAGCCCGTGAGGTGAGTAAGCCGGTCGTCGCGTTTGTCGCCGGACGGGCCGCTCCGCCGGAGAAACGGATGGGGCACGCCGGGGCGATTGTTTCGGGCGGCTCCGGTACCGCGCAGGCCAAGATTGACGCGTTTCGAGCGGCCGGGGTGTCGGTCGCGGATTTTCCAGCGGACGTGGCCCGGTTGATGAACGAGCGGCTGCGCGGCTAGCGCCTATGGGCGACACGGTTGAACAAGTTGAACAGCCGGCGCGGAGGTTGCTCCGAGCCGCGTAGATCGCCGGGCAAGACCCCATAAGGGGTAGCGCGGTGAAGATTGGAAAGGATCAACGGATGCGATCCAAAGTTACGGTAGTCGGAGCAGGAGCGACGGGTGGGTCGACCGCAAGGCGGCTCGCCGAGCGCGGCTACGCCGACGTCGTGCTTGTGGACATCGTCGAGGGGTTCGCCGCCGGTAAGGCGCTCGATCTCAATCAGTCCCTGACTCTCCAGGGTCATGCAGCCTCGATCGTCGGGTCGGACGGTTACGACGAGACTGCCGGCTCCGAAATTTGCGTCATCACCTCCGGCTTTCCGCGCCAACTGGGAATGTCGAGAGATGACCTGCTGCTGAAGAACAAGGAGATCGTGGAGCAGGTGACCGGAGAACTGGTGAAACGTTCGCCGGACTGCATCTTGATTATCCTCACAAATCCCATGGACGCCATGGCCCAGCTCGCGCACTCGGTTTCCGGATTTCCCAAGAATCGGGTGATCGGACAGGGGGGATTGTTGGACACGGCCCGCTATCGAACGTTCATCTCCTGGGAGCTGGACGTGTCGCCCGAAGATGTTTCCGGCTTCGTTCTCGGCGGGCATGGTGACACCATGGTGCCGGTTCCCAGCTATACCAGCATCGCCGGCGTTCCGGTGACCCAGCTGATCGAAACCGGCCGACTGGATGAGATCATCGAGCGTACCGCCGCCGGCGGCGGCGAGATCGTGGGTCTGCTGGGCCGAGGCAGCGCGTTCGAGGCCCCGGGAGAGGCGGTGGCGATGATGGCGGACGCGATGTTGATGGATCGCAAGCGCCTGTTCCCCTGCGCCGTTTTGCTCGAGGGCGAGTACGGAATTGAAAATACATTCGTCGGCGTCCTGGTCAAGCTCGGGGCCGGTGGAGTGGAGGAGATTCTGGAGCTGGACCTGCAGGAGAGCGAACTCGCCGGGCTGCGTCGCTCCGCCGACTCCGTGCGCGAGCTCATCGAGGTAATGGGAATCTAGCCGGCAGACTCTGACTTCCGGCGCGACCGCACAGCCAGGCGGTCGCGCCCGATCCCTTCAGATAGCCACTCTCGACTCCGCCGGTTTACCCCGCCGCCAGATCGCCGACCCGCCGCCGACAGCCTGCAAGGGCCGCCGATATTGGAGAGGGCTCCCTGGGGTCTAGCCCAGCCGCCCGCTACGGTATCCAGACGTTGATGTTCTGAAAGACCGCGTTGACCGACGACGAGTTGGAGAAGTTCATGCACGAAAGTCCCAGGTTGGTGCCGACGCCCAGGATGTTGGTAAACGTTCTGGCCCATACACAGTTAACCCAAATAGTCGCGACTGATCCCTGGACCTGAATCGTCACTAGGTACGGCGGGGCTGAAGGCACCACGCCGGAGTTCACGTCAAGGATCTGAGCCTGGCCACAGCGCTTCCAGATTCGAATATCTCTGCGGCTCCCGTCCGACGCGGCAAACTCGCCGACCAGCACCACGTACCCCCATTGCGATGGCGTACCTCGAAAGTCGATTCCAGGCATGCCGTTTCCGGAAGCCACGACGAATTCAATGATGAAGTTATTAAGGTCGGCGATGGGAACGTTTTCGACGAGCCGATCGCCGGCGTGGGCGCAGGTGATCGAAGCGCGCGAATAGACCAGCGTCAACGCGGGCGCCGGCTCAGTTTCGGAGACGACCGCGGGGGATTCGGTCGATGCATGCGGGACCCCGGCCGCGGCGCGAAAGAGTCCCAGTTCCTTGGCGATATCGCCGCCGTTGGCTACTACGACCTGACCGGCGCTCGCCCAGGGAACCTCAATCATCCACTGCTGGAATACCGCTCTCTGCGCCCGCATTATCCGTACGTCCCCGAGGTCCTCGTAGGCCATGGGAAGACCGTAGTGGTTCAGCCAATCGGAATCGGCGAGGAATTTGGCCTTGATGGCCGGGTTTTCATCCAGGACCGCCAGATGGCGAAGGACGACCGCCGCCCATTCGAGGCCTACGTGTCCGGACCAGTCACGGCTGGGCGGGGTTAGTTTCGAAGCCTCCAGCTCCGGGTCCTTGCCCAACCCTGACAGCTCGTCGTAGACATGAGGAAGTTGATCGAGCTCGAATCAGGCTGCCACTGCAATATGGCCTTTTGAAAGGCCTGGTTGGTGAAGCCCTTGTATTCAAATCGACGGGATACCGGGTAGCCGAGCGTCGGCACTCCGCCCAGCGCCTGAAAATTGGTGAAGAAAGGAATATCGTCCGCGTCGGTCACGGCGAATCCGGTCCCGTCTCCGGGACCGGTCTGCGAAAAGAACCAGCCGCCCTCCACCGCGAAATCGGCTTCCGTCTGCGCGGCAACGGACGTCGTTAGGACCATTGCCAGCACCGACGCCAGGAAAACTGTAAGAAGCCGTTCGGGGATCGTACCGCACATTTCAGCCACCCTTCGCCCCACTCCACAGCCAACCCAACTTACGAACTCCGCGCGGGCGATTTTCCCTGGAATCCACCCTACGCCCACCGCCGTGACATCCAGGGCCTTCAGAGTGATGCCTCGCAAAATTTAGCGGTGGCTGTCAAGTCTGACCGGTCCTGTAGGCGCATTGAAGTCCGGCCCGTGGAGTGCGCCCCGGCGCAATCACGGCAAATCCGTTGCTGGTTCAAGCCGGTTGGCGACCCGCCGGCCCGCGCGTGGCCGATCGCAGGCTGAATGCGAGAAGTCCGACTAATTCCCGCCGAGCGTCACGTCGAGCCGGCCAATCGCCCCGTCCATGCCGGGATTGGAAACGCCGCGAGTCGACTGAATCGGCCCCCGGGTGCAGCGCATCGATGTGTTCACCGCATGTGCCGGCCGCCGGCGGCCGGCGTCGCTCAAGGTCAATAGAGCCGGCGTGAAAATTGCGGTTCCCGGGGGCCGGACCTATGATTCGCCCCATGAGCGTCTTCAAGCACGACATCGTCATAATCGGCGGCGGCGGAGCAGGAATGCGAGCCGCCATTGCGGTCGCGGAAGTTGACCCCAGCCTCGATATAGCGGTCGTCTCCAAGGTCTACCCGATGCGCAGCCATACCGTCGCAGCGGAAGGTGGCATGGCGGGCGTCGTCAAGGACAACGACAGCTTCGAGAATCACATTTACGACACCATCAGCGGTTCCGACTGGCTGGCCGATCAGGATGCGGTGGAGGCGTTCGTCAAAGAGGCGCCCGGCGAGCTGATCCTGCTAGAGCACTGGGGCTGTCCCTGGAGCCGGCAAGCGGACGGCAAGATCGCCGTCAGACCCTTCGGCGGCATGAAGATCGCACGAACCTGGTACGCCGCCGACAAGACCGGGTTCCATGTGCTGCACGCTCTATTTCAGACCAGCCTGAAGTACGACAATATCCGGCGCTATGACGAATGGTTCGCGGTGGAGTTGCTGGAGGACGACGGCCGTTGCCAGGGCGTCGTCGCGATTGAGCAGCGGAGCGGCGAGATTCACGGCATCGCCGGCAAGGCGGTCATCGTCTGCACCGGCGGTGGAGGGCAGGTCCACCAATTCACGACCAACGCCTCCATCAAAACCGGCGATGGCATGGCGCTGGCTTACCGGGCCGGCGTTGCGCTCAAAGACATGGAATTCGTTCAGTACCACCCCACCGGGCTCCCCGGCACCGGAATTCTGATTACTGAGGCCACCCGCGGCGAGGGCGGGGTGTTGGTGAACAAGAATGGCCGGCGCTACCTGCAGGACTATGACCTGGGCGAGCCGCTGGAATTGACGGACCCAGAACACCCCCGGACCCGGACCATGGAGCTGGGGCCGCGTGACCGGCTCTCCCAGGCCTTCGTCAAAGAAGAGCAAGACGGCAACACGTTCCTCGGCCCGCACGGAACCTACGTCCATCTGGATATTCGACATCTGGGTGAGAAGCTGATCGACGCCAGGCTTCCGTTCGTCAGAGAGCTGACGATAAATTACGCCGGAGTCGACCCGGTTAACGAACTGATCCCGGTGCGACCGGTCGTGCACTACATGATGGGAGGGATCGACACCGACATCGAAGCGGCCACGTCCCTGCCCGGGCTCTACGCGGC
>CAZBZS010000028.1:24941-27405 GCA_964496475.1 uncultured Chloroflexota bacterium | reverse complement strand
TCACCACCGCCGAGACCGCCTCCGTGTTCGGGGAGATGATCGTCTTCCACCGCCTGCTGGAGCAGGAGACCAACCCGAAAGTGCGCCTGGCGCTACTGACCGGCAAGATCGAAGACGCCTTCGCAACCGCCTTCCGCCAGATCGTCATGACCCGCTTCGAGCAAAAGCTTCACGCCGCCCGGCGCGACGAGGGCGAGTTGGAAGCCGAGCGAATCGGCGAACTCTGGATCGAGGCCAACGCCCCCATGCACGGCGACACCGTGACCCTGACCGACAACTACAGCCACTGGTGGCGCTACATTCCGCACTTCATCCACACGCCGTTCTACACGTACGCCTACAGCTTCGGCGAGCTGCTCGTGCTGGCGCTCTACCGGCTATACGAGGAAAAGGGCGCCGCCTTCGTGCCCGGTTACATGGAGATGCTGAGCAAAGGCGGCTCGGTGTCGCCGTCGGAACTGGTCGCGCCCCTGGGCGTCGACATCAACGACCCCGGCTTCTGGACCGGCGGCCTCAGCCTCCTCGACGAGATGGTCTCCCAGGCGGAGGAACTGGCCGGAGGCTAGGGGTTTGGCGCCCGCGCGCCCGACTGCGCAGGGCCGAACAGGGATCGCCTCAGTCGTCCCCGTACTTTCGGATCATGTAGGCGGCGTGCTCAGGCATGTCGTAGCCGACCATCCAGAGGAACATGGCGGAGGTTGACGGTCCCAAGTGGGCGAAGCGCTTGCTCAGCTCGTTGATCGCCGCTTGCTCACCCGGCGGCGCCAGCGACTTCAGGTATGCCTCCACCGACCCGTGCTCCCTGATCAGACCCTGAATCTCCTGTGCGTTGGTGATCGTCGAGAGAATCTTCTTCCGGTTCCGCACGATGCCGGTGTCGGCCATCAAGCGCTCCACGTCCTCGTCGTTGTACTTCGCCACCAAGTCGATGTTGAATCCCTCGAACGCCGCCAAGTATCCGTCCCACTTGTTCTCGATAACTTTCCAGTTCAGCCCGGCCCGCGAGATCGCCTTGGTCATCGCGGCGAAGTAGGCAGAGTCGTTCTCCAGAGAGCCGCGAGTCTGAGCGAACTTTCCGTGTGCAACGGCCGCTCGCGCCGTCGCCATATGATCCGATTCTCCGCTGGGCATAGCCCGATCCTCCAGTTTGCTGCTGCCGCCGTCCAGCCTCTGACTCTACCCTAGTGTCTCAAAAGGGAATCGGTGGAAGACGCAGCAATAGGCATCAAATATCCGCCACATCAATCCGGCAATTTCAATCCCAGTTGATAGGCCCGGCGGCGGGGTACGTCCAACTCAGCGGCGACCATGTCGGCGGCATCCCGAAGCGACGACCCGGCCTCCATCCGCACCCGCACGGCGGCAGTCACCTCGGCGTCGCTCGCCTCGACCTCCACCAACGCACCCGGTCCCACCACCAGAACGTACTCGCCCCGGGCCTTCGTGAGCACCTCGAGCCCGGCAGCTTCGCCCAGCGTTGCCTCCACGATCTCCTCGTGCAATTTCGTCATTTCCCGGCACACGAGCAGCCCGGCGGCCTCGCCGAAGACGGCCACGCATTCTTCGGCCACGGCGGCGGCCTGGCGCGGTGAAGCGTAGATGACTACCGGAAGACCGGTGGCTGCTGCAGTTTCCAGGGCCTCACGACGGCGCGGCTTTCGCCGGGGCAGGAAACCCAAGAACACCGTACCGGCGGCTTCTACTCCTGAAACCGACAGCGCTGCGGTCAGGGCGGAAGGGCCAGGAATGGGGGACACGATGTGGCCGGCTGCGCCGGCGACCAGAGCCGCGCCGGGGTCCGACACCCCCGGCGAGCCGGCGTCGGTACAATAGGCGACATCACCATGCTCCAGCAGTTCCACCACGCGCTCAATCCGGCGAGCCGGGCTGTCCCCGTGCAGCGATATGAGCTTCGCGTTGATTCCCAGTGCCTTCAGCAGCTTTCCGGTGCGCCGGGTGTCCTCCACCGCCACCACCTCGACGCTCCTCAACACTTCCCGGGCGCGATCGGTGATGTCAGCCAGATTACCGATGGGCGTCGCCACCATGTACAGCGTTCCCACCGGGCGTCCCGTCAGTCGCTGTAGACGCCGTTCACCACGAACTCCCGGGGCCAGGTTCCCGAGGCCACGGCGATCACATTGTCCACGGCTCGCTTGGCCATGCGAGTCATGCTCTCGGCGGTGTTGCCGGCGATGTGCGGGCTGACGATGGCGTTGTCCAGCTTGAAAAACGGCGAATTTTCGGTCGGTTCATCGGCGAAAACGTCCAATCCGGCCCCGGCTATGCGACCTGACTTCAACGCCTCCACCAGTGCCGGCTCATCAATCAGCGGACCCCGCGCGGTATTAATCAAAAACGCCGATGGCTTCATCAACTCAATTGCCGCGGCGTCGATCATGCCGCTAGTTTCATCGTTCGCCGGCATGTGCAGGGTGATGAAATCCGACCGCCGCAACAGGTC
>CAZBZS010000028.1:20556-24931 GCA_964496475.1 uncultured Chloroflexota bacterium | reverse complement strand
AGGGTTGCCATAGCCACGGCGTCCACGTACGGATCATAGCCCAGGATTTGCATACTAAAAGCCGACGCCCGCCGGGCCACGCCCTGTCCGATGCGACCGAGCCCGGCAATGCCCAGCGTCTTGCCAAAGACATCGTTGCCCTTGGACGGGTCCCAGGTTCCACCCTTCAGGGTGTCGCTGAGCTGCGGAATCAGACGCGAGCAGGCCAGCATGAGCCCCAGGGTGAAATCGGCCACGGTTTCGCCGTTCGAGCCGGGAGTGGTGGTAACCGCCACGCCGTGCTCAGCGGCCGCATCCACATCGACCTTGTCAAAACCCACCCCCGTGCGCGCAATCACCTTCAAACTGTCCCCAGCAGCTTCAATCACCTCGCGCGAGACGACATCGGACCCATTGGCCATGATCGCGGTGCACCCCGGCGCGTCCGGCAGAAAATCCTCCGCCGACAGCGGCGGCTCTGCCGCGCTCACCACGACCTCCCAGCCGGCGTCGGTGAACTTGTGCATGTAGTCAGGAATCCAGACCTCGGCCATCGGCCGTCCCATCATGACCCGTGGCAATTGGTTACCTTTCGCGGCGGGGGCGTACGCTCGACTAGTTTGAGCGCGGCGCCTGAGCCGGTCAACGCAGCTGCCGCAGTTCAACCCCGCGGCGGGACGGGCAGCCTTACGGCCCCTTCCGGATTTGTTGCGGCGCTAGGCGAAAGACAGACAGCGGACCGAGGAGCCCAAACAGGGACTCGCGAAGCGAGCGGCTAAAGCTGCAGCTTTGCTACCGGCGCAGGCAGGCTTTTGAAGGCGTTCTTGGCCACCCGCGCCACGATGCCGTCAATCAAATCGGCCGGCAGTCCCATCGCCTTCACCTCTTCCGGTGGGCGTCTTTCGTCGTGCAGCAGATAGAGAATCTTGTCCACATCCTCGTAGCTCACGCCCAGGTCCTCCTCATCCTCCTGCCCAACCCACAGGTCGGCGCTCGGCGGCTTCATCAAAATGGATTCTGGAATGTCCAACTCGGCGGCGATCTGCCTGATCTGCGTCTTGTAGAGCCCGTCAACCGGATTGATCGCCCAGGCGTCGTCGCCGAAAATCGTGCCGTATCCCAGCAGGGTCTCGGTTCGGTTAGAGGTACCCACCACCAGCCCCCCAATCTCGGCCGAGAAGTCGTAGGCGACAATCATGCGACAACGGGCCATCACGTTCCCCATCCTCAGCGCGCCGGCGGCAGGACGCATCGAGGCGAACGAATCGACCATCGGCGTGATCTCCACCTCCGCCGACTGCACTCCCAAACGCTCGATCATCAGCCGGGCGTCCGTTCGGCTGGATTCACTACTGGACTTATAAGGAAGGATCACCGCGAGCACGTTATCGGGCCCCATGGCCAGCGCACACATAGCGCACACCACCGCCGAATCGATTCCACCCGATAGCGCCACCACCGCCTTATCCAGTCCCGCTTCGCGAATTTCATGATGGACAAACCGCTCCGTCTGCGCCGTTACGGAGGGGACATCGATCATCAAATTATCCGCTAGGCGTCCGGCCAGGGCCGGTCCCGCATCGGCAAAAGCGCTCACCCGCCTACCCCGTTTCGGTATGAATCACGGCCGGTTCCGAACCGACCTCCACATTCGTTCCAGAGAATCACCCCAATGCTACCGATCCCGGGCGCCACAGCGCACGTATCTGGGGGTACTATTTAGGATCGCAATCTCTAGTCCGATGCGAAATGTGAATTATCCAACCCGTTTCCTTGTATCCGGCCGGTAGCATTCTCTTGCACAAGCGCAGCCCCACTCACCCATGAGCGAATCTCAGATTCCCACCCCATCGACAGATCCCGAGTCCGCGCCGGAGCCGCGCAAGCTCACCCTACCCGGCCTGTTCTACTTCTGGCTGGCGTTGGCCGTGTTCCTGGCCGCCGGGGCTGGTGGCGCCGCCGGCTTCCTGGCCGGTCAGCGAGCCGCCCCAGAATATCCCGAGGTCGTGCAGGTCGTAACCCAGCCAGCGCCAATTGGCAGCACGACTTCAGGACGCCAGGCAATCCCGGCCGTCGCCGCCGACGCTCTGCCGGCCGTCGTGACAATTCTGAATCTGAACCCCGGAAACGTCGTCGAGGTAGAAGGGCGACCATTCCCCGGATTCTCATCGGGCACGGGATTCTTTTTCGATTCATCCGGCCTGCTGCTGACCAACAATCACGTCGTACAGGGGCAGGATTCGGTCCGCATCGTGATGTTCGACGGCACTTTCCTGGAAGCGGACGTGATCGGGCGCGATCCCTACATGGACACGGCCATACTGCGGGCCCAACCGGGCACTTACGCCGCCCTCGAACTCGGCAGCTCCGACCTCCTGCGACCCGGCGAGCAGGTCATCGCCATCGGCAGTCCGCTTCGCAGTTTCGAGGGTACCGTCACCGCCGGCATCGTCAGCGGGCTCGGGCGCAGTTTCCCCAATCGGGTCGAAACCGAAGACGGCGAAATCCGCATCGATCTCATCAACATGATTCAGCTCGACGCCTCGCTCAACTCCGGCAACAGCGGCGGGCCGCTCCTTAACCTGAACGGCAAAGTCGTCGGCATGAACACCGGCAAGGAGCAGGGCGCCGAAGGCATAGGCTTCGCCCTGCCTATCTCGGACATCAAACTGCATCTCAACGCCCTGATCGACATCGGCTCCACCGCTCACGGCTACCTGGGAGTCCGCTATTCCGTGATCAACGCCCAGATCAGGGAAGAGGAGAGCCTGCACGTTGATCGCGGCGCGTTGGTTGTGGCCGTGGTGGCCGATTCCACCGCGCGCGCAGCCGGGTTGGACGAAGGCGATATCATCCTCAGCGTGAACGGTCAGGAACTCGACGCCCGCACGACCCTCGGAAAGGCAATCTGGCAGATTCCCGTCGGAGAAGTGATCGAGTTCCTTGTTGACCGTGGTGGCGAGCGAATCACGCTGACCGCCACGCTCCAACCCCGCCCCACCCCCCTCGATTAGCCCGCCAGAGGGTGGCCGGACACTTGACGACCTCACCACCAGCACCTACATTCGCGCGGTAACGTCCGGCAGTGAAGGCACGTTAGTCTAGACGGAGCGAATCCAGGCCTATTCGTTTCCGGCACGCTCTCCGCACATCCCGGCGTTTCCCAAAAGAAAGGCGACCTCGTGACGAGAATCCTTCGCATCCTGGCCGGCATCCTCATCGCCGGGTTGCTCACGGTTGCCGTCACCGCCGCTGACGAACTGCCCGACGACGAGGCCATCCCCGGCGGCCACTTCTACCGCCAGACCGGCCAGGAAACGGGCAATGGCTACGCCGTCACCGACAACGACGGCATCACCTTTTACGAGACCTTCCAGCGTCTCGGTCTCAGCAACGTCGGCTATCCCGTCTCACACCGCTTCCCCTACGCCGGCCTCACCACGCAGGCGTTCCAAAAGGTGGTGATGCAGTGGAATCCGACCACCAATTCAGTCCAATTTCTGAACATCCTCGACATCCTCAACGTCGCCGGGTTGGACGGCGCCCTGTCGCAGGTCCGGCAGGTGCCGGTACACGTCGCCCTCGCGGCCGACGGCCAGTACGATCCAAGTACTCCGGCAGGTTTTGAGGCCATAGTCAACAACCACCTGGCGATCCTGGACCAGAACCCCACCATCAAGGCGCGCTTCCTGGCCGAGACGAGTTGGCTGGAACTCTACGGCCTGCCGATCAGCTACGGCGACTTCGGCAACGTGCAGGTGCTGCGCTCCCAGCGGCAGGTGTTCCAGGTCTGGACCGCCGCCGGCGGCGGCTGCCCGCTGGGCGAAGCCTGCTTGGGCAACACCGGCGACTTCATGAAGGAATTCAACATCTTCACCGGCGCGTCGGTGGTCCCCGTCAGCGTCGAGCAGGCCCGGGCCGGCTACCAGGTCACCGACCCCACCGCTCAGCCTCCCTCCCAGGCCACCCCGGTCCCAACACCCATTCCCGAGGCGACTCCGCCTCCCGTCTCCGCGCCGACGGCCACCCCGGTCCCGGCCAGTTCCGGCTTGGTCGGCTACGGGATGCAAGCCCACATGCTCGGCGGACGCGCCAACGCCGCTACCGACAAGATCGTGGAAGCTGGCTTCAACTGGACCAAGCAACAGTTCCGTTGGTCGGAAATTGAGACCAGTCGTGGCGTCTACAACTGGGCTGCCTACGACGAGGTGGTAAATACGGCGAGCGCGAAGGGGCTGAAGCTACTGGTCAGCGTGGTCTCGGCGCCGAGTTGGTCGCTGGCGCCGGGCGTGTCGCACGGCCCACCGGCCGTCGCCGCGGACATCGCGCCGTTCATGACGACGCTGATCCAGCGCTACCCGGGGAAGGTGCACGCGGTGGAAGTCTGGAATGAGGC
>CAZBZS010000028.1:16916-20546 GCA_964496475.1 uncultured Chloroflexota bacterium | reverse complement strand
GACTCCGACGGGAGTAAATGATCCCAATATCGGCATTGACGATGCCACCTACATCCGCCGGGTCTACGAGGAGTTCCCTGGTATCGGGAACTTCTTCGACGCCATGGGAATCCACCCCAACGGCGGGGCCAATGCTCCCGATGACACCCTCGGCGGCGCCAACAACCGCAATGTCCCGGGTTGGAACAATCACCTCAGCTTCTTCTTCACCCGGTTCGTGGAGATCAAGGCGATCATGATCGGCCAGGGCGACCCGAATAAGCCGATCTGGTTCACCGAATTCGGCTGGAGCTCCACACCGGCAAGCGAAATCGTGGGCGGCTACGAATACTCCCAGTACAACTCCGAACAGGACCAGGCGACGTTCCTGGTGCGGGCGTTCGAGAAGATGAGAAGTGAGTTCCCGTACGTCACCCATATGTTCGTCTGGAATTTGAACTTTCAGCAGGTGGTGGGGCCGACGGACGAGAAATACGGCTTCGGCATCCTGCACTCGGACGGCGGCCATCGTCCTGCGTATGACGCGTTGAAGGCGATGCCCAAATAGGGCAACAAAACCTTCGACAAGTAGGCCATCCCGGCATTTATTTGCGCAGCGGAGGCGCCTTCGCCATGAGGTCGGCGGCGGTCCTCGCCAAATAGACCGGCAGCGCCGGATGCCGGTGTGAGGTCTAGCTAAAGCGGTAGTACTCGGCGGCGGTGCCGCCCAGCAGGCGGTCGCGATCGGCCACCGGCAGTTCGCCGGCCGCCGCCATCGTCAGTTCGTAGGTCGCCTGGTACTCCATCGCCGTGCGACACACCGGCCAGTTGCTGCCATACATCAGGCGCTCGCAGCCATAGGTGTCGATCATGAATCGCGCCACCGGCCGCAGCAATTCAGCGGTCGGGTTATCGCCGGCGAACTCGGTGATCGCCGACAGCTTGAATGTCAGCTTCGGCACCGCGCGCAGCGGCTCCATCAGCACCGCCCAGGGCTCGAAGTAGCCCGGCTCGTCGAGCTGCGGATTCGACAGGTGGTTCAGGTTCATCGGGAAGTCCGGGTTCTCCTCGGCCAGAACCGGGATCTCGGTCAGCAGTGGCTTGGCCAGGTGCATATCCAGCGACAACCCGTCCCGCGAGGCCAGTTCGGCGACCGCCGCGTGGACCTCCGGCTGGCGGAGCCAATTGGGATCGCTGACGAACTTGCCGCGAAAGCGCACCCCGCGAAACTTCGGAAACGCCATGTAAGCATCGAGCAGTTCAGCGAAGTCGGAGGCAAACGGATTCGCCCAGCCGATCACCGCGCCGACGCTGTCCAGTTCCTCGGCGCGCCGCATCCAGTGGAGGTTCTCCTCGATGCCGCTGTCCCAGGCCTCGACCAGCACCGTCTTGTCAAACTCGATGGCGGCCAGTTGCGGGGCCAGCTCCTCGGGGCCGTGCACCGCCAGCCAGATATGGTCGTTGCCGCGATCCATGGCGCGGATGTGAGCCGTGCGCTCCGGAGTGAGGTCCCAGAAGTGATGATGGCAGTCGATACGCATGGGGCCTCCCGACCGGGTGCTTATTCGATACGGTAGAAGTCGATGGCGTTGCCGCCCAGGAACCGGGCCGCCTGCTCGTCATCCATGGTGCCCATGGCGGCGATGGTGGTCTCGTGATTGTGCCGGTAAGAGCCCGCCAGCAGGCAGACCGGCCAGTCGCTGCCCCACATCAGCCGCTCGTGGCCGAAGGTCTCGATCATGAACCGGACCGCCGGTCGCAGCAGATCGCTGGAGGGCTCGGGACCGGCTTCCGTCAGCATTCCGGAGATCTTGAAATGGATCTGCGGGTAGGGCTCCAGCAGTTCGATCTGCTCCGCCCAGCCGATGAAGTAGCCGGACTCGGAAGTCTGCGGCTTGGCCAGGTGATTCAGGATCATCGGCAGGCCGGGGCTCTCCTCGGCCAGGCGCGGCACGTCTTTGAGATCGTCGATCTTCACGAGTAGATCGAGCGAGACGTTGTCGCGGGCGGCGAACTCGCGCACCCCGCGGCGGATGTCCTCGCAGGCCAGGTGGTCCGGGTCGGCGATGTCTTCGCTGGCCAGGCGCAGACCGCGGAACTTGGAATAGACGCGCAGCCGATCGATAACCGCGCCGGCGTCGGGCGACGCCAGGTTGGTCGAGGCCACCACCGCGCCGATGGTCGGATCGTCCTCGGCCAGCCGCAGCCAATGGTGCTGATCGGCCTCGGCGGCCCAGGCCTCCACCAGCACCGAGCGGTCCGTGCCGACGGTGTCGAAGGCCGCCCGCATCTCGGCCAGGCCGAAGTCGTGCAAGTGGGCGCCGCCAGCCGCGCGGTCGGCTTCGGTGAGCCACCGGAGGTCGGACTCGTCAATCAGCCAGAGATGATGATGGGTATCTACGATTACAGTTCTACCATCCTGATGCTTGCCACCAATCTGCAGCCGCTTCGATTTTGATGAAACGGCCGTCCCGGGTCAAAAGCCGTGCATCGCCAACGGGCTTCGCAGAGGCCGCGATGCTCAGGACAAGAAGAAGGCCGGCGGTAGTTTCGACGTCGATCTCATCAGAAACACCTGGTCGCCGGAGATCTCTATCAAGGTGATGTCGATGTTGTTCCGGATATCTGGTTCGTATACTACGCCATCCGGATTGGCCCGGCTGACCAGCGCGTACGCGCCATCGGGAAGGCCGGTGATATCGATGAGCTGCCCCGGGGTATTGGAGTCATAGATATCGATCCAGCCTGGCGATATTCCTTGCACGCTCGCATTGCACTCCCCAAAGACTGGGAAGTCGGCCCACTTCTCCGGGCGCGGATCGTCGAAAAAAGGGGCGTCGTCGCGCAGACAAAAGCTCGCCTTCCGACCTGTTCCTACCGGCTCGCCGACCAGTCCTTCGGAATCGACCGGCCAGAGCTGGTACTCGGCGATGGCATCGATGTGCCAGTGCTCATGTTCGGGATGATAGAAAAAGGAGCCGATTAGGCGCTCAATATAAGAGCCGTCCTCAGCATAAATTCGCTGCTTCACCTCGGTGTCATCCGTTCTCTCGTTCAGCGTGCCATGCACCTCCAGCGACATTAGACCCTGATTGAGAATCGAGTTCCCGAGGTGTAGAAATCTCGCACCCTCGACGTCGTATCGGATGAAGAAATCGGCGGTCGACAGGGGCACCAGATCCGGCGGTACATAGCCGGGGGGAAGGGCCGAGCGTCATCCGAGTCAGGAAGGACTTCGCCCACCCGATAGCTGAGATCGACAATTGCCCACCACGGTGGAAATCCCTGACTCCTGCACGCTGGCGGCAGTTGCCGCGGCGGGGATAGTGGTAGCCGCTGCCTCCAGGTTGGGAGCCTCTGGCTCCGAGACGCGCACGGCCTGCGTCGGTGAGGCCTGCGGCGTAATTTCCACGTTGCCAGATAGCAACTGACCCGTGCTCTCTTCGGTTGGACGCACAACGATCCACAAGATCGCCATCGCCGCCATGACAGCAGGAACCGCCGGCAGCCATCTGTTCTGAAAAGACATCCAACCCTTCGGAAGTTCGGTTTTTTCGTTTACGGAAACCCGTCGGATATCAGCAGGCATTGGGTAATTTGGCAAGATGTAACACAATTTTCACAGCCGGGGAACGGAAATCGAAGTACTAC
>CAZBZS010000028.1:2994-16906 GCA_964496475.1 uncultured Chloroflexota bacterium | reverse complement strand
TTGCCTTGTGCTCCCACAGGGCTTTGTTTAGTTACTTGTCGGCGAGACGTTGTATGAGCTCGGGATAAGTGGCGGAGAGGGTGGGATTCGAACCCACGAGGGTATTACCCTACGCGCTTTCCAGGCGCGCGCACTAGGCCACTATGCGACCTCTCCAAAAGGAGCGGATTGGCGGCCGCTTAGCGTGCCGCGGCGGAGAGGGTGGGATTCGAACCCACGTGGCGTTTTTCACGCCTATCCGTTTTCGAGACGGACCCCTTATGGCCACTCGGGCACCTCTCCAGGGAGGCGCCGCTCCCGGGCGAGTATAGCAACGGCGCCGCAGCGCAACGCCTTCCCGTTATCGGCTCAGCCGCCCCCGTTCGCATACACTGATCGGCGACTTTTCCAATCGCGTTCCCGGACCCGTTGCCAACCCCACCGCCGCCCCCAGGAAGGTTCTCCCAATGGCCCATATCACCGACAGCGCCGGGATACCGGACGAGGAATTGAGCGAGGGCGTCACCGTACAAATTCTCACCGGTGACGACAGCGGCTCCAACAGTCTGCGCGTGGGCACCGCCACCTTCCGACCTGGCGCCGGACTGCCCTGCCACACCCATGATTTCGACGAGTCGATAACGATCCTGAGCGGGGAGGCCAACATCTTCGTCGACGACCGGCGAGTCCTGATGCGTCCCCACGACACGGCCTTCGTCCCGGCCGGATCACCTCATCGCTTCGCCAACGGCCATCCCGCCGACCCCATGGTCATGCTCTGGGTTTACGCCGCCGCCAGCACCGCTCGCAATCTCGTCAGTCCGTCTCTATGCGATTTCGACGCAGACTAGCGCAATCCGAAAATCCCAGCACGAGTACCTTCGGAGCCCACGGCCAACCGTCGCAACCGATAAAGCCAGTATCGACCAAGAGAATGCCCATACAAATGCCCCCAATTCAGTGACCTTCATCGTTCCTAATCGACCCCGAAGATGGACTTTCCGCCATCGCCCACGGCGACTTTCGACACGGCCGACTTGGTCGCATAATAGGGTCCACGAAAGAGGTGATTGAAATTAGCGAGGATATCCCCGCCGTCGACGGCGAACCCGCCGACAAAGACGAAGTCGTCGGCGAGGTAAAGCGCGTCCGCGGCATGGAGGAGGGGACCGGTTACGCCGTGTGGGCCGCCGACGTCAAGGGCCGCCACTTCCACCTGAGCCGGCGCCTGCTCGAGTACGTCGGCAAGACCGTGCGCATCAAGATCGAAGTCGTCAACGAAGACAAACCGGAACCCGACGAAGACTCGTCAGCACCAAGTTGAATCGCCAATGACTTTCTCTTCGGCCAGCGTCGAAGTCGACGACTTCCTCGCCGCCCAGGAACTGTACTTTTCCAAAGGCTGGACCGACGGCCTGCCCATCGTCCCACCTACCCCCAAACTCGTCGCCCGGGCGCTGGAATTCACCAATCGCAAGCCCGACGAAATCGTGGGCCGAATCCCGGAACGCCGCCGGGCCATCACCGTCGAAAAGGTCGCCATCAATGCCGTCATGGCCGGCTGCCGACCTGAGTACCTCCCGGTCGTGCTGGCCGGCGTCGAGGCGTTCTGCGCTCCAGAATCCAATCCCCACGGCCCCACCGCCAGCACCGGCGGCTCCGGTCTGCTCCTTATAGTCAACGGCCCCCCGGCGACCCGGCTGGGATTCAATTCCGGCGGCAACGTCCTGGGCCAGGGCACCCGCGCCAACGCCACCGTCGGCCGCGCCCTTCGCCTCATTCTCATGAATTGCGCCGACTCGATCCCGGGGCAGGCCGACCGATCTACCCTGGGCCACGCTGGCAAGTATTCCTGGTGCATCGCCGAGGACGAATCCGATTCTCGCTGGAATCCCCTCCACGTCACCCGCGGCTTCGAGCCGGCCCAGGGCGCGGTAACCACCTTCTGGGGCCTATCCACCATGCAAATCAGCGACCACGTCAACGCCGATCCGGACGCGATCCTGGCGAATTTCGCTTCTCACTTCGACCGCTCCGGCATGCCCGGCGGTACCGGCTGCCAAGTCGTCGTGATTATCGCCGGCGAACATCGCCAGACCCTGGCCGGCGCCGGCCTTGATAAGGACGACGTGCGCGACGCCCTCTTTCGCCACCGGCCCGACGACACAATCTCCGAACCCGACGACATCCTGGTCGTTGCCGCCGGTGGCTCCGGGGGTCGTTTTTCGGCCTTCACATTCAGCTGGGCCAACAGCCATCGCTACGTTGCCGTTACCCGTCCGGTGGAAGAATGTGTCAACCTGGGGGGACCAACCAGCGCAGGGAGTGAGTGAGCATGGCCATCGCGGAACGATTACTCGTGCTGGATCCGACCATCGAGCCGGAATCAGGCGAACTCGAACTAGCCCCCCGGACCAGCGGCCTGGACGGCAAAACCGTAGGCATGCTGGACAACTCTAAGCCCAACTCGGACAGAATTCTCTTCTTCGTGGGCGAAACTCTCAAGGGGCGCCACGGAGTCGCCGAACTCGTCATCGCCAGCAAGCCCGACTCCTCCACCTCCGCCTCACTCGATATCCTCGACCAGCTCGTCCAGCGCTGCCATTTCGCCGTGACCGGGATCGGCGACTGAGGATCGTGCAGTGCGGGCAGTGTGCTCGACGGAGTCGAATTGGAACGTCGCGGTTTGCCGGCCGCCGCGCTGATCACTGATGAATTCCGGCCAACCGCCCTCAAGATGCTCGAAAACCAGGGCGCTCCCTGGTATCCCTTCGTCGAGGTCGAACATCCCATCAACGTCCGCACCGACGCGGAATTACGCCAGCTCGCCGAAAACGCCACCGAGGAAATCGTCCGGCTGCTCAGCCAGCCCTGATCCACGAAAGCGAACGAACCCATGAACGACGCCGTCACGCGAATCCGGGGCTCCATGCCCGCCATGGTCACCCCGTTCACGCCCGACATCCGGGTGGACCATGACGCCCAGCGCCGCATCGTCGAATTCTTCCTCGATAGTGGTGTCCACGGCATGGTGATTCTGGGCAGTTCCGGCGAGATGCAGGGCGCCGATTGGGACCAGCGGGCCGCCGCGTTCTCCACCGTCGTCGAGGCCGTCAACGGCCGCGTGCCGGTGATCGCCGGGGCCGGCCTGCCTAACCTGAAGGCCACCATTGAACAGATCAAAGAGGCCGAAGGCGCCGGCGCCGACGTCGCCCTGGTCGTGGCGCCCTACTACTTCCCGATCAGCCAGGACGCCATCGTCACCTGGTTCGAGCGCCTGGTTGCTGCCTCCGGCATCCCCATCATGTACTACCACTTTCCGGGGATGACCAAGCTCTCTGCCGACCCCGATACGGTCGTCCGCCTCCGTGATATCGGCGTCGCCGGCATGAAAGACAGCGGCGGCCTCACCACCTACCTCCACGAGGTTCTCAGCCGCGTGCGCGACGATCCCGGATTCCCGGTACTGCTCGGGAGCGATTACCACCTAGTCGACGCGCTAATCAACGGTGCCGACGGCTGCATCGGCCTGCCGCAAAATGTCGTGCCCCACCTCTCCGTCGATATGTACGAAGCCTTCATCGCCGGTGACCTGGATAAAGCCAACGAGCTTCAGCGCGAGGCGGCGGACTTCCTCGTGTATCTTGGCGCCCAGCCGTCCGGCCCGGCCGTGGCCAAGGCGGCCCTCGAGAAGATGGGGCTCTGCTCCCGGACAATGGCCCCGCCGCTCGTCGAAGCCACCGACGAGGAAGCCGACGCCGTTTGGGGTCGGATCCAGTCCTGCTGCCGCGTCCCGGCCGCCGGTCAGTAGTCTCGGGCCGCCCGCACGCGATCCAGAATCGAGTTGACGAACTCCCCCTTGCCCGCCGTGTAGCCGGCCCGGTCGTCGGCAAAGCGCTCGGCCAGATCGATCTTCACGCGCTCGTACTCGGCCACCAGCCCCGTATCGGCCCGCAAGGCGTCGCGAAAGGCCAGTTGCGACCACCAATATTGCCCGTCTCACTCCACCACATGCAGGTGCCGATCATGCGGATGGCCCGTGCGGAAAAACTACCAACCCGGTCGTAATTTACCGCGGTATTCATACCCCAGTTCCTCCAGCGAAGCGACCGCGCGCTGGGTGTCCTTGAAGTCGTCCACACCAACCAGGATGTCCAGGATACGCTTCGCCGCCATCACCGGACCGGCCGTGCTGCCCGAGTGTTCCACCGCCACCGCCAGATCGCCCAGCGTCGCCATCACCCGCGCCCGTTTGACCTGAAACCACTCCGGCCATCCCTGATCGTATGTCGCTATCTCAATGTGGTAATTGGGGAGATTGTCCACACTCGGCTTTTCCACCATGACCGGAGGCTAGCAGCCAGCAACCGTTGAAGCGATGGCCTCGAACTTCCGCCCCTACTCGATAAACCCACCCAGATCGCCGCCGAATCCGTAAATAATCGCCAGCACCACCACTCCCCAGCCCAGCACCGCCGCCTGCACTCCCCGGTTTCGCAAGAGCGCCGTCGCCGGATTCTCCACGGCGTCATCGGAGTAAATCATCTGCACGTATCGCCACACCCCGTAGACCACGAACGGCATCGTGAGGATCAACCCCCGGCCTCCAAATTTCTCTGCCGTCCCCGGAGCCACAGTGTATAGGGTGTAGAAAACCATCGTCGCTCCCGCCGCCCCCGCCATCACCGCGTCGAGGAAGCCCACGCTCGCCTGATCCAGCGAAGGCCGCGTAGCCGTCGAATCCGCTCCCACAGTGGCCAGTTCCACCCGCCGCTTACCCGCTGCCATCAGCAGCGCCACGAAGAACGTGCACACCAGCAACCACACCGAGATAGTCACCTCGATGGCCAGCGCCCCCGCCACCGCCCGCAGCACAAAGCCGGAAGAGATCACCATGATGTCCACCAGGGCGAACCGTTTTAGATAGAAGCTATAGACGATGTTCAACCCCGCGTAACCCGCCAGCACGACGGCGAACTCAAGACTCAGTAACCAAGCCAGCGCCGTAGCCGCGATCATCACCGCGATCCCACCGGCGCCGGCTGGAATCCGGCCGATCCTCCCCATCGCCACCGGCCGGCCTCGCTTCGCCGGATGCTCCCAGTCGCGGCGAGCGTCGCAGGCGTCGTTCAAGAAGTACACCCCCGACGCTGCCGCCGAGAACAGCGCCGCTGCCGCCAGCGCCTTCCAGATCGCCTCCGGATCGTCCAAGCTGCGGGCGAACACCAGCGGCGCCAGCACGAACGAATTCTTCGCCCAGTGCGCCGGTCGTGCCGTAGCTATGATCGCCCGCAGTCGCATAGCAGCCATATTAGGTGATCCCGCACCCTCCCCCACCCGCGCCCACTCTTTCACTCGCCGCTAGTACCGCTGGAAGAGCCGTCCCCACTCCGTTTGCAGCGCCCGGCCCACCCGCCGCCGGCCCACGACATTGAACCAATAAACATCGTGATACGCCCGCGACGCCATATAAGACCATGGCGCTATCCAGGTCCGCAAGAGCAGCCGCTCCAACCGCTTCAGCGGGCCCCAGTAGATCAACTTCTGCCCCCAGCCGGCTAAGGTATCCCGCCGTTTCTGGATCTCCCACGCCACCCGTTCGATATCCTCACCGACCACCTCCACCTGGGACAGGTCCGCCATCCCCAGCCCCCGCTCGTGGGCCAGCCGCAAGAACGGTATCTCCAGAGGATCGAATCCCATCAGCCGCGCCGACACCGCGTCCACCGCCACCTGATCGCTCCCGGCCAGAATCACATTTCGCTCCGCGACCTCCATGCAGCGCGGACCCGGTCCCGATCCCGAAAACGTGCCGTCAACCACCGCGAATATCCCAGGATGAACCTCCTGCTGAATCGCAAGCAGGTCCACCAGAGTCTCGTGTATCACCGCGTGGCAAAAATGCCGCTTCTCGAACAGCAGCCCCCCGAAGGCGTTCTTCATCGCCCCGGTGATCGTCGTGAAAATATGCGTTTTCACCGTCGGCAGATGGATCACGTTGGAGCCGATCAGGCGCTTCGGGATGCGGATTCCCTCAGGGAACACTCCGTCCAGCGCCAGCATCTCGGCCTTCGGCACGTATTGCACCCATTCCGGGTCTTCATACAGGTGTACGTTCTCGATGCCGTGACGCTCAAGCACCGGCAGATGCTTGTTGGCCACTTCGCCAAGCCGCGCTGACACCACCACTGTGCGATTGTGCGCGGCATACAACGAATCGCGCTCGAACCCGTCCTCCAGCAGGGTGCGGATCACGCCATCCAATTGCCACGGTGCCGTCGAGCACGCCGGGTACCAGTGTTGCCAGGAGACATTGACCTTCAGTGCCGTCGGCGCCTCCCGTTTCAGCACCTCCGCATAGCCGGCGCTTCGCATAAGCGCGCCGTAGTCGTCCAGCACGGTCTCCGGGGCCGTCCGCAGCAGCGCCACCCGGGGACGGCCCCGGATCGGAGAGACAGATTCTGTCGCCGGGGAGATTGCAGGTCGGTCGGTCATCAGCTTCTGTGCATCCTATCAACTGCCTCCCGCCCACACCAGAGCCCTACTTCCCCGTCCAATCTCGACGGCGTTGGATTACACCTGCCTCCCTGCTAACCTCATTTCCAGCACGCATGGCAGCTGACCCCACCGACACCCCCCCAACCCCGACCTCCCGGCTCGTCCTGGCGGCCGATATTGGCCCCACCATCCGGGCCGCCGCCTTCGACGATTTCGACTCCACCCTGCGCCTCCTCCGCATCGGCGAATCCATCCCCACCGACGGCTCTCCCCACTTCGATCCCGAAGTCGGAATCGCCGCCGCCCTCTCTGATCTTGACGGCGCTCTGGGCGCCTACGCTGATTCGGGCCTGCCCAACCCAGCGGCGATCACCGGATCGCAAATCGGCGCCGCCCTGCCAGCTCTCGTATTCACCGACTTCCCCGAGCCGGAGCGGGTCCAGCTTGACGCTCTGCTGCGCGCGCATGGATTCGCCGTCGCCGGCCGCGTCGAAATCGGCTCCCGCCGCCTGCTCGACCACCACGACCCCGAAGTCCTGGCCAGCCAGATTCTCGAGCTGCGCCCCCGTCTGGTCGTGCTGGCGCTCGGCGGCGACACCGGCTGGAAAAGCCTGGCCGCCTTTTCCGAAATCCTCCGGTTCGCGGTGCGCGGTCGCGCGCCGGGTTATTCGCCCGCCGTCGCCATTCTCTACGGAGAAAATCCGGACCAGTCCATGGTCAACGTCCTCAACGACGCCTTCATCAGCCACGTCGTGGACATTCGCAGCCCCGGCGATGGATTCAACGTCCAGGCCGCAGGCGGCACGCTCGCCGATCTCCATGGAAAGCTGGTCGAAAAGCTGGCCTTCAACGGCCTCCGACCCAAATCCCTTTCCACTTCACGAGTCGTGCCGCTCAACGCCGCCCTGGGCCGCGTGGCCCGCGCGCTGGCCGCCGACGGTGATCTCACCCTGGCCGTGATCCACGCGGAGGCCCCCGGCGCCATGATCGTTCTGAGCCATCAGGGCGCCATCCGCACCGGCGTGTTTGGCTACCACCGGGCTGGTGCGACCGTCGATCACATCGGACTCGAACTCGACCTGGAAGAGCTACTCCACTGGGTGCCGTTCGACATCTCGGAGGCCGAGGCCGGGGCGTACTTCGTCAACCGCGCCGCCCGACCGTGGACCGTCCCGGAAACGCCTGTCGAGGCCGCCCTGGAGCAGGCCGCCTCCCACATGGCGCTACATCGGGCCGTTCAACACCTGGGCGAGGAACTGCCTCCCCTGGACCTCATCGCTTGCACCGGACGCAACCTGACCGGTGCTCCCCGCCCCGTGCAGGCCGCCCTCACCGCTATCAACGCCTGCCTTCCCGGCGGTTACTGCCAGATCGCGCTCGACCGTACCGGCGCCCTCCCCGCCGAAGGCGCGCTACTGGCCGCCGGAATCGAGCTCCAGCCCGGCGGCGGCCTTGTCCACGTAGGCACCGTCATCGCCGGAGTCGGCCTCGATCGCCCAGGCCGCCCCGCCCTGGCCGTCGAACTCCGTACCGACGAGTCCGAGCCGATTCAGCGTCAGGTCAATTTCGGCTCCATGGACCGCATCATGTGGGATGCGGCCAGCCTGGGCACCGTCCGCGGATGGCCCTCCGGCAAACTCGACATCGGCGGCGGACACGGCCGGGCTACGACCCTGCGAACCCGCATCGCCCCAGGTTGCGGCGGTCTGATCATCGACGCCCGTGGCCGCCCAATTGCCTGGCCCGAGGATGTCACCCACCGGCGCGCCGCTGTTCTCCAGTGGTCCCAGAGCACCGATTCACAGCCCGCCCCCTCGCCCGAACTTGAGCCCGCCGATGGAATCTGACCCGACTCCGCTCCGGCCCGCCGCGGCCACCGGCCGGCTCCGCCGCCGGCACTCCCTCCCATTCCCGGGCGAGATTCTCGTCAGGCTCGGGGATTCCGTCGAACTCGGCACCCCCTGGGCCCGCTGCACTCCCGGCGGGCGCACGAGCGTGCGCGATCTAGCCGGCCTTTCCCGGCTGCCCTCCGCTCGCATCGGCGAGGCGCTTCTGTCGGAAGAGGGGGATGATGTCCCCACCGGCGAACTGCTCGCCCGCGGTCGCGGCGCCTTGCTGAGCGGACGCGATTGGACGGCTTCCTGGCCCGGCACAATTAGCTACTTCTCCAAGATTTCCGGGCTTGCCTTTTTCACCGAGTCCACCGACCCCGCCCCCCTCTACTGCCGGCTGCACGGGTCCGTCGTGGAAATCGAGAAAGACACGCACATCGTCATCGAAGGCGACGCCACCGCCATAGCCGGAGCGCTTGGACACGGGGGGGTGGGCTTCGGCAACATCCTGGTCGCCGGGGAAGGCCCGCAGACCAGCTTTCCTGTCACCGGCGATGGAGAGACCTCGCTTATCGTTTTTACCGAATCCCTCCGCTTCGATTGGCTTACTTCGTTTCCACGCGATCGCCTCGCCGGGGTGATCGCCCCCTCGATCCTGCCGTCCGAAATTGAATCCCGCACCGGTTCCCCACCCACCCACACCGCCCTCGCCGAGATTCTGGGTGCCTTTCCGTTGTTGTTGACCGAGGGAATCGGCAACGCCGCCATGCCCGCAGCTCTACAGCGTCGCCTGCGCGCCCACGGAGGGCGACCAGCCAGCCTTAATGGGAGCGCCCTGCCGGGACGGGCCGAGATCTTGTTGGTCCAGCCGGATAAAGCCGCCGACGGCGATGACGACGAAGTCCGTCTCCGAATCGGCGGGGGTCGATTCCTCGGGTCCGAGGTATCGCTGGTACCGGACGAGCCGCTCTCCCGTCGCACCGGCGCCGGCCTGCTCACGCCCCATCTCGAGGTTCGGTCCGGCGACCGCGGCCGTCTGCACGTGCCGGTCCTGAACCTGGAACGCCTCGACCCTTAGCGCCGTCCCGGTTCCCCTACCGCAGATCGACCCACACCACCTGGGCCAGAGTCCGGGCGTGCGCGCTGATCCGACTGAGATCACTCACCACGTCTATGTGAATGTCGCTGGTATCGATCGTCTCCGCCGTGCCCTCGTTCAGTCTGCCAATGTGCGCCAGCTGCAACTCATGTTCGCAGTCGGCAATCTGGTCGTGCTCCTCTATCACCTCCGCCGCCAGATCCACGTTTCCCGAGGCCAGCGCCGAGACCGCACGTTCGACCAGTTGTTCAATTCGCCGATGAAAGCCCTCGACCTCCCGCCAGACCTCATCCGAGAACGTGTGCCGGCCATGAATCTTTTTCAGCGTCAGCTCCGTCAAGTTCTTGTCCAGAATGTCGCCGACGCTCTCCAGGTCATTCACGGCATACAGCAGGCCGAGCCGCCGGCGGGTGAGTTCGTCCGTCAGCCGTGATTCCGACATCTGAGTCAGAAACGACCGGATGTCCCGCTCCAATCGGTCCGCCTCCACCAGCCCCAGCAGCAGCACCGTCGTCGCGCTCGAGCTCTGCATCAGCACCGTCACTCCGGCTCCTAGGGCCGCACCCTTGAAGCGGTTGCCGGTCATTGTCCCCACCACCCGGCGCAGCCGCGTGCCCGCCACCTGTTGCAGATCTTCCCTGGCGATCCGCATGCCATAGAGACGCAGCGCCACCCCGCCCAACAAGCTCAGAAACGATCACGTCGCCTCATCCAAAACAGCATCTCACCACGGAAAAATGGCGGCAAGGATACTGCGCGGTCAATCTCGTTCGGGACTCCACCCGTCCCCGGACCGGTTCAAACGGTCGGCTGCTCCTCGCGAATCATCCGCTCCGGAGCCGAAATGCCCATGAGCCCCAGCACGATGCCGAACACCTGCTTCACCGCCGACACCAGTTGCAGCCGGGCCCTCGTCTTCTCCTTGTCCTCCGATATCACCCGGTGTACGTGGTAGTACGAATTGAACTGCCCCGCCAGCCTCAGCGCGAAGTGCGGCAGATGATGGGGCTCCAAGCTCTCCGCGGCGTTGGCCAGCATCTCCGGGAAATCAAGCATCGTGCGGATCAGGTCCAGCTCTTCCGGCTCGGTAAGTCGACTCAGATCGGCCCCGGCGAAGTCGATTTTCTGTTCGGTGGCGTTTCGCAGGATGCTGGCGATCCGCGCATGCCCGTAACGGATCTTGTGGACCGGATTCTCCTCCGTCTGGGAGCGAGCCAGATCAACATCGAAATCCATCTGGCTGTCCGCCGAGCGGGTGAGCATGTGATACCGGGTGGCGTCGGCTCCCACGTCCGCCACCAGCTGCGACAGCAACTCAAAATCACCCGCCCGCTTACTCTGCTTCACCGGGACACCTTCAACCACCACATGCACCATCTGGCAGATCACATATGTCAGCCGTTCTCGGGCGATCCCTAGCGCGTCCATCGCCTCCAGCATGCGCGGCGCGTGACCGTGGTGATCGGCACCCAGGATGTCGATTACCCAGTCCATTTTCCGGCTCTCAAACTTATTGCGGTGATACGCGATATCCGACGTCAGGTACGTCGGCTCGCCCGTGCGCTTCACCAACACATTCTCCTGGTCGGCACTGCCGTCGCCGTGAGTGAACCACACCGCCCCTTCCCGCTCCGACACGAACCCACCGCCCCGCAGACGCTCGATTACCCGCTCGATCGCTCCGGCGGCGTGCAACTCGGATTCGTGGAACCAGCTCTCAAACTCGATGCCGATCTCACCCAGGTGCTCGCGGATCGCCGCGAGCGCCCGCTCCATTCCCGCCTCCGTAAATGCCGCCACCGCCTCATCTTCCGACAGCTCCAGGTAGCGACGGCCCTCCTCGGCGGCGATCTCCCGCGCCCAATCGACAACATAGTCGCCCAGATAGCCGCCCGCCGGAAACGTCACCTCGGTGTCGAACTCGGCCGCATAGTGCGAATACATCGACGCCCCAAGCAGCCGTACCTGGTTGCCCGAATCGTTCACGTAGTACTCACGCTGCACCTCATAGCCCGCCGCCGCCAGCACCCGCGCCAGCACGTCCCCCAGCACCGCCCCACGACCATGTCCCACCGTCAGCGGACCCGTCGGGTTGACGCTCACGAATTCCACCTGCACGCGCTTTCCAGCGCCACCTCCTGACCTGCCGAATTCTTCCCCGGCAGCGTTGATCCCTTCCACCTGACCCGCCAGCCAATCGTCGGCGAGCACGAAGTTGATGAATCCCGGACCGGCCACCGAGACCCCGGCTAGCGCTTCGGAGGGTTCCATGGAATCAACGAGCGCTTCGGCAATTTCCCGGGGAGCCGCCCCCACCGCCCGCGCCAGCCGCATCGGCAGCGTGCTGGAGTAGTCCGCTTCCTTCACCCGCGACTGTTCAAGTCCAAGATCATCAGGATCGATGTCCGGCAGACGGCCGGCCGCCTGGGCCGCGGTCAACGCCCGGCCCAAAAGTTGCTCGATCTGCTCACGGACTGTCACGCGCGGCTCCCGAAAGAGAAAATTGTTCGCTCAGGCGGAAACAAAAGACCGCTCCCGGCTGCCCGCGATCCGTCCCAAGGCGCCGGCCAGAGCGATCCTTCTTCAGTGCCCAGAAGGGTAGCGCCGCACAGGGGTAGCGTCAACGATGGCCCTCGGCCCCGCCGCAGTCTTCGATTCGCCGGTAAACACCTTGCCAATCCGCCGCCAGACCGCACCGACGGAATCCCACAATTTCAGCCTTCTCATTCGACAGACCATTTTCATGGAATACGGGGGCACCGGCCATGCCACGATCTCGGGGCTGGTCTACGGTACCGACGGGCTGTATTTCGCCGAGCTTTTCGCCGATCACCCGCCCGGCGACGAGGCCGACGCCGGCACTTCCGGAGTCCGTATCTGGCGGATAGTTCCCGATTCCGCCACCCCCCTCCGCTAGGCACCGCCGGGACTTCTAGTTTCAGAGATGAAGCGGCCCACCGGACCGAAGGCCGCCATCGCAAATTCACCGCGCGGCCGTGCGCGTGCTAATTTCAAGTAACTCGGCGGCAACAGGAAGGCTCCCGGAGGGATAACAGTGGCGAAGGTGATCGGTCTGCATGTGAAAAGCAAGGAGGCCGGCGGCCTACGCCTGCCAAAGCTGCCGGTCGATTCGGCCCGGGTGACGGCCGAGGGAATGGAAGGCGACTACAACCGGCACCGGCACGAGCAGGACAGCGACAACCCGGGCCGGGCCTTGCTTATCTTCCCGGTCGAGACCATGCGCGACCTCAACAACGAGAGCTGGCCCGTCAAGCCCGGCGACCTGGGCGAGAACGTCACCACCGAGGGCATGGTCAACGCCGACTTCGACGTCGGCGTCCGGCTACGCATCGGCGAGGTCGTCGCCGAGATCGCCGAGAACGACATGCCCTGCCGGATTCTCGGCCAGCTACCGTACGTCGGCGAAGAGAAACAGGCCGAATTCATCAAGACCCTCGTCGGCCGTCGCGGCTGGTACGCCCGCGTCATCCAGGAAGGTTTCGTCCGCGTCGGCGATGCCGTCGCGCTGGAGTAAAGGTCATTCGGCGCTAGGCTTGTGGAGATTCTGGCTGATCGGACGAGAGTTTACCTCGACACATCGGCAATCGATGGAGTGTTTGACGCTCTCAACTCTCGGTGCGTCGGCTCCGCAGCGTTACAGTAAACCCAGATTCTCGTTTCATCCTGCCAACTGGACAAAATAGTTCCAATAACGCGGCGCGTGCACAGAACGCAGCTTGCAGGCTTTCTCTGGCAGTTCGGCGACAGGCGCAAATTACTGGACTCGGTTGAAACGGTCGCTCTCGAAATCGACGCGAGGCTGGAAAATCGTATGCTCCGACGCGCTGATTATTTTGACATGCGCAACAACAAAGTCTTCAATCTCTCCCTTCGCTTCCTGAAGGATGGAAATGCCCCGGACGAATGGCGGCATCAGGTAGCAGCCGACGTTATGGAGGCTAAGAAGGCCGTGAAAGGTCACATCCGAAGAGAGCGTGACTATTTCAAGCAGGCGGCTGATGCTGGCCGACTACCAGCTCCTGCCGTGCACCCGGGTTGGGCTGGAATACGTCACGGCCCTGAGAGGGTTAGCGGCCTGGGAGACCGGCGACAGAACTGGGGGACCAGATGGATTATCACCACGCTTTCTATGCTGGTCTGTGCGACTGGTACGTCACCGCTGACAAACGGATGTACCAAACCCTCACTGAGTTCGTTCAGGAGGTCTCGGCCGATGTGATGTTTCCGAGAGAGATGTTGGAACGTCTCCGCGGTATCCGGCAACCTAAGCCGGAATAACAGGCAGCATCTCAAGTACATCATTCATAGACCCCGAGCGAAAGCCCTGAGCATCCAGAGTGACGTATGTGTAGCCAACGGACTTCAGATTCTCCACGATGCGGTCGCGGCGGCCGTCGGCGAAGAACCGCTCAAAGTCCTCGGTCCGCAGCTCCAACCTGGCCACGTTGTCGTGATGCCGCACCCGGAACTCCGTGAACCCTTC
>CAZBZS010000028.1:0-2984 GCA_964496475.1 uncultured Chloroflexota bacterium | reverse complement strand
GCTCCGGCCTGCTCGATCTGGGATAGCTTCTCGGCGGTGATGTACTCACCGTAGGCGACGCGCGACGACAGGCAGGGAGCGGCGGGCTTGTCCCACGACTCCAGCCCAAAGTGTAGCGACAGAACCCGGACCTCCGCCTTGCTGAGATCGGCCTCCACCAGCGGCGCTCGCGCGCCCGCCAGCATCGCCGCCTCCATGCCCGGGCGGAAGTCACCCAGGTCGTCGGTCACCGGCCCGTAAATGGCGAATTCATACTCCGGATTCTCTTTCCGAAACTCGCCCAGCCGCAAAAACAGCTCCTCCTTGCAGAAGTAGCAGCGGCTGGAGTCATTAACGGCGTAGGCCTCGTTTTCAATCTCAGAGGTCTTAACAAAAACATGCCGAATGCCAATCTGCTCCCCGAACCGCAGGGCGTCCCGGCGGTCTTTGTCCGAGTAACTCGGCGACTCGGCGGTCACTGCGACGGCACTATCGCCCAATGCCCGGTGGGATGCGAACGCCAAGAAGGTGCTATCAACGCCGCCAGAATAGGCCACCACCGCGCTGCCTAGCCCGCGCAGATTCGCCAGCAGGCCTTCGTATTTCGTCAGCAATTCAGGATTTGTCGCCACAGTGCTACCCGGCTTACTGATCGCGCTCATACTGAAAGTCTAACCCCCGCCGCTATCCCTCCACCACCTCTATCTGCTCCTCCTCTATCTCCCCGTCGCCAACCCAGAACGAGCGCGCCTCTGGCTCCGGCCCCCGCAGCGACAGGATCACCAGCCGGACCTTGCCGATATGAACCTCGCGAACGTCGGTTGGGGACGGATACGGCTCCGAAAACGGGTGCGAATGGAAGTACCCGATGTCGTCCAGGTCCCTGTCGTATATTTCATTGAATATGCGGATCTGGTCCGCCGGATTTACCCGATAGGCCACCGGGCTGTGCATGACATTCTCCGCCGGATGCACGCTGACCACCGTGTCGTCCGTACCGGCCAGGATGCCGCACGCCTCCTCCGGTACATGGGCGCGGCAATGGGCGTCCATCTCACGGAGATACCTAGCGGTTAGTTGCAGGGTCATGCGCCATTTTAGAGAACCGACCCGCCCGCGGCTCCAATCCATTTTCGGGTTTAGCCTCCGCGCAACCTCAACGCCAGTAACAACTGGCCCGACCTGACTTAACTCCCACCCGTGCGGCTGTTACAATTGCGGGCCAAGTTCAATACGCTTCCCGACCAGTTTCCGGTCCGCGAGGCGATTTTTCTTAAAGAGGATCCAATAAAAATTGCCGTCCTCCGATAGAGGATGGCGTGCGCGGAGATGGCCTCGGGCCAGATCCCGCAGAGTAGTAATAGCGACCCAATTTCGTTTCACAAAAGAGGGTGGAAGGAATCTGAATGGCCAAGCAAGTAGCACTCGACGCCGAAGCGCGAGCTCACCTGATCAGCGGAATCGACACGGTTACCAACGCCGTCCGCACAACTCTGGGCCCCAAGGGGCGCAACGTCGCCCTAGGCAAGAAATTCGGCGGACCTACCGTCACCCATGACGGCGTAACCGTCGCCAAGGAAATCGAACTCGAAGAGCCATTCGCCAACATGGGCGCCCAGCTCATCAAAGAGGCGGCCAGCAAGACGAATGACGTCGCTGGCGACGGCACCACTACCGCCACCGTCCTCGCCCAGACCATTCTTAAGGAAGGCCTCAAGAACGTAGCTGCCGGCGCCAACCCCATGATCATCAAGCGCGGCATCCAGAAGGGTGTCGACGCGCTGGTTGCTAACCTGAAGAAGCAGTCCAAGCAGATCAAGGGCCGCGACGAGATTTCTCAGATCGCAGCCATCTCCGCCGCCGATCAGGAGATCGGTGACCTCATCGGCAAGGTCATGGACAAGGTCGGTAAAGACGGCGCCATCACCGTCGAGGACTCCAAAGGCCTCGGCCTAGAAGAGGAATACGTCGAGGGCATGGAGTTCGACCGCGGCTACATCTCGCCCTACTTCGCCACCAACCAGGAGCGGATGGAAGCGGAGATCGAAGATCCCTCCATCCTCATCACCGACTCCAAGATCTCCGCCGTTTCCGACATCCTGCCCACCCTGGAGAAGGTCACCCAGACCGGCAAAAAGGACTTCATCGTCATCGCCGAGGACATCGACGGCGAAGCCCTCGCGACCATGGTAGTCAACAAGCTACGCGGCATGCTCAATTGCCTAGCGATCAAGGCTCCGGGCTACGGCGATCGCCGCAAGGAAATGCTCCAGGACATCGCCATCGTCACCGGCGGCACCGTCGTCTCCGAAGACATGGGTCGACGGTTGGACAGCGTGATCCTCGAAGACCTCGGCCGGGCCCGCCGCGTCGTCTGCGACAAGGACACCACCACCATCGTCGAAGGCCACGGCACCGAAGAGTCCGTCGAGTCCCGGGTGAATCAGCTCCGCGCCCAGATGGAAGAGTCCACCTCCGACTACGACCGCGAGAAGCTGCAAGAGCGGCTTGCCAAGCTTTCCGGCGGCGTGGCCGTCCTGAAGGTCGGTGCGGCCACCGAGACCGAGCTGAAAGAGAAGAAGCACCGCGTCGAAGACGCCCTCTCGGCCACGCGCGCCGCCATCGAAGAAGGCATTGTCGCCGGCGGCGGCGTCGCCCTGGTAAACGCCCTTTCGGCGCTCGACGACGTAGCAGTCGAAGGCGACGAGGCCGCTGGCATCCGTAGCCTCCGGATCGCGCTGTCGGCCCCTCTGAAGGCGATAGTGGCCAACGCCGGCTACGACGGCGGCGTCGTAGCCCAGGAAGTCATGCGCCGGCGCGAAGAAGAAAAGAACCCGTTCATCGGTTTCGATGTCATCGCCGAGGAATACGTGGACATGGTCGAGGCCGGGATCATCGATCCGCTCAAGGTTACGCGCTCCGCATTGGAGAACGCCGCCTCCATCGCCAGCATGATCCTCACCACCGAGGCGCTCATCACCGAGTTGCCCGAGGAAAATCCGATG
>CAZBZS010000027.1:0-31097 GCA_964496475.1 uncultured Chloroflexota bacterium | reverse complement strand
CGGGCTTACAGACAATCTGGTGCTGCTGCTGGCGGCATCAGGATTTCACGGCCTGTTCCGAAACGCGACTCAGACGCTGCTGGTGGCGGTGATGGGAGACATCACGCCGCCCAGCGAGACGGGCAGGGTGTCATCACTGGTGACGAGCTCATTCTCGTTGGGCATGGTGATAGGGACGCTGGTCGCCGGGGCGTTCTTCGAGATTTCGCAGCTGACGCCGTTCGTCATCGCGGCGGCGGTCGTGATAGTGGGGATAGTGGGGCTTTACCGAATTCCAATGCGCGCGGCTGGCGCAGCGGGAGCGGTCTAGGGGCCGCCGGGATCGCCCTGGGATTCTTCCCACAGCCTGAGGAATTCGCGGGGGAGATCGGACGAGTGCAGGAAGGCGAAACGGGCGACCTGGGCGCCCACGTTGCGGACTGAGGCGTGGAGTTTGGGATCTTTCAGTGATCGATCGGGGTTCATGGCATCGTCGCAATGAGCCACGGAGACCTGCTCCGGGACGACCCACGCGTGCAGGGATCGGCTGATGGTGCGCAGGTTGCCGAGCGCGTTGGTGGCGCCCATCGCGCCGCCGGACACGCCCACGAGGCCGAGCATCTTGCCGCCGAATTCCTTGGAACCCATCAAATCGAGTGCGTTTTTGAGAACGCCGGTGATGGCACCGTGATACTCGGCGGTGCCGAGGATGATACCGTCGGCGGCGGCGACATCGGCGCGAAGCCGCTGTACGCCGGCAGGGTAGGGCGACTCGTCGCCGCGGCCGTCGCAGAAGGGCAAATCGTAGTCACCGAGGTCGAGAAGGGCCACGTCGGCCCCGACCGCGCGAGCGCCGTCGAGCGCGATGCTGACGACGGTGCTGGTGTTGTTGCCGTCCCGTATGCTTCCGGAAATGCCGACAACGCGGACCGGCTGAACTGATCGATCGGTGGATGGCAAAGAGACTCTCCCAATAACTGCGGCGTCCGAACTCAACAATCGCGCCTGTGGGGGGTGAGAGTCAAACCAGGCAGGCGTGACGCCCGATAGTGCGACGCAACTCAGTTCGGTAACGTCGAGGAGGATTTCATGGGCAGATTTACCGTCCAAGTGGGCATTGTCACGGGAGTGGGGCGGGGGGATCGGCCGGGCGATCGCGGAAGGATTGGCCGGAGAGGGGATGAAGGTGGCGGTGGCCTCGCGGACTGCGGGCCAGGTGGAGGAAGCGGCGGCCGCGATCGAGGCGGCGGGCGGCAAGGCGCTGGTGGTGCACACGGACGTGATCGATCAGGCTTTGGTAGGGAAGATGGTGGAGCGAGTACTCGAAGAATTCGGAAGAATCGATCTGCTGCTCAACGATGCCGGCAGCTTCAACGCGATCGGGCCCGTGTGGGAGGTCGATCCGCAGGATTGGTGGGGGGGACGTGACTACAAATCTATTTGGCAGATTCCTGTGCGCTCGTGCGGTCTTACCGCACATGATCGAGCAGGGGAGCGGGAAGATTGTGAATATTAGCGGCGGAGCCTAGACGTCGATCTCGTCAGCGCGGGCGATGAATAATTCGATTGTGGTGCCCTGGATTAGCAGGGTGAATAGGACGACGCCGAAGGTCACTTCCTGGAGCAGGGCGCGCTGAGGAAAATCCCGCGGAAGGGAAAGCGCCATCGCCACGGCGACGGCGCCGCGTAGGCCGGACCACCATAGAACGTTAAGCCAAGACAGCGGCACGCGGGAGCCAATACCGCCGAAAACGGCGAGCCGGGAGGCGCCGTTGAGGAGCAGGTAGACGACCAGGGCCCGGCCCAGAAGCACCGCCAGGATGCACCAGAGGATCGGGCCGACGGCTCCGAACAGATCCTCGAGGGTGATGGCGAGGCCGACGAGGAGAAATACGACGGCGGTGAGGAGGAAGGCCAAGAATTCCCAAACGGTGTCGATGGCTTCGCGGGTGTTCTCGGACATGCCGAAGCGGCGGCCGATGTTGCCCAGGACGATGCCGGCGGTGACGGTGGCAATGATCCCGGATTGGGCGAACGCGTCGGCGATGACGTAGGTGCCGTAGGCAAGGGCCAGGGATATGGTCGTCTCGATGAGGTGATCGTCTACGCGGGAGACGATCCAGGAAACGACGAGCCCACCGACAACCCCAATGAGAATACTGATTGCCACGGTGGCGAAGAACTGGGTGACGGCGCCGGTGACGGTGACATCGGACTGCACGGCCTGGATGGCGAGGACGAAGATGACCAGGCCGGTACCATCATTGAACAAACTTTCGCCTTCGACGAGATTCGCAAGGCGGTGGGGCGAGCCCAGGCGACGGAAGGTGGCCAGGACGGCGGCGGGATCGGTGGCGGAGACCATGGCGCCGATGACGAAGGCCAAATCGAAGCGCATACCGGTGGTCAGGTTGAGGATCACCGCGACGACGCCAGCCGAGATGACGACTCCGGGGGCGGCGAGGACGACGACGCCGGCGATTGACTTGCGGAGGTCACCAAAGTCGATACGGAAGGCGGCGTCGAAGAGGAGGCCGGGCAGCAGGACGACGAGCACGACCTCCGGCGAAATTTCAATATGCTGCTCGCGCAAAACCTCTGCTGCGACCAGGCCGAGAATGACAAGGGCGACGGTGTAGGGAATGGCCATGCGGCGGACGACCAGCGCCACAAAAACAGCGACGGTAACCAGCGCGACAGCCGCCTCTACCGGTTCGAGCTCGATCTCAAAGTCCATAGAGTCGAATAATACCGGGGATACGGGCAGTCGCCAGAGGTAACGGAATCCGAGCGGCTAGGTCCGGGCTCGGCGATCGGTCTGGAGGGGGTGATTCTGCTTGGATTCATCCTGACGATCCCGGCGAACGAGATCGTGTTGCCGACGATATTGATGGCATACTCGGGGGCGGGAGCGATGGTGGACGTGGAGCAGATTCAAGGATTGCGCTCCCTGCTGTAGGCGCAGGGATGGACGACGCTGACGGCCATGTCGTTGCTGGTATTTGTGTTCCTTCACAATCCGTGCTCGACCACGTTGCTGACGATTAAGAAGGAGACCGGAAGCTGGAGATGGACAGCGGTGGCGTTCGGGGCGCCGCTGGTGCTGGGAGTGGTGGTACTGGCTCCGGCTGTGGCGCTGGCGCGCCTGCTGGGAGCGGATTAGGCGAGCGTCCGGCTCAGTCACCTCGAGCTAGAATTGACGAATACGGCCTCGGCGACGGGGAGTCCGACCGGCAGTGATTTTCCGCCGAGCGAAATTACCAGTGGCCCTTCAAACGGCAGATGTTCGAGCACCCTTACACGAGCGCCGGGGACCAATCCAATTTCTGCCAGGTATTTGAGGAGCTCCGGATCGCGGTCGTGGACGCGCACGACCTTGAGCCGCTCGCCGACCTCGGCTTCGGCGAGCGCATAAGACTCATCGGCGACGGACTGGAGGTCCGCTCCCGGGATGGGTTCGCCGTGGGGATCGGCGGTGGGGTTGGAGAGGATGTCGGCGATCTTGCCCTCTAACTTTTCGGATATCGCGTGCTCGAGGCGGTCGGCTTCCTCGTGCACGTCATCCCAGTCATAACCCAGTATCTGGACTAGAAAGCGCTCGATGAGACGGTGATGGCGGACCAGTTCGACAGCGGCCTCGGCCCCGGCGGGAGTCAGCAGGGCGCCCTGGTAGGGCTCGTATTGGACGAACCCGGCCTCGTGCAAACGCTTGATGGCGGCGGTTACGGAAGCGGGCGGGCAAATGAGGATTTCGGAGAGCTTGCCCATCCTCACCCGGGTTTCTTCACCGCCGGCCAGGTAAATCTCCCGCAGCTGATCCTGATCGGCAGGGCTGGCCGGTAAGCGCGTTGAGGGTGCGTTCACGGTTGTGACTTTTTCCCGGACAAAAAAATATTTGCACCAATATAATCCGCTGGCGGCGTCGGCGGCAAGATAAGTGGGAGCCGGTGCCCGAGAAAATCGCGCGGGAGGTTATTCGGCGACGGATTCGCCGTCGATGAGAATTTTCATGGAATGGTCCCGGGGAAGTAGGCGGTGCGGAAGAATCCGAAGTTGGCACTCTCGAAACCGAACTGAGGTCCGGTTTCCCAGACGTCGACTTCGACGCCATCGGGGTACCAGGCGATGCTCAGGATGGAGCCGACGGGAATGTCTCGAAATTCGGTCGCTACAGAGACGTTATCGCCGACGGTGCATTCGTTGGTCGGGTCGACGGGAAGTTGAACGGCGTCGATGGCGCGGGCGAGCACGGTGCTGCCTACCCAGCCATTGACCGGGTTGGGGGTGGTGGTGGGAACCGGGGTGATGGTCGGCTCTAGAGTGGGGGTGGGGATGGGAGTCGGATCGAGATTGGCGATTGCGGTTGGAGTGCTGGTCGGATCCGGCACGATGACGGAGGTGACCGGCCGGCGGGATACATCGGGGGTAGGGGTGGTCGCGAGAGTGTCGGTGGGGAGGATGATGATCGAGGGTTGAGTCTGAACCACGGGATCGGTGTCGTCTCCGGCGAGCCAACCGAAAGTCGCCAGCCGGTAGCCGGCGGCGAAGGCCAGGACGAGTCGTAGCAGGACGACGATCCGGCCCGAGCCCAGGAATCGGACCACCCGGCTGATGAAGCCCAAGCGCGCCTCTCACTGCAATCACTCGAGCGACAGGCGGGTGTCCGGGCCTCCGCTGTGCCGTTCGTATCGCGTCGCGTCTGGGGATGAGGTTAAAGCAGTGGCGTCGCTTCGTGTGATAAAAAATCGACCGGAGGCGTAGTCCGGTGTTGGGTCGATGGCATTTGCAGGGTGGTGGGCGAGGTCTACATACCCTGCCGCAGGGCGCTCAGATGGCGGCCAAAATGAGCGGCCACCACCTGACGATGGGTGGCCGGCTCGGCATCCAGCAACCCTTTAACGGACCGTCCCAGGGACGGATCGGTGAGGACCGACCCGAAGGTCACATGCAGTATTTGTCGACCGGCGTCCCGATCCAGATAGACGTTTTCAAGATTGGTGGCGGCGATTTCGGCCGGCTTAGGAACGAGGTGAAGCTCTGAGGAAATGTGATAGGTGGCACGATCTTCCTCGAAGCGGACACGGGAGAAGTCGACGATTCGGCGGAAGAGGTCGGAGTCGTGACGAGCCACAACGCGAAGGGCCTCCAGGTAACTGGTGCCGGCGGTTTTGATGTGAAAGAGGCCGCCGGTCGCCCGAGCGATGAGTGGATAGATGGACAGTTTGTCCGAGCCTGAATGGAGGCTGAGCTTGTATGGGCCAAGTTCGCGGACGATGGCCATGTGGCCGGTAAGGGATCGTTCGAGCGCGTCGAGATCTCCGCGATAGTCAATCCCTTTTTCGAATCCACCGATGTACCGTGGGGCCAGGCTGACCAGGTTCATACCGGCGTCGAGGCACCGTTCAGCGATGATGAAATGTTCCGCGAGGCTGGTGGGTTGAGGGGTCTCGTCGACGCTGAGCTCGATCTCGTGGGCGCGACCGAGGCTCTCGGTGACGCTCTGGATGTGGCTGGCTAGATCGCAGGCATAGGCTATGGCTCGGCCGTACTTGACGGCGGCCCGGCGAACGGTGATCTCGTCGAATTCGATTTCCGCGCCGTCCAGACGCACGGTACGCCCGAGGTAGGTGTCGAACCAGTCGATTTCGGGGCGGACGGCTTGAAAGCGCTCGTCTATGGTGGCCGGAACATAATCGTCGGCGGCGGTGTCGACGTGATCGGAGGGGTCGATTGTGAAGAAGGTGTAGCCGGCGGCGGCGGTCACGTCGACATCAGCAGTCGTCTTCAGGTGATCCGCGTCGGCGCCCCAGTTTCCGACGAACGACTCGGCGGCAAGAGTCCGGGCGGCGTTATCTAAGACGTCGGCCGGGGAGCGGGCGGTGCGCTCCATTTCCCGAATCGACTGCTGGGCGAAGATTGGGCTGATGCCGTGACCGTGGGCAAGATGGGCATCGAGATGGCCCGGAGTGGCGTAACCAAGGCGATCGCCGTAGCCGAAGCTGGGATCGAGTCCAAGGGTCTGAGGGGACCGGGATGGCATGCGCGGGTCGCTCCTAGAGTGGGGTAGGCGGGTAGGCGGGAGACGCTGGACCGCAGGACTGACTTTGAAGTTCTGGGCCTAACGGCAATGATAGTCGGCGGTCGCGGGAACGCCCGATCGATGGTGGTGGCCGATGAGCCAACCTCGATGCTCGACGTGTCGACGCGGTCGGCGATCATCCGCCTGATGCTCGACCTGGCCGCGGAAATGGATTTCGGCTACCTGTACATTACGCACGATCCGGCGGTGGCCAGGTACTTGTGTCAGGAAATCGCGGTGATGTACGTGGGCAAGATCGTGGAGATAGCGGAGACAGAAGAGTTTCTGGGCAATCCGCAACATCCGTACGCCCGAGCGCTGATCGGAGCGTTTCCGTTACCGGGTCCTGCGACGAAGCGGGAAGAGGTAGAGATAAAAGGATCGATGTCCAGCCCGGTTGATCCGGCGCCACGCTGCCGGTTTTACGATTGCTGTCCGATTGCCGCGGAAATCTGCGAGATAAGCGATCATCCTCCACTGGAATAGGTCGGAACCAACCACCTGGCGGCCTGCTATCGCGTGTAATCTGGGCAACGGCAAGTGGGCGCCGGCCTGGAGACACATGCCCCGGCGGCGAGGTAGTCGCTTGATGGGTGCCGGCGAGGCGATCTGACGGTTCTAAGCCGGTCAGTGTGGACCTCTCGGAGGGCGCCAGGCTCAGGGAAGGAGACAAGATGCACGTGACCGGGTCGGGCCGGCGATGAACGGCGTGGGCGCGCTGCGGTTCCACCTGGACCGAGAACTCGGCGACGGAGAAATCCCGGGCTGGCTGCTGGACCCGGTGCTGATTAGCCTCCTGATAGGGGCGGCAGCTCTATATCTGTACGCCTCCGGCCGTCTGCGGCGCCGTAATGACTGGGGAGCCCGCGTGGTGGGGTGGAGGGTCGCCTGCTTCATGGGTGCGCAGGTAATCCTGTTCGTGACCCTGCTGTCCCCGTTGGATGGGATCGGCGAGTTGCACCTGTTCTGGGTTCACATGATCCAGCACATGATCCTGGTGCTCGTGGTGTCGCCCTTGATTCTGCTGGGAGTTCCGGGCTGGATGATCGACCGGCTGGTGCAACAACGGATGGTGCGGGTGGTGGCGTACCGGCTGACGCGCCCGATAGCGGCCCTGCTGATATCGCAATTCATTCTGATTGCGTGGCACGTGCCGGCGACATTCGAGGCGGCACTGGGTGACCGCCATGTGCACCATCTGGAGCATCTGAGTTTCATGATCGCCGGAGTATTGATGTGGTGGCCGATGCTCAGCCGGTCGCGCGCATTGCCAGGGAGCGAGCCGGTCTGGCTTATTCCCTACCTCTTCGTGCTGCCAATCCCGACGTCGATCTTGGGCGCCATGATTACGTTTGCCCGGGAAGTTATCTATGAGAGCTATGCGCTGGCGCCGCGACTGTGGAACCTATCGGCGTTGCGGGACCAGGAGATAAGCGGCCTGATAATGTGGGTTCCGGGAAAGCTGATTTTCTGGCTGGTGATGGGGGTCATCTTCTATCGCTGGTTCGACAGCGAGACGAAAAGCGATCGACCCGAGAGGCAGATGCCATCGGCAGGCTGATCATGCCGAGGAGCAGGGCGGCGCCGGCCCCCACGTTTGGGGAGGAACACACCCGCGTCACCCATATGGTTTAGAATTCTGCGATTTTGGTGAACGAGCTTTCGGATAATAGGAATATGGCGTATTCAGCCAGCCGAAAACGTGTGGTCTCCGGGGAGTGCATGATCTGTATCGATTGAACTCGCTCGTAAATCGAAATGCGGGCGAAACAAAGGTTCCGCAGCGGCGGCGCTACCGCGCTGTCCGCTTTTTTGCTGGATTCTTGGCAGCGGTCAGTTCGTTGGTGCTTTCCGGGTGTGGCGAATTGCCGCAGACGATCATGGAACCGGCCGGGGACGATGCCCGGCTAATTCTCAATCTGATGGTGCCGATCTTGTGGATCGCGCTGGTCATCTTTTTGGCGGTGGTGGGGTTCTTGGTCTTCTCGATGATCAAGTTCCGATATCGGCCGGGAAACGACGACATACCTGTACAGATTCATGGCCACACGCGGCTGGAGATAACCTGGATGGTCGCGTCGGCGTTCATTGTGGTGGTACTGGCAGTGATGACATTTAGGACGATGGCGGTGCGGGCGGAAGCGCCCGGCAGCGGGGCGCTAATAGTGGAAGTGACCGCCAATCAGTGGTGGTGGGAGTTCACCTATCCGGAGCTGGACGTGGTGACAGCTAACGAGCTATATCTGCCGATCGGGCAAGAGGTCGATTTGCGGTTGGCGTCAAACGACGTAATCCACAGCTTCTGGTTTCCCAGCCTCTCCGGGAAACAGGATGTGGTGCCGGGGACGGTGACCCGATTGAATTTCATTCCGGAAAAGGCAGGAGTGTATCCGGGGCAGTGCTCTGAATTCTGCGGACTGGCCCATGGGCAGATGCGAATGTCGGCGTTTGTCGTGAGCCCAGCCGAGTTCGACAGCTGGGTAGAGATGCAGGTGACCGGCGCCGACCCGGCGCTGGCTACGTCGCCGGGAGCTCAGGTATTTCAGACAAACTGCGCGGCCTGCCATTCGATTCGCGGCACAGCCGCCACTTTTGGCCAAATAGGACCTGAACTGACGGGTATCGGCGCGAGGACTACGCTGGGTGGCGGGACCGTGATTCACACGCCGGATACGATGGCGGAATGGATACGCGACCCTTCACAGCTGAAACCCGGGGTCCTCATGCCCACGCTCGGGGTGGCTGTGGGCGACGTGCCAGCCGTCCTGAGCGAGGATGACATAGCGGACTTAGTGACCTATCTGGAGAGCATGCGCTAGTGGCGACCCTGACCCAGAGCCTTCCTGCGACCCGGACGTGGCAAACCGATGTGTGGAGCTGGATCACAACCGTGGACCACAAGCGGATCGCCAAGCTTTATCTGTTTTCGGCGGCGGCGTTTTTCGCTATCGCCGGGATAGAGGCGATGATCATGCGCACCCAGCTGGCGCAGCCCGATGGTGCCGTAATCGATGGCGCCCTGTACAACCAGCTTTTCACGATGCACGGTGTATCGATGATTTTCGTGGCCATAATGCCGCTGAACGCCGGGTTTTTTAACCTGCTGGTGCCTCTGCACATCGGGGCCCGGGACGTGGCCTTCCCAAGACTGAATGCGCTCAGCTTCTGGATGTTCCTGTTTGGAGCGATTTTCCTGAATCTGAGCTTCTTTACCGGCGCCCCGGACGGCGGCTGGTTCGCGTACCCGCCGCTGACGGGGAAAGAGTTCTCGCCCGGGACCGGGATGGAACACTGGATTCTTGGCCTAGCAGTACTGGGGACGTCTTCCATCATCTCGTCGGTCAACTTCATCGTCACGATCCTCAATCTGCGGGCGCCGGGGATGAAAATGACTCGGATGCCCGTGTTCACCTGGATGACGCTGGTGACGTCTTTCCTGATTTTGTTCGCGTTTCCGCCGTTTACAGTGGCGGCGGTCCTTTTGCTGACCGACCGGCTGGTTGGCACAGGGTTCTTCAATCCGGCCGCGGGCGGCGATCCGGTGATGTGGCAGCATCTGTTTTGGTTCATGGGCCACCCGGAGGTATACGTCCTGATTTTGCCTCCCATGGGCATTGTGTCCGAGGTACTGCCGACGTTCGCCCGAAAACCGCTTTTTGGATATACCGCGGTGGTCTTTTCTGGAATATCCATCGGGTTCCTTGGGTTCGCGGTGTGGGCGCATCACATGTTTTCGGTGGGGCTAGGGCCGATCGCGAACGGCGTGTTCACCGCGATCACGATGCTCATCGCGATTCCAACGGGAGTGAAGGTGTTGAACTGGTCGGCGACGCTATTTCGGGCGTCGATCAAGATCACGACGGCGATGCTGTTTGCCGTCAGTTTTGTCGCCCTGTTCACGATCGGCGGGTTGAGCGGGATGATGCACGCGGCGTCGCCGGTTGACCTGCAGCACACCGACACCTACTTCATCGTAGCGCATCTTCACTACGTGTTGTTTGGTGGATCGGTGTTTGGAATCCTCGCCGGGATTTACTACTGGTGGCCGAAGCTGACGGGACGAATACTGAATGAGCGGCTCGGCAAGATTCACTGGTTCCTCGCGTTCTTGGGATTCAACCTGACCTTCGGGCCGATGCATGTCCTGGGCAATGACGGGATGCCGCGAAGGGTTTACAGCTACGTCTCCGGGCAGGGCTGGGACGGCTGGAATTTGCTGGCCACAGCGGGCGCCTACCTGACCGCGGTTAGCTTCCTGCTGTTCATCTACGTCCTGTTGAGGGGATTGCGGGGCGAAAGATCGGCCGGGGACGATCCCTGGGACGGGGCCACGCTGGAATGGGCAACGACCTCGCCGCCGGCGGTCCACAATTTCGATGCGGTGCCCGTGATCGGCAGCAACCGGCCTGTGTGGGATGGTAAGTACGAGGGATCGCCGGTTCCAGTGGACGCGGCCGCGGCGGAGAGCGATATTCACATGCCCGCTCCCTCCTACTGGCCGATAATTGTGGCGCTGGGACTTGCGTTGGGGGCCGCGGGCGTCATTTACTCGTATCCGATGAGCGCAGTCGGCTTTGTAATGGTCTTCTACGGAGTATTCGCCTGGACGCAGGAGTCGACGGTCGGCCCGCCGGCCCGTCCCAGCGGATCGGGGGTGGGGCACTGATGGCGGCGCAAGGCGGACACCCGGCCACCAGCCTGGGCCTGGACATGCGAAAGCTGGGGATGTGGACGTTCATCGGCTCGGAGTCGATCTTCTTCGGCACGCTGATAGCAAATTTCTTCCGCTGGCGCGGGTCTAGCGAAGGCGGCCTCGGGCCTGAGGATCTGGACATCAACCTTACGGGCGCCGGGGCGTTCGTACTGCTGATGAGCAGCCTCACAATGGTGCTCGCATTGGCGGCGATTCGGAGCGGTCGAATGAAGCAATACAGGCTCTGGATCGGCGCGACAGCGGGGCTCGGGCTGATTTTCATGGGCATTCAAGCGTTCGAGTTTACGACCTTTGGTCTGGAGGGTCTCGGTATGGGCAGCAGCCTGTTTGGCGGGGCGTTCTTCGCCCTCACGGGCTTTCACGGGCTGCACGTCGTGATCGGCGTGATCTGGTTTGCCTTCCTGCTGATATTCCGGGTGGGCAAGGATATTGAGCCTGGCGAGCACGTCTCCAGCGACAATCACAGTTTCGTATCCGTGGAGATATGCGGTCTTTACTGGCACTTCGTCGACCTGGTGTGGGTGTTCATATTCACCCTGATCTACCTGCTCCCGGCCGTTTGAGGTCGTTGTGAAGGAGTCCACGGTGTCCGTCGAACCGACCGGCCACTCCGCGTCTGCGCGGGAGGAACCCACTCACGTCAATCCAAACTATGTCGGGATAGCGGTATTCCTTTTTGTCGTCACGATTCTGGAGATAGCGATAACGTTTCAGTCGTTCCCGCTTGGATTTTTGACTACTTCATTATTCATATTGATGTTTTTGAAGGCGGCGGGCGTGATCCTCTATTACATGCATCTGCGCTATGACAACCGTGTATTTACCTATCTTGCGATGGGTGGAGCCACGGTAGCCACGGCGGTCATCCTGGCAGTGGCGGCGCTGAACAACATTCTGCCAGGGCAATAGGCGAGCGGTAGCCAAACAATCGCCCGGGCCGAAACCGGCAGGTCGCGATTCCGAGAGTCTGGCCGGTAACGTAAGCGGCGAGCGGAAGCGACGTATCCGGCCGGAACTCCCGGAGGATCAGGCTTCGGCGTCGGTACTCCGCCCGAGACCCACCGCCCGATCCGTGAGGAGGGCGCGTCGGTCTATTGGTCGTGCCGGATCAGGCGGCGCGAGCAGGTGGAGGGGCTCAGGCTTGCAGGCTCATCTGAATCGTCTCGCCGGCGCTGACTGGTTTGGCCGGATCGAATGTCAAATCGCCTTGGCCGGTGAGACTGAAACGGGAGAGCTCGACTGAGCCGCTGAGGACCTCGAGCTCGACGTCGGTAGAGCCGTTGGAACCAGACTGACGACAGACGCCCCAGGCGGAACCGTTGGACCAGAAATGGGAACCGGGGCGGGCGGCGAAGGTCATCGACTTGCTCACGCCGGAGTACTGGAAGCCGGTCAGGGCGACGACGGCCGCCCAGGCGATCATGGCGCGGGCGTAATGGTGGCCGCATTCAGCCTCATCGAAGGGGCTGCGGCGAAGGCCGTCGTAGCGGTCGCGGATGGCCTCAATGACGCGCAGGCCGGATTCGGTTTGACCTTCGTAGAGCATGCCGACGGCGGCGGTGTATTCGAAGCCGGTCATGACTTCGTTGTAGTAGGGAAAGGGACGCTCCGGGCGATGGTTGGGGTAGCTGGCCATAAGGAGGGCGGCCTCGTCGCCGAGGGCGAAGTCGCGCATGTGATTGAAGTGGCTGTTGAGGCTGTCGCGGAAGTTGTATTTCATGATGGCCTGGAGGGTGGCGGCGATGTTGTCGGGATCGTGCAGGTAGCCGAGGCCGGCGACGTGCGCGAAGGATTGGCCGACCAGCTGGTCGACGAGGCAGCCGGAGGCGAGTTGCAGCTCGGGATCGCTGAGGTCGCGGGCGCCCATGGTGTCGTGACGGAGGCCAGGGGCGATTTTGTTGGGGTCACGTTGGGGTCGGACTTGGTGCTCGTAGTACTCGCCGTTGAAGAGGTTGGCATCCATCCAATCGCGGCCGCTTTCGAAGAGCCGGCGGCATTTGGCGGCAAGGTCGTCGTCACTGAGGTAGAGGGCCATTTCCTCGGCGGAGCGGAGGGCGCCGAGATACCAGCCGGTCATCTGGGGGTTGGGTCCGTAGTACTCGACGTCCATAGTGTTGTGCTGGCAGCCTTCCATGACGCCGTCCTGGTCGCCGTCCCAGCCGCCGTCGATCCAGCAGAACTCGAGGGAGCGTTTGGCGCCGGGCCACTGGTCGCGGAGGAAATCGTCGTCACCGGAGAGCTGCCATTCGCGGTAGAGCTTCATGATGCAGCCCATCTGGCCGTCGGCGGCGGCGAAATGCCAGTCGAAGGAACGCTCGGTGAGGGGGAGGTCGATGCGGAAGGACATGAGCCCGGCGTCGTTGGTGGCGTGGCTGAATTCGACATCGCGCATGGTGCGGGCGAGGTCGCCAAAGAGGAAGGCAGTGGACTGCTCGTAATTCCACACATGGGTGCATGAGCCGTGGCAGCAGCCCATATCGTCAAAGCAGCCTTCCCAGCCGTAAAAGCGGCCGTCGGGGGTGCGGAAGCAAGTCTGGGTGCGGAGGGTGCTCACGTTGAAGAGCGCGGCCTCTTTGACAACTTCGGGCAGGTCGCTGTTCACGAAGGCGCTGACGAAGGCGACAGTGCGATTCTCGAGATCTTCGAGGGAGCCGGCGGTGCGGACGGCAGCATCCCAGGCGTCGGCGTACCGGGTGGTGTAGTAGTTGCCGATGTAATCCTTGCTGACTTCGTCGTCGCCGCAGTCGCCGTTGCCGTCGGGCCCGCACTGGCGGGTTTGGTCGGAGGCTAGCCGGGACATCTCGTGGGTCATGGCGTCGGGCCCGCACTGGCGGGTCTGGTCCCAGGTGAGGCGATTCGGGAAGTGCCAGGTGAGCAGGAAGGTGACCTCGACGGTCTTGCCGGCGGGGACGTTGACGGAGGCGGAGAGCGAGCCGATGGGGGAGTCGGTGACGCCTTTTTCAAATTCCATTAGCGGGCGGCCTTCGGCCGGTGCGGCGGAGCGGGGCTCGAGGCGGCCGTCGTCGGAAAAGTCGTCCCAGAAATCGAGCAGACTGTCGCCCCAGGTGAGGATGGGCCAGGTGGTGCGATGGGTGACATCGGTGGCAGTGGTGGTGAGGGCCACAGTACCCCACTGCTCACTGTTGACCGGGACGTCGCCGGCCTGCATGAAGATGCCGCGGACGCCGTCGTCGCGAAATTCGTTGGTGTTCTTGGACGGCTCGCCGAGGAAGCCGTCGGTGCCGATGAAATTCTCGAGGCTGCCGCAGACGGCGGCATCGACAGAGCTGGATCCGGGATTGGAGAGGACGAAGCGAAAGACGGCGGTCGGGATGCTGCTAGCGTCGGTGTCGCCGGGGATGAGCGGGTTGAAGGCTTCGAGGCGGACGTTCAGCGGGACGGCCGGGTCGGACAATGTGACCTGTCCGAAGGGGTAGGCGGCGTGGAATTGGGCGTCTCGAAAACGGGGCAGGCGGCTGTTGGTGGCGCGGGCGCCGTGGGAGCCTTCGTACTCGGTGGGATCGACGGGGCCTTCGAGGGCCCGCACGACGGAATCGCCGCCTTCGGGTCGGGAGTAGAGGGCGAAGAAGGTGTTGGTGCGCTGTTGGAACACGGAGGCGCGGGCTAGGCCGGGGCGGCGGTCGCCGGGTCGCCAGCCCTTGGCGGGGCGGTTGACGATTTCCCAATCCCGCAGGTCACCTGGTCCGCCGAGCGACACCGTGCCGGTGCCGATTCCGCCGAGGGGAAGGGCGATGCGCAGGAGGTGATTGGCGTCGTAGGTCTTGAGGACTGGCCAGCGTGAATTTAGAGCATTCCGCATGAGGGCTACTTCTCCTCGACTCATGCGCTTCTGAGGATCGTGCGCTACCTGCGCCCGGTCCTGCCCACTGGCAGCGCCCCAGGATGGGCTAGAGGCCGACCATACACTTGCGGCTGGGCGCGTACAACCTACCGTTCGGCTTCGCAACGAGACGTGATCGGGAGGGCAGGTTGGTCGCATCGAGAATCGTCAAACCTGTGAATTGATGGTCCCCCCAGCAGGACTCGAACCTGCGCACATGGTTTAGGAAACCAATGCTCTATCCTCTGAGCTATGGGGGGATTCGCGGTTGCCCGACGACTTTATGAGGATCGGGAGGCCCCGGGCGCTCTGATTTTATGCGCTCCGGCGATCACTCTTCCCGCACGAGTCGCTGACATCGTCCAGGGGTTCGGAGTGTTCCGTGAGCAAATAATGTGATGGGAGCGTTCAGATTCACCCGTTTTCTGGCGACCGACGCCTGTGGAGCACATCGAGGAGGCACTGAACCTGGCCGAGCTGCGGGCCGGGGAGAGATTGGTGGATCTGTGATCCGGGGATGGACGGGTGCTGCTGAGCACGGCCAGGGGAGGGGCGCGGGCCGTGGGCTATGAGCTGGACCCAGACCTGGCGTCCCAGGCTCGCGATCTGGCCGCCCGGGCGGGTGAGTTGCGAGGCTCCGACCCGGCGGATGCCCCAAACGGATAACACGCTTGCAGGGAACGGTCGCGGCGCGGCGGTCAAGAGAATGAGGGCCCTGGTAGCGCATGCGGGATTCGAACCCGCGATCTTCGCCTTGAGAGGGCGATGTCCTGGGCCACTAGACGAATGCGCCGTGGATTTTGATCTTAGCAAATCCCTGCCGGGCTACAATTCGTAGGTTCACATTCGATTGGTCTCGACGAGGCCAGCTTGGTCGATTTAGTACCCACTAGAAGGATCGCGAGCGGACTTGTTTGAACGGCTGACGGAACGCCTCGACACGGCGTTGAAGAAGATGATCGGTCGCGGGAAGATTCGCGAGTCGGACATAGATGAGGCGATGCGCGAGGTGCGGCGGGCGCTGCTGGAGGCGGATGTCAACTTCAAGTTAGCGCGCGAGTTCAGCGCTTCGGTGCGGGAGCGCGCCGTGGGCAAAGAGGTGTTGGCGCGCGTGAGCCCGGCGCAGCAGGTGGTGAAGATCGTCCAGGATGAATTGACCGATTTGCTGGGTGGGGACACGGTGGAGCTGGCGAAGGCCGACGCCCCTCCAACGGTGATCATGGTGGTCGGCCTGCAAGGATCGGGCAAGACCACGAGCGCGGCCAAACTGGCGCTGCATCTGAAGAAAAATGGGGGCCGGCCGCTCTTGGCGGCGGCCGACGTAAAACGGCCGGCGGCGGTGGCGCAGCTGCAAACCCTGGGCGGGCAGATCGAGGTGCCGGTTCACCACGAGAGCCTGAAGTCGTTGCCGGAGCACATCGCCCGAAACGCGGTGGATAAGGCGAAGCAAGGGAATCACACCGCGGTGATCATCGACACGGCCGGCCGCATCCAGATAGATGAAGAGATGATGGCCGAGGTGGAACGGATGGGGAAGCTGACAAAGCCCCATGAGGTGCTCCTGGTGGCTGACGCGATGACGGGCCAGGAGGCGGTGAACGTGGCGACAGCGTTCAACGAGCGGGTGCCGCTGACGGGCCTGATCCTGACGAAGATGGACGGCGACGCGCGCGGCGGGGCGGCGTTGTCCATCCGGGCCGTGACCGGCGTCCCGGTGAAGTTTCTGACGCAGAGTGAAAAAGTAGAACCGTTAGAGGTCTTTCACCCGGATCGGCTGGCCTCGCGAATCCTGGGCATGGGCGATGTAGTAACGCTGGTGGAGCAGGCGCAGGAAGTCATCGACGAAGAGGCCGCCCGGCGGCTGGAAGAGAAGATCCGGCAGGCCACTTTTGACCTGAACGATTTCCTCGATCAGTTCAATCAGATCAAGAATATGGGGTCGCTCTCGCAGATCATGGGCATGATTCCGGGGATGGGGAAAATGATGAATAACCCGGACGTGCAGGATGCAATGACGGAAAAGAATATCGCTCGCACGGAGGCCATCATCCTCAGCATGACGCCGCGGGAGCGCTCCCGGCCTGAGCTGATTGATGGCAGCCGCCGGCGGCGGATCGCTGCCGGTAGCGGCACCGAGCCGCGCGATGTCAATCAGCTCCTAAATCAGTTCAAACAGATGCAGAAGATGATGAAGATGCTCTCGTCGGGCCAGATGCCAAACCTGCCTGGCATGGGGGGAATGTCCGGCCGTTAACGCCGGCGGATTAATTCGGTGGGGCTACGGCCGCCCAACTAAAAGGGCGGCCGGAAACATCCGGATGCTCTCCTGCCCTCGGAGGTGGTAGTTATTAGTTCAGAAGCTGGAGTACGGAACCGCGATTCTGGTTCTGCTGGGCCTGGAGGGCGATCGCGAACTGGTTGCGGATGGCGGCTGCGGTACGCTGCGAAACCGACTCGGCGATGTCGGCGTCGCAAATGCGGGAACGCGCCGCCTCGGTGTTCACCTAGGTGGTGGCGAGGCGGTTGCTCTGGCTTTGCAAGTGGGTCTGGGTAGCGCCGATCTCGGCCCGAGTGGCTGAGACCTGTTCGATCGTCTGGTCGGCGGAGGCGATGGCGGCGTCCGCGCCAGCCTGGGTGGTGACATCGATCGTATCAAGGCCCAGCGCCGCCGCGCGGGAATCGGCGATATCGATGTCGATGGTCTCGGTCCCGTCCGCGCCACCGGCGACGGTCAGCGTGCCTTTGCTGGCCTGCACGGCGAGTTCTCGAATGCGCTGGACGTCATTTTCGATGTTATTCAGCCCGCCCTCGGCGGTTTGAATGATGCTGACGTCGGACTGAAGGTTGCGCTGCGCCTGCAGCAGCCCCCGGTTTTCGGCTTCGAGCCGCGTCGCAATCGCCAGCGCAGCGGTATCGTCCGTCGCCTGGTTGAGTCGCAGACCCGACGACAACTTCCGAGTGGCATCTTCGATCGCCCTGGAATTGGCTCGCAAAGATGACAGCAAATTACCGTTGTCGGTGCGGTTAATGCGGATACCCATGATCCTTCACCATCTTTCGTGACCGGCCAATCCTTGCCGGTGGTCTGCTGTCGAATAGAAAAAGCCCGAACACGGAGGTATTACGGAAACGGCGGAATGCAAGTACCCAAATGATGATTATCGGCACGGACCGGACAAATCTTTAACAATTGGGGTAAGAAAAGTCTCGACAGCGACAGCCCCGGTCTGGCCGCCGGGAGTCGGCGCGAATATAATCTTGTCCTTCCCGCGCCGTTTGCCGTTTGGCCGTCGCTGTGGGAAGCGTCCAGGAAACGCACAAGCCGTCGGCGGTTTTTTTTGGCTGCCCATCCTCGAATTGGCTGCCCTGGATCGACCGCCCGCCTCACATCGGTGACACGGGTGACAACTGGCTGCAAACTACTCCCGCCGGAGCCTGCGAATGAAAATACTTGAATGGACCGACGAGGGCATACGACTGCTCGATCAGGTTAGGCTGCCCAAAGACGAAATATTCATTCTCTGCGATACCGTGGATAAAATCTGCGAGGCCATTCGCAGCCTGCGGATCAGGGGAGCACCGGCGCTGGGGGTGGCGTCCGCTTACACGGTCCTGCTGGGCGCTACCAAGATCGAGACAGCGGACTCAGCGGCCTTCATTGCGGAGCTCGAAGTGGTGGCCGAGACGGTAAAGGCAACCCGGCCGACGGCGGTTAATCTTTTCTGGGCGGCGGACGAAATGCTGCGGTCTGCGCGAGAGGCGGCGGCCGGCGGGCGCGACGCGATGCTGGCGGCGCTTCACGATCGCGCCAACAAGATTGAGTCCGACAACAAGGACCGGCACATAAAGTTGAGCGAAGCGGGAGCCGCCCTGGTGGAGCCCGGTGCGTCGATCTTGCATCATTGCAACACCGGACCGCTCGCCACGCACGAGCGAGGCTCGGCGCTGGGGGTTATCTTCGCGGCCCACATGCATGAAAAAGACATTCACGTATTCGTGGACGAGACGAGACCACTATTGCAGGGGGCGCGGCTGACCTGCTGGGAGCTGGACCAGTGGGGAGTGCCCTACACCCTCATTACGGATGGGATGGCCGGGCACTTCATGCGGTCCGGAAGGATCGACATGGCAGTGGTCGGAGCCGATCGGATTGCCGCCAACGGCGACACCGCGAACAAGATCGGCACATATACGGCAGCGGTGCTGGCGGCGCATCACGGCGTGCCGTTCTATGTGGCCGCGCCGCTGACGACGGTCGATTTCAGCCTGGCCAGCGGCGACGGAATCCCCATCGAGCAACGAAATCCGGACGAGGTGCGTGGCTACGGAGACATGGTCTGGGCGCCACCGGGCGCTCCGGTGGCGAACCCGGCGTTTGACGTAACCCCGGCCGACCTGATTGCCGGCATCATCACCGAAGCTGGTGTGGCCCGTCCCGATTACACGGAGTCGCTTGCCGCGCAGCGGGACCAGCAAGCTGGAATCAAGGCATAACGATGGCCACAGCCAAACTGGGGATCGTTGGGGGGAGCGGCTTCTACGACATGGACGGGCTCACCGGGTCCGAGGAATTCACAATAGAGACACCGTTCGGGGAGCCGAGCGACGCCTACATCGTGGGGGTGCTGGAAGGGCTTGAGGTCGCCTTCCTCCCTCGACACGGTCGGGAGCATCGAATTTCGCCAACAAACTTGAACGTAAAGGCGAATATCTGGGGGTTCAAGTCGCTGGGAGTGGAGGCGATCGTGTCGGTAAGCGCGGTAGGGAGCCTAAAGGAGGAAATCCGCCCTCTGGACGTGGTGGTGCCGGATCAGTTCTTCGATCGAACCCGCCTGCGGGCGACTTCATTTTTCGACGAGGCTGGGCTGGTCGTCCACGCCGGGATGGCGGAGCCTTTTTGCCCGGCCCTGAGCGCGCTCGTGGCGGATGCCGCCGTGGAGGCCGGGGCGTCGGTACACCGCGGGGGCGCGTACCTGTGCATCGAGGGGCCACAGTTTTCGACGGGGGCGGAATCGCACGCTTTCCGAAGTTGGGGTATGGACATTATCGGAATGACCGCCGTGCCGGAGGTGCGGATGGCGCGGGAAGCGGAACTGCATTACGCGACGTTCGCCATGGCGACGGATTATGACGTGTGGAAGGGTGAGCCGGTCACGGTGGAGATGGTGATCGCGAATCTGGGCAAGAACGTGGAGATGGGCAAATCGGCCGTGCGACTATTGGCGCGGAACCTAAGTGACCTGGGGGATGGTTGCGGGTGCCGCAATGCTCTGGAGAACGCCATCATGTCGAATACCGGCTCGATTCCGCCGGAACTGAAGAAGAAGTTCGACCTCTTGATTGGTAAGTATGTTAGCTAGTTCCCGGCCTGTGAAAGAGCCATTGACTCCTTTGAACACGCTGATCCTCGGCTCGATCGGAATAGATGACATCGAGACGCCTTTCGAAAAAGTGGAAAGGGTGCTGGGGGGATCGGCGGGGTACGCGGCAGTGGCGGCGTCGTTCTACGGTCCAAGCAGGTTGGTAAGCGTCGTCGGGGAGGATTTCACCGAAGAGCAGCGGCGTCTCTTCACCGACCGGGAGATCGACCTGGCCGGGCTCGACACTGTGTCGGGTGAGACATTTCGCTGGGGCGGGCGCTACGCGATGAATTTCGACGATCGCGAGACGCTCTTCACCAACCTGAACGCACTGGCGAAACTTGATCCAGTGCTGCCCGCCGAGTATCGGGATTCCAAATTCGTATTCTTGGGCAACACCGATCCGGGGCATCAGCTCAAAGTGTTGGACCAGCTCAGCGGGCCTGAGGTGGTGGTGATCGACACGATGAACTACTGGCTGGAAGGCCAGCGCGATGCGGTGGACGAGGTGCTGGCCCGCGCGGATGTGGTGGTGGTGAACGAGGAAGAGGCTCGCATTATCAGCGGGCATCACAGCGTGCCGCGATCGGCGTTAGAGATGCTGAACCTGGGCCTGAAAGCGGTGATCGTAAAGCGAGGAGCCTACGGCGCGCTGCTTCGAACTGCGGATGAATGGTTTTTCACGTTGGCGTACCCGCTACCGGAAGTGCGCGATCCGACCGGAGCGGGAGATTCGTTTGCCGGCGCACTGACGGGATACCTGGCCAGTGAGGGAGAATTGGCGGATCAGAGCCTGCGGCGAGCGGTCGTCCACGGCAGTGTGGTGGCTTCGTTCGCGGTGGAAGGCTTTGGCCTGGAATCGCTACTGAGTCTGACAGACACTGATCTGAAAGATCGTTATGCGGAATTTCTCCGCTATTCGAGAGTGGAGCTGGACAGTGACTAAACTGATTACAAATACGATTGAGGAGACCTGTTGAAATGGCAGTAACGGCCGGAGTGCCCCACGATGTGACCGACCTGGGTCTGGCGGACACGGGCAAGGACATGATTGAGTGGGCGGAAGCCTCGATGCCCGTACTGCGGTCGATCCGGGAGCGGTTCGAGCGAGAGAAGCCGCTGGGCGGGATCACGCTGGCGGCGTGCCTGCACGTCACTACAGAGACGGCCAACTTGATGCGGACCCTTAAGGCCGGTGGGGCCAACGTGTACCTGTGCGCGTCCAATCCGCTGAGCACCCAGGACGAGACCGCCGCGGCGCTGGTGACGCACTACGGCATCCCGACCTTCGGCCGGACGGGGGAGGACAACGACACCTATTACGCCCATATCAAATCTGTGTTGGACGCGTCGCCCGAGATCACCATGGACGACGGCGCGGATTTGATCAGCACAATCCACGGGAGCCGTACCGAACTGATCGGGACGATCATCGGCGGCACGGAGGAGACGACGACGGGCGTCATCCGGCTGCGAAGCATGGAGAAGGACAAAGTCCTGAAGTTACCCATCGTCGCGGTAAACGAAGCCAACACCAAGCACTTCTTCGACAACCGCTATGGGACCGGCCAATCGACCATTGACGGCATCCTGCGGGCGACGAACATCTTGCTCGCCGGGAAGAACTTCGTGGTCGGCGGCTACGGCTGGTGCGGCCGGGGCCTGGCCAGCCGGGCGGACGGGATGGGGGCCCACGTAATTGTGACTGAGGTCGATCCGACCCGGGCGCTGGAGGCGCTGATGGACGGCTACCGGGTGATGCCCATGCTGGAGGCGGCGGGGATCGGAGACATCTTCATAACGGTCACTGGCGACAAACATGTGGTCGACACCCACCACCTGGACAAGATGAAGTCGGGAGCGATCGTGGCGAATTCAGGGCACTTTGATGTTGAGATCAACGTCGACGGTCTCGCGGCGATGTCGAAATTCCGGCGCACCGTGCGGCCGTACCTGGAGGAATTCGTGCAGGCCGACGGCCGCAAGATTTACCTGCTGGGCGAAGGGCGCCTGATCAACCTAGCCTCGGCGGAAGGGCACCCCGCCAGCGTTATGGATATGAGTTTCGCGAATCAGGCCCTCGCGGCGGAGTATATGAGGGAGAACGCCTCTAAGCTTGAGAACCGGGTCTACTCGGTCCCTGCTGAGATTGACGCGGAAATCGCGCGCCTCAAGCTCGAATCGATGGGGGTGAAAATCGACAACCTGACCCCGGAGCAGGAACACTACCTGAGCTCCTGGGAAGAGGGCACGTAGGACACAGCAGCGGAGAAGACCGTAAGGAGAAAGGGAGCCATGACTCTCTCGTTTTTGGAATCGCCGAACTATTTGTTCACGTCCGAGTCGGTCACCGAGGGCCATCCCGACAAGCTCTGCGACACGATCTCGGACGCGATCCTGGATGCGCTGCTGGAGCAGGACCCGATGTCACGGGTCGCCTGCGAAACGGCGACCACCACCGGGCTGATCCTTTTGCTGGGGGAAATTTCGACCAAAGCCTACGTGGACATGGCCAAGATCGTCCGCGACACTGTTCGCGAAACGGGCTATACGCGGGGTAAGTTTGGGTTCGACTACGAGACGTGCGGGACGATTGTCTCGGTGAAGGAGCAGTCGAGCGATATCGCCCAGGGGGTGGATGCGATGGAGATCGAGGACACGGGAGCCGGCGACCAGGGCATGATGATCGGATACGCCTGCTTGGAAACCGAGGAGCTGATGCCGCTGCCGATCACGCTGGCCCACGAATTGTGCCGCCGGCTCACGGACGTGCGCCGTAATGGCGCCGGGATGGATTACCTGCGCCCGGACGGTAAATCTCAGGTGACCGTTCAATATGAGAAGGGTATTCCGACCCGGATTGACACGGTGGTCATCGCCGCCCAGCACGATCCAACGGTGGGCCCGGACGTGCTCAAGCGTGATATCACGGAGATGGTCATCGAGCAGGTGATTCCGGCCGACATGCTGGATCGCGACACGAAAATTCTGGTCAACGCCACCGGTCGGTTCGTGGTCGGCGGGCCGATGGGAGACGCGGGCCTCACGGGCCGCAAGATAATTGTGGACACCTACGGTGGTATGGCCCGTCACGGTGGCGGGGCGTTCTCGGGCAAAGATCCGACCAAAGTGGACCGCTCTGGCTCCTACGCGGCCCGCTACGTGGCCAAGAACCTGGTGGCGGCCGGCGTGGCCGACCGGGTTGAGATTCAACTCGCCTACTGCATCGGGGTGGCGGACCCGGTATCGGTAAACATCGAAACGTTCGGAACCAACCGGACGCCGAACGACAAGATCGAGGCGCTGGTCACGGAGCACTTTGACCTCCGGTCTGGCGCGATCATTCGGGACCTGAACCTGCGGCGTCCGATTTACAAACAGGTGGCGGCTTACGGACACTTCGGCCGGGCCGATCTGGACCTGCCATGGGAAAAAACGGACCGGGCGCAGGCGCTGCGATCGGCGGCCGGGGTGAAGGAGTCTGATCTGGCGGGCAGACCCTCGCCGCGCGCCTAGACAAACCCGCATGAGATGACTTATCGAGCGATACTGGCCGGGACTCAAGTGGTCGTAGTTTTCCTGGTGGAGCAGCGGCTCCAGGATCAGTCGGGATATGCCCAATCGGGGCAGATTCGATCCGCGTAGGTCGAACGTCACCCGTGTGACCTGAAAACGGACACCTTCCGGCGGTCTCGGGACATGCCGTTTCACGCGGGAAGAATACCGGAGATAATCATCCGGTAACGAGTCAAATCACGTAACGGGCCTGCTGATGACCCGTTAGTAACAGAGGACCACTGGCGGAAGTCAATTGGGGATCTCCGGCGAAAGCGGAAAAAGCCAATCAGACAATCTCGACGAAATCATTCGAAGCGCGACCAGGCTGGATCGGGACGCGTTCGGACAGGTGTACCGAGAATTCGCCCCGCGAATTCATCGGTTCGTCGCGTATCGGACCAACAACCGGGTTCTCGCCGACGACCTGACAAATCAGATTTTTATGCAGGCCCTGCGAGCGATCGGTAGGTACCAGCATCGCTCGGTACCGGAATTCACGGCATGGATATTTCGCATAGCGCGAAACGCGATCGCGGACCACTGGCGGCGAAATCGAGAGCATTTATCGTTGGATCCCGATGTCCACATGAAAGACCACGTAGATGAAGGCGCTGATTTCCGACGCATCGAGAATGCGGACATGCTCTCGGAGGTTCTCGTGCATCTCACGCCGGAGCAGGCCGACGTCATAGCGATGCGATTTTCTCAGGGGATGTCGCACGCGCAGATCGCGGCGATTCTGGACAAGAAGGAGCCCGCGGTGAGGGCGTTGCAGTTTCGCGCGCTCACGACGCTGCGCTCGTTGCTGACGCGGGAGCCGGCGGAATGACCTCCAGCGATCCCCAAGACATCATCACCCTCTGTGTGGATCGCTACGCGGAACGTCGCTGGACGCTGAGGGATTGCCTCGACCGGTATCCCGAGTACGCAGACGAGATCACTGAAATGCTGTCACTCTGTGACGATCTTTTCGAGCACGCACCCAAACCGATGACCCGACAAGAACTGGCGGTGGGCGAGCAAGAAATCATCACGGAACTCGACCGCTACGTAGCGTCGCGCCAGGGCCGCTTTAGCCTTGCGTCGTTGCTAGCGGGGTTGGGTACTGCGGCAGTGAAGTCGCGAATCGCAGTGGCGGCATCGGCGCTGATGGTATTGACACTTGCCGGCGGTAGTGTCTCTCTGGCGGCCACCTTCAGCGGGCCGGAAAGCGTGCTTTACGACTACAAGTTGGCGCTTGAGGAGGTGCAGGTAAAGCTGGCCGCCGAGGCCGACAAGCCGCGCCTCTACATGCAGATGGCCGAACATCGGCTGGACGAACTGGAGAATCTGGCGGAGGACGCCGCCCCGGAAGTGTCACGGAAGATTGCCCGGAACTACGACACGTTTGTAAGTAGTGGGCTTGCGACTCTGCAGGATCTATCAAGCGCGGAAACGGGCGCGGCCGGGCAGGAGTTCAACGATTCACGCCGAGATTACATGGGGAAGCTGGAGGATCACCGCGATCGGTTGGAGACATTCGTCCGGGAAAAGCCGGCCTACACGGAGGAGGCGCAGGAACTGATTGTGCTGACTGACGCGAGCTTGGAGCACGTGCCGACAGAACCGCCGGTGCCGCCGGTCGCGCTAACTGTTGTGACTGCGACACCAGCGCCGGATCAGCTTGCGATCGCTCCAGATACGGAGGCGACGGCGGACGGTGCGGAGGGTGGAACGGTACATCCGGACGGCCCGACGGCAACGGTGTCCACCGACGCGGCGGGTGAGGACGATCCTGCACCTGCTCCGACCCCCACCGCGGCGCCGAGCCCGACGCCCGATCTGCTGGCACTGCCACAAACGGAAATTAACGGCACGGTGACGGCGCTTGGTACGACCATGTTAATAGTGGATGGCCGTCGGGTGATCGTCAATACCCGGCTGGCACCAGAACTGGTAGTGATTGGAGCTCCGGTGGTAGGAAGCACGGTGACAGTAACTGGCGTGGAAAGAGATGACGGCGTCGTGGTGGCTACGGGGATCCTAGTTGAGTCGGTGGGGCCAACACCGACACCGACACCAACGCAATCTCCGACGAACACCCCTACTCCGGCGGAAACCCCAACTCCGACCGAGACCCCGACACAAGCCGTGACGCCGACTCCGGCTGAAGCGCCCGATCCCAACGGCGCCGTATTTGCTACGGGGGGCGTAGTCATCGAGCTGTCGCCAGACGAAATGGTCGTGGGTGATCTGACAATCAGCCTGAAGGTCGACGAAGATGGGAATCCGGTGGTGATTACGGGCGGCGAACTAGTCGTCGGTGCGACGGTTCGGGTCGAGGGACAAGTGCTGGTGGGGAATTTGCTGGTGGCTACGACGGTGGTGGTCGAGGCTCCGCCGGCGGAGGGCGATGAGCCCGACGAGACGGACCTGGACGGTGGGGGAGCGGAAGGCGACGTGACCCCAACCACGACTGACGAGTTGGACGAGACACCAACCCCGGATCCGACTTCCACCGCGGATGCGTCGTCCACACCGACGGAGACGGATGAGGAAACGCCATCCCCAACCCTGGACCCTGATGACGACTCATCCACGACACCCACTCCGACGACAACTGTCACGCCAGATGGAGACTCCACACCGACACCGACACCGACACCGACCCCGACCGCGGAGGGGGAGTTCCCGACCGTCACCGGTGAGGTGGAGGAGATCGGGGAGGATTTCATTCAGGTCGACGGGCAAATCCTTCAGATAGTCCCCGGTGAAGAAGGTACGGTGATGATCGTGACACCGGAGGTGGGCGCTGTGGTGACGGTGCTGTCTGAAGTGCAGGCGGATGGGACTCTGCTCGCCATTTCAATCGTGGAGGGAACCGAGCCGGGTCCCACTCCGACGCCAACGCCAGAGCCAGAACCCACTGACCCTGCGGAAGCGACAGGCACCTCCGAGGAGTCGGGTGACGAGGCGTCGGGCTAGTAGAAAGCGGCGGACATCACCGAAGAGGCCGGCCTGACTCCGTAGCGGTCCTCAGGCCATTCCGCGTTTGCGAGCCTCTGCCTGCTGAGAAAATATGTGTCGGATTACCTCATCTTCGCGGCGAATTGACAGGTCCATGAACTGACATTTGTATTTGTAGAAGTAGCGATCGACGACTCGGCGCTTGTCAATGGAGCCCACGAGTTCTACGCGGACGTGAAAGGCGGTCCGCGAGCCGGCCAGTTCGAATGTCAGTGTGACCGTTGGATCGGGGCCCACGGGCAGCCCGCTTGATTGCATAATAACGCCGGAACCGGGAGCCGAGATCGTCCGGCATATACTTGAGAGCATCGGCTCCGGAACGACCGGGGCGTCGCTTTTGTCGCCGGGCGCGGGTATTCTTGGCCGGATTCTGACGCTCCCGGAAGGTCGTCGGAAGATAAGGGAGAGGCCTTGGCTCTAATCCGTTTTGGGATAATCGGCTGCGGACATTGGATGGGCATGTCACATATCGGGAGGTTAATCACCTCGGCGGACGCGGAGATAGTCGGGCTTGCCGATCCGTCCAAGGATTCGATCGATAAGACGCGAGCCGATCATCCTGAACTCAAAGACACGCCGAATTTCGCCGATCACCGGGAAATGTTGGAGGCGACGAAACCGGACGCGGTGGTGATCGCCACCCCGCACACGCTGCATATGCAGCATGCGTTGGACTCGTTCGCGGCCGGCTGCCACATCCTGCTGGAGAAACCGATGGTCACGTCGGTGGCGGAAGCGCGGGAGCTGCTGGCGAGGCGGGACGAGCTGGGTAAAGTGTTGATGGTGTCGTACCAACGGCACTATTTGCCGGCTTATCGGTATGTGGCGGAAGCGATTGCCCGGGGAGACATCGGCGAGGTTGAGTATGTGGCGGGACTGCAAACCCAGGCCTGGGTGAAGGGGACGACCGGAAGCTGGCGGCAGGACCCAGAATTCTCGGGCGGGGGGCAGCTGATCGATTCGGGCAGCCACCTGATCGACATCATCATGTACGCGGTGAATCAGGAAGTGGCGGGCGTGATGGCATATCAGGCGGACCTGTCGGCGCCGGTGAATATCAATTCGGCGGTGTCGTTGCGATTCGAGAACGGAGCATTGGGAACGATATCGGTTGTCGGAAACGGGCCGCGAGGGATGTGGGAAGACGTGAGCTTCTATGGCAGCAAGGGGGCGATTTTGCTGCGAACGCCGTCTATCGAAAATTGGCGGAAGACTGTGATTATTCACGAAAACCACAAAACGGGAAATGTCGAAGTTGTCTTGCCGGAGGAGTTAACGCCGGACGAGAATTTTATTGACGTGATCCTTGGACGGGACGAATTGATGGCGCTCGGAGAGTCCGGATTGAGGGTGATTCAGGTGACGGAAGCGGCGATGCGATCGGCCCATTCGGGTCGTGAGGAAAAACCGGACTAAGGTTTGCGGCCAAGGAAGTAGAAGGCAGATGCCATCTCGGAGGCGGCGGGCCGGGCAGCGGTCAGCAGGTCGACGTACTTGATCGGGAAGGTGAGCCAGGCGGCGATGAATTCGGCGGCCTGGCGAGCGCGGCGGTTGGCGGAGAAACCGGTGAGAAGGCCGGTCAGATAGCGTCGGGCGACCCAGCTGAAGGCGGAACTCGGCCCGGCGCAGACCCCAATCTCGATCTTTTCGAAACCTTCGAATAGTTTTTCGACACCGGCAGCGGTGAAGCGGCGATAGTCGTAGGGGGCGGCGTGGAAAACTTGCATAAAGGGGACTTCGCAGTAAATGAGCCCGCCCGAACGTAGCACGCGATGCATCTCCGCCACCGCACGTTCGGAATCAGGGACGTGCTCGAGCATGGCTAGGGAAATCAGGCCGTTGTAGGCGCCGCCAGTCAGGGGCAGGTGAAGGGCATCGGCGACGACGGTACTGATGTCGGTCTGGCGGATGTCCAAATAACGGGTGTTCCGGCGGACGGAGTCGGGGACGTGAGGGGTGGGGAGGGGCCGGTTGCCACCACCGACGTTGAGTACCGCCGGTGACTCATCGGGGGACAGAGCCTCGAGCAGCAGTCGGGCGAAGCGTCCGAGATTGTCGTCTGAGGCAGTGTTGAGGGTGGGGCCGGGGAAGCGGTAGAGGCGGCGGGCGAGGGCGCGGATATTCACTAAACCATCAGCTCGGCGACTGCGGGCAGGATCTGACGGATGTCGTCGATCACCAGATTGGGCTGCATGCCGGGGTCAGCGGTCTGGTCGGGATGGATTCGTTTCCACACGGTCTTGAGACCGGCGCGGCGGGCGCCGTCGATGTCGACGACAGGGTCATCACCGACCATGACGACCTGGGAAGGCTCGAGCTGAAGGCGGCGAACGATTTCTCGAAAAGTAGTTGGGTAAGGCTTCATCCAGCCTATCTCGGAGCTGAGAACGGTGGCGCTCATGAAATTGGCGATGCCGAGCTTGACGAGTCGAGCGCGGAGTAGATCTTCGCCCCAGAGGACGTTTGCAATGAGGCCGAGTTGCAGACCGAGACCGCGGGCAAAGGTCAGGGTAGAGACGATCTCACCGATGGGTTCCATCCGCTGATAGAAAGGTTCGAAGAAGCTGTCGAGAGTGGGGCGGGCCAGTTCGGGCGGGAGTTCGCATTCGAATTCGCGAAGGGCCTGGAGAAATATCAGGTCGGCTTCGGGCTGGGCGAGGTTGCCCTGATAGGAATCGACGACGGCTTCGTGCAGACGCTCGCCGATGAGGTCGGCGAGCTGTTCGCGGGAAGGCGTCAGGTGCCCGAATTCGCTGATGACGGGTAGGATGGCAGCGGCGCCCTGATGACAGGCGGCGCTGCCGACGAGGGGCTCCTGAGTGACGAGCGTGTCGCCTAGATCGAAGACGATGCCCAGAATCATCTGGGACCCTGTGGCCGGCTTTTGCAGAGGCTAGCTCTTGTTGTTGCCACCGGAAGCATGGACCGATTTGAGGGAGTGCAGGTCGTACCACTGGTCGGCGGCGATGCGGAGTTCCTTGGCGAGGGATTCGACGAAGCTGTAGACCTCGACGCGGACGCCTTTTTCGCGTACGTAGTCGACTAGGGGAACGTAATCGCCGTCGCCGGAGACAAGGACGAGCACATCCATGTTGTCGATGCGGCGGACGATGTCGACGGTCAGGGTGAGATCGAGATCGGCTTTGCGGGAGCCGTCGGCGAAGACCTTGACGGGCTTGGTGACAATGTCGAAGCCGCGATCCCAGACGGGCTCTACGGTTTTTTGCTTCTCGATAGGCAGGCCGTAGTTGTCGTACACGGCGCAGTAGGCGCGGGCGTGGACTAGACGGCGATCGCCGACGATGTGCTCCTTAAGTTTGGTGTAGTCAAGGACGGTGGGATTTTTGTGGGCGCGATCGGAGACGTTGGCGGTGTCGACGAAGATGCCGAGACGCAGGGCGCCGGCACCGGCGGTGGGGCCGCCACTCTGGCGGTTGACGACATCGGTGAGGGCGTTGACGGCGGACAACACGCCGGTCTCGCCTTTTGCGGATCGGTCCCGGGCGGGAACGGCGCTGCGGCGGGTTGGGGTCGTCTTGGCAGCGCCATTTTCTTCAAAGGTGACGCGTTCAGGTATCGGTTTGAGTCTTCTCAATTGGAAAGTCTCTTCCTAGTGATTTGTTTTTGGATTGGCCGGAGAGATTGGCGAGGCGGCGTTTCAATTCGTCACCGCGGCGCTTTTCATCTTTCTCAAGGCCGGTCTTTCGTTTTTCGACGAGCTCTTTGCGCTCGCCAGCAATTTCAGCGACGGTTCCCCACAACTCCTCGACATGTTTGGTCACTCCGCGGAGGGTCTGGTCGCTATCGAAGACGGCGGATGTGACCGTCTCCAGTCGTTTGCGCACGTCCGGGAAATCCACTTCCACCTGTTCGAATTTCTTGTGTAGGGCCTGGACCTCGCGCCCGAGCACACGCATTTCGGTGCGCAACTCTTGGAAGTTCTCGAGCAAGCCGTTCAGATTGCGGGCGATGAGCTCGTGATGCTCGCCGTGATCGACGGGCTGTTGCAGAGGGTCCGGGGCGGGGGAGGTGCTAGAGGCGGTCCCGACTGACTTGCTGGGGGCGGATTTGGCCTTTCGCGTTCGGGATGCGCGGGCAGATGCGCGTCGTTGTGCCAATTAGTTCCTTTCTTCGGCCTCGGCCTCGGCCTCGGCCGGGCCGAACGCGGCTATGAGCAATAGCCAGTAATGATAAGTGCCCCGGACACACCGGGTGAGTACCCTGGGAGACCAAAGTCGTATCTGCAACAGGCTGCAGGGAAGGTGGTTTGAAATCGGATACCCGGCGAAAAACAGACCCGGTCCAGCGTCATCAACTTCCAGTGTGTAGTCGGGCGGTTCGCCAGTGATACATGTCCGCTTCACGACAATGATAACGTGGTTTGGCCGTGGTTGTGATTATTTTGCGGGACTTTTGGCGGCTGAGAGTGTCCAAGACAGCCTATGACTGAGCCTGTGGCTGCCAGAGGCTGTTTTTTCTGGAAAACCTGGGCATGGTCGGCAGGCTGAATTTCATAACTGCTGTAACACCAACGTTACCCACTAGCCACTAGAACGTTTT
>CAZBZS010000026.1:17251-31370 GCA_964496475.1 uncultured Chloroflexota bacterium | reverse complement strand
TGTTCGGTCGGGATAACCGCTGAAAGCATCTAAGTGGGAAGCCCATCCCAAGACTAGATCTCTCACAGCGTTAGGCTGGTAAGACCCCAGGAAGACTACCTGGTTGATAGGCCGTAGGTGTAAGTGCAGCAATGTACTCAGCCGAGCGGTACTAATGGTCGAGGGCTTAGTTGACTTCAGGTCGGCAATACTGCAGTCCTACATTCACGCGGCCGGAAAACCGGCCCACTCCACACCATGGAAATCCCCTCTCCCGCTCGAAGATTCGACGACTACTGTCTGCTTCCGGGAGATTCAAGGATTCCCTCTCCCGCCGGGAGAGGGCCAGGGTGAGGGCCACAAACGGCGCCGCGCCAAAATTCGCAAAATTCCTCGGTGGCCAAGCGGAGGGGACCCACCCGTTCCCATCCCGAACACGGAAGTTAAGCCCTCCAGCGCCGACAATACTGCCCGGTTTCCGGTCGGGAAAATAGGTCGCCGCCGGGGAGGTTTTTCCGTTCTCAGGACGCTTTACCCATGCGGTAAAGAGTCGTACGAGGGATTCTTGAACAATGCTATAGCTGTTCGGGAAGGCCGAGAGTGATGACCAGACCAGGCGAGAAACCACCGGGTGACAATCTGCACGATCCTCCCCGCGCATCCGAGCCCGAAGCTTCCTACCCAGCAACCGGAACGCGCTCCGAGCACCTCGCCCGGTACCGGCGAAGGGACGCGCGAAGTGAAGAGCTAATTAGGGGCACCAATGCCGTCCAGCGCGAGCCGGCTAACAAAAGCCGCGTCTCCTCCAAGGGCCAGGTGACCATCCCCAAGGCCGTCCGCGACTGCCTCGGCCTCACCCCCGGCACCGAAGTCGAATTCGAACTCGAAGACGGCGCTGCCCGCATCAAGCACCGCATCCGCTACCAGGGCCTTCAGCTGATCCCGCAACAACGAAAGCGAGGCCTCGACCCGGTCCGCCTGAACGCCAGCGCCTCGCTGTCTGGTCTCGAACTCGTCCATGATCTGGCGGCCGCGCCGCTGCACATCTGACAACTCCGCATTTTCGACCATCTCTGGCCCCCAGTTCCATCTGCCTACCCTTCACCATACCCAATCGGTCGGTTACCCTGTGTATTCCACTTGATAAAGGAGCTGCAAATGCCCGCCGAGCCCAGCGTATTCCGCACCACCGCTAACGTCATTTTTGGCCCCGGATCGATGGTGTCGCTACCCGACCAGGTCAAGTTTCTTGGTGGAACTAACGCCTTCATCGTCACCGACCCGGGTATCGCCAAGGCCGGTATTTTGGATCGTGCCGAGGGTCTGCTCGGTGGCGCCGGTATCAAGTTCGCCTCTTATACAGAGGTCGAGCCCGAGCCTCCCACGACTTCGATAGATCGATGCGCGGAAGCCATTCGCGAAGCTGGCGCCGATCTGGTCATCGGACTCGGTGGCGGGAGCGCGATGGATACTTCGCAGATTGCGTCCTGCGCTGTAGCCAACGACCTGAAAACTGACGACATGGTGGGTGTGGAACAGGTCCCGGGGCCGGGGCTGCCGATGATCTCTATTGCCACCACGGCCGGCACCGCCAGCGAGGTCACTGGCAATGCGGTCACCGTCCTGGCCGACCGATCCAACAAGATGGCGGTGGTGAGTCCCTACATCTACCCCAATGTGGCGATCGTCGACGCCGAACTAACCTACAGCGTTCCGGAGCTCAGCACGGCGGCGACCGGCATCGACGCCTTTTGCCATGCGGCCGAGTCGTACATCTCGGTAAAGGCCACTCCCCACACACAGATGTACGCGGCCCACGCGCTTGACATAATTCTCACCGCCCTGCCCCGGGTCGTTCTCAACGGCGACGACACTGAGGCCCGCGATCTGATGGCGCGCGGATCGCTTTTCGCTGGCTACACGCTGGCCAACGCCGGCACCGTGATGGTCCACGCTATGGCGCACGTCCTCGGCGCCCGCGCCCGCATCCCGCACGGCATCGCCAACGCCCTCTGCCTGCTCCCGGCGATGCGGTTCTATGTGGAGCGCGCTCCCGAAAAGATCGCCGCACTGGCGGACCCGCTGATCGTTCATGACGACGTCACCGGCGAGCAAGACCGCGCTCGGTCGGCCCTCGCCATCATGGAAGTGCTTATCGGTGGACTGGGGTTCGACCTCGATCTGCGGTCGTACGGCGTCAAGCGGGACGATCTGCGGGACATGGCGGAGGTCACCGCCGCCACCAGGCGCCTAATGCTGCAGAGTCCGGTGGAAGCCACTGTCGACGAAGTTGAGCAGCTCTTTCAGTCCATTTACTAATATCGCGCGACGTCTCCCCCACCCCCGGCGCAAGTACGATCGGCGGAGTTTGAGCGCCGAGTTGCCCGCGAGCAGTCAGCTAAAATCAGGGTCTTGCAGAAGGATCGGTAAGGGAACAAGAGGACTTTGTGCCGGCACTCTTTGACGATTACGAAATCCGTGGGGTGACTCTGAGAAATCGTACGGTGATGGCGCCGATGTGCATGTGGATGGGTGAGCTGGGCGTAACTGCTGACTGGCACTACGTCCACTATGCCACTCGCGCCGCGGGCGGCATCGGCTTGCTGATCGTGGAGGCCTCGGCCGTTGAGCCGCGAGGCCGCATCCGCAACAAGGATTCAGGAATCTGGAGCGACGATCATCTGGAGCCGCATCGCCGCATCGCCGAAGTCGTCAAATCCCACGGTGCGGTCGCCGCCATTCAGCTTGCTCATGCGGGCCGGAAATCGGAGACGGTTGAGGATGAGGCAGGCCCCGGCGACCCGATCGCCCCGAGCCGGCTGGTGTTCGCGGAAGGTTTCACCACTCCGCGGGAGATGGATGCTGCCGACATGCGAACGGTGAGGAAGGCATTTGTCGATGCGGCGGAGCGGTCCGTCGCTGCCGGTTATGAGGCCATTGAAGTCCACGCTGCGCATGGCTACCTTTTGAGCTCTTTCATTTCGCCGATCGCCAATCACCGCTCCGACGAATATGGCGGCGATATAGAAGATCGGGCGCAGTATCCGTGCGAGGTGGTTGCCGCCGTGCGCACGGCCATTCCCGACGACATGCCGCTGCTCGTTCGGGTTTCTGGCACCGACTATGTCGAGAGCGGCAACACCCTGAATGATGTGGCCGTCGCGGCCCGTATGCTCGGTGAGGCCGGGGCGGATATGATCCATGTGAGCAGCGCCGGCCAGACTCCGGACATCATTCCCATGCGGAGCGTCTATCCGGGATACCAGGTCACGCTTGCGGAAACGATCCGTCGCGAGTCGGGAATGCCGGTGGTGGCGGTGGGCAAGATCACCGAACCGCTGATGGCGGAGGAAATCATCCGCAACGAGCGTGCTGATTTAGTTGCCCTGGGGAGGGTACTCCTGCGCGATCCGTACTGGCCGCTGCGCGCTGCCCACGAACTGGGCGTCGAAACCGCATGGCCACCCTCCTACGTTCAGGGCGGATTCTGATTCGCCACAGGCAATGGGTGGTCCCGGTCGCCGACGGGTCCACGACAGCACCTGGCATGTGATGCGATGAAATCCACCAGTCGCCGCCGCCCGTTCCGCCCGCCAGCTGTGTCGCGGCGGCGAGTGCTGACGATGCTCGGTGTCACAGGGGCGAGCGGCGTGGTGTCCGGCGGTCTGCCGGTGCAGGCGCTGGCCGCAGATGACTGCGAGACTGAGTACTGCACCGACCCGGCGCTCGCGGCCGCTTATGAAGAAGCGGAGGGCGAGACCTACCTCGGCCTGCCGATAACCGCCGGCGTGCGGACGGGCTCCCGAATCCGGCAGTATTTCGAGAAGGGCGTTCTGGAACTCGACCTACTGACCGGTCTGGCCGGGCCGCTGAACGCAGGCCAGGCTCTAGTTCAGCACCGGCTGCCGTTTCCCCGGCCGGCGGCGCTCGAAGCCGACGACGACCACCTGTTCTTCCCTGACGCTGGCTACAACGTGAGCTTTGGATTCAAACTTTATTACGAACGTCACGACGGTACTGAGCGGTTGGGGATTCCAATATCGCCGTCGATGGACGAGGGCTTCGCGGATCGTCCCCAGGTCCAATATTTCGCGCGGGGTCGCCTGGAATGGCACCCTGAATTTGAGGAACTTGAGGAGAAAATTCAGCTCGGTAATATCGGTCCCGAACTGCTCCGCCTCGATCAGGGTTCCGTTTTTCTTCCGACTCGATCGCCGTTGGGGTTCGGCATACAAGTCCACACATGGCATGCGCCCGATCCTCAGCTGGTCACGTGGCGCGCCGCGATCGCGGGCGCGACCTGGGTGAAACACCAGGTGAAATGGAGCGATATTGAGCCCACCGAAACCGGAATCGACTGGTCGCAGCTGGACGCCTTTGTCGGCGCTGCGGAGCAATTTGAGTTGAAGGTGCTGGTCAGCGTCGTTGAGGCTCCATCGTGGACGCGCGCCGCCGGCGGGGCCGCAGGCCGACCCGACGACTTGGGCAAGTTCGAGCATTTCATGCTCCTGATGGCCGAGCGCTATCGAGGACGGGTCCCGGCCTACGAAATCTGGAATGAGCCGAACCTGGCCCTTTTCTGGGGCCGTGATGTTGACTACGGCGAATACGCTGAACTGCTGATGGCCGGGTATCGCGGAGTGAAGGCCGCTGACCCGCTCGCGTTGGTCCTGTTTGCGGGGCTGGCTCAGAACGGCGCCGGGAACGCGGCGTTCGGCATAAACGACGTGGAATTTCTGCGCGGTGTTTATGCGTATAAGGGCGGCCTGGTCCGCAACTTCTTCGACCTCATGGGCAACCACTCTTATGGATACCGCTCGTCGCCGTGGGTCGAATTCGACGACTACGCTCATTCTTCGGAGATTGTGTACTTGGATCACCCGAGCTTCTATTTCAAGCGATTCCGCCAAATCCGCCGGGTGATGGAAGAATTCGACGACGGCCGCCGTCCGATGTGGCTGACGGAATTCGGCTGGACGACCGCCAACCAACACATCGACTTTCCGTTCGGCGACCTCATCAGCGAGGAGTTGCAGGCGCAATACACGGTAGAGGCATACCGGATGATCGAGCGGGAGTTTCCATACATCCAGAATATGTTTCTCTTCAATCTCAATTTCCGTACGCTGGGTCGCCCGGAGACCTCCGAACATGGATTCGGCGTTCTGGACACCGACTTCTCCCCGCGCCCCGCGTTTACCTCTGTAGAGCAGATGGATAAATCAGTGGTCAGCCCGGGTCGGACCGGCTGATCCAGGGGGCGGGCCGAGCCGGCGGTTTTCGCGGCCAAGATCACCCTCTCACAACTGGGTCGCCGGGCGCCGATTCAGTCTTCGTCGCGGCCCAGAGAATCCTCCGAGATCGCCAATTTACGCTCCAGGCCGGTCATACCATGATCGACTTCATTGTATTTGTTCTGGGCGTTGGCGAGATGGCTCCCGAGCACTCCGAGGTCCCGCTGCACAGCGGCTAGGTCGGTGGTCAGGCCGGCGATGCGTTCGGCGATTTCATGGGCGTGGCTCTCAATGGAAAGGCCACGCAAGGCCATGGCGACCATTTGTAGATAGGCGTACAGCGTATTTGGCGAAGCTGGCACGACCCCTCGTTCCCTGGCGTACCGGGAGGCCGCGGTGGCTTCGTCCTCGCCTCTCTCTTTGATTATGACCTGCTGGAAGACGTTTTCGGCCGGTATATACATGAGGGCGAAATCGACCGTATGCTCATCCGGCTTGACATAATGCGCCACTGCGTTCACATGACTGCGAACGGCGCGCAGGAAGAGGCGTCGCGCTCGCTGACGGTCTTCGTCGGAATCGGCTTCGACGAGAGTTCCGAACTCGGCCATCGGAAACTTCGAATCGATTGGCACGAGTTTTTCGCCGATCCGAACCACCGCGTCCACTCTGGTTCCGTCAGCAAAGGAGTGTTGCAAGTCGTACTGCCCCGTCCCGAGCACGTCCCGAAGGAGGTTTTCGAGCAATAGCTCTCCGATCCCGCCTCGCGGACCCGGCAGCCGGAAGGCATCCCGCAGCTCGCCCAGGCGCCGCGTTTCGAGAAGTAGGCCCTCGCTGGACCGGCGCAAATCGCCCAGATTCTGCGACACTTGCACGAGCGTCGCCTGACTGGCCCCAGTCACCGAAGATACGGTGTCCCTGATCGAGTCCAGCCCGCGCACGACCCGTTCATCCGATTCCTTGAGGCGAGTTCCAAGACCGCGCAGCGCGAAGAGCACCACGCCGCCCATGAATATCACCGCCGCGAGCGCCAGCACAGCCAGCATCACCGTTGTGCCCGTGTCGATAATCGCCGCCTTTCGTTGCGGTCAGCGTGACGCCATCTTGCCTAATTCGGTCCCGGCCCGCCAATTATCGCGTGGCTCTGCCTTCACATGGTGTTGCGGAAGATAGCTTTGGTCCTGAGACTTCGCCTACCCCTATGCTTGGTCGCTGATAGGGGGAAGTGGATGAAAATTCAGAAACACGGAGATGTGAGGACGCGCTCGTGCAGGCCGCGACTGCACTCGTCTTCGCATCATTGTCTGAAAACACTGACGGGGATCGTGAATGTAGCTCTCTAACAGATTACGATGTTCGATCCGGGGCCGCTTTGTCATGGTAATTGCCGTAGGGCTGTTGCCGCCGATCGCGACCAGGTGCGTCAGGCGGCCTTCGCCGCGACGGCAGCGGTGTTCGGGCGGGCTTTTTAAGCCGCAGCCTCGACGCGGGTGCATATCCGCTCCACCAGATCCCAGTTGAGGTCGTATCCCATCCCCGCCGCCTCCGGTACCTTCATCTCGCTGTTCACGATCGGCTCCACGCCCACGTACATGTCTGCCCAGGCTGGGTCGCGGTCCGGGTTGGGGAACGACTCCAGAATTAACCCGTTCGGCACGCCCGCCACACAGTGGATGTGGATTTGCGGATCGTGATGGGGCGCCACCAACACGTTATGTGACTCCGCGTGCGCCGCCACCCTCCTCCATTCCGTGATGCCGCCGGCCTTGGTCGAGTCGAACTGCATGACCCGCACCCCGCTGCGCTCGATCATGTCGCGGCAGCCGTGCCGCGTGATCTCTTGCTCGCCCGAGGCCACCGGGATCGTGGTGTTCTGTACCACCTGCCGCAGTCCCTCGATCTGGTTGTACCAATGCACCGGCTCTTCGTACCAGCGAATTCCCATCGGCTCCATCCACTTCGCGGCCTCGATCGCCGTCAGTACGTCCCAGCCCTGGTTGGCGTCCAGCATGATGTCGATATCCGGGTAGGCTGCCCGCACGGCCTCTACCCGCCGGAGGTCCTCCGCGACTTCGCGCCCGACCTTTAGCTTCACCGCGTCGTAGCCGTCTTCGATCACGTACACGCCCACCTCGTCCACCAACCCGGCGATGTCCTTCCCGGCCTCGTAATACCCGCCCGTGGCGTAGGCCGGGACGGCATCCCGGTAGCCTCCCAGAAGCTTGGCTACGCTCTTGCCAGTCCCCTTGCCCATCAGGTCCCAGAGGGCGATGTCGACCCCGGCGATCGCCGTCATAATCGACGCGCGGCCCCAGCCCGATTTGGTCCAGCCAGGGTGATGGCACAGCGCGAACATCTCTCCCCAGATGCGCTCGTAGTCAAACGGATCCCGTCCCACGATGATCGCCGGCATCGCCTGCGTCAGGATTTCCGCCACTGCCTCCTGCGGCATCCCGTGGCACTGCGAAATACCCACCAGTCCGTCGTCCGTCGTGAGCCGCACGATGATTTCCATCGCTCCGGGGATCGGCGAGAGCGACATCCAGAACTCCCGCACCAGAGGCTCGCTGCGCAGGAATACCTCGATCCGTTCGACCTTCATCTAGTCGGCCTCGTCTCTCGGTCTCAGCCCGGACCCGGGCAGGACTTCGGTGTTGAAGGGATTCCGCGGCACGATGCCGTTGAAAACGTCCGCCACCGCTTGGGCGGCGCGCTGTTCCAGTTCCAGCACCGAGCCCTCCGAGCAGAACGCCGCGTGGGGGGTCAGGATGCAATTCTTAGCGCTGCGCAGGGGGTGGTCATCTGCCGGCGGCTGAATTTCGGTCACGTCCACCCCGGCCCCGGCGATCTGACCGGCGTTCAGCGCCTCGGCCAGCGCGAATTCGTCCACGACCTGCCCGCGGCAGGTGTTGATTAGCAGGGCTGAATCCTTCATCTCCATCATCGCCGCGGCGTCGATCAGGTGATGGGTATCTTTCGTTAGCGGCGTGTGCACCGAGATGAAATCCGACTCCCCGATCAGCCGGTCTAGCGATATCAACTCAAATCCCGTCGGGAGGTCCGCCTGCGTCAGGTAGGGATCGAACACCCCAATCTCCATCCCGAACGCCACCGCCCGCTTCGCCGTCTCCCGGCCGATCCGCCCGAACCCGGCTATTCCCAGCCGCGATCCTCGCAGTCGCACTAGCGGCCGGCCCACCTGCAGGGCCCAGCCCCCCTCCTTGGTGTGTGGATCGTAGCGGTTTATCCCCCGCACCAGTGCCAGCAGCAGCGCCATCGCGTGATCCGCCACCTCCTCCACACAGTAGTCCGGCACGTAGGCCACGGGGATACCAAGTTCCGTGGCCACGTCCACGTCGATGTTGTCCACGCCGATCCCGTACCTCGACACCACCTTGAGGTTCGGCGACGCTTTGATGACGTTCCCGGTCGTCAGCGCGAAGCAGGTCAGGATGCCATCCACGTCTTGCGCCAACTGCACGAGCCGGTTCTCGTCGCCGCGATCCGCCTCGATGATCTCTACACCCAGCGGCTCCAGGATTTCCCGCTCCGGCCCGGTATCGGGCCAAATGTAATCCGTAATCAGAACTTTGTACTTGGGTTCGGCCACTGATCCATCCGACCTGGGTTTTTTCAGGCCACCACCCTAGCGATGTCCGGTCCCGCCGACAACACGCAGAGCGTGTTTCGTGTGCGGCGGGAGGTGTGGGATGGCCGTCTAGATCTGCGCCCGCGCCACCCCGATCCCCAGCAGTGCAATCGCAATCAGCGTCGCCCCGGTGGCGGCCGCGATCCAGCCGTTCAGCGGCTCCCGAAACACCAGGAAGCCGATCCCCACACTCGTTGTCAGGATCGACAGCGCCGCATATAGGCTGTAGTAACTGGCCCCGAACCGACTGAACAGGAAATGAAAGCCCACGAACGTCACCGCCAGTCCGATGCCGGTTAGAAGCATCCAGATGCCTCGGGTGCGGGCATACTCGGCCACGTCCGACACACCAATGATCGCGGAGTACGTCCCCAGGATCACGAACACCACGAACGCCGCCCCGGCGAGCAGCAGCAGCGGATTCTGCGGCAGGTCGGCCCGCTTCTGGGCATAGACGAACAGGGCGTTCCCCCCCGCCGCCAGCAGCGCCAGCAACATCGCCGGCCCGAACGTTCCCATACGTGCTACTCCTTCGGACTTTCTCGTATCAGGCTATGCTTACCTTGTTGGCAGCCCGCTTTTGACTCTCCCGCGACCGGCGCAGGGAGCTTGCCCTAAAACTCCCGCCGGCCTTCGAGCGCTTGGGCGATGGTGGCCGGGTCGACGTATTCCAGATCGCCGCCCGTGGCCAGGCCGCGCGCCAGCCGAGTCACCCGCACCCCGGAGACGTCCAGCAGGCGGGCCACCTCAAGGGCGGTGGCGTCGCCCTCGAAGGTGGCGTTGGTCGCAACCACGACCTCGGTGATGCCCTCTTCCTTCACCCGGGTCACCAGTTCGGTCAGCCGCAGATCGTCGGGGCCGATGCCCTCCAGCGGTGAGATGGATCCCTCCAGGACGTGGTAGCGGCCATGGTAGCCACCCGAGCGCTCGATCGCCAGCAGGTCCAGCGCGTCCTCCACAACGCAGATGGTCTTGCCGTCCCGCTGGTCGTCGGCGCAGGAGGCGCAGGGGTCGCGGTCGGCGTAATTGAAGCATTTCCCGCACTGCACGATGCCGTCGTTGATCGCTTGCAACGCCCCGGCCAGCCCTGCCACCTGCTCCTTCGGCGACTTGAGCAGGAAGAACGCCAGTCGGCTCGCAGTCTTGGGGCCGATAGTGGGCAGCTTGCTGAACTCCTCGATCAGCCTTCCGATGGGGCCGGGTACGCCGTCGATCACTTGAGAATGGGCCTTTGTCTATACCAGGCCCGGAATCTTGAGCCCGCCAGTGAGCGCGCCGAGCTTTTCACCCGCCAGTGCCTGCGACTCGGCCACCGCCTCGTTCACCGCCGCCACCAGCAGGTCCTCCAGCATTTCCACGTCCTCCGGGTCCACCGCCTCGGGATCGATCTTAATGGCCCGCACCTTCTGATCGCCGGTGATCGTGATGGTCACGACGCCACCGCCGCTGCTGATATCGATGGTCTTCTCGGCCAACTCGGCCTGAATCTTTTCCATCTGCTTTTGCATCTTGCGCATCATCTGCATAAAAGTGCCTCGGGGTTGCTGGGTATGGGGGCTACTGGTCGTCCACTATCTCGGCTCCGTAGATGGTAACCGCTGCGTCGATCAGGGTGTCGTTACGAGGTTTCCCGGCCGGTGGACGCTTGGCGGTCTCACCCGGTTCGATTTCAATCTTCACCTGCCTACCGAGCAATTTGGTCACGATCCGTCGCAGCGTCTCCCGGCTATCCGGTCGGGACAGGACGTCGTAATGCGCGGAGTATGCCGCGGTGATCAGCAGCACCCCGTCCCGGTCGTCCCAGCGGCTGTTCATCACATACGGCTCGTAGGCTCGGCTCCAGGCTCGCAGTTCCTGCCCAAATTCGTCCCGTTTGCCCTCGAGTTCGGCGGCCACCCCGGCCGTGCCGCCCTGCTGCCCGATTGCTTCCGTTTCGACTTCGGGAGCGGCAGTCGCTTGGGTCTCGGTCGCGGTCTGATTGAGTTCTTCCCTTGCCGTCATCTCGCCGCCGGTCTCCGGTGTCGCGGGTACCTCCGATACTTTCTCCTTTACATCGGCCGCTTGCTCCGGTGCCGCTGCAGGTGCCGGCGTTGCGGACGCTCCACCGCCGATAAGCGCCTCCGCGTCCCGGTCGCCCTCCCCGGCACCGCTCATCATCAGGCAGGCATTTACCAGCGCCAGCTCCAGCTCAAGCTGCGCGGACTGGCCAGCCCGTCCGAACGATCCGCTTTCGCCCAGCAGTTCCAGGCACCGCACGAGCTGCCCCACGCCAAACTTCTTGCCCAGGGACTCCATGACATCAATTTCCGCCTCGGCGAAATACATCTCGTTCTGGTCCCGGCGACCGGTCTTCGCCAGCAGCAATCCGCGGAAATAGTTCACCAACTCTTGCTGAATGCTCGCCGGACTGCCGCCGTCCTGCACGGCCCGGTTGACCAGCCGCATCACGTCCCCAGCCCTCGATTCGGCGATCGCCCCGGTTAGCGCGGCCGATGCCTCCGTGCCGGTGAGCCCCAGCATGTCCTGCACTGCTCGCTCGGTGAGAGTGCCTTCGTGGAACGAGATCGCCTGATCCAACAAGCCAATCGCGTCGCGCAGACTTCCGTCGGCGTTTCGGGCGATCAGGTGAAGCGCCTCACCGGCCACCATCACATCTTCGCCCTCGGCGATCCGCGCAAGCGCGTCGACGGTGTCGGAGTGCGTATGGCGGCGAAAACGAAGATGCTGACAGCGCGAGCGGATCGTTGGTAGCACCCGATGCGGATCGGTAGTCGCCAGGACGAATATGGCGTGATCGGGTGGCTCCTCCAGCGTTTTCAAGAACGCGTTGTAAGCGGAACGCGAGAGCTGGTGCACCTCGTCGATGATGTACACCTTGTACCGTCCGGCCGACGGCCGGAACCGCACCTTCTCTCGGAGGTCGCGGATGTCGTCGACACTAGTGTTGCTGGCGGCGTCGATCTCAATCAGATCCATAAAGCTCTCCGACCCCACCTGCAGGCAGTTCGCGCAACGGTTACAGGGTTCCGGCTGGATGCCCTCCAGGCAGTTGATGGCCTTCGCTAGAATCCGCGCCACTGTTGTCTTGCCGGTACCGCGCTCGCCGGAAAACAGGTAGGCGTGGCTGACGCGATGGTGAGCCAACGAATTCTGCAGAATTCGGACGATGTGCTTCTGCCCCACCACGTCTGCAAACTGCTGTGGGCGGTACTTGTTGTAAAGGGCCTGGAAGCCTTCTTGTTCGGTCATTTGAGCGGCTCTCACACCAATAAAAAAGCGGCCGTGCACCCGCCTTCGACCCGTGACTCCCGCCTTACCCGCACACCAGAACTCCGGCCAGGCTGACCCGCGGCACCCGGGATTGACCCCTTACCGCTGCTTCCTTCCGGACCTGACGGGGTTCGGAGTTTCCCGTCGCACGGGACCCGACTTTCAACGTTCTGGAGAACAGGCAGAATCGACAATCAACCGGCCTCCGGCGGGAATTCAGCCTCGCTAAAGCGGATTGCGAGTACAGGGCACCGCTGGCTCCCCGCCTAGCACGGCCGCTTCGATGGTATTAGCGTCCGGCATGCCCGTCAATCGAACGCCCCTCAACCGGCCGATTACCGCCATTTACGTGCGAGATTGACCGCCGTAGAAGATGCCGGTGGTCGCTTAAGAAGTACCTTACATCCCCGAACGTTTACTCTTGCGGCATTGGTGGCGTGAATGTTGACAGCATGAATGCTGCGTGCCGGGTCTGACTGTCAGAGAGGAGGCAACGACGTTGAAGCTCTCTCCGGCCGTTTTGGGGGCCACAATCTTGTCGGGCCTGTACGTTTTGTACGGTGCGATTGCCGGTCAAGTTGACGCAAATCCAGCGGGGCTGCTGATCCTGTTCGTTATCTTCTGGGTAATCAGTTTCGTAGTGATAAAGGTTGGCGCCGCAGTGAGGCGCTGGCTTGGACTTTAGCCCGTATGTCCTCGCCACTGACGCCAGTGGGATTATCCATGTGGCGCAGTGGCCGACTCGGGGCAAGATGATCTAGTTGGGGCGAATCTGGGCGGCTTCACGCAAAGCAAGCGAGGACGTCGGCGGAATACTCAGGTGCATGTCGACCCCTCTCAGTCGCAACGCGGTGGGGTCGGGTCGCCTGCGAAGATCTCTTTCTCTCTCTGCACACGTCGCATGTCCAAGACCTCGGCCTCATCGGACAATCGAATCCGCTCTTCCTGAGCCTCCCAGGATTCGGGGAGGAGTTGCTCGCTGATATCTGGGTCGTCCAACCATCGCTCAATCTGCTCAGCCATCAATCCATGCATCTTGGCCTCGGCTTCGAACGCATCTTGCATGAGCACTGCCTCTTCACGGTGTAACTCCAGCAGTTCGACAAGCTCGTAAGGCAGGCACTCTTCAAGAGCCTCATCGACGAGGTGAATCTGTTGCTGGGTCATGCCTGCCGAGCGCAGCGATATGCTCTCGAGCCTCCGGAATGTGGTGGCGACACCCAGGATATCTCCAGATTTCCCCTGCGGCACCACCTGGGACTGTAGTGCCACGTAGGTGTTCGTCTCGGCATCGATCTGTAGGATCAGATCGTTCATCTTCTCAACCGTCGAATAGAAGATTTCGAGGATCTCCTCCCGCTCGGCGGCGCTATGCGTCGGCGCGAGGGCGCCTCCAGGGGGAGTGGTATTGCAGGCAGAAGACACCAGCATCATCACCGCGGCTAGGACCAATAGAGGGATGTTCCCTGTTCTCACTTTTCTCCGCGCCGATCCGACCGCTTTATTCATCCTCAACGAACCTGGCGATAACGGCACCAACAACGCCGATTGACCAAAAGATGAGGGTGAACAGAGGCATGGAATCCTCCAGCCACCACTGGATAAACGGGGCTAGCAGTCCACCCGGAACTAGGACTACTAAGTAAAATGGATTCAGAAGCCAAGTCGCGCCGTGTGCGATGTGCCAGATGAGGAAACTGAAATAGGTGACAGATATCCCCGGGATCCCTACCACCAGCATGATGATAGCCAGCCAACGCGCAACTGACGTCAGCATGCTCAACGAATCCCCCTGCCCGGTCGATTTGTCCGATGGTTGTAGTGGCAAACTTGGCAGCCGACGTCACCCGTCCCCTCTTCTGTGACCCTCTCGGGACGGTGACCTCGTGGTAGCCGTCCGCAAGCGCTGCCCGCCGATCACTCGCGTAGACTCGACGCAAGGAATCGAACTTGCGAGGAGGCCGCATGAGGTTGCAGGACAAGGTGA
>CAZBZS010000026.1:0-17241 GCA_964496475.1 uncultured Chloroflexota bacterium | reverse complement strand
TGAAAACCGGCATGCAGCTCGACGACGAACAGTTCGTCATCCCCGGCGTCGGCGGGGGCATGGGCACGGCTATCGCCCGGCTCTGCGCTCGCGAGGGTGCGAAGCTGCTGCTCGTGGCCCGGCGGGAAGGGCCCTTGCTTGAACTCGCCGAACAGACGCGCAAGGACGGGGGCGAGGCTGCTGTCTTTACCACCGACGCCGCCACCGAAGACGGTGCCAACGCCATGATCGAGGCGGCGGCGCGCGAGTTCGGCCGTGTCGACGGCCTTTACTCCAACCTCGGCGACTACGAATTCGGTGAGCGGTCCAGTCACGACACCACCCCCGATCAATGGGACTATCTGCTGGACGTGAACCTGCGGGCGCACTACCTGACCGCCCGGGCGGCCATCGCGCAGATACTGCGGCAGGACCCGTCCGGCGGTTCCATCGTGCTGGCGGCGGCCTCGCGGGACGTATTGCAGGACGCCAACGTCGGCTACTCGACGGCGAAGGCCGGGCTTTATGAGTTCACCCGCCGGACCGCCCGTGAGTACCGCGACCGGGACATCCGCGTCAACTGTATCGCCCCCGGCCAGATCGGCGGTGAGCCGCCGCCCGCCGGGCCGATCGGCAATCCGCCCGCCGGCGTCCACCGTCCTGCCAGCAGCTTGGACGTGGCCTACGCCGGTCTGTACCTGCTATCGGACGAGAGCAACTGGGTCACCGGCCTGGTGCTGCCGGTGGATGGCGGCTGGGAACTCTTCCCGGATGGCTAACCTCAGCAGGTTCCAGAACGGTTTTCGCTGATCGGCACGCTTCCAATCACAGCGTCCGCTGATCGCGGCTAGACTGTGCGGGCTGACAGATCATCGGGAGGCGAATTGGCGGCAAATCTGCGGCTCGGCTTTGCCGGACTGGTGCACGATCATGTCTGGGATTTAGCCCCTAAATGGCGTGAGGCCGGGGTCGATTTCGTCGCCGCCGCCGATCCCAACGAGCCGTTGCGGGACCGTATGGAGTCCGAATTCGGCGTAGCCCGGACGTACGAATCCTTCGCCTCGATGATCAAGACCGAACAGCTGGACATAGTCCAGGTTGGCACCGCCAACGCCCGGCACGCCGATGTGGTGGAGGCGGCCGCTGCCGCCGGCGCCCATTGCATAGTCGAGAAGCCCATGGCCGCCACCCTCGAACAGGCCGACCGCATGGTAGCCGCCTGCGACCGGGCCAGCGTGCGTCTAATGATCAACTGGCCTACGAGCTGGCAACCGATCTACCGGAAGATGAGAGAAATCGCGGCCACCGGCGCCATCGGCCGCGTCATCCAGGTCAAACACCGCGGCGGGCACTCCGGTCCCCGCAGCTTTGGCGTGTCGGAATATTTCGCCGACTGGCTGTACGACGCCGAACTCAACGGCGCCGGCGCTTTCATGGATTACTCTGGCTACGGCGTGAATATTCTGCTTGATTACCTGAGCGCACCTACAGCCGTTTACGCTCACGCCGCGAATCTTGTCCAGGACTTCCATTCCGTTGACGACAACGGCGTAATAATCGTCAAATTCGAGCGCGAGATGGCGCTGGTTGAGGCTACCTGGACCGAGCAGGGGGCCATCCCCTGGAACACATACGTGCTGGGCGAGACCGGTGCGCTGCTGGCGGACTACCGCTCTCGCGATCTGGTCATGTTCGACCAGGCCAACCGTGCCGGCACGTCGGTCGAGAGCGAATCCATGCCGGAGGGCGAGCGCAACGCTCCGGAATACTTCGTCGACCGACTGCTGGCCGGCGCCCCCTTTGACGATACTTCCAGCGCCGCCCGCGGACGATCCGTCCAGGAAATTCTGCAGGCCGGCCTCATGTCAATAGCCGAAAACCGGGAGGTCGCCCTCCCGCTGTCGTAGAAATCGACGCAAGGAGATATCGAATGCACCGCAATCGACTTCGTGAACTCATGGACGCCGGGGAGCCCAGTTTCGGCACCCGGGTTATTGGCCAGTGGCCGGCGACGGCGGAAATCGCTGGCCTGACCGGCGAGATCGACTATGTCGAATTCGTCAGTGAGTACGGACCCTACGACCTGTTCAGTCTGGAAAATTTTGCCCGTGCGGTCGATCTCTTTGACCACATGAGTTCCATGATCAAGCTGGATCAAGAACCGCGGACCTACCTGGCCATCCGCTCTCTTGGCGCCGGCATCGAGAATTTGCTCTATTCAGATGTCCGCACCGCCGAGGAGGCAAAGGAATGCGTGGCCGCCGTCCGCGCCGACGCTCCGGGCGTTGACGGCCTGCGCGGCGTTGGTGGAACTCGCGACAACGAATGGGGCTATAGCTCCGGCACTGTCGACTATATCGAGCAGCAGAACAACGTCGTCGTCGCCATCATGGTCGAGAAAAAGAGCTTGGTGGAGGACCTCGAGAACGTCCTGGCCGTCGATGGCATCGACATGGTGCAGTTCGGCCCGTCCGACTACTCCATGAACACCGGCAATGCCCATGATCACGCCGCGGCCGAAGTCAAGGAAGCCGAGCTGCACACAATCAAAACCGCGCTCAAAATGGGGGTTCACCCGAGGGCCGAGCTAAGCAAACCCGAGGACGCGCTGCCGTACCTCGAACTGGGAGTGAAGCACTTCAACCTGGGCTCTGAGCTCTCGATTCTGCGGAGCTATTGGGCGGTCGGCGGCAAGGCGTTGCGGGAAATAGTTGAAAAGGGCTAGCGGCGGAGGCCAGCCCCTGGTCAAAGTCCCGGCCGGCGGCGCCATCGGTTTCGACAGCCGGCGCCGCGCCTAGCGCAAGCCGACCTTTTCCATCACCCGGGCCAGGGTGGCGGTTGCGATCGGACGCAGCCGGTCGGCGCCGTCGGCCAGGACGCGGTCGATCTCGGCCGGCTCTCTCATCAGCTCCCGGTAGCGCTCCTGTAGGGTCCGCAGCGCTTCCACCACCACCTCGGCCAGATCTCGTTTCAGGTCGCCGTAGCCCTTGCCCTCGAAGTGCGCTTCGATTTCGTCCTCCGCCTGCTCGGTGAACCCCCGGTAGATCGATAGCAGATTGAACACCCCCGGCCTCTGCGGGTCGAACACGATATCCTTCTGAGAGTCGGTGGTGGCCCGTTTGAGCTTGCGGACGATGTCGTCCGGCGAATCCAGCAGCAAGATCGCGTGCCCGGTCGACTCTTCGCTTTTGCTCATCTTTTTTGTCGGGTCGTCCAACCCCATCACCCGCGCCGCCACCGGCGGAATCGAAGCCTCCGGCACGACAAGGATGGGACCGTAAATCGAGTTGATTCGCTTAGCCAGGTCGCGGGTGAGTTCCAGGTGTTGCCGTTGGTCGTCTCCGATGGGCACCAGGTCGACGTCGTAGAGCACGATGTCCGCCGCCATCAGCGCCGGATAGGTGAACAGGCCGGTCGAGACGCTGGCGCGGTCGCTGCCGGCCTTCTCCTTGAATTGAGTCATCCGCTGCAACCATCCCATGGGGGTGAAGCAGTTGAGAATCCAGGCCAATTCCGCGTGCGGGCCGATGTGCGACTGCACGAACAGGGCGGATTTCGCCGGATTGATCCCGGCCGCCAGCAGCAGCGCCGCCACAATGCGGGTCTGCTCGCGCAGCGTCTTCGGGTCCTGCGCCACCGTGATCGCGTGCAGATCCACCACGCAAAAGATGTTCTCGAATTCGTCCTGCGAGGCCACCCAGTGCTTGAAAGCCCCCAGGTAGTTGCCAATGTGAGCCACGCCGGTGGGCTGGACTCCGGAAAAAACTCGTTTCCTAGTCTTTTCAGTGTCTATCTAAGCAACTCTCCGTCGGTTGGGCAGTGACCGCGTATTCTAGCCGCGCTGCGCCCTTCGCCGCGTCGAACGTACGCCGCGAGATGCGCCGTCTTTGGCAAGAGGCGCGGCAGCCACCAGCCGGAACGCGACATCGAGTCGCCGGAGCGGGTGCCGGACCATCCCTAATCTACCGGCCTGTCCGATCGCGCCTGCTCTTCCGGACCTCACGCGGGCACTGAGCGAATCTGCCAATCGGTCTCGAGCAGATCCGGATCAAACGCGTCGATCAGCTTTCCGTCGCCGTCCCGGGTGATTCGCACGATGGGATATTCGTGATGCTTGCCGTCCGCATGGGCCACTATTCCGCGGTGAGCGGCGTAAGGACTGTCAAGAACCTGGATGTGAGTCCCGGTTGGGAACGCGGTCATGACCCGTAAAGCCTTATCCACGATCTCGGCGTTTAGATGCGTTCCTGCCGACTCCCGCAGAATCTCGTACACCTCGTCCGGCGGATAGGCGTCCCGGTGCGGTCTTCGGGCCGAGAGCGCGGCGTAGGTGTCAGCGACCGCGCCGATTTCGCCCAGTACGTGCAGAGTGCCCGGTTCGTATTTCTACACCCGGCTGGTCTCCAGCTGGTTGTTCCCGACGAGCCCGCGTGGATAGCCGGTGCCGTCCTGCCGCTCGTGATGCTGGTAGCAGACATGGTGGGCCAGCAGATTACAATCGGCGTCTTTGCCCTCCCGCAATAGCTGCCAGCCGAGCGCGGCATGCTGTTGCACCAGGGCGCGTTCCGGCACCGTCAATGGATCCGGGCTGGTCACAATATTCTTGGGTATAAAGACCATACCCTCGTCGTGGAGCAAAGCCTCTAAGGTGAGTTGAACAGGAGCTCCAGTGGCAAGCCGACCGCCTTGCCGATCATCGCTGCCACGATAGCCGAATCGACGGACTGCTGTAGCGCGTAGTCTTGATGAACGATCAACGGGTCGAGCCCATCCAGCGATTCCGCGTGCATGATCTCTTCGACCAGCTCTTGGCCCTCCATGAGGAGGCCGGCAAACGGATCGACATCTCTTATCTGACGGCGGAATTGCCCGGATTTCAGAGCGTTCTCCAGCGCCGCCGCCAGCAGGAGATCGTCTTGGACCAATCCCACCGTTATCTGCCGAAATCGGGAAATCGTACTCTACAGCTTGGTCGCGGTCTTGAGGCGAACGATGGCGGACACGAGTTCCGGCAGGTAGATTCCTTCGGACTCTTCGTCATCGACCACCACCGACGTACAGCCAAGACCCTCCAGGGTCTCGATCTGACTGGCGGTGATGGGCACGCTCTTCGCCAGCAGCAGCTCGCCCCGGTCGCCAAAGATCGGCCGACCCAGAATGATCCCGGGCTCGCAACTTTGAGTCAGGATTCATCGCATGGAAACTCAACTAATAGTGGCGGTCGCCATCGGTACCTTCGGATTTCAGCGAGGTTCGGCGGCTCCATTCTGATCTATCACCCGGGACTCTTGCCATGTGTCCAACGGTAGTAGACCCGCCGGGCAAGCGCTAGTTGGCCCCAAAGTGATGGCGCAACCCGTGATTCAGGATGTCCGACGCGCATTCCCCGCAAAACAGCACCTCTGCCTCGTCTTCTTCCCGCGCGAGCTCTAGGACTTTGGAAACGGTGGCCGCGTGCCGCATGACGCACAGGTTGGTGCAGTGGGGCTCTCCAAACGAGTCCTGCACAGTAGACCGGCCCGGACTGGCCGCTTCGATGACGTGACCCACCGAGTGCGCCGCCAACCGCCGGAGCGTCGTGGCGAAGTCATGGTCGTCAGAGAGTTCTCGCAACCGCAACACCGATATCACCGCCGCCAGGTTCGCCTCCGTCGCCGACAGCGCAAAGCTCGCGCCGTCGACCGTCACCATCTTCTCGCTCGCGGCCTCCAGATCGAAGTGAATGAGCGCCATGTCGTAGTGCGCACCCATCTTCTGCCACGGCTCCTCCCGGATAACGTCGATGAAGCGCTCCCCGCGGATGCGACCCGTCGCCGGGTTCAGGCTCTCAGTCACGTACCATCGGGTGGACCAGTACGGGCTGCCCATCTCCACCGCCGGGATGTGCCAGGTTCCGAATGGGCGCACCTCCGGTCGGCCCAGATCGAATCCGCTATCCGCAGCGGCCCTAATCGCCGCCTCGAACGCTCCGGCGATTCCTTCTAGGGCGGTCCGTGCTTCCATCAATGAAACGTCTCGCGTCCACTGCACGGAAACTGATTTCAAATAACCTTCCCTCTCGTTCCGGGTTCCCTCGTAACTGTTTAGCTGCCTAGCCAGACCCCGGAGCATTACCCCATTCTCGCAGTAGCCGGGTGATCAGTCTCACCCCCACGCCGGTCCCGCCCTCGCTTATGTACGACTTTTCCTTCACGTTCCAGGCAGTGCCGGCGATATCCAAATGGCACCACGGCACGTCACCGGCGAAATGCTTCAGGAACATACCTCCGTTAATCGTACCGGCCGGACGGCCTCCGGTGTTGTTGATGTCGGCGGTCTTACCCTTAATTGCCTCTTCGTAATCATCCCAGAGGGGCATTTCCCAGACGCGCTCACCGGTGTGGTCGCCGGAATCGCGCAGCCGTCGCTTCAGGTCGACGTCGGTGCCCATCATTCCGGTCGCCACGTGCCCTAGAGCGATTATCACGGCCCCGGTCAGCGTGGCCAGATCCACGATCGCATCCGGTTCGAACTGCTGGGCGTAGCAAAGAGCGTCCGCCAGCACCAGCCGCCCTTCGGCGTCGGTGTTGTCCACCTCGATGGTCTTGCCGTTCATCGCCGTCAGCACGTCTCCGGGTTTCATCGCCCGGCCGTCGGGCATGTTTTCCACCGCCGGGATGATTCCAACTACCCGCACCGGCAATTTCAACCGCGCAGCTGCCCGCAGAATCCCCACCGTGGCCGCCGCTCCCGACATGTCGAATTTCATGTCGCCCATATTCAGGCCAGGCTTCAGCGATATTCCCCCCGTGTCGAACGTCACTCCCTTGCCGCACACCGCCAGCGTTCCTCGCGACTCGCCCTTCGGGACGTAGTCCATCACGATCAGCCGGGGCTCCTCCACGCTGCCTTTCGCCACCCCGAGCAGCGCTCCCATTTTCAATTCGGCCATCTCGTCCGGCCCCAGGACCCGGGATTCCACCCCGGCCTCCGCGCACATCTTGGATGCCTGCTCGGCCAGAATCTCCGGCGTAAGATGGCCGGCCGGCGTGTTCTGTAGATCCCGCGCCAGCGACACCGAGTCCGCGATCGTCTCCCCGGCCTCGGCGCCGACCTGCACAGTGGCAACCTTCGCGGAGTCGAATTCCACCAGCGTGAGGTTTTCGACGTTCACTTTCTTGTCTACAAGATCGCCGAAGGTCTTAAAGCGGTCGTATCGATACAGGGCCAGCTTCGCTCCCAGCGCCGTCATCTCGGCGGCTTCAGATGCGCTCAGACCTCCGGCGCCGGCCCCAAACGCCACCGTGGCGATTCGCCGCGCACCCAGCCTCTCCGCCGCTTTCACCGCCGTCCCCATCGCCTCCATGGCCCGGACCGCCGTAAATTTCCTCGAATCCCCCAGTCCAACCACAATTACCCGAGTCGCCGGAATCACGTCTCGCGGGTACAGGGTCAGAAGCGAATTGAATTCCCCGGTGATGTCTCTCAGCTCTCGCAGACGACCGATTTCCCTGCCCAACGCCTCGTCTACCGCCGCCGTCGCCCCTCCCGGTGCTGTCCCCTCGAACAGGTTCACGATTAGCGTGTCCGCGTCGTGCTCCTGAATCGCTCCCTGGCTGACGTTTATTTCCACGCTGCGTACTCCGGGTTGAATGGGTGGTTGCCGAGCGGCCCATCAGTTCCGATGGCCCGCGAATTATATAGACTTGTTTCACGAGTTCTATTGGGGCGGCGCCGCGGCTTAAGCTCTAACGGACTGCCCTGATGCCGTCGATGACCGCCTTCGTGATCGCGTCCAGATCGAACCTCGGATTCCAGCCCCAATCGGTCCGTGAGGCCGAGTCGTCGTAACGGTCGGGCCAGCTGTCGACGATGGCGTTAAGTACCGGGTCCGGCCGGTAGTTGAATGTCACGTTGGGCAGTACGCGTAGGATTGAGAACGCCATCTCTTCCGCCGAAGGGGCGATGCCGCTCAGGGTGTAGACGCGCCGGGTGAGATCGGACGCCGGGGCGTCGTGCAGAGCGATCAAGGCGCTGACCGCGTCCTCGATGTAGATGATCGGCGCGCGGGTCTCCGGATCCAGATAGAAATCGTAGGCGCCTTTGCGGACGGCATCCAGGTACACCCGCGAGCAGTACCCGCTGGCCCCGCCGGTGGAGCCGAAAGGCGCGACCGTGGCCACTAGCCGCAGCCCGCGAAAGTCCACGCCGAAACGATGGTGGTAGTAGACGCCCAGGCGCTCGCCGACGACCTTCGTCGCACCGTAAAGGCTTTCCGGCCACTGGGGAGCATCCACCGGCACCGGGTCCTCGGTCATGCGACCGTAGCTGGCGACGGTGCTGGTGAAAACGACCCGGCCGGCACCGTGCTTGCGCGCCGCCTCCAGCACGTTGTGGGTGCCGACCATGTTCACCTGCCAGGCGGCGTCGGGATTCGCCTCGGCGTCCGACGACATGAGCGCTGCCAGGTGAAATATTGAGTCGAACTCGCCTCCCGAGACGATTCTTGACAACTGTTCAATGTCGGCGATATCCGCGACAGCCACGCGACACCGCTCGAACTCTGGCGTTCGCGCCCGGGGTTCGGCCGCCCGGTCCAGGAGCGTGACCTCGTCGCCCCGGCGAACCAGCGGCGCAGCCAGTCGCGAGCCCATGCTGCCGTTGCCGCCGGTGATGAGAATTTTCAAGTTCGCCCCCTGTCGGTTTCGGTCAGGTGCCCAGCGCCTGAGTGAGATGCCCGTAGCGCTCGCGGATCGCAACACGCAACTTGGACGGAAGCGGCCCACTTTCCACCGCCGCCAGGTTCTGGCGCAGGTGCTCCACCTTCGAGGTGCCGGTCAGCACCGTTCCCACGACGTCCGGCTCCAATGCGAAGCGATAACCTGCCTCGGGCACCGAGCCAACCTCGTCCCCGACAATCCAGGCCAGCGGATCGTCGCCGTCCACGTCATCCCGATCCAGAAGGCCGTCCTTCACGAGGTCCTTGAAGATTTCCCGGCGGCGGGCGGCGTCGGTCATCGCCCGGCGGACGGCGAACATGACGATCACGCCCACATTATTCTCCCGGCAGACATCCAAAAGTTCGTCCTCAGCGCAGGAGTTCAGCAGGTTGTATCCCACCATGGCGGTGTCGAGATGACCGCCCGGCAAGCATTTCAAGAGGGCCGCATGAGCGCCGTCGACGGCCCACAATTCGCTTACGCCGATGAAGCGGACCTTGCCCGCCCGCCGCTGCCGCTCCATCTCCGGCATGAGATCCGTCATGACCGGATCCACATCTGCGGCCTCAAGTCCGTGGAATTGGTAGACATCCAGGTAATCGACACGGAGCCGCCGCAGGCTGCCTTCCAATCGCTTCCCGAGCTCTGCGGCATCGATGATCTTGCCGTCGCCGCGGCGATTCTTGTAGGTGACCTTACTGGCCAGGAAGTAGCGGTCACGGTCCACCCCGCCCAGAGCACGGCCCAGGATCGCCTCGCTCTCGCCGTAAACCTCAGCGGTGTCGAAGAAGTTCACGCCGGCGTCAATCCCGGCGGCGATCAGGCGGTCGATCCCGGTCTGGTCCACGTCGGTGCGCTGCCCGAGCTGGCTGGGACCGCCACCACCTTGGCCGAGCAGCGAGACCTGCATTTCAGTGCGCCCCAGGCAGCGATACTCCATGATCCGGGATTCTAGCCGCTTGGATTCGCAAGCGTTGAACGTATAGGGTGTTCAGCGAGGTGATTGATAGGGCCGGGTCGAAATGTCCCGGCCAGGAGGTATACATGCCGGACGACCAGGGTAGGGTCCGCTGGGGTGTGATATCAACGGCGAAAATCGGAGTCGAAAAAGGCGTTATTGCCGCCGGCAACGAGGCCGACCACGCCACCGTCACCGCCATCTCTAGTCGCGACGCGGATAGGGCCAAGGAAGCCGCCGAAGGACTTGGCATCGAGAAGCATTACGGCTCCTACCAGGACCTTCTGGACGCCCCGGACATAGACGCCGTTTACAACCCTCTGCCCAATTCGCTGCATGCCGAGTGGACCATCAAAGCGGCGGAGGCGGGCAAACATGTGCTCTGCGAGAAGCCCCTGGCGATCGACGCCGCACAGGCGCGGGACATGGTGGACGCATGCGACGAGCACGGAGTGCTGCTGATGGAAGCCTTCATGTACCGCTTCGGCAATCGCAATCTCCGGGCCCGGGAGATCGTGAAAGACGGCGGCCTGGGCGATGCCCGGCTGGTGCGGGTTGGGTACAGCTTCCCGCTCCCCCGCAACCCGAAAAACGTGCGACTGCGGAAGGATCTTGCCGGCGGGGCGCTGGCCGACATCGGTAGCTACACGGTGTCGGTGGCGCGATTCCTCTACGACGCCGAACCGATGGCGGTTGATGGCCGGCTGGACATCGATCAGGAGTTCGAGGTCGACATCGGCGGGCTGATAACACTAGATTTTCCGGGCCATCGGCGGGCCATGCTGGACTTCAGCTTCGCCATGTCGCGCCGGCAGCGATACGAGGTGCTCGGCACGGCGGCGGCGATGAACGTTGACGAGTGCTTCCTGCCGGATACTGAAGTCTGCACCGTGGACATCGAGCGACGCGAGGGCACTACCGGCGATCCAGGTCCCGAGCAACGCCTCGCCGAGCCGTTCCCGCCAATGAACTCCTACACGGCCGAGTTCGAGGCCATGTCCAAATCGATCCTCACCGGGGCGCCGCTGCCTTGGGGAGGGGAGGACGCTGTGCGCCAGATGCGGGTGCTGGACGCGGTACGCGAATCTCATGCCACCGGCCGTCGCGTCGGATTGGAACCGCATCAGGAGGCCGGCTGATATGTCGAGTGTCGGGACCGTGAATTGGGGGGTGATATCCACCGCCAGCATCGGCACCCGTCGGGTCATCCCGGCTTTGCAGGCCGACGACGCCACGCGGGTGTTGGCGATCTGCAGCCGCGACGCAGACCGTGCCGCCGAAGTCGCCGCTGAGATGGGGATTCCCCGACACTACGGCAGCTACGAGGAGATGCTGGCCGCCCCCGACATCCAGGTTGTCTACAATCCGCTGCCCAATAGCATGCACCACGAATGGGTAATTAATGCGGCGGAGGCCGGCAAGCACTCGCTGTGCGAAAAGCCGATGGCCGACAACGTGGAGCAGGCGATCGCCATGACTCGCGCCAGCGCCGCCAACGGCGTGCTGCTAATGGAGGCCTTCATGTGGCGGTTCGGCAATCGGGCGCAGCGAGTGCGGACGCTGGTGCGTGAGGGCGCCATTGGCGAGCTGCGGCTCGTGCGAACCGGATTCTCGTTCCCGCTTCCACGGGATCCGTCAAACGTGCGCTTTCAAAAGGACCTGGCAGGCGGCGCGCTGGAGGACGCCGGCTGTTATGCCGTCAGCGCTACTCGCTTTTTGATGGAAGCCGAGCCGGTGTCGGTGGAGGCGAAGCTGCGGTTTGATCCGGAGTTCGAAGTGAACACGTCGGGGATGGCCTCAGTGATCTATCCGGAAGGGCGGATGGCGCTGGTCGATTTCAGTTTTGAGCAGGAGCGGCGGCAGCTGCTAGAAGTTGTAGGCACCGAGGGCCGCATCGAGATTGACAGTTTCATCTTGCCGGCTACGACCGATACGACGATCAGGATCTTACGGGGTGGTGAGGAGGAGACTGAGACGTTTCCGCCGGTGAACACCTATGCCCTGCAGGCGGAGGCGATGAACCGGGCGGTGAGTACTGGGGAGTCGCTGCCCTGGGATGGCGACGACGCCATCCGGCAGGTGCGAGTGCTGGATGCCATTCGCGAGTCGCACCGAACCGGGACCAGGGTGAAATTGGAACCGCATCAGAAGCTGACCTGAGATGGCTGAGCGCACCGGCGCCGTGAACTGGGGTGTCCTTTCGACCGCGCAAATCGGGCGGAACTTGGTAATCCCCGCGGGGCAGAAGGCGGCCAACACGAACTTCCTGGCGATCGCCAGCCGCGATCTCAACCGAGCCCGCGAAGTCGCTGAGGAATTGGGCATCCTCAGAGCGTACGGGTCCTACGAGGAATTGCTGGCCGACGAGGACGTGCAGGCGATCTACAATCCGCTGCCCCTGTCCATGCACGGGCCCTGGACCATCAAGGCGGCCGAGGCGGGCAAGCACGTTCTCTGCGAAAAGCCGCTGGCAGCTGACGCGACCGAGGCGCGGGCTGTAGTTGATCGGTACAACGAACTCGGAGTGGTGCTGATGGAGGCGTCCCAGTATCACTTCGCGGAGCGCAACTTGCAGGCGCGCAAGATCGTGCGGTCAGGGGCGCTAGGGACGCCGCGACTGGTGAAGGCGTCGTTCAATGTGAACGCGCCTCGCGATCCCGACAATATCCGCAACAAGAAGGAACTGGCCGGTGGGGCGCTGGCCGACATCGGCTCCTATTGCGTAGGCGTCGCCCGGTTCATTTTTGAAGAGGAGCCGCGACGGGTGCTGGCGACGCTACGGATCGATCGCGAGTTTGAAGTGGATATGACCGGGTTCATCATCATGGAATTCGCCGATGACAAGACCGCCCTGCTCGACTACAGCAAGGAAGCGCGCGGACGCCCGATCCTGGAAGTACTGGGAACCGAAGGTCGGATGGTCGTGAACGATTTTCACCTGCCGTCAGACAAGGAATGCAGGATCCATATTTTCGATTCGGACGGTCATTCGGAGACGCTATTTCCGCCGTTCGACTCGTATATGCTCGAAGTTGAAGCAATGTCGGATGCGATTCTCTACGGGGCGCCACTGAAGTTTCCGGCGGACGAGGCGATAGGGAATATCAGGGCGATGGATGCGATTCGGATTTCGGCGGCCGAGAATCGATGGGTGGAGCTGGCCGAGCTGGGAGGCTGAGCCGGGATCAGCGCCGTCGCCGCCCTCCACTGCCGCGACCGCCGCCGCGCCAGTCGTCGGGGCTGTTGGTTGAGCTGCCGCCACTGAGGGACTCGCCGGGGAGCATGGCGCCGCCGGTAGAGGTAGTGTCGGAACCGGCGCCGTTGGATCGGTCGGCGCCGGGATCTCGGGGATCTTCCTCAGGTTTGATTTCGTCCCAGTAGCGACGCCGGATCGAACCGCCGATCATGTGCTCTATCCGTGAGAGGGACACGAGATCGGAGCCGGTGACGAGAGTGGTCGATGCGCCCCGGCGTCCCATCCGGCCGGTGCGACCGACGCGATGGGTGAACATCTCGGGGTCTTCTGGGGGATCGAAATTGACGACCCGGGCGATCGAGAGGATGTCGAGACCGCGAGCGGCGACATTCGTAGCCAGCAGTATCTGGCCCTGCTTGCTGCTGCGAAACCAATCCATCGCGCGATCGCGTTGTGACTGGTTCATGTTGCCCTGTAGGGAGCGGACCTGATAGCCGGCGGAATGGAGCTGGCGGCGAAGACGTTCGACGCCGTGCTTTGTGCGGCCGAATACCAGAGTGGTCCCGGTCGTCGGCTGATCGAGAATCCAGCAGAGAGCGCGAAATTTTTCGAGCGCCGGAACGACCAGGATCTCGTGCGTGATGTCGGGAGTGGTGAGCTCGTCGCCGCCGTGCTCGATTCGCATAGGCTCGTGCAGATATTTCTTGAGCATGTCTTCGAGCCAGTTCGGGACGGTAGCGGAGAACAGCGCGACCTGACGATCCTGCGGCAGCCTGCCCATGAGCAGATCGATGTCGGGGCCGAAACCGTCGTCGAGCATCCGATCGCCTTCGTCCAGAACGAAGAAGCGAATGTCACGTAGTCCGAGAGCACCCTGGTCGATGAGGTCAATGATGCGCCCGGGCGTGCCGATGACGATCTGGGCGCCGTCCTGAAGGGCCCGGCGCTGAGGATCGTAGGAAGTGCCGCCGTGAATGAGGACAGTGCTGATGCCGGTATCGCGGGCGGCCATTTCGGCGACCGCCCGTATCTGCTGAGCCAGTTCGCGTGTCGGAGCGAGTATCAATGCTTGGGGACGGCGGAGTCCTGGATCGATGGTCTCGATGACCGGCAGCAGAAAGGCGATCGTCTTGCCGGAGCCGGTAGGGGCCTGGGCTAGGAGATCGCGGCCTTCGAGCAGGGCCGGGATGGCGAGTGTCTGAATCGGGGCTGGGTCGGTGATGCCGTCTTCGGCGAGGTTCTCAATGAGGTCGGATTGCACACCCAGAGCGGTGAAAGCGTTGTCCAAGTTTGTCCTGTTTTTCCGTGTATTTCGGGGGCGGTCCGGGTTTGGCGCGGGTGCGGATCGCACCGGCACGGCCAGATGCATTGGTCTGGCGACCTGGTGAATTTTGGGTCCTGGCTCGGGAACTCGCCCGCTCGGCAGGGTGCTCCCACCGGACTGTGTCGCCGGGGCAACGGTAACAGCCCCGACCGGACCGGGACAAGCGATTGGTGACGCCAGCGCCGGGGAAGCGGCCGGCGTGCGTGCTACGGTGTTGTGAATCGCGGCCCGGCGACGGCCGACAGGATTGGAGAATCGATCATGCACGGACGGGTGCTTGCGGTAGCGGATATTGAAGTGTTCGACCGGGGTAATGGGATCAAGAGCATCCCACTGGTAGGCGGGGGGCTGGGGGCGAAGGGGATCGCCACGGGGATGACGGTGTTCCCGCCGGGGGGCGGGATCGTTGAGCATTCGCACAATGTGGAAGAGTCGGTGACGGTGTTGGCGGGATCGGGATTCGCGGAGATCGAAGGTGAGCGAACTCCGGTGTCACAGTATGACGCCACTTACATCCCGGCGGGAATGCCGCACCGGTTCGTGAATACCGGGGATACGGAGATGCGAATTCTGTGGGTGTACGGCGGCATAGAAGTGACGCGGACAGTGGCGGCGACCGGGAAGACGTTCGCGCATCTCTCGGCCGCCGACCGAACCGGGACCGGGAGCTGATCCCGGCGACGCGGTCCGGCGACCGCGGTTGACGTTCGCGAGCGGCACGCCGAGAATTGGCGACTTGAAATCGGAGACGCGAATCATACGCATGGGGGACCATTGAAAATAACGGCGGTGCGGGCCCGCACTCTGAGAAATCCGTTGCATACCGCAGTAGCGTTCGAGCCACCGGCGACAGCGATGCTTGGGGCGGTCGGACCCTTCGGCAGCGGGGTGTCCGTTCCTTCGGAACCGGCGGCGTTGACGGTTGTAGAGATCGAGACCGATGCCGGGTTGACCGGGATCGGCACGGTCGGCGGGCGTAATATCGGGGCGATGGCGATCATAGAGGGTCACCTGAGCCAATTGTTGATAGGCGAAGACGCGACCCGGATCGAGTGGCTGTGGAATGTGATGTACAAGTCCACCCACCAGTACGGGATGCGGGGGGCGGTGATAATGGCGATCGGGGGAGTGGACATAGCGCTCTGGGACCTGGCGGGGAAGCGGGCGGGGCTGCCGGTGTACGACCTGATCGGGGGGAAGACGAAGCCGAAAATCCCGCTGTATATGAGCACCCTGAACAGCGCGGGCGGGCTGGAGAAGATGCTGGCTGACGCCATGGCGGCGGTTGAAGACGGGTTCACGGCGCTGAAGTATTTCTTTAATAAGGGCCCGAATCACGGACCGGCCGGGATGCGAGCAGAAATCGAAACTGTGCGGGAATTGAGGAACGTGGTAGGGCCGGACGTGCAGCTGATGCTGGATCCGCACTTCAAATGGGACCTGCCCTATGCAATGCGGATGATGGGCAAGCTGGCCGAGTTCGATATTGAGTGGATCGAGGAGCCGATTCCGTCTGACGACTTGGCCGGGCATGAAGCGCTGGCGGACATGAAAGCGATCCCGCTGGCGGCGGGGGAGCATTCGCGGACCCGGTTCGACTACCTGGATTTTATCAATGCCGGGGTGTACTACCTACAGCCGGATATCAACCGGGTAGGGGGCTTCAGCGAAGTGCTGAAAATCTGCGGATTGGCGGCGAGTCACAGCCGGGCGGTTTGTCCGCATCAGGGCTGGCTGCATTCGTATCACCTGGTCACGGCGATGAGTTGCTGCCCCATCGGCGAGTACTTTCCGCGGAGCGATCCGGTGCCGGGCAACTCGCTGATATGGGAAGTGCTTGACGGCGAGCCGGAGCCGGTTGACGGCACGATCGAGATGCCGGAGGGGCCGGGGTTTGGCTGGACGATCAACGAAGAGAAAATGGAACTCTACGCGATGCAGTAGCCGCAGCGGTTTGGGAGTGTAGTTTTCTCCGAGTGGGCCTCCTAGCCGAACGTGCCATCCTTGCGGCGGTGAATCCAGATGACGTTGCCGTCAGGATCGGTGATAGCGGCTTGATGGTAGACGGGGGACTCGCCAGCCTCGCTGGAGATGTCGACACCGGCTGACTTGAGCTCCGCGATTGTTGCTTCGACATCTTCGACGGCGAGGGCGATGGCGCCGCCGCCGGGTTTGAGTGCGCAGGCGCGGCCCGCGGGCACAGCCCGCTTATTCTGAGGGCGGTAGGGGCCGCGCGCTTCTATTGAGGCGTTTTGACGAGTGATCAGGCAGGACCGTCGATGGGTTGCAAGTTCGGCGGGACGCAGTCGGGATGGAAGTGGACGGCTCCGCGGCCGGGAAGATCGAAGCGGATCAGCGGGTTGCCGGTCTCGATGATTCCGTCGTGCGGGCAAGGGCCGAATTTCAGGATGGCTAGGTCGTCTTTGGTGGCGACCCAGACGTGGATTGGGTCGGCTTCGCGCTCGCGCAGGGCTTGGTATAGCTCGTCGCGGGCGCACAGGTGCTCGCGGTCGGCGGTTTCGTCGGTGTGGGGGAATTCGTGGTGGATGAGGGAGTCCGGGTTGGGTGGCTGGTTCCTAATCGTAGCTGCCTGGCTACGTGGAGTCATCGATGAGTAACATGGTGGAGAGCGAGACGGGACGGTGCGGGTGTGGGAGTTGTCGGACGCTGGTGGATAATGGGGTGGGGGATTTGAAGAGTTGGGATTCTGATATGGAGATGGCAGAGCTTGGGGCGACGGGGATGGTGGTGTCACGGTTGTGTTTTGGGACCGGGTTGATGGGAATGCTAAAACACGAATTCACGGATGAACGCGGCGGAGAGTTGCTGCGATATGCGTTCGAGCGGGGCGTTAACTTCTGGGATACGGCGATCAACTACGCTTCGCACCGGCACGTGCGGGCGGGGCTGCAGGGGCTGGACCGGAGCGCGGTGATCATCAACACGAAGACCGACAAGCACGGCAAGGCGGACGGCCAAAGAGAGTTTGACCGGGCTTTGGAGGAGATGGGGACGGACTATGTGGACTCGGTGATGCTGCACGCGGTGAAGAGCCGGGCGGATTTTGAGTCGAGACGGGGCTGCC
>CAZBZS010000025.1:26019-32985 GCA_964496475.1 uncultured Chloroflexota bacterium | reverse complement strand
TCGCGTCCCATTACCTGGACGGCCGCATCGGCCCCTCCCCCGAGCGCGAAGACCTCTACCGCGAACGCTCGCCCATCGACAACGCCGAGCGGCTGTCCTGCCCCGTCATCTTCCTGCAGGGACTCGAAGACCGCATCGTCCCGCCCGACCAGTCCGCGCGCATGGCCGCCGCGATTCGCGATAAAGGCATCCCGGTGGCGCTGCTGGAGTTCCCCGGCGAGCAGCACGGCTTCCGCCGGGCCGAAAACGTAAGGCGCGCCCTAGAGGCGGAACTGCACTTCTACGGTAGGGTGCTCAAATTCATCCCCGTCGACGAAATCGAACCGGTAACAATCGACAACCTAGCGAGCTAGACCCGCCAATTCCCACAAGGAGCCCGTCCATGGCCGATCGAATGCGCGGCATCTACCCCGTCCTTGCTACTCCCTACACCGAGGATGACCGGCTCGACCATGACGGCCTCACCTTCCAGGTCGATTTCTGCCTGAAATGCGGCGCTCATGGTCTCGTCTACCCGGTGCTCGGCGGCGAGTTTGAGTACCTCTCCGAGGCCGAACGTCACGACGGCGTCCGCACCGTGATCGCTGCCGCAGCTGGCCACGTGCCCGTCGTCGTCGGCGTCGCCGCGCCCACCACCTCCGTCGCCGCCGCCTATGCCTATGACGCCGCCGAAGCCGGAGCCGACGCCGTCATCGCCCTCCCGCCCTACGTCGCTTCCGCCTCTCTTGACGAGATCTTCGATTATTACCAAGCCATCGCCGGCGCCGGCCTTCCCATCTTCCTCCAGAACGCAGAAAACGGCGTTGACGCCAAATTTGCCGCCCATCTCATCGACGAAATCAAGCTCATTCAATACGTCAAGGAAGAGCGTCCCCCCAGCGCCCACAACCTCTCCATCGTCGTCGATGCCCTCCAGGGCAAGGAAGTCGGCATCTTCGGCGGCGCCTTCGGCCGCTGGATGCTCTCCGAGCTCGAGCGCGGCGCCACCGGCTTCATGCCTGCCGCCGAAACCGTCGAGGTCTTTGTCGCCATCTGGGACGCCTGGCACGCTGGCGATAAGGAAAAATCCCGCGACATCTTCGACGCCCTCCTGCCCCTGATCAACCTCTACCTCCTCATCGGTTTCGGCGCCTTCAAACACATCCTCGTCGAGCGAGGTGTCATCGCCCACGCCCGCACCCGCATTCCCGGCACCCTCGCTCTAGACGATTACGACATCCGAGAGCTCGCCACTGTCCTCGATCGCCTCCGCCCGCACCTTAATTTCTAGGCAGCGGGCCCTCCGTCTACTAACGATCCGCCGCGCCATTGAATCGTCAGAGACGATTAATGCGGCGGGTCGCTAATGGTTCTCCCCGACTAGATCGAACCCCAGCTCGTCCATCAAATACCGGCTGTTGATCTCCAGGCTCTTCGTCGGCGTTGTCTGCGACAAGTCGATCTCGACCGTCAGCCAGCCGTCATAGTCCACCCTCCGTAGCGCATCCAGCACACCTTTGTGATCGATCACTCCCTGCCCCAGCTCCATGAACCACACCAGCGGCGCCGTAAAGCCCTCCTCGTTGATCACGTTGTTCTTCGGCGTGTCCATCTCGGTGGAAAAGTCCTTGATGTGCATGTACCGGATGATCTCCCCGTACGTTTCGCAGACCTCGATCGGGTCGTACCCCGCCTTCATCATGTGCGACGGATCGACCGCCAGCTTCACCACATCGGTATCCACCATGTCGAAGATGCGCGTGATGTCGTCCCGTTCCTGGATCAGCGTCTGCCAGTGCGGATGGATCGTCGTCACCCCCAGCCTCCGGCTCTCGCGCGCGACCTCTGTCACGATGCGGGTCATCACCTGGAAATGGACAGGCTCCACCGGATCGGGCCGCGGCCGGCCGGGTCCGTACACCAGCACATCGGAACCCACGGCGGCGAGAAAGCGTACGATCTCCAGGTTGCGCTCGATAGTTTCCCGTTCGCTATCGATCTCGTATATGTTGTCGTCGCTGTACAGAGCCGCAAGTTGCAGGCCGCGGGCGTCGAGCATCGCCTTGAATTCCGCCTCGCGACCGGCGAATTCCTGCACCACGTACGAGAAAGTCTCCGTCCCCGGATATCCCCACGCGCCGATGTCGTCCAGAGCCTTTTCCAGATCCCGTTCCCAGGTGATCTGGTGGACGGCGCAGCGAAAAGTGGCCATGTCAGTCGATCCTTTCCGGGCGGCGGACCGCCGATATCATCGTTACTTCCCGGCGTCTTCGGGCGGCGGCTCGTCCGGCGGACCCGGCTCGCCGACGAGCCTCTCAATTCCTTCGCCCAGGTCGTCGATCACTTCCTCCAGGCCATCCACGATTTCCCGCGCGGCCTTACTCTTGACCGCCCGATCCACGGCCTCTTCCGCCCGGCTCCCCAATTCCTCAAGCTTGTCCTGCACCCGCTGCGCATCCTCGCTGTTCAGGGCACGCGTTATGTCATCGCGAGCCTGCCGCAGCTTCCGCTTCAGCTCCTCCGCGCGTTCGCCCTTCACCTCCGCCTTCGCCTTACTTCCAACTTCCCGCAGTAGTTCCGACCACGGCCTGTCCTCGCTCATCCGTCCCTCCTTCGGCCTCCGCCCCCCCTATTCCAGTTCCGCTTCCAGTATCAAATCCGCCTGCTTCCGCCGGTAATCCTGCAACTTGCCACTCAACCCATCGTCGCTCAGCGCCAGAATCTCGATCGCCAGCAGCGCCGCGTTCACCGCTCCCGCCTTGCCGATCGCCAGCGTCGCCACCGGGATTCCCCGCGGCATCTGCACCGTGGCCAGCAGCGAATCGAGGCCGTCCAGCGCCCAGCCCGTCATCGGCACCCCGAGTACAGGCATGGTTGTCTGCGCCGCCATCGCCCCGGCCAGGTGGGCTGCGCCGCCCGCCGCCGCGATGATGATCTTGATCCCCCGGTCTGCAGCCCCCACCACCCACTCCGCTGCTTCCTTCGGAGTCCGGTGTGCGGACAGCACTTTAGCCTCGTACGCGACTCCAAATTCTCCCAGCGTCGCCGTGCAGTTCTTCATAGTGTCCCAGTCCGACGTACTCCCCATCACTACCCCGACCACCGGCATATCGCTGGCGTTCATGGCCGCCTACTGTCCCTGAGCCAGCGAGTAAGCCGGCTCACCATCGAACGTACACAGATTCTCCGTCTTGATGAAATCCAGCCCGGCCTCCGCCGCCCGCTGCAACAGCTCCGCAATCTCCCCGTGGGAAACCGCCCGGCCGACCTCCTCCGGCAGGAATCTGCATCTCCAGTGATCCCCCAGCATCGTCTCCGGGAACCCATCCGGCCACACCTTCACTCCCCGCGAATCGATCATCTCCAGCGCCAGCCCGCCGGCCTCGATCTTCCGCACCAGATCGGCCAGATCGCCCGGCGTCCCCTCCTTCCAGTCCAGAAATACGTCCACACCCACCGTCTCCTTTTTCATGGTCGCCCGCTTGGACTGCCCTTTCACCGCCGCGTGCTTCGGCGCCGCCGCGTAGCTCACTGGAGGCAGCTTTTCCGGCCGCTGGCCTACTCGCGCCGCCACCGCCGCGCCAAATTCCTTCGTCCCCATCTTCTCCGTGCTGTGCTCGCCGCCATATATATCGTAAGTGTGCACGCCGTCTTCCACCGTCCGCAGCCACGCGTTGTGCACCAGCTCCGCCACATCCGGCTGATCGATATGCACAAGCATCATTATCGCCCCGTGCAGCAGGCCCGAGGGATTAGCCAGATTTTGCCCCGCCCGCCTCGGTGCCGAGCCGTGAATCGCCTCGAACATCGCCCCTCCGTCACCGATGTTCGCCGATCCCGCCAGTCCCACCGACCCCGCGATCTGCGCCGCCACGTCCGACAGAATGTCCCCATACAGATTCGGCATTACAATCACGTCAAATATCTTCGGCGTATCCGCCATTTTCGCCGCTCCGATGTCCACGATCCAGTGTTCCGCCTCTATGTCCGGATACTCGGGCGCGATCTCGTCGAACACCTGGTGAAACAGCCCGTCCGTCATCTTCATGATGTTGTCTTTGACGAAGCAGGTGATTTTCTTCCGACCGTTTCGCACCGCGTACTCGAACGCAAATCGCACGATCCGCTCGCAGCCCGGACGCGTGATGATCTTCAAGCATTGCATCACGTCCGCCGTCTGCTGATGCTCGATCCCGGCGTACGTGTCCTCCTCGTTCTCCCGCACGATCACTACATTCATCTCCGGGTGTTTCGTCTGCACGTAGGGGTGGTAGGAGACGCACGGGCGCACGTTCGCGTACAGGCCCAGCGTCTTCCGCGAAGTGACGTTCAGGCTTTTGAATCCGCCACCTTGCGGCGTTGTAATCGGAGCCTTCAGGAACACCTTCGTGCGCCGCAATGACTCCCACGACTCCGGCTCGATCCCCGCCGTGTTCCCTCGCAGGAAAACTGCCTCACCGATCTCGATCGTTTCTGTCTTGATCCGCGCCCCGGCCGCAGCCAGGATTTGCAGCACCGCCGCCATTATCTCCGGGCCGATCCCATCTCCGTGCGCGACTGTCACCGGCACTTTCTGGGTCATTCCTGAGCTCCGTTTCCGGCCGTCCGCCGTCTTCCTAGCCTGATTCTGATTTAACGACTCAACCTAACAGGGCCTCGTCCCCCGTGCAAAGTCCCGGTCAGCCCGATCCCTTCATCAATCCGCGATGCCGACAATACCTAATAAAACCGGCCTGATTAGGTCCCCCACTTCAACATCCACCACTTCTCAAACAGCCACTTCTGCATACGCCAGAATCGGCCCGGCAGATTAAAGCTCACGTCTGGCTTCGGCTCGGCGTAAAACGAACCCCTCGTCCGTCCCGCCAGCCCACCGCCGGTCTCCAGAAAGCACGTCCCGTGGCCGTAGAAATTCGCCGCCGGCTCCGTCTTTCCACTCAGATAACCGGCCATCCCCGACGCCACCGTCTTCGCCTGCCCTTCAGCGAATACACCCGCCTTCGGCAGCGGCATCCCCGAGGGAGTCATAATCGCGGTCACATCGCCAATCGCGTACACCCCGGGAACCACCGTTGCCATCGTGTTGTGATGCACTGGAATCCAGCCCATTTCGTTCGCCAACCCCGACTTGCGCACCACCTCCGGCGCTCGATGCGGCGGGATTCCCACCAGCAGGTCAAACGCCACCCGCTCACCCCCGGCCAGCACGACCGCATTGCCTTCCACGTCCACCGACTCCGGTGTCAGCTTCGGCCGGTACGTGATCTGCCGCCCCGCCAGCAGCATCTCCACCATCCCACCCAGTTCCGGACCAGCCACCAGCATCGGCTGCGGTTCCGGAGAAATGAACTCCATATCCACCCCTCCCCGCACCCCTCGCTTCCGCAGCCCGTGATCGATCAACAACGCCGCCTCATACGGCGCCGCCGGGCACTTGAACGGCAGGCTCGCCACCATCACCACGATCTTGCCCCCGTCGAACCCGGCCACCGCGTCCCGGGTCGCAATCGCCCCCTCCAGCATGTAGGGCGACACCGCCGTCTCCGCGAACCCTGGCATCATCTCCGGCGCGGTCTCCGCTCCCAGCGTAATCACCAACGCATCAAAGTCGAACCCGCCCGCCTCCGTCTCCACCCGATTGTTCTCCGCATCGATCTTCGTCACCGCTCCCACTACCACCTCGATCCCCTTCCTCCGCAGCCGTTCCAGATTCTTTACCACTGCCTCGGGCTTGCGTTTTCCCTCCATCACCCACAGCAAAGCTGGCGCGAACAGATGCTTTCTGTCTTTATCGATCAGGATCACTCGGTCCGATGATCCCAGCCACTTTCGCAGCTCTCGCGCCGCCACCACCCCGCCGATTCCACCACCCAGCACTAGTACCGTCCTGGCCATCAGCTCGATCTCTTCACCGGTCGCGCCCGCCGGCATTTCAGAGATTCCAAAGCTCGGAATCACGTTCCTGCGCGGCGTCTTCTATCTTCGCAGATCGGCGTCCAGCCGTTTCAACTCACTAGAGCCGACAATCTACCTCCCCTCGGGCTCCGGCCAATCCGGGAACGGATCTTCCAGTCCTTTCCACCCCTCCGGCCCAATCTCCATCTCCTCCTCCGTCACCAGGCAGCCGTCCAGTTTGGCCGTCAACGCCTCCCGTTCCATCCCGGCTCCGATCAGCACGATTTCTTGCCGCCGGTCTCCGTATTCCCCGTGCCACTGGCGTTCGATCTGAGCACGATCCTCCGGATCGTCCGGCCACTCCGTTTCCCCGGCCACCGCCCACCAAGTTCCGGCCGGCGAGATGTTGACCACCCCACCCGCCTGCGACCACAGCCCGGCCACATCGGATCTCGTCGCCAGCCAGATGAAGCCCTTCGAGCGCAGCACATGCTCCAACCCGTCTCCCCTCAGCAGATCGGCCAACCGCTGCGGATGAAACGGTCGCCGCTCCCGGTAGACAAACGTCGCTATCCCGTACCGCTCGAACTGATGCTCGTGCTTTCCGTCTTCGTGATCGTGCTCCCGCCCCTCACTCAGCGCCCTGATCCAGCCCGGCGACTGCGAAGCCTCATCCAGATCGAACAGCCCCGTGTTCAGAATCGTCTCCAGCGCCACCTTCCCATGCTCGGCGGCCACCACCTTTGCGCCCGGATTCAACTCCTTCACCAGCGCCTTCAGCCCCTCCACATCCGCGTCATCCACCAAGTCCGCCTTGTTCACCACGATCACATTCGCGAATTCCACCTGCTCCGCCAGCAATTCCGCGATGTCCCTCGTATCGTCTACCTCGCCGTTAAGCCCCAGATCGCCCACCTCACCCAGCGAACCGAAATCGTCCAGGAAATTCTTGGCGTCCACCACCGTCACCAGCGTATCCAACCGCGCGATCTCGTCCAGCACCCGCCCGCCCAACCTGCTCGGCAGCGAGAACGTCTGCGCCACCGGCATCGGTTCCGAAACCCCCGTTGGCTCGATCAGCAGGTACTCAAA
>CAZBZS010000025.1:0-26009 GCA_964496475.1 uncultured Chloroflexota bacterium | reverse complement strand
CCTGTCCCGCCAGCCGCAGCACCTCCACCAGCAGGTCCTCCCTCAGCCCGCAGCAGATGCAGCCGTTGCTCAATTCCACGATCTGCTCGTCCACCCGGCTCAGCCCACTCTCAGCCAATAGCTGAGAGTCGATATTTACTTCGCTCATGTCGTTCACGATCACCGCCACCCGCATTCCCTCGCGGTTGTTCAGGACATAATTCAACAGCGTCGTCTTCCCGGCGCCCAGAAATCCCGACACCACCGTCACCGGTAGCGGCTTTACGGACTCCGTCACTGACACTCACCCCCTCGGACCACCCTCACACCCGTTCCCGCACCGCATCCGGAATGGCCGGCGACACCTTCAACGGAAACTTACCTATCAAGAACATCACCAGGGCTATCGCCGCCAGCCCGCCCACAATCACCGATATCCACTGCGCCTGCGTGAACGGCCCGTAATAGTCATCGATCCTTAGGAACGTCAGGCCGAACCTCCCCACCGAATAGAGGAACAGATAGCTGACGAACACGACGCCCGATCCGCCCCACCGCTTCACCATCCAGATCAACACCGCCAGGATCGCCGCATTCAAAATCATCTCGTACACCGGCGACGGATGCGCAGGATAGGTGCCCCCCGCAATCTTTTCCGCCGCCGTAGCGGGATTTGTGTACCGAAAGGCCCAGGGGACGTCCGTCGCCACCCTCGTGTGCTCGCCGTTGACGACATTCGCCATCCGTCCCAGCATCTGGCCCGTTATCAACCCCATACCTCCCACGTCCAGCAGCGGCAGCTTCGCCAGCTTGTAGTAAATCGCCATCCCCACCCCACCCGCGATTCCACCGATGATGCTCCCCCACACCGAGCCCCCACCCTTCCACATCTGCGGCGCCAACCAGGGGTCTTTCGAATACACATCCTCCCACTCCTCGGCAACGTGCAGCGCCCGCGTGCCGATCACCCCGCAGATGATCGCCACCAGCGCGATCTGGTCCACGGCGTCCGCCGTTATCCCGGCGTAGGGAGCGTAGCGACGCGCGATCCACCAGCCAGCTCCGGTGGCAAGAACGATGATCAACCCGTACCAGCGCAACGACAACGGCCCCACGTAGAACTCCGGCGCGAACGGTATCTCGATTACATATTCGATCGGGTCCCTCTCCATCCGTGAAACCTTGTCGCCGCCGGGCGCCCAAGCGTACCATTCGCCGCCCGACGCTCGACTGTCGTAAATCCCACTATCCCCACTACGGTGCCACCTCCGCGCACCCAGCCACCCGCTCCCTCAGCAGCGACTCGAAATGCGAACTTTGCCCATCGGCATATCCCGTCAATTCCACATGCCCCCACCCCACCCGCTGGTCCCCGGCCACCGCCTCGTCCGTGTCCAGGATGTGATCCTCGTCATCCACCTCCACCGTTAGCAAATCCACCGACCCGATCTCGTCCCGCAACCGGTCCCAGATCTCCGCCTGATTGTCCGCCCCCAGGCAGATTCGCACTCCCGCGGACTCCAGAACCACGATCAGGCTCTTGTACCCGATCGCCACCGCGAAGTCCCTCGCGTGCCGTCCCGCCAGCGTCCGCAGCACATAATCTTCCCCTCTGATTTCCCTCGCCTCATCAATCAGCCGCGGCTCACCCGGAATCGAATCCACCACGTCGTGATCGAAATGCGGATGCGTGATCACCATCACGTCCGCCTCCACCGGCGGACTCGGCAGCAGGAACCAGCGCTGGACGCTCTCCGAATTCCGAAACGGGGCCACCACGACGCCGGCTGGCAGCCGGCGTCGTCAGGCGAAACGCACAGTACCCCAGATACTCCAACCTCGCACCCTTCATCGTTTAGTCTCCAGCCCCAGACAGCTCCCAAACACCCAGCCCTCCCGCTCCTCCGGCAGGTCCTCCTTTCGCAGCTCCAGCGTCGCCCCGTCCAGATCCCGCACCTTCGCCTGCCGGCCTCTCCAATCGTCGATCCCCTTGAACCCTGGCGTCGGGCCCGTCAGCCCCTCGATGAAATAGTGCGTAGGCACCACCACTCTGGGCCGCAGCCGATTCGCCACCCGTTCCGCCGCCGCCGCGCTCAGGATCAACCCCGCGTCCTCCACCGGAACGGTCAGCAGATCGATCGCTCCGATGTCCCGCCACAACCTCTCCCCGAGGTCCGCCTCGTTATCCCCCAGCAGGCAGACCCGCAGCCCGGCCGCCTCCAGTACGAAGATCGTGTTGAAGTACTTGATATCCCCGCCGAATCTGGCCGAGTGCCGCCCCCGAAGTCCACGCACAACGAAATCCTTCGCCCGCACCTCCCCCACATCCTCCAGCCGCCGTGGCTCCCCGGCCACCGTGTCCACCGCGTCATGATCGGCGTGCGGATGGCTGATCAGTAACACGTCTGCCTCCACCGGCGGACTCGGCAGCAGGAACCAGCGCTGGCCGCTCTCCGAATTCCGGAACGGGTCCACCACGATCCGGCTGCCCGCCGGCGTCGTCAGGCGAAACGCGCAATGTCCCAGGTACTCCATCCGTAGACCCTGCGGGCGTTCGGTCCGGGTTGAATCCGTCACGGTGTCACCTTCCGCTTCGCTTCCATTCAACCCCCGATATTACGACCCGGTGCTACGCTGGGCGGTGTGCACGGCGACTCCTACATGGAATCGGCCCTTTACCACGACGGCTCGATGGTCGACCGGCGCCACTATGCCGCCGATGACGAAATTAAATCCATGTGACAACCACCTGCGCCAAACTCGACCAGCAGACCGACGACAGAAGAAAGTCACGGAGTGACGACGGCCTTGATGCACTCATCCTTCGCGTCCCGCGCGAACCGCAGTGCCGCCTCCGCCTCGTCCAGAGTGAAGTGCCGCGAGATGAGCTTCGCCACGTCGATCTTCCCGGCCGCCACCAGCTCGATCCCTCGCTCGTAGGTGTTCGCATAGCGGAACGAGCCCACCACGTTTAGTTGCGTGATAATCAGCTCGTTCGTGTCGATCGGCACCGTCTCCGACGTGACATGCCCCACCAGCACGATGGTCGCTCCCGGGACCGCGATGCGAGTGGCCGCCGCCGTAGTGATTTCGTTCCCGGCCGTCTCCAGCACCACATCGAAGCGACCGGGGAAGTCCGCAGCCAGATCGATTTCGGATGCGTCAACCGCCGACGCCGCGCCCAGCTCCAACGCCTTCCGTACGCGAAAATCCAGGACATCGAAAAGTGTCACGTTGGTTATTCCCTGGGCGTTCAGCGCCAGCAGCGTCGCCAGCCCAATCGGCCCCGCCCCCAGCACCGCCACTCGATCTCCCGCCCGCGCCCCCGAGCGTTCCGTCGCGAACAGTCCCACCGACAGCGGCTCCATCATCGCCGCCTCATCGTAGGTCATGCTGTCGGGTATCGGATAGCAATAGGCCGCAGCATGCACCATGTACTCGCAAAACGCCCCGTGCACTGGCGGCGTCGCCAAGAACACCACCTCCGGGCACAGATTGTAGCGACCCGTCCGGCAGTAGCCGCACCGTCCGCACGGCACCCCCGGCTCCATCGACACCCGGTCGCCAATAACAAGATCGACAACCTCCTTCCCCACCTCCACCACCTCGCCCGCCGACTCATGACCCAGAATCAGCGGCTCCTTCACCACGAACGGCCCTATCCGCCCGTGTTCGTAGTAGTGCACGTCCGACGCGCAGACGCCGATGGACTCGACCCTAACCAACACCTCGCTGGGGCCGGGCCGTGGGCGCTCGATATCCCGAATCGAGATTTCCCTCGCCCGTTCAAGATACGCCGCTTTCATCCGCCTCCAATCCAACCTGCCGACCAACGACAGCATCAAGTCACTGTGTGACCACCGTGTGACCGCTATTATGCCCCGACGCCGGGCGACATCCACCGTTCCTAATTGTCAACCGCAAACAGAAACGCCACCCCATGGCCGATCCCAACACCGAACCCGGTCCGAGCGACGAGCACTCCCGGCGACGCCGTGTGGTCCTAGCCATTCAATTCGCCTCTTTGGCCGGGGTGATCGCCATCACCGTCGCCGTCATCCCCCTCGCCCAGAACATGCTCCTCAACCCGACCCAAGGCTATCTCGCCCTATTCACTGTCGCCGTCGTCAGCGGCGGCCTTTTCATGGTTCCCGGCTTCGGCTGGGCCGCCATCGGATCATTCGCCATCGCTTTTGACAACTGGTGGCTACCTGCCCTCGTCGGGACAACCGGCCAGGTCATCGGGGAGCTATATTCGTACTTTCTCGGCTTCACTGGCTCGCGCTGGATTCTCCGCAATCGCTGGTACTTCCGCATCCAGGACTTCATGCGACGCCACGGCTTCCTGACAATCCTCGCCGTCGCCGCTATCCCCAATCCCGTATTTGACATCGCCGGCGCCGTTGCCGGCGCCCTCGGCTTCGGCTGGTATCGCTTTTTCGCCGCCTCCTGGCTGGGGCGGCTACTCAAGAACTCCGTCATCGCCGCCCTCGCCATCCTCGGCGCCGACATCATCCTCAACGCCATTGGCAAGTAGCAGCGCCCTGCTACTGCATTCTCGCGTTGCAGGCCCGCCAGTTCAGCTCAACCACACGGGTAAAAGATAAATGAGAAAGCAGGCTATGCCTGTTGCCAGTGGAGTCGGCGGCCGAACAACCAGTCTGTGACTGCCAGCCGAGTCGGCGGCCGGTCTGCGTAGCGAAATGCTCGAGGTCAGGGCGACCAAATAAACGGTCTATGGCCGCCGCTACCAGTGGAGATGCGGACCGTAATCACCTTCATAGTAATTGGTTACCGCCCGATCTGGCGCTACCAGCGCGTCCACCCGCACCTCGTCCTCCGCGGTGATCTCCACCTAAAAGCGCTCGCAGGTATCCGTCCAGGTGTTCCATGGTCCGCAGACCGATTATCGGCGCTGTCACACCGGGCTGCGCCGCCACCCAGGCCAGGCTGAACCCGCTCACCGGCACGCCCTTCTCAGCGGCGATCGCCTCCACGGCCTCGATCACGTCGAAGACCTCATCGGCAAGCACGTTTAGCTCCTCCGCTCGCACGCTCTGGGTCATACAGCGGGCGTCCTTCAGGTCTTGCCAGCTATCCCGTCGGTACCGTCCACCCAGCATCCCGCTCGCCAGCGGCGACCACGGCAATATCGCCAGTCCGTACGTCCGCGCCACCGGCAGCAGTTCCCGTTCCACCCTCCGGTCCAGGATGTGAAAGGGTGGCTGCTCGCTGATGAAGCGATTCAGACCCAGCTCCTTCGAAGCCCATAGCGAATCCATGATCTGCCACGCGGCGTGATTGCTGGTACCGACGTAGCGCACCTTGCCCGCCCGGCTCAGGTCGTCATGATCCCTAGGCGGCCCCGCCGCTTTCTTCTGCACCAATTTGCGGATTGATTTGAAGCGATGGGGGCCAAGCGGCAGACTTGTCCCGGTCCCGACGCCCGCCCATAATCCAGTCCACGTTTCGAGTAGAGCCGACAAAGTGAGAGCCATGAAGATAGCCGTCGGCCAGTTGCGCAGCCTCGACGACGAAGCCCTCGCCTTCGCCGCCCAGCTCGGCGCCACCGGCATCCAGCTCAACAACCCCGACCTGCCCGGCGACCGACGCTGGGAATTCATGGACCTGCTCAACCTAGTCACCCGCATCGAAGACGTTGGGCTGGAGCTCTTCGCGTTGGAGAACACGCCCAATTCTTTCTTCGACAAGGCCATGCTCGGCCTGCCGGGGCGCGACGAGCAGATCGAAAACTACGCCGAGACCATCCGCAACCTGGGCCGCGCCGGAATCCCGATCCTCGGCTTCCACTGGATGCCCAATTCCGTCTGGCGCACCTCACGCACCACGCCGGGACGGGGCGGAGCCGAGGTAACCTCCTTCGACATGGACCTTGCCCGAAATGCGCCGCCGTCGTTCGACCGCGAGTACACCGCCGAAGACATGTGGGCCAATCTCGAATACTTCCTGAGGGCTGTCGTTCCGGTCGCCGAAGAGGCTGGCGTGAAACTCGCCGCACACCCCGACGATCCGCCCGTCGAGTCATTGGGCGGAGTCGCTCGTATCTTGAAAGATTGGGACGGCTTCGACCGCATGCTCGGCATAGTAGACAGCCCCAATCTCGGGCTCGATTTCTGCATGGGCTGCTGGTCCGAGATGATGGGAATGAAATGCTTGGAAGCCATCCGCCATTTCGGTGGGCTCGGCAAGATCTTCTACGTGCATTTCCGCGACGTGCAGGGCGCCGCCGGCAAGTTCCAGGAGTGCTTCCTGGGCGAGGGCAACGTGGACGTCGCAACCGCTATTCGCACGCTACGAAAAATCGGCTTCGACGGATACCTGCTCGACGACCACGTACCCGGCATTGTCAACGACCAGGGCTACGGTTACCGTGGTCGTGCCCACGCTCTCGGATTCATCTCCGGGCTCCTGGCGGCCACCGACCCCATCCGCTAGATTCCCTCTCGCCGACCGCCGCCAACCCGGCCTACACCGGCGTCGCCCGCGCCCGTGTTTTGTGTTCGGGAATCGGCCTACATATCTCCGCCCACCGTTGCCGCTACTTACCTACCAATGTATCGATCCCCGGCCACCCGCCGGACGTATTCGCTGCTACACAGAGCAGCCCCGGCTCATCCGAATCAACCCCCATTGAAGCTCAGATGGATCCCTGAACTTCCAGCACACGGCGATACCGCCAACGCCAGACGCTACCCGGAACTATTTCGGCCAATGTGATTGTCCATAAAAATCATCCTGTCAAGAAAACACTCGTTTATCCTACCCGGCCCACTGTGCGCTTCCGCTCCGACCGGCATAATCTTTCATCCCGCCTAGGCGGATGTACGACCGGCACAAGGAAAGGCCAGCTACATGCGAATCCTACCTCCCTCCCGGGTCAAATTCGGCACCGAGCACCAGCCCGGCCGCGACTACGGCGACCGCGTCAAGCCCATACCGCCACGGCTCTACAACGGCCTACGCGGCGTGTGCACCTGGAATCAGGAAAAGGCCTGGCCCGGCTACACCCTGTTCTCCCCTGCCTTCGGCGACACCTCCTACCTCATCGACATGAACGGGCGCGTTGTCCACTCCTGGCCGGTGACCCACAGCCAGTGGGGCGAGCTCAACCCCGACGGCTCCCTCTTTTGGGACAACTACTTCGGCGGCCTATTCGAATCCGACGTCGACGGCAACCTCGTCTGGGCCTGGCACGGGCGCACCCATCACGACTATCACCGCTTCCCCGGCACCGATTCCATCCTCACCCTCTACCAGCGCGATCGCGACCGACCCGACATCTACACCCGCGGCCCCATCCAGGACGATCTCATCCTGCAACTCGATCGCGACAGCTTCGTCCACTGGGAATGGTGGCTCAGCGATCACGTCGACCAGCTCGTCGATCTCGCCGGCCTCGAACTACCCCGCAACCAGGCCGATTGGGCCCACACCAACACCCTTACCGTCCTGCCCGACAATCCCATCGGCCGAGAAGATTTCCGCTTCCGCGCGGGTAATTACCTGCTCAGCCATCGCTCCCTCGACATCATCTCCATCGTCGATCACGAATCCAAAGACATCGTCTGGGCCTGGGGAATCGGCATACTCGACGGCCAGCATCAGGCCCAGATGCTCGACGACGGACACATCCTGCTATTCGACAACGGCACCCTGCGCGGCCATTCCATAGTGCGAGAATTCGACCCACGCGAACCTGACAAGATGCTCTGGGAATATCAGGACCCCAAGACCTTCGCCAGCCCTTTCCGCGCCGGCCAGCAGCGACTACGTAACGGCAACACCCTCATCTGCGAATCCGACTGCGGCCGCATCTTCGAGGTCACCCCCGACAAAGAAGTTGTCTGGGACTACTATTCCCCGTTCTTCGGCGGCCAGCTCGTCAACGTCTACCGCGCCGCTCGCTACGCCCCGGAACATGTCGAACCCTGGCTCGACCCCGGCATCCTCGGGCACTCAAAAGCAGGCGATTACCGTCGCCCCACCCAATCCTGGATGCCCGACGCCCCCAGGGAGAAATAATCTCGGGCCGAAATCGCAGCCGCAGTAGACCCCGGGGGGAAGATTAAAGGCATGGTCGAATTTATTGTCTACGACCTGCTGCGATAATCAGTGCATGAATTCCGATCCGCCAAACGCCGACAGCCAGAACGCGGGCTCGCCGGTCGGCCGGCTGGCCAGCGCCCGCGCATTCGCGCCCGCCCTCGCACGTGGCCTGCAAGCCATCGAACGCCGCCTGCCCCACCCAATCCGCTCGCTGGTCGAACTCATCCGTCGCATTGCTCGCGAATTCAAAGAGGACGACTGCATCACCCACGCTGCCGCCATCTCCTATCACACGTTCTTCGCCCTGTTCCCGCTCTTGCTCGGCGCCAGCGTCGTCGTCTCCTTCTTCCCCTTTGGCCGGGAGGCCTACGACACCTTCGTCGACGCCCTCAACCAGGCCATCCCCGGCGGCGAGAACCTCATCGCCGGTGCCAACGCCGAAGCCATCGCCTTTCGCGGATTCTTCGGACTGGTTGCCTTCATCGCCCTGCTCTGGTCCGCCTCCAGGCTGTTCACCACGTTACGCCGCGCCCTCACTGTCGCTTGGGACATCGACCGCCACCACCATCTCGTCCACGGCAAGGCCCTCGACCTCTTAGCTGTCATCGCCCTGCCGGGACTCGCGATCCTGTCGGTGGGCACTTCCGGCTTGATCGACACGGCTCGTTTTATCGTCGAGCAGGCCGGTCGCACCATACCGGTCATCGGCTATTTCGCCACCGAAGCTGGCGCCGGGGTCATCGGCCGTATCGTCCCCCTCATAATGAGTACACTCACCTTCGCCTTGGCCTACGTCCTCCTCCCCAACACCGCTGTCCCCTGGCGACAGGCCTTTCCAGGCGCCGTCCTCGCCGCCATCCTCTTCGAGATTCTCAAGATCGGGTTCGCTTGGTATGGCGCTAATTTCGGCTCCTTCAACGTGGTGTACGGCTCGCTCGGCGCCGCCATCGCCGTCCTGCTCTGGATCTACCTGTCGGCGATCGTGCTGTTGATAGGGGCAGAGTTCACCACCGAGCTGCACCGGATGCGGCAGGACTCTCGGCCAACCAGTGGACCCTAACGCCCACGCTCAACGTGGGATGGAACGGGCCGCGCAAGCAAGGCCCGCCGCAGCCGCAACTCCCACTATTGGGGGCTTTGCCCCCTGCGACATGGACTAGCCGTGGTGATGGCGCTTGAACGGGTATCAATTCCGCTTGGCCTCGTCGTGCTCGTCGCGGGGTCACTCCTGCTGTTGGCGTGGCTGTTCCAACGCAGCTTGATCTACTTCCCGCTGGCCGGGGAGCTCCCACCGGTGGAGGCGGTGCTGCCGAGCAGCGAAGCGGTGACCTTCGTGACCGACGACGGGCTCTCGCTGCACGGATGGTTCGTGCCTCCATTGCCGCGCCCCCGGGGAGGACAGGCTGCGTACGCGGTGCTAGTGTTCAACGGCAACGCTGGCAATCGGGAAATGCGAGTGCCCCTAGCAGAGGCCTTGGCGGACGCCGGTATGGCGGTGCTGCTGTTTGACTATCGGGGCTACGGCGGAAACCCGGGTAGACCGTCAGAACGCGGCCTGGTCGCCGACGCCCGAGCGGCGGTGGAGTATCTGGCCCGTCGCCAAGATGTGGACCCCACCCGTATTGTCTACTTCGGGGAATCGCTGGGCGCGGCGGTGGCGGTGGCCCTGGCGGACGAGCGCCCGCCGGCCGCCCTGATACTACGATCGCCGTTCACGTCACTGGTCGACATGGCCGGAGTCCATTACCCGTTCCTGCCCGCCGGCCTGCTGCTGAAGGATCGGTTTTCTTCCATTGAGAAGGTCGGACGCCTGACGTCTCCTCTGCTCGTCATCGTTGGCGAAAACGACAGCGTCGTTCCGGTCGAGCAGAGCCGCCGGCTGTACGAGACGGCGACGGCGACGGCGCGGTTCGTGCAGATAGACGGCGCCGACCACAACGACTACGTGTTGCTGGCGGGCGAAGGGTTCATCGACGCGATCCTGAAGTTTCTCAAAGCTACGCTGGAATTCAGCTGAGGGAGGCCGGGAACGTGTCGGACTAGCCGAAGGGACTCCGTGGCGGCGTTGTGATTATCACCCGCCTGTCTCCCTCCGCCTGCCTCTCATCCTCTACGAATCGCTGCAGCCGCTCGTGTGGAAATTCCTTCGCCGTAGTCGCCAGGTAACCGGCCCATAGCGCCGCCAGCGCCCGCAACTCCCGGTATTCCTCCCTCAGCGCTCGCTCCGAGCCGTCCTTCAGCGTCGTTGCGATCTCACCCGGGGTCACATCAGCCGGTGCCGATACCGGATCAGCACGCAGTCCGCCGCGCAGTTCATCTCTTGTAGTTCCACCCCCATCCCCACCGCCAGTTCGGCCATATGTTCCCGAAGCCGTATCCCCACCTCGTCCTCCACCACGCAGCGCCACCGGTACATGCAGAAGGCGAACGTATATTTAAAGTCCACGTCTTCTTGTGCCATCCGTCATCTTCCGTGCGTGTCGCGGCCGTCTCAACCCGCGCCCACCATTATTATGTTAAGCGCCTCCCGCCAATCAACGGGCGGACGCTTCCAGAACCTCCCCGACCCTGCTAGTTTCAGCCAGACCCCCTACCAGCACCCAGGAGACCCCGATGACCACCAGCGGCTCCATCCTCGATACAACCCATCCCGACCGGCCTCTCGCCAATCTGATCGGCGGCAAATGGACCCCATCCCGGGCCACTGGGTCGATCCCGGTCACCAACCCAGCCACCGGGGAGTTGATAGCCACCGTGCCGCTATCGACACCGGACGAAGTACAGGCGATTATCGCGACGGCGCGGGAGGCATTTGCTGGGTGGCGGAAGGTACCAGCGGTGAACCGCGCCCGCCACCTCTTCCGCCTCCACCGGCTGATCGAGGAGAACTTCGAGGAGCTCTCCCGTATATGCACAATCGAGAACGGCAAGACACTAGCGGAATCCCGCGGCGAGGTCATCCGCACCTTGGAAAACGTCGAAGTCGCCGCCGGCATTCCCTCGCTGCAAATGGGCGATTTCTCCGCCGACATCGCCGCCGGCTTCGACGAGACCATGATCCGCGAGCCGCTGGGCGTATTCGCCCAGATCGCCCCCTTCAACTTCCCCAGCATGGTCCCCTGGTGGTTCGCGCCCTACGCCATAGCCACCGGAAACACCTACGTCATCAAGCCTTCGCCTCAGACCCCGTTGAGTCAGATGGAACTGGCCCGCCTAGCACTCGAAGCTGGCTTTCCGCCCGGCGTTCTCTCGATCCTCCACGGTGCCGGGGACGTTGGTGAAGCTCTCTGCAAGCACCCGGATGTCCAGGGCGTCTCTTTCGTCGGCTCAACCCCGGTCGCCAGGCAGGTCTACAAAACGGCCACGGCCGCCGGCAAACGCGCCCAGTGCCAGGGCGGCGCCAAGAATTTTCTAGTCGTCCTGCCCGACGCCGTCATGGACGCGGCCGTGTCGAATATGATGGGATCGATCTTCGGCTGCGCTGGCGAACGCTGCCTGGCCGGATCGAACATCATCGCCATCGGCGACGCCCACGACGATGTCAAACAGCGCCTAGTGGCGACGACTGAAGCGATTAAGCTCGGGAACGGGCTGGACCCGGGTACCGGCATGGGACCCGTTATCTCGAAAGCGGCGCAGGAGCGCATCGCCAGCTACATCGACGGCGCCGTGGCCGAGGGCGCCACCGCTACCGTCGACGGCCGTGGAGCGACCGTGGAAAGTCACCCGGACGGCTACTGGATCGGCCCCACGCTGCTCGAGGGCGTCACCACGGATATGAAGATAGCCCGCGAAGAGGTCTTCGGCCCGGCGGTGAACCTGATCCGAATGGACTCACTGGACGAGGCGATCGCCGCCATCGACCAGTCGCAGTTCGGCAACGCCGCCTCCATCTACACCAGCCATGGGGCCGTGGCCCGGGACTTCGTACAGCGCGTCAACATCGGCAACATCGGCGTCAACGTCGGCGTCGCCGCACCCATGGCGTTCTTCCCGTTCAGCGGGCGCAAACTCTCGTTCTTCGGCGATACCCACGGACAGGCTGGTAACGCCGTCCAGTTCTTCACCGACCCAAAAGTTGTTATCACCCGCTGGCCGCAGTGGAGCGATGGCCGCGAGCCCTGGGACTAGGCTGCTGACGCCAGGTCCTCGGGCTCGCTCACACCCCGTCCCCGTTACCCAGCCTGATGACTCCCGTGCGAATCTGTCAGGTCTCAGGGTGCCGAAGATGTCCGACGAAGTGCTCCCAAACCCTGCCTCGTCTTACACTGCCGATAATTCCGCAATCAGCGAGCGCCAGCGCTCAACGAAGATCCGTCGCTGCTCACCAGGCGGGACGTGATGTCTCCGCCGATACCGCACACAATATGCACTGCCGCGGCTCGTCGAACGCCATGCAGAAGCGTGCTGTAGGCTCGAAACTCCCAAAGTCCGACATCGGGTAGTGGAGCTGTTTGATGGCGCGGTGCTTCTGCTCGATGAGGCGACCGCGGCCATCGACAGCGCCAGCGAGGCGGCCTTCCGCGCTGCCCTTCGTAGCTTCATTGCCAGGTCCGCTGGGACGGAGAGGCGTGGCGCCGTGGTCACCGTGGCGCACCGCCTCTCGACAGCCCGGGCGGCCGCTTTGCTGCCCTCCTATCACTTGAAGCGGCGGGATGGGAGTGGCGCTGATGCTACGTAACGCCTACTGCGGTTTTACGAATATCCTTGGGCTCCACCACACTGTCCAGTGGTCGGTTGCCTAACCCTTGCCTGTGTTTCCTGCCGGGCAGCGCCGGTGTGTGGTATTCCAAATGATAGTGGTGGAACTTCGAGACTCCTTGGCCAGAGCAGTTGCACTCCGCATTCGCTATCCTGCGGGAGAAGCGGGAAGCGAGCTCAATGTGGGCACTCGGAAGGCAGTTTTGGCTGACCGCTGGCTGCGTACCCTCAGAGACCATCTGCTGGACAGAGGCACTATCGCCATTCGCACCTAGGAAACGGCCGGCCCCGTACGTCGGATATTATTGGGCGCGTCGCGCCCGAGGCTTCGGGTTGAAGAGATCCGAAGTGGGTACCGCAGCGGCCTGCGCAACTATGACTGCGCCGGCTTAGGAGTGCTGGAGCCCAGAGCGAGGGGCGCGTCGATGGTGACACCCAAGACCTGTGATGTGCCGAGCGGACGATATCGAAAATGCCGACCGAGTGAGGACAGACAGCACGACTCCACCCGAGAAACGTGGTTGAGCAGCGCAGCGGAATCTGAGAATAGCATGAGCGCGATTTCTCTCGTCGACGAAATGGAAGCCTTGATTGCATTGGGCAAAAGGCAGGGCTACCTCACCTACGAGGACGTCTTGGACATCTGCCCCGAAGCCGAGGACCAGCTTGACCAGATCGACGTCCTCTACCAACGTCTGATGAGTGAAGGCGTGGAGGTCCTAGCCGAGGACGGAGAGGAGGGGCGCGACGAGGCCGAGAGAGATCAGAAAAGGCGGGACGAGGAGCACCGCCTCCGTAAGCTGCGCGTGCCCAGCGCCATCACCACCACCGAAGAGGCGATGGCCACCGGCTTCCTGGACGATCCGGTGCGCATGTACCTGCGCGAGATCGGGCGCGTGGACCTGCTCACCGCTGCCGAGGAAGTCGATCTTGCCAAGAAGACGGAAGCGGGCAGCAAGGTGGCGCGGGACTGGCTGGTCCGGGCCAACCTGCGACTCGTCGTGAGCGTGGCGAAGAAGTACATCGGTAGCGGCATGTCGCTGCTAGACCTGATTCAGGAAGGCAACATCGGCCTGATGAGGGCAGTAGAGAAGTTCGACTATCGACGAGGCTACAAGTTCAGTACCTACGCCACATGGTGAATCCGGCAGGCGGTAACTCGCTCGGTAACTGACCAGTCCCGGACGATCCGCGTTCCTGTGCACATGGTAGAGATCATCAACAAGGTAGCGCGCGTATCAGGGCGCCTAGTACAGGAGAACGGCCGGGAGCCTACCCTGAAGGAGATTGCCCGGGAGCTCGACATCACCCCAGAGAAAGTACTGCTTGCTACGAAAGCTGCCCGGCGGCCCCTTTCGCTGGAGGCGCCTGTGGGTCGTGACCAAGACAGACGCGTTGGTGAATTTCTTGGCGACGCTAGCGCCACGGCGCCTGCCGACGCTGCGTTTCGCCAGCTGCTCAAAGAGGCGGTGGAGGCTGTGCTGAGCACTCTGTCCGATCGCGAACACCGGATACTGGAGCGCCGATTCGGCCTCGATGGCGGCTGTCCCCGCACGCTCGAAGAAGTCGGTCAGGAGTTCGGGGTAACCCGGGAACGCATACGCCAGATCGAGGCTAAGGCGTTACGAAAGCTGCGGCACCCTTCCAGAGCGCAGGTACTGAAGGACTACCTCGACATGTCGTCAACGACGCGGCCAAGCTAGGGCAACTAGAAGCGAAGTCGCCCGTGGCGCCGATGTCAGAAGGTCCGTCGGCTGCTCTGCAGTATGAATCGTTTCGGGCACACGGGACCGACGTGGCTGCTAGACGGTGACCTCGTTCCCACCGGCATCGGCGGAGCGGTAGACGGCGTCGACGAACTTGTGTACGCGGAAGGCGTCTTCAAGGGTGGCGTACTCCACATTCGGGCGGCCCAGAATCTCGTCAACCAGCGCCTTCCCCGGCCCCGCTACGTACGGCTCTATCATCCCCTCGCTCACAGCCTCAACCTTCGTATCCCCCGTCTCATAGTAGTTCCGATACACCGTCGGATTCATAAAGCCGGTGTCGCCCATCGATCGCAACATGATCGCCCCCTTGTCCCCGAAGAAGCTGATATCCTCCCACAATCCCCCGCCGATATTCGGCCCGTGGCCCGTCGTGAAGACCGAGCCCAGCGTTCCGTCTTCAAACTCAAACGACACCGCCGCGTTGATATCCACTTCCGATCCCATGCGGTCTACCCGGGCAGTCAGCTTCGCCGTGCTCTGCCCCATCGCGTGATGAATGAAATCAAGCGTGTGGGCGCCCGTGTCGATTATGAATCCTCCCCCCGCCATGTCCTTCACCGTCCGCCAGGTCACGCTGTTTCGCGTGAACCAATTCTCCGTATGCAGCAGCGAAACCCCGTGTACGTCACCGATCTCCCCCTCTCGCAGCGAGTTCACGATTCCCTGATAGATCGGGATGAACCGCCGGTTGTACGACACAACCACGATCTTGCCCGTCTCGTCTCGCTTGTTGATCACCGCCTGCACCGCCGCCGGGCCCGTCCCCGCCGGCTTCTCCGTCTGCACGTGACAGCCCGCTTCCATCGCATCGATCATCTGCGGGCTGTGGAAGGCATGCGGCGAGGCGACCAGCACCGCGTCCGGCTTTTCCTTATCGAGCATCTCTCGGTGATCCGCATACTCCGCCACATCCGCCAGCATCGGATTCGGCTCCTTCGCCGCTGCTATCCCTGCTGGATTCGGATCGGCAAGCCCGACGATCTCGATCTCCGGCAGATTCAGGTACGCCGGTATATGCAACATCCCCACGATGCCGCCGGTCCCGATAATCCCCAACCGAATTTCCGCCATCTTGTCACCCGACTTCTTTCAGCGCCCGAGTCCATGGAGGACTGCACAAGTCTAGCGTTCCGGACCGGGGCCGCGATCTACGCGCTGAGTGCGGCAACCAGCGCCCGGAGGATCGCTTGATCGAACCGGCCGGGCATATGCCGGCCCAGGACATGCAGCGCCTCGAAAGCAGTGAGCGCCTGACCGCCGGGCAGGCTGGTGGTCGGCGTGTCAAAGGAATCGACATCGGCGGCGATCCGGGCTGTCAACGGAATCCGTTCGCCTTTGAGTCCCCCCGGATAACCGCTGCCGCCCCAGCGTTCGTGGTGGCTCAGGGACGCCTCCCTGACCTCGTGAGAGAGTCCCGGTAGGATGTGGGTCATATCGCGGCCGATGAAGACGTGTTGCCGCACAACCGGGTCCTCGCTGGGATCACCGGTGAAGCTGGAGCGGGGACTTACGCGGGTCATTCCTAGTTCGTACAGGAGACAGGCCAGCCCGTTAGGCGCGATTCGTTCCGGGGGACTTATCCGCAGCGATGCAGACAGGGCAATCGCGGAGATGGACGAGTTCACGAGGTGCGAATGAAGCTCCCGCTCGACATAGGTCATTTTCACGAGCGCTGTCAGCGACTCCGGCGATTTCATCGCTTCGGCGACCATCAGCTCGGTGATATCGCGGGCCATCTGAAACGGTTTGATGCTGGGATTGTGCACCAGGTGCTGGGCTACTGCGCCCGATCTTCCGACGACGCATCGCGGGACTCCAGCACCAGCTGCGCCGCTTCGAAGTAACTGCGTGCGAAGGGGACGGCAATACGCCCGGGCACATACAGCTTGGAGATACCGGATTGTTCAAGGGCGTGCCGGGTGGAGTCAGTGACCCGTTGCCCGGAGTGCAGGTAGGGTGAGTGACCGTCGCGTGTGCGCACGTGCAGGTCGAATCCCGTGGCGGTCCCGCGAAGCAAATCCTCTACCGGGACGGCAAAGAACTTACCGGATTTCAATTTCCCAGAATCGTGCACGGACAGCACCACCCAAGTGTCTATCCCCCAGACTGGAATCCAGTCGTATTGAGAGGGACTATCTGTCAACTGGCCGGTTTTCGGCGAACGTTTTCCATCCCCGACAACTGGCATCTGAACTCGCCTGTCGGGTGTCCCGACTCCCCTACCCGGGGAAATCCAGCTCCAGCAATTCCGCTCCGGTTCCTGCGTCCTCCCAACCCCCGTCCCCCATTTCCCGTCGCAGCTCGCCGATCGTCCCGGCCCTCCCCGGCCGCACATCCGCGTAGCGGATGGCCTTGCCGCGCTGCGCCGGCCGCATCAGTTCCACCCCATCCGCGAGTGCCAGCGGCAGGATCCCTCTCGCCCGCGCCTCCCCCCAGCCGGTTACATACCCGCTCACCGTCTCACCACCACCGCCGTCAAGTTGAGTCCCTTTCCGCAGGTCCCGCTTTGCAACGGCGACTACATCCGCGACCGGTTCCTCCCGCGCGTAGGCCGTCGCCTGACCGAACAGTGCCGCTTCCGCCGCGCTCAGCGGCGCTTCCACCCCGCACAGGTGATACGGCCGGTATATCGCGCCGACTCGCCCATCCTCGGAAACGTTCAGCCCGTAAAAGCCCAGGTCTTCCGCGATCAGCGCGTGAGACGCCCGGATCACTACGAACACCCCGTTGGCTATCTCGCCCGCCACTTCCGTCTCGCCGTCATCCGCAACCGCATTAGCCAGCTCCACTACCCCTTCCCTCCCCAGTATTCCGCCGTCTGCCCGCAAACGAAACAGACGCGCCAGATCGTCGATTCCGGCCGGAGGCTCGTGCATGCCCGGTCGGTCGGGGCCCATCCCGGTCACATTGGCCAGCGCGCACATCTCGATTTGCGACTTCGTCCCATCCCGAAACGAGTTATACATCCGCGAGTTCAAGCGCCGACGCGCAACCAATTCATCGCTATACCCGTAGCGCGCAAACGCCTCTTCCGGCGATCCCTCCCGGTCCGCCGGATAGCGTCTCGTCCCCCGGCCCGCGGCGATCACCTGAAATCCCAGTGACCGTGCCCAGTCGACCATGCGGTTCACCACTCCCGGCTGGTCTCCGTCGGCCAGGGTGTAAACCACGCCGTTCCGCCGGGCGATCCCCGACAGCCGGGCACCGACCGCCGCATCCGCTTCGACAGTCACATTCACCACATGTCTCCCGCGTTCCAGCGCCGCCCGGCAGATACGGGCCGAAACTTCCGTCACCCCCGTGGCTTCTACAATCACGTCTACCGGCAATTCGGGCGCGATATCCGCGTCTACCAGCCCCACCGGCCGGCCGGTCGTGACCGCCTCTACGGCCGGTCCAATTGCATCCGCCGGCACTACTTCGCCCGCCGCCGCCCCGTACGCCTCCCAGGCCGCCGCCAGATTCACTGGGTTCCTGTCCGCGATGGCCGCCACTGCCATCCCGGGCATACCCGCGATTTGTACGATTACGCTGGCGCCGAATCGCCCCGCCCCCACTACCGCCACTTTCACCGGATTGCCATCCGCTTCCCGCGCCCGCAGCGCCGCTCCGATCATCAGCACCTTCCCTTCAAGCCGATCGCCCGAAGGCACAATAGTTTGAAACTGGAATTAGCGAACAATACGCTAGTCTCCCCGGTGAACCGAGAGGGCGGATTCACACCAGCCATCCGGGTCACCTCCATCGAATCGAATCACCCAGCGAAAGCAAGAGCCGCAAGATGAAACTAACCGAGAACATCCACTTAGTCGGTGGCGGTCTGATGGGATTTGGTCTCAGTCATCAGGGAGACTGTCACGTCTATGCCGTCACCGACGGGACCGAAACCGCCCTCATCGACGCCGGTGTGGGCATCGTGCCGGAGCGAATCGTCGCCAATGTCGAAGCTGACGGCATCGACGCCGACACGGTGAAATATTTGGTCCTCACCCACTGTCATGGCGACCACGCCGGCGGGGCGGCGTTTTTGCGGAAGGCCTATCGACTCGAAGTCATTTCCTCGGTGGACACCCGGGCCTGGCTGGAGACCGCAGACGAAGAAGCCATCAACCTGACCCGCGCCCGGGCTGCCGGTCGCTACCCGTCTTCTTATCGCTTCGAACCGGTCGCCGTCTCGCGCGAGGTGGACGATGGTGACCAGATACGCGTGGGGGAACTGTCCCTTCGCGCATACTCCACTCCCGGCCACGCCGCCCGGCATATGAGTTATCTGCTCGAAGTCAGCGGTGTGAAATTTCTGTTCGGCGGCGATCTCGTTTTCGCCGGCGGTCTGGTCGTGCTCAATTGGGCTGAGGAAACATCCGTGTTCGAACTTGGCAACAGCATGATCCGCTTCCGCGATGCCGGCATCGACGCTCTCCTTCCCGGTCATGCGGCCATAGCGCTGGAAAACGGCCAGGCTCATATCGACAAGGCTATCGCCAAATTCGACACCCTCACCGTCCCTCGCAACATGATGGAGTAGCGCGATTTCTTCGTCATCAAACCTGGCGACCGCCATCGAGTCGCCCTGGACCGATCGGGTGCATGCGGGGCCGCCGGAGGAGCCTGCCCGCCGGACGCCGTTTGCCCGCGATCGTGATCGCATCCTGCATTCCCGCGCCTTTCGCCGGCTGCTGCACAAGACCCAGGTGTTCGTTGTCACCGAGGCGGACTTCTTCCGCACACGCATTACTCATTCGCTGGAGGTGGCGCAGATCGGCCGTAGTATTGCTTTCGAGCTAGGGCTGGACGAGAACCTGACCGAGGCCATCGCTCTTGGTCACGATCTGGGACATGGTCCCTTCGGGCATGCCGGCGAGCGGGTCCTGAACGAAATCATGGAAGATCACGGTGGTTGGGACGCCAATCAACATTCGCTCGAGGTGGTGGATGACATCGAAGCGCCCTACCCGGATTTCCGCGGGCTCAACCTCACATGGGCCACCCGCGAAGGCATAGCTCTGCATGAGACGCTCTACGACATCCCGACCGACAGCCCCGAGTTTCACCGCTATCCAAAGCCCGGACCCGAGGCCCAGGCCATCTCTCAGGCCGACGAAGGCGCGTTTCTGGCGCATGACATCGAAGACGCAGTCAACGCCGGGCTGATCAGCCTGCAAGCTCTACTCAGCGACGGACCCCGGCTCTGGTCCGACGCTCTTACCTTCGCGGAAGAGGTCTGCTCGCAAAAACAGCGGCCCGATCTGGAGTTCGACCGCTCCCGCGTGGTGTTGCGCCGGGCAACCAGTCATGTAATCGGCGTGCTGATCAAAGATGTTGTCAACACCGCCCGTGAACAACTCTCGGCCGGCGGCATCGACTCAGCCGAACAGGTCCGCGCTTACACCCAGATTCTTATCCGCCCTTCCGCAGAGATGCGCGACCGTCGCGCCGCCGTCAGCGAGTACATGCAGGAGCGTGTCTACAAGTCCCCAGCCATCGTGCGACAAACCGCCCGGGGCCAGATGGTGCTGCGGCGTCTGTTTGCGGCATTTGTCGATAATCCCAGGCTACTGCCGCTGTCCACCCGGCAAAAACTGGGCGAACCACAGGCTGATATTTATCAGGTCGTGGCTCGATTTCTCGCCGGTGCGACAGATCGATTTGCGCTGGACATGTACGCCGAACTCTTTGAACCGGGCGTACGAACGTTCGGCGGTCGCCCGGATTGATTCCCGCTTGGATTTCAAGGGAGTCCGGGTTGCTGCCAGGTTGACAGGGCCTATTCAGCCCCGCCACCCTCCTCCCAGCCCCACAAATGCACAAAGCGCCTGGCCGAGAGAGCGGCGCGCACGCCGTCGCCGGTGGCGATCGAGATCTCCTTGTCCGGCCCGCTCGTACAGTCCCCCGCAGCGAACAAGCCCGGAGCATCTATCTGGTTTTCCCGATCGACGATGACCTCGCCGCGGTCGTTCAGTTTAGGGAGGTGGCTGATCAGGGCCGTGGCCGGGCGGACACCGATCTCGACAAAGATCAGGTCTATGTCCAGGGTCTCCTCGCTCTCGTCTTCAGCAAGCTTGATTACTACCCGCTTTACGTTTTCGTCGCCTTCGATCCTCTCTATCGTCGCCGGGGGAGCATGGTGACGTTGGCGAACTTCCCCACTGCCGTCACCCGATCCGGATCACCGGTCCAGCCCCCCGCATCAGCACGTGAATCTGCCCAGCTACAGGCGCGACCTCTTGCACGGCCTGCAGACCGGATTTTCCGCCGCCGATGACCAGGACGTTCTTGCCGTGTGCGGTCGGGCCGTAGTGATCGGCGAAATAGCTGACCCCATGCCCGGTCAGCTCCTGTTCTCCGGGAACCCCCAGGCGATTGGGCATCATGCCAGTGGCGTAGATCACTGCGCGGACTCGGATGAAGGCGCCCTGGGTGTCTCCAGCTCGTAGCAGCCAGTTCCGTACTCGATCTTCGCGACCTCATCCCGGATGAACTCGACGAACTGCTCGGCTAGCTGTTTCTCAAAGCGCTCTACAAGACCCTCGCTGGCGATGCCCTCAAATCCCAGGTAGTTTTCAACGTGCGTGCTATGGATCGCCTGTCCGCCCACTTCCTTTCCGGTGACCGCCACTTTCATCCGTTGCCGCACGGTGAAAACCGTTGCGGTCAGGCCCGCTGGCCCGCAGCTGACAACTATCAGCTCGTACATCAGCGGATCAAAGTCCGCTCAGGGGTCTATTACCTGGGTCATTTCCCTGGCTCGGAAGGTTCTGATGGTGGGTTGTTGAAATTGCGGGCGCTCATCGCATTACCCGATCGGCGACGATTCAACCCCGAGCCGGTCACCCTCGGCCTTCAGATTCTTGATGGTCGCTTCGGCCAGATCTATGCCACGACCGGAATGGGAAGCCCGCGAGCGCCGCTCCGGTTCGCCCGGGATCATCACGCCATCAAATCTCCGTGCCGGCGGGATGGCCTCCATTCGTTCGAAAACGCTGTCGACGCTGGCGCCATAATCAGCAACCGGGCGAAAGATCGCCGGGTCGATGGCGATGACGGTGAAGCCAAGTTGCGCGTTTTCGTCGGACTCGCCCGCACCGGTCAGGCCGCTGGCCAGCACCTCGGCCAGCAGTGAAAGGGCATAGCCCTTATGTCCGCCGAAGGGCAGGAGCACGCCGCCGTCGTAGAACTCCTCGGGATCGGTGCTCGGCTCACCGTTCTTGTTCAGAATCTGGCCCGGGGGAAGCTGGGCGCCCTTGGCGCGGGCGACCTGAATTTTGCCCTCGGCGGTAGCCGTTGTGGCGAAATCCATGATCATGGGGGCGTGGTCGCCACCGGGGACAGATGCAGTGATGGGATTGGTGCAGAGGGCGCGGCCGAAGCCGCCGAATGGCGTCCCCTGGAGACCGGCGGGACCACCGACGGCGCCGAAGAGGATCATTCCTTGGTCGGCGGCCATCTCCGACCACTGGCCGATGCGCCCGGTGTGGTTGCAGCGAACGCAGCCGACGATGGCGATTCCGCTATCGCGGGCGAGATCGATTACGGTCTGGGTGGCGAAGGCGGCGGTAAACTGGCCAAAGCCCAGGTGGCCGTCGATGAGCGCTGATGTGAGGCTGCTCTTTATGATCTCCGGCCGTCCGTCTGGCACTACCCGACCGTTGCCGATCATCTCCAAGTAGCGCGGCACGCGAATGGTGCCGTGGGAGGGGTGGCCGGACTGGTCGGCCAGAATCAGGGAACCGACAAGTTGGGTGGCGATATTCGCCGGGGTGCCTGCCTTGACGAACAGCTTCTCGGCGTAATCACGCAGCGCTTCGGTGGGTAGTTGGGGCATCGCGTCTTCCCGATTCTTGATTGCTGGAGGCCGAAACAGATGCCGAGAATACAACGAGGCCAGGTGTACGGGAAACGCTCCGACAACCGGAACGGACGGGCCGCTACACCTTGCCCATCATGAATTTGAGATCGTCGCTCATCATCTCCATGTCCCAGGGGGGATCCCAGACCAGCTCGATTTTGGTCTCCTCGACTCCGTCAAGGGCATCCACGGCCTCTTTCGTATTGGTCATGATCAGCGGTCCGACCGGGCACATTGGGGTAGTCAACGTGAGGTCGATATTCACCGTGGATTCATCGAGCTCGACGTTGTACACGAGCCCCAGATTCCAGATATCCAGATTGAGCTCTGGATCAACAACCGTCTCCAGAGCCGCGATAACGTCTTCTTTAGTCGCCACTCAATAACTCCACATGAATTGTCCTTGCCGTCGACGCTCCCGGCCGAGTTTGCCGGGACCGCAAAGGCCCTCTAAAGAGCCTACTGCACGAACCCTGCCGCCTACCTAGCCCAGCTTGGCCCGGGAAGGTCCGGTTGAGAAGTGAACTAACCAGTAATGGCGTCCGCGCTCCAAGGCGAGCACTGTGCGGACACGCTCGTGAGATGGGCCGCTAGTAGGGCGTCACCCGTTCCGGTCCCGTATCCATGCGGGTCACCAGCGCGTCGAAACTCCGCTTCAGCAAGTCCGCCTTGATCGACGCGTACTGCAGGTCATCCCAGAGGTCCTCGAACTCGTCCGGGTCCGCCTTCAGATCGTATAACTCGCCGATCCCATTACCGTGATAGCTCACCAGTTTCCAGCGCCGGTCCCGGTACATGAACGCCCGCGTCGCGTCCGGCCGATTGATGGCGTCGATGTACTCGCTCCACACGAAATCGCGGTGATCGTCTGGCGACGCCGCGCCGGTCAGGATCGGGGTCAGTGACCGGCCCTGGGTGCCGTCCGGGATCGGCTGCCCGGTTGCCTCCATCAGAGTGGGGTAGATATCCGTCAGCTCCACTAGGGCGTCGCTCACCATGCCCGTCTCGAAGTGGCCAGGCCAGGAGATCGCAAGAGGTACCCGCACGGCGCCCTCGTAAAACCGGCACCCCTTCAGTACCAGACCGTGATCGCCCAGCATCTCGCCGTGATCGCTCATGAAGATCACGATCGTGTTCTCGCGCTGGCCGGTCTCGTCCAAGCAGTCAAGGATGCGCCCGAATTGCTCGTCCAGCAGCTCGATCATCGCGTAATAGGATGCCGTCACCTCCGGGAACCACCAGTCTTTCGGGTGCTGGGCCTCACCCTGGAAGTCCACTCCGGCCGCCTGGATTTTGTCCTGGTGGGCGAGGTCTTCCGGTCGAAATGCCGGGTCCGGCATTGTCTGCGGATCGTAGCGGCGATAGAACTCCCACGGCGCGTCGAAGCACTCGTGCGGGTCGAACGGGTTCACGCTCATCAACCAGGGTTTCTCCTCGGCCTTTGCCGCTTCCAGGAATTCCAGTGTCATCTCCGTACACCACGTCGTCTGGTGAAGCTCCGGCGGCACGTTGTCAAAGTCTTCGGTTGGCTCCAGTAAGCCTCCCTGCGGCATGTCCCCCTCAGGGCGCGGGTAGCGCTCGAAGTCGTAGCGCTTGAGGACCTCCTGCGGATCGTGCCCTTTGCTCTCGAGCCACCGCGAATAGTCCGCGTAGGTGGCCCGGTCGCGGCGCGGGGAATGGCTGCAGTGAAAGAAGCTGTAGCCGTCGTCGGTGCGGGATTCGTAGCCGTCGTAGCCGCCGGTCAGGTGCAGCTTACCGGCGAGCCCGCACTCGTAACCCGCCTCCCGCAGGCGCCGCGTGATCAGCCGCTCGGTGCCCTCGGCCGGGAATTCGGCGTTGCCGTTGCGATTTGCCCGCAGGTAGCTCGGGTACATCCCGGTCAGGAAACTCGACCGGCTCGGGGTGCAGATCGGGCACTGCGAATACGCGTGCGTGAAGGCCGTCGCCGTCTCCAGGAACTTGTCGATCCGGGGCGTGTTTATGTGTTCGTTGCCCAGGGCACGGATGGTGTCCCAGCGCTGTTGATCGCTGCAGTACCAAAGGATGTTGGGGGGCGGCGGGGCCATGGGGTCGTCCTCTCTCGGTCCGGGATCTGGATGGTCCCGCATGCTATGCCCCGCCCGTCCCTCGAAGCAAAAGCGTTCGCTACAACCAGCGATCCAGCCAGGCGAGGGTCTGGACGCGCATGTCGGCGGTTTCGAAGTGGCCGGTTTTGGAGCGGACGAGGTTCCAGGCGTCTTCGGCCCCGGCGGCGGCGTAGGCGGCGGTGACTTCGCGGTCGATGCGGTCGAGCCCGACCGGCGGGGTGAGCGGATCGTAGATACCGGCCATCCCGAGGTGCGGGCGGGGGGCGATGAGGGCGTTTATCTGGCCGGCGGTAAAGTGCTTCATCAGCTTCGGGACGTAGTAGTAGACGCCGTGGCCTTCCAGTCCGCGGGTCTCGATGAGCGCTTCGTGGTCGGTCAGGCAGCAGGCGTCGACGGTGACATTGACGCGCTGGTCGAGGGCGGCGAGCCACCAACCCATGGTGCTGCCCATGGAGATGCCGTAGGTGGCGATGCGGTCGGGGTCGACATCGTCGCGGGCGACGAGGTAGTCCATGGCCTTGATGCTGTCCTAGACCATCATTCCCCAGAGGACCTGCACCCTCCAGAGCATTTCGCGGAATATCTCGCCGCCGGAGCGTCCGCGTCGCTAGTTGAACATCCAGGTGTCGAAGCAGAGGAGGGCGATGCCCCGGGCGGCGAGGGCGTCGGCGTAGGGCTCGAGGGCGCCGCGCGGGTTGAGTAATTCGTTGCGGCCGATCAGGTACTCGCCATGGTGGGCGTGGTTGTAGAGCAGGGTGGGGAAGGTGCCGGGACTGTCTTTGGGTCGGACGAAATAGGCGGGGACGTCTTCGATTCCGTTGAGATCGAGGACGAGGGTTTCGAGGATGTAGCCGGGGCGCTCTTCTACGGTGAGTGTGCGGGCGGAGACGGGCCGGTCTCGATCAGGCAGATCGCCCAGCAGCCCGTATAACTCCTCCCGTCGGGCTTCAGTTTCAGCCGCCATTTGGTCCTCCTCCAGCCTTGCTCAAATCAGGCGATTGCCCTTACGCGTACCCGCCGGGCCTCACCGCTCCCACCGCTGCGTCACCCTTTACCCAGTCCGAGGCGTTGATCCTCTCCAGCATGTGATCCCACGGCTTCACCCCGGCACGTTCGGTGAACTCCTCGTACACCTTCACCATCCGTTCCACCCGGTCGCGGTTGCCGGCGGCGAGGTCGTTCAGTTCCGTCCGGTCAGCCTCCATGTCGTAGAGTTCCCAGTCGCCCGGATACTTACGCACCAGCTTCCACTGGCCGTCGCGGACGGCGCAGTTGCCTTCGTGCTCGATGCAGATGGGCCGCTCGCGCTCCCAGTCTTTCCCCTGAAGGGCGGGAAACAGGCTCTCACCTTCCATCGCCGGGATCGCGTTCCCGTCCACCTCGTCCGGGTACTTCGCCCCGCTCACCTCGACGAAGGTCGCCATCAGGTCGGTGATGTGCGCCGGCGAGTGCGCGATCTGCCCGGCCTTCACTTTTCCGGGCCAGCGCGCCACGAACGGCGTGGAGATTCCGCCCTCGTGGACCCAGTGCTTGAACAGCCGGAAGGGGCTGTTGCTGGCG
>CAZBZS010000024.1:9845-33013 GCA_964496475.1 uncultured Chloroflexota bacterium | reverse complement strand
GTTCCCCGCTGGCGCGCAGCTCCTCCACCGAGCGTGTCCGCAGCCGGGCCGCCCCCTCATAGCCGGCCGACGGCGGTGGCTCCGCTTTTTCCATTCGAGCCTTCGCCGCCGGGATTTCCTCCGCGTATTGCGGCAGCCATTTCGCCTGCGCCACTAGCATCTCGTCGGCCATCCGCCAGACTTCCTCCGGGTTGCACACCACCCCGATCAACTGATCGTGCAGCATCGCCTGTTTCAGCAGTGTCACGTGCCCTTTCACCGCCGCTTCCACCGCCATCCGCTGCACGCCGATCGACACGTTGCACGTCGCCGCGCACGCCGCCGGCAACTCGCCGACCCGGGGAATGCTGATCCCGTTTCCGTCCGCGTAGCCCGGAACCTCCACGATGCAGTCGTCCGGCAGATTCGCTATCACCCCGTCGTTGCGCACGTTGAAATGCCCCCGGTACCGCCGACCCGTTTCCAGCCCCTCCAGGATCCAGCTGGCGTGTTCCTCCGACCGCCCTTCCGCCGTGATCGGCGGGTCCTCCGCCGCCAGCCACTCAGGGAAGTCCGTCTCAAACCAGTCCCGGCCCTCGGTGCAGACCCGCAGGTACCCGCCCGTCTCGCCGTTGATCCAGTGCGACAGGTCGATCCACTCCGGGATTTCCTCCGGCCGTTTCCGGTACCACGGCAGGTATTCCGACAGATGCCCGTTCGACTCGGTGCTGTAATAGCCAAAGCGCCGCAGCACGTCGATCCGCACCTTCTCCGTCTTCGGGTATTTCGGATGCCGCTCGAACGCCGCCAGCAGTTCCTCCCCACCCACCTCCCGGCCATGGAAATGTATCCGCGTATACCAGGTCTGGTGATTGATCCCGGCGCAGATGATGTCCACCTCGTCCTTGCTCGCCGCCCCCAGCACCTCGGCGATCTGCTCGTGCCCGTGCTGCACCCCGTGGCACAGGCCGATTGTGTTCACCCCGCCATGCTCCAGCGCCGCCCAGACGTTCATCGCCATCGGGTTGGCGTAGTTCAGCAACAGGACCTCCGGCTTCGCCACCTCCCGGATATCACGACAGAAATCCAGGATCTGCGGAATATTCCTCTGCCCGTACATGATCCCACCAGCGCAGATCGTGTCGCCGATGCACTGATCGATTCCGTACCACAACGGAATCTCGATATCCAGCGCGAATGCCTCCAGCCCGCCGATCCGCGTGCAGTTGATCACGTAATCAGCGTCCCGCAGCGCCTCCCTGCGATCGGTGGTCATCGTAATCGTGGCGGGCAGATCGTTGTTGCGGATGTCCTTCTCGCAGAGCTCCGTCACCATTTCCAGGTTGCGTTCCGAGATGTCCGTGAACGCGAATTGCGTATCGCGAAATTCAGACACCGCCAGCAGATCGCGCAACAGCCGCCGCGTAAAACCCACGCTGCCCGCCCCGATAAAGGCGATCTTCACCGGCGCCACCCTTCGCCCCCCATCGATCCCACGTTCGTTTCGCTAAACCTCCGGGATCCACACCCGCATCGCGCCCGCGCCTCGATTCGCCCAGACGTGATACGGGATCGCCCGCAGGTCCGTCCTGCCGGCAACGCCTGGCGACGCAAACGGCTCCTCCCGGTACAGCTCCATCCGGTCTCCGTTCAGCACCACACCCTCCACCTCCAGCACCACTACCCCACCCAACAACTCCGGCTCATAACGTACCGCGAACTTCGAGTCCCGCGCCAGCCCCAGTTGGTAAACATCAGCCTCCGGATGATCGGCTTCCTCCACACAATAAACCACCGGGCCCCGCGCCAGCGCCACGTGGCCCCGGTTTTCCAGCACCCGCGGATTGCTCCGCAGGCGCCGCACTTCCATCGGCAGCTCCAGCCGAACCTCGTCACCGATCCGCCAGGTTCTGGCGATTCGTGCATAAGATCCCGGACGAACCTCCACTCCGGCATCCGCGCCGTTTACCTCCAGCGTCACCTCGTCCACCCAGCCGGGAATCCGCAGCGCCAGTGTCGTCTCCCCTTCCAGTGCCTCCGTCACCCGCATCCGTACCGACCCTTCCCACGGGTATTTCGTATCCACCTCGATCCTGAGTCTCCCACCCCCCGGCAGCTCCGCACCTACACTTCCCTTCACGTACAGGTGCACCCACAGGCCTTCGTCGCTCGTCGAATAGGCGTAGCTCGGCAAACTCATCATCAGGCGGGCCACGTTCGGCGGGCAGCACGAGCATTCAAACCAGCTATCGCGCTCATACCCACCCGGCGACGCCAGCGGGTTCATATAAAAGTACCCCTGCCCATCCAGCGAGACCCCCGAGATCACGCTGTTGTACAGAGCCGTCTCCATCGCGTCGGCATATTTCGCATCGCCGTAGCGGGCCAGCATCCGCCAGTTCCAGAACACCGCCCCGATCGCCGCGCAAGTTTCCGCGTAGGCCCGCTCGTTCGGCAATTCGTAGTCGTCCCCGAACGCCTCACCCTCGTAGCGCGCCCCCAGCGCCCCGGTCACGTAGGCCTTCCGCGAGTAAGTGTTGTCCCACAGCTGGTGCAGCGCCGCCTCCATCGCCCGGTCCTCACCCTCCAGCACCACATCCGCCATTCCCGTCGTCATATACATCGCCCGCACCGAATGCCCCTTCACCTCCGACTGCTCCCTCACCGGCAAATGATCCTGGTAATAATCCCGATCCTTGCGTCGAGCCCGATCGGGAATCACCGACGGCTCCTTTCCACGCTGATCCAGAAAGAAGATCGAGAGGTCCATGTACTTCCGTTCGCCCGTCTCCCGGTACAACTCCGCCAGCGCCAGCTCAATCTCTTCGTGGCCGTCCGTCGCCTGCCGTTTGTCCGGCCCAAACGTATCCAGCAGATGCTCCGCCACCTTCACCGCAACATCGAAGAACTTGTCCCTGCCCGTGCCCCGCCGATGCGCGATCGCCGCCTGGATCATGTGCCCGTAGCAGTACAACTCATGCTTCTGGGTCAGGTCCGTATAACGCTCCCCTTCCCGCTCGAACATGAAGTACGTATTCAAGTATCCGTCCGGTCGCTGCGCAGCCGCGATCTCGTCGATCGTCGCCTCGATCAGCTCCTCGAGCGCCGCATCCACCCCCTCGAGCAACGCGTAGCCCGCCGCCTCCAGCGTCTTGTACACGTCCGAGTCGTTGAATACCAGGCCCTGATGCCGGGCAATCTGCTTGCGTCCCGAGGCCCGCCGGAAATTATCGATCCGACCCGTGCTCTCGCACAGGATCAACTGTTCACGAATCGTCTCCCGCCTGGTCGTTTGCCGGCGCGGCTCCCAAAAATCGTCCGAGAATTTCACCTCCGTCAGTCGCACCGGCCGCAGCATCGCGTTCTTGCTGCTCCGCGTATCCACCACAATCCCGCGCCGGCCGCCTTCGTCGCTCATGTGGATCCGCCTCCTACGTCCGCTGAATATCTAGTTTGGTAGCCACCAGTATCTCGCATCCTCCGCCGCTTTCAAATCGCCGCCACAAAAAAGAGCGGGGACTTTCGAGTCCCCGCTCGGAAGCTTGAACTCTTCGTGCGAGTTACCGCTGCGTCGGCCTTCTCAGTATCAAAACTCTGATCTGTTTTTCCGCTCCGGCGGTTTCAATGCCGGAATCCGGGCTATTGTGCCTCTCGGCCATTTGGCGCTAGCCAGCATGCACCTGCACGAACAGCTTGTGATAGGTGTCGACTGAACCGGCTCTTCCGTCCCGTCCTGTCCGCCTCCGCCCTACCGCCTTCTCCGTTCCGCACGCTCCCGGACGACATCCGGGTTCTGCGGCATCTTCCATCGACGCTTACCGGTTCGTGGACCTCACCCGTCGGCCCTTCCGGACTCGCCGTCCAAAAGGGCCCTTAACTGATGACTAGCCAGCGATGATTGCGATCATATATTTTGACCACCATTCGCCCCTTGGTCTGCCCGTGCGATCCGTGATTTAAATGTAGTCTTCAGGTCGGATTCCGTTAACGAATTTCTACCTTCCGTCCCACCCTTCCCGACACAGTCCCGGCGCACGGCGATCTATTCCTCATCCCTCTCCCCACCCCCTCCGTTCAAATACCTTTCCAACCGTCGAAACGCCTCCTTGTTGTCCTCCCACGTCAGCCGTTCCAACGCCTCCCCAAACGCCACCCATTCCCAAGCGTCATGCTCCCGGCCTGTCTCCACCGCCTCCCCACCCACCTCCACCCCGAAGGAGTTCTTCACCGCTTCCAGCGGCTCCTTACCTCCGTACTTAGTGAACTCAAACGGAAACGCGTAGTCGAGGTCCACGAATTCCAGAAATTCCGTGATTCCCGTCTCCTCCCACACCTCCCTCCGCACCGCCGATTCAAGGTCCTCCCCGTCCTCCACGCTCCCGGTCACCGCCTGCCACCAACCCCCTCTCGCGAGCGTTCGCCGCATCAGTAGAAACACCACTGGATCGGTCCTACGGAACACGATCGCCTCCACCACGCGCTGACGCTCGGCCACCGGCCCGCTCCGATCTGGATTCACGTCGCCGCCTCCTCCACTCCGGTCATCGGAACACACCCCTGGCCGTCGCGGCTCCATTGTTTTCGCGGTCACCCAGAATTTGTTTCATTTCCGATACCATGAATCCCCCGCGTCGCGCCGGCCCGTTCACGTCCGGTCGCCATCAAGCCATCGCCCGGGGCACGCCGCCGTCCGACCGTCGGTTTGACTACCGGGGAGGTCCATGAACACACACCCGATCGCCGATTTCATAGTCGTACCAAGCATCCCGGAGCCTATGCGGCCGCTCAAAGAGCTTAGCTGCATCCTCTGGTGGAGCTGGAACTTCGATGCCGTCGACCTCTTCCGGCGCATCGACGCTCAGCTCTGGTAAGACGCTGGCCACAACCCAGTCCGCCTGCTCGGCATGGTCAGCGAGGACCGCCTCAACGAGTTCGCCGCGGAGGACGCCTTCCTCTCCCATCTCGAGCGAGTTCGGTGGGAGCCCACCGCCTACCTCAGCCGCACTTCTTGGTATCACCAGAACGACGGCGACGACCAAGGCCGGCTCATCACCTACTTCTCCCTCGAATTCGCCATCACCGAGGCGCTGTCCATTTATTCAGGCGGGCTCGGCGCACTGGCCGGCGCCCATCTCAAATCTGCCAGCGACCTGGGCGTCCCTTTGTGGTCGTCAGCCTCCTCTACCAGGAAGGTTGTTTTCGGCAGCAGCTCACCCTGGACGACTATCAGACCGAGACCTATCCCCGGAACGACTTCTACCACATGCCTGTCCGCCTAGCCGTGGACGACGCCGGTGATTCCATTCTGGTCAGCGTCGAAATCGCCGGCGAAGACGTCAATCTGCGCACCTGGCGCGCTGAAGTCGGCAACGTGCAGTTGCTTTTGCTCGACGCCTAGGTTCCTGGCAATGCCCACGGAGCCCGGGCCATTACAAACCGCCTTTACGGGGGCGACAACGAAACCCGCATCCTGCAGGAATGAGTTCTCGGTATCGGCGGCGTCCGCGCCCACTGGAAAGAACTTCGCCTCAATTCTGTTGAGAGCGACATCGACGGTGAACTCAGCGACGGCGCCACCATCGCCGTCCGCGTCTCCCTGTTCACCGGAAAGATCAAGCCCGGGGACGTCAACGTGCAAATTTACGAAGGTCCTATTGACGCCGCGGGCCAGATCGCCCAGCCTCAGATTGTCGAAATGGAGATCGGCCCCGGCCCGTCTCTCGACAGCGCTGAGTTCGCCGGCTCCGTCACCTGCCGGGGCAGCGGCCGCCACGGCTTCACCGTCCGCGTCCTCCACCACCACGCCGATCTGCCCAATCCTGTCAGTCTCGGACTCGCGCTCTGGGCCTGATCCTCCGACCCTCCTTGTCATATCCTCTATGCAATAGAGAGTCGGCATTGATTAGGACGTGACCGTGGAGAACTCCACCGACACCGCTCCTCCTTTCATCTGGCGCCTGCTCCTGCCGCTCGGCCCCGATCCCGAATCTGTGTTTTCCTCTCCTTTCGTCGGCTGCCAGGTACCCCGCCGCTTTCACCTCGTCTGGATGTTCGTCTGTCGTCGCGAACAGCAAACTCTCCGCCACCGTCTGGAAAACTGGTACAGCGGAGAATTCGACACCGCTCCCCAGTCTCATCGACCTCTCGCCGCCCGCGTCGCGAACTATCCGATCGCCCTCTACGACGAACAGATCGCCTACGGCCAGAACCTGTCCCTCATCCAACGCTTCGCCCACTGTCTCCTCCTTCTCTCCATGCCCTTCGCGCGCTCCTATCTACTGGAACTTCGCTACACCTATCGCTTCTTCGGCGTCGGCGACGACATCTGGGTCGGCGACCGGAATCTGGGGCGCGGTCGCGATTTCGACTAGCGTGGCCACCCGCCGCCGGTCTCCGGCTTGAGCGTCGCCGCCCCGGCCGGCGCCCGTTCGGGCTTTCCCCCACCCGTCCTCCGCCACCGCAACTTCGCCCTATTCTTTTTCAGCCTCCTCTTCTCGAACACCGGCACCTGGATGGCTCAGACCGCTCAGGCCTGGCTCGTTTACGATCTCACCGGCTCCAAGCTACTCCTCGGCGCCGTCATGGGCGTTTTCGGAATCCCCATGATCCTCTTCCCCTTCGTTGGCGGCGTCATCGCCGACCGCATCGACCGCCGCCGCATTCTCTGGATTTCTCAGTCTATCGCCGCTTTGCTGGCCTTGCTGCTGGCCATCCTGGTTGCCACCGGCGGCGTCGCCATCTGGCACATTCTGGTCATCACCTTCCTCTCCGCCATCACCCTCGCCTTCGACCAGCCCGCCCGTCAGGCCCTGCTGCCCGACATCGTCCCCCGCGATGAGCTGCGCCCGGCCATCGCCCTGAACTCCACCGTCTACACCGGCGGTGCTTTCCTCGGCCCGGCCATCGCCGGAGTGGCCGTCGCCCAGTTCGGCCTACCTTTGGGCGGCGTTTTCTTCATCAACGCCGCTACCTTTGGTGCCGTAATCGTCGCCCTCGCACTCATGCGTCTCCCCACCCACAAGCCCTCCCACTCCCGTAAGTCCGTCACCAACACCGCCGTCGAAGGCCTCCGCTTCGTCGCCCGCCACGAGCTCATCCTCATGGTCATGGTCTTCTCCATCGTCATCAGCTTTTTCGGCCGTTCGTTTCAGGCCCTGACCCCCGTTTTCGCCGACGACATCCTCGGGGTCGGCCTGCAGGGGCTCGGTTGGATGAATTCCGCCCCCGGCGCCGGGTCGATAGTGGGCGCCGTCGTCATCGGCATGGGCGTCCGGCTGCCTCGCAACGGTCGTCTCGCCTTGGGCTCCGCCGTCATCTTTTCCATTCTCCTCATGGCCTTCGCTCTCTCCGCCAATTATCCCACCTCCCTAGCCCTTCTATTTCTTCTCGGCCTCTTCAGCACCACCCTAATGGCCTCCAGCCGCACCATCCTGCAACTCGCCGTCCCCCGCGAGCTCATGGGACGCGTCATGAGCTTCAACACCATCGCCGTCATCGGCTTCGGCCCCCTCGGCGGCTTCCTGCTCGGGCCGCTCGCAGAGGGCGCCGGCGCTCCCGGCGCCATTCTCCTCACCGCCCTGGTCGTCATTGTCGTCGTCGCCCTGCTGGCCAGCCTCCGCCCTACCCTCCGCAGCGCTGACTGACTCGATCCGCCCAGGGCGGGCCTAACATTGACAGCGCCCCTCTCGGCGGAACACCATTCAGGCACTCTCAATTCCGGCCACCTCCCGGGCCCAAGAAGGGAACTATTCGTGAATCGCTTGCAGGGAAAAGTCGCCGGCATCACCGGTGGTGGCGCCGGTTTCGGCCGCGCAATGGCCCTCGCCTTCGCCCGTGAGGGCGCCGAGGCCGTCGCCATCTGCGACCTCAACAAGGCCGACGCCGACGAGACTGCCCGACTCATCGAGGAGAGCGGCGTGAAAGCCCTCTCCGTCAAGCTCGACGTCACCGATACTCCCGGGCTCCGAGCATTCGTCGACCAGATAGTCGAAGACTTCGGGCACATCGACGTCTGGGTGGGCAACGCCGGCATCGCCGGCGGCTCTCCGGCCGAAGACGAGGCCGAGGATTTCTGGCGCAAGATGATCGACCTCGACCTCAGCGCCGTATTCTTTGGCGCCCAGGCCGCCGGCCGTCACATGCTCAAGCAGGGCAGCGGCGTCATCATCAGCACCGCCTCCATGCTCGGCGATCGTGTCCAGGCCTATCGCGCCGCCTACGGCGTCGCCAAAGGCGGCGTCGTCACTCTTACCAAATACCTCGCCGTCGAATGGGGCGGCCGTGGCGTCCGCGTCAACGCCATCGGACCCGGCTACGCCAACACCGGGCTTTTCCAGCGCGGCCGCACCGAGCACTCCATCCCCATCGACAATCTCCTCGCCCGCGTCCCCATGGGCCGCTTCGTAGAAGTCGACGAAATCGCCAACGCCGCCCTCTTTCTAGCCTCCGACGAATCCTCGTTCATCAACGGCCATCTGCTTCTCGTCGACGGCGGATGGAGTCCCAACAGCTCCCCCTGAATCCCGCTTCCGCGACATTGTCCCATCCACCCATCGGAGGACCATCATGGCCGACACCAACGGCAAATCCGTAATCGTCACCGGCTCCGGTCGCGGCATCGGCCGCGCCATCGCCCTGCGTCTCGCCGGGGACGGCTTTGGCGTCATCATCAATGACTTCGACCCCGAGCCCGCCGCCTTGGTCGTCGCCGAAATCCAGGCCGCCGGCGGCACCGCCGTCGCCAATAACGCCGACGTTACCGACGAAGATCAGGTCCAGGCCATGGTCACCCAGGCCGTCTCCGAGTTCGGCCAGCTAGACGTGATGATCGCCAACGCCGGCATCGGCGCGCAAAAGCGCGTCACCGAAACCACCTGGGACGACTTCGACCGCATCATCAAGGTCAACCTTTACGGCGTCTTCCTCTGCGGTCGCGAAGCCGCCCGGCACATGGTTCCCCGCGGCGAAGGGAAAATCATCTTTGCCTCCTCCACATCCGGCCGACGGGGAGCCGCTTTCCAGGCCGCATACTGCTCAAGCAAGTTCGGCGTAGTAGGCCTCACCCAGTCCATGGCCCGCGAACTCGGCCCCCAGGGGATCACCGTCAACGCCTACTGCCCCGGCATCGTCAACACCCGCATGTGGGAGGAAGTCGACCGCGAGCGCTCCCGGCTTATGGGCAAACCGCCCGGCACCGCTCTCAAGCAGGCCATCGAAAGCATCTCTCTCGGCCGGATGCAAGAGCCCGAAGATGTAGCCAATTTCGTCAGTTTTCTCGCCGGGCCGGACTCCGATTACGTCACCGGCCAGGCCATGCTCGTCTGCGGCGGCGTCCACATGGCCTAGCCCCACCGATCCCCGAATGTCTGTCTGGAGTTGGACAACCGCCCTACTCTCCCCGGACAATGAGACCCACATCGGGGCCTCCCCGGAGGAAACAGCCCGGCGTCGAATTCCAGTCAGAGTGGAGATAGCCACGTGCTAGGCACCATTCTCAAGATTTTCTTTTCCCTCGTCGCGATCTTGATCTTAGCCGTCGCCGGTTATGCCGCCTATATCGCCACAATCCTTGGCTTCATCACCTTTCCCTGGATGGAAGAACTCCCCGAAATCGCGCCCGCCGTGGTCGACACAACCGAACGCGACCGCCTCGTCGACCTCTTCGACGAAGACCTGGCCGATGCCGGCTCCTTCGACATCACCCTTACTCAAGACGAAGTCAACCGGGTCATCGCCGCCGAGATAGCCGACACCCCCCAGGTTAGTCGCCTCTCCCTCGAACTCCACCCCGACAATGTGACGCTTGACGGCGACCTCCGTGGCCGCACCGACGTGCCTTTCAGCGTTGAACTAAGTATTACCGTGAACAACGGACAGGTCTCATTTTCTGTCAGATCCATCTCCCTGGGCATCGTCGGCGTCCCCGGCTTCGCCACCGAGGCCATCAGTGATTTCGTCAACGACGTGGCCGACTTCAACGACGCGCTTTCCGACAGCGAAGTCAACATTTCGTTGCTGCAGATCGGTGAAGGCAGCGTCCGCATCGTCGGCGAGGGCCAAATCGACGTGCCCACCGAGGGTGAGATCGTCGAACGCGAGGCCCTCCAGGCCGACATTCCGCAGCCTCGCGAGCGCGCCCCACACCCACCCGCCGTCGTTCCCGCCGCCGGTGCCTGGACCTATCTCGCCCTCGGCGATTCCCTATCCTTCGGCGAAGGCTCCACCGGACCCAGCGCTAATTACGCCGTCGGCTTCGCAAACTACCTCAACGCCACCTACGGCACCACGCTCGGCTTCCAGAACTTCGGAATTTCCGGCGAAAGCACCAACTCCATGCTCAACGGCGGCAATCGCCAGTTGGATCGCGCCATCGAGCGCATTCGGGAGCTGGCCGATGACGGCGATCCCAACACCACCGTCCACGTCATCACCCTCTCCATGGGCGCCAACGATATATTCCCGGTGCTCCAAGGTGTCGAGTGCAGCGCAGACCCTACCAGCGACGTCTGCCGGTCTGCCCTCGCCGCCGCCGTCGCCACCTTCGGTGACAACATCGAGCTCATCCTCAGCCGACTCCGCCAGGCCGCCGGGCCCGACACCCGGATTTTGCTCACGACTTACTACAACCCCTTCAACTTCGGCACCGGCCTTATTTTCGAGGATGTCTCGGACCTTACCGTCGATGATCTCAACGTCCACATTCTCGCCGCCGCCGGTCAGCACAACGTGACCATCGCCGAAGCCAACAACCTCTACCGCGGCCTCTCCGCGATCCTCACCCACATCCTGGAAGGCGACATTCATCCCAACGACAACGGCTACGGCGTCCTGCTGCGTAGCTTCCAAGACGCCTACGAGCAGGTCGGGCCCTTCTAGCGACTCGGCGCCCCGGAGCAGGTCCGCCCTGTTAATTCACCCAGTCCCGCAGCCCGCCGCTGAATATCTTGCCCGGATTGAACCGCCCCTCCGGATCGAACGCCGCCCCCACCCGCCGCATCGCCGCCTGATCCCCCGGCGTCAGCACCGCGTCCATGTACGACCGTTTCTCCAGTCCGATTCCGTGCTCCCCGCTCAGGGCGCCTCCCATCTCTAGGCACAGGCGTAGAATTTCCTCCCCGGCCCTCATCGCGCTCTCCTCCTCTGCCGGATCCGACGCGTCAAACAACACGTTCGGATGCAAGTTCCCGTCCCCCGCATGCAGATAGGTCGCCACTGGCATCTCGTATTTCGCCGCCACCTTTTCTATCCCCGCCAGCGCTTCCGGAACCCGGCTTCGCGGCACCACCGCATCATGCACATAATAATTCGGCCGCAGGTTCCCCAGCACCGTCCGCGCCCCCTTCCGCCCTTTCCACAACGCCGCTCGCTCCGCCTCGTTCCGCGCCAGCCTCGTCTCCGTCGCACTCTCTCCGCAGATTTCCTCGATCCGCGCCATCTCCTCCCCCAGCCCCTCCTCCACCCCCTCTAGCTCAACCAGCAAAATCGCCCCGACGTTCTCCGGGAATCCCGGCCGCAGAGCTCGTTCCACCGCCCGCACGGTCATACCATCCATCAATTCCAGCGCCACTGGCAGAATTCCCGCCGCGATGATCCGCGTCACCACCTCCCCCGCCTCCGCTACACCGGCGAACGCCGCCAACAGCGTCCGGACCGCTTCTGGCGCTCGCCGCAGCCTGAGCGCAATCTTGGTCACCATTCCCAGCGTACCCTCCGATCCCACCATCGCTCCGCGAAGGTCATATCCCGCCACATCCCCCGCGTCCCCTCCCAGCCAGACCAGCCGGCCCCCCCCCACCGCTACCTCCAACCCCAGCACGTAGTTCGTTGTTGTCCCGTGCGCCAGACAGTGCGCCCCACCCGAGTTCTCGGCCACATTTCCACCCAGCGTGCAGATTCGTTGACTCGACGGGTCCGGCGCGTAATACAGCCCGTGCTCCGCCGCTGCCGTCGTTAGCCGATCGTTCACCACTCCCGGTTCCACGATCGCCAGCCGGTCCCGCGATTCCAGCCGTAAGATCCGATCCATCCGCGTAAACGCCACCACGATCCCTCCCTGACTCGCGATCGCCCCCCCACTCAGCCCCGTCCCCGCCCCCCGCGCCACTAGTGGCGCTCCGAACTTCTCCGCCAGCTCCACCACCCGCGCCACCTCCCCCGCCGTCACCGGCGTCACCACCGTGTCCGGTCTCCCCCGCGCCAGCGAGGCATCGAACTCATACGCCGTTCGCCCCGCCATATCGCTGTATACCCGCTCCGGCGCCAGCGCCTCTTCCAGCGCCTGCTTCAGGTCCCCCACGAGCTAATCGGCGCCGGATTCTTTCCGGTCACCACCCCGACCCGGTTACACGTAGTGTGACTGCACCTCGGCGATCCGCGTCGCCATCCCCGGCAAGCTTCCCAGCAGCTCGTTGAAGACGTCCTCCTTGATCGTCGGCATTTCCATATCCGTGTCGCCCGCACCGAAGCGTGTCTCACCGAATATCCCATCAGCGCCAGCTCGCCGAAAAAGCTGCCCTCTTCCAGCAGCCGGTCCTGCCGCTTCGTTCCCTCCGTCGCCACCGTAACTCTCGCGGGGTCCCGCCGAATCACGTGAACCTCACTGCCGTAATCCCCCTGCAGGAACACCACCTTGCCCGCCGGATAGCGCTGCCATCCGAACCGTCTCGCCAACTGGACGATCTCCCCGTCATCCAGCATTTCAGAGAACGGCACCCCGCGTAGCAGATCCACCACGATTTCTCCTTTGTGACCATCCAACACCCAGCTTACCAATTCCCCGTGATGCGCCCTCAGGTGAGTCACCGCCAGGATAAAAACCGGCAGCAAATTCTCACCCAGCCGCCGCGCGTCGATATTGAACGCCGACTCAAACAGCAGCGTCGGCAGGAACACAAAGCGGATCACCCCTGGCGTCAGTTCAAACTCCGCCAGCCAGCTCAGATTCGCAATTCGAGCCAGCGCGCCCAGCACCAGCCCGGCCAGTACCAGTCCCACCGCCGTCGGCATGCGCAACCGCCCCGCTGCCAGCACCGTCCCCCCCACCGCCAGCAGCAGCAGCACCACCACTATCACCGCTTCCGCCGAAAAGACCTCTTCCATCCCTCGAAACCAGTCAGCCTTTCCCCGAATGCCAACGGCCCCGAGTATAGTCCGCGAGTACCGGCCTCCGGGCCTCCGCCAACTCCGCTACTACCCGCCTCGCTCCTTGGGATAATCTATAAGCCGGAACGGTTCGCCGCTTCCGCCATTCTCTAGAGCCTCATCCCCTACCGGAGACCGCCCACGTGATTCGACTGCGTCATTCGGCCATCGTCGGGGAATCCCTTAAACAATGACCCCAATCCAGATAGTCGCCATCGTCATCTTCATCGCGACCTTCGTCGGCATCCTCTCCGACAAGATTCATCGCACCATCGTCGGCGCCGTCGGCGCCGTCGTCATGGTCGCCGCCGGCAACGCGATGGATTTCTACTCCGAGCAACAGGCCCTCGAGGCCGTCGATTTCAACACCATCGGCCTGCTCCTCGGCATGATGCTCCTCGTCGGTCTCCTTGAGCAGACCGGCTTTTTCCAGTACGCCGCCATTGTTGCCGGCCGCTGGTCCCGCGGCAGCCCCTGGCTCCTCATGGTCACCCTCGGCACCGTCACCACCGTGCTCTCCCTTTTCCTCGACAACGTCACCACCATCATCCTCATCGCCCCCATCACCATCTGGATCGCCCAGACCCTCGGCATCAACCCCATCCCCCTGCTCATCGCCAACGCCCTCCTTTCCAACACCGGCGGAGTCGGCACCCTTGTAGGCGATCCCCCGAACATCATCATCGGCTCCGCCGCCGGCTTCAGCTTTAACGACTTCCTCATCCACACCTTTCCCGTCGCCTTCGTAGCCTGGTTCGTCGTGTTGCTGACCCTCCGCTTTGTCTTTCGCAAGGACCTCGCCGTCCGCCCTCAGCACATAGACGCGCTCATGGACATGCACGCCGGCGAGGCCCTCCACGACCCGGCCACCCTCCGCCGCATCCTCATCGTGTTCGCCGTTGTCATTATCACCTTTTTTCTCCACAACGCCCTCCACCTGAGCCCCGCCTTCGTCGCCCTCGCCGGCGCCGCCGCCGCCCTGATCTGGATACGCCCGCACATCGACAAGATCCTCGAAACCGTCGAATGGTCCGTGCTCCTCTTCTTCGCCTCCCTGTTCATCGCCGTCGGCGGCCTTGAGGCCGCCGGCATCCTTGAAGCCATCGGCGAATCAGTCATCGGTCTCGCTCAGGAAAATCTTCTCCTCGCCGCCCTCGTCATCCTCTGGGTCGGCGCCATCGCTTCCGCCATCATCGACAACATCCCCTTCACCATCGCCCTCGTGCCCGTCATCCAGCGGCTCGGCCAGCTCGGTATCAACGCTTCCCCCCTCTGGTGGGCCCTCGCCTTCGGCGCTGGCTTCGGCGGCAACGGCACCCCCATCGGTTCCACCGCCAACGTCGTCACCATCACCGTCAGCGAGCGCACCGACAACCCCATCACCACCAAAATCTGGTTGCGCTCAGGCCTGATCGCCATGCTTGCCACCACCGCCGTCGCCAGCGGCATGTTCATCCTCGTATTCGACCTCTTCCTCACTCCCTAACCCACCCACGCCCCCTTCCCTACTCCGCCTCATCCTCCCGGTGAATCCGCATCTCGTCCTCCGCTCCCGGCATCCACAGCGTCAGGAATTCCAGCAGGCCCAGATAGCTCAACACCCGCCCCTCCGCATCCACGATCGGTACTCCCCGCAGCTGATTCGAATGCAGTTTCAAAAAAGCCTCCTCCGCCGTGGTGTCATACGTCACCGCCACCGGCTCCACCAACATCTCCCCCACCGTCTCGTGAACCTTCAGCAGGAACTACGCCTCCAACATCTTTTCCCGTCTCAGGCTCTCCCGCATGTCTCACTCCGGCAGCACATTCGCCAGGATATCGTCCACCATCCGCCCCACCTCCAGGATTCCTACCAGCATGTTCTCCCCGTCCACAACGGCCAGAGTGTTGATGTCGCGGTGACGGCAGAATCGCCGCACCGCGTCCACTGCCCTCGTCTCCCGCGTCACCGTCTCCGCCGCCCTCCATCCCAGATACCGCCGAATTTCCGCCACCGTCGATTCCCGCGAGACGCGGAATTCCTGCTCCGCCATGCCGGTCCTTCCTCAATAATCTCCAGACCGCCCCAAAGGTAGCACGACCCCCTACCCCTCTCCCTCCTCCCGCTCGTCCAGCCCGTCATCCTCCAGCTGCCCCTCCTCCTCAATATCCGTCACCTCCCCCTCCAAATTCAATAGCTCCACCCCCGCGATCTCTTCCAGGTCAAGCGGCTTGGTATGTGGCTCGTACGCCGGTACCGTTGCCAGCAATTCAGGCAGTTCCTTTGCGAACTCCTCCGCCTCATCTTCGTAACGGTCGAACGGGTCCCGCATCTCGATCACCCGGCCGTTCACCACCACCGCGTCCCAGTCAATCAAATACGGCACCAGGTCATACGCCCCCGTCGCCATCAGGTCGCGCCAGCCCTCGATGTACTGGTATACCAGGAACAGACTCTCGTCCCAGATCGTCAGCTCCCCCAACCCTTGGCGTAAGTTCCGCCAGGGAATCACATCCGCCGCCTCGTTCGCCGCCAGCTCCCGTACGATTTTCGACCGTCCGTAAGCGCGCGTGCCCTCTGGCGGCGTCAAGATCGCCTCCTTGATATGCCCCTCCGCCACCTTCAGCACGATGTCCTCCCGCTCCTTCAGCGTCGTGTAAAGGCTCACCCGCGGGTCCACGTGGTGATACGCCTGATCGACCTTCCTCAGGTCCGGATCGGCCCACCCCTGAGGCGAATCGTCCGCAAACGACTGCAACCGCTCCAGCTTCGTTACCCAGTCCACCCGCCCCGAAAGACTGAAGGGATCGTCCGTCAGTCCCTCCAGCACCCGCTCCCATTCCGTCAGCGTCCAATCCGTGTCCGCATCCCGATTCAGGAATCGGCGTTGCGCCTCGCCCAGGTACATCCACTGCACCTCGATCGCCGATATTTCCCCCGAATTCGAGTCCTCCACCACCCAGGGACCTTCGAAGTTCGAGCCGATCCTGCGTATATCCCGAACCGTGTTCGCCAGGTCCACTGCCGGCAGCCATCCATCGTCCAGCAATTGCACCACCAGCGCCGTCGATCCCACCTTCAGCGCCGTCGCGTACTCCGACCGATTCGCGTCCCCAGCGATGACGTGCACCCTGCTTCGGTCCCCGAGCGGTTCATCCCGCAGGTTGATTATCGGCCTGCCTCCAAATCGCACTCGCCGGCTCACGTCCGTCTCCACGAACGCGCTCCGCTGTGAAATCAGATACGACGGCCCCTCCTTCTCCGTCGGCGTGGTCACCATCCCCGATCCTGCGTAAATCTGCCTCGTCACGAGGAACGGCATGAACCCGTACACAATCCCGGCGCTGTCCGGGCTGCTCCGCAGCGAATAGTTCTCGTGATACCCGAACGTGTTCCCGAAGTAATCGGTGTTGTTCTTGACGAAGAAGACCTCAGACCGCAGGTCCAGTTCGTCCAGCGCCCCCAGCAATATCCGTTCCCCCGCCACCTCATGCGCCACGATCGACGCCAGCGTCCGGCACTCCGCCGTCGCGTACTCCAGGTGTCCCGAATCTATGTACAGCCGCCCACCGTTAAACAGGAAGCCGCCGTTTCCCGGCACCTCCCCCCACTCTCGCGGCGCCGGGTCGATCACCCCGTACTTCCCCCCGTCGAATATCTGCTCCTTCACCATCGCCGCCGCCCGCGCCGCATCCATGCTGCCCACGCAACCGAATTCCACCTCCGTCCCGAATAGTGCGTCCTGCATCTAACCGCGCCGCCCGTCCGAGCGTCGCTACTCTCCCCCCGGCTGCGGCGTCGGATTCGGAATTTCTCGGATGATTCGCTTCACCCGCTCGTCCAGCTCGTCATCCTCTTTTCGCTTCGGCTTCGTTGGGGTCTTTGTCGGTTTCGCCGGCGCGTCTGTCTCCAGCACCGGCCCGGGCCACACCCGGCCATCCTTAGTAATCATCGCCCTTTACCTCCCGATCTGATTTCCGCTATTGCCGCCGCCAAGTCCGGCGCCTCCGTGAATATTCGCGCCAGCCTAGCAATCACATCGCCGACTACTTCCTCCATTTTCACCTCGAATCGCCGCCCGTCCAGTTCCACCGTGACCGAGTCCCATTCCATATTGGTCACGTGCTCCCCGAAACGGCGCAAAATTAATCCTCGCACCACCCCCCGCGTTCCCGAAGGCGGATCGCCCGCCGCCGCCTTGATCGCCGCGTCGCTCACCAGCCTTCTTATTTTGCCGCTCTCCACCAGCGAATCGAAGAGACTCCATTCCGGGTCTACCAAGTGATACGCCAGATCAATCTTCCTTCGAGTGGCCTCGCCCAGTCCTCCCACCTCGCTCAGCTCCTCCATCAAATTCCACTTAGCCACCCAATCCAGCCGGTCCCCCGCCCCCACCCGGTCGCTCCTCAGCAGATCCAGCAGTTCCCGCCATTGCCGCAACACCCAGGCCCGCTCCTCGCCCTCATGCTCTCGACCTTCCAGCACCTCCAGATAGCCCTCCATTAGGTCCAGCGCCGTCAAGTCCTTCCCGGACCTCGTTTCCGCCGTCGCCTGCAATCCCGGGTCCCTCGAGTAGTCCTTCACCGCCCGCACCGGGTCCCGCAACTCCGCGTCAAAATCCACGCCCTCCACCAGCGCGTCCAGCACCAGCCCCGTCATCCCCACCTTTAGCGCCGTCGCGTATTCAGAGCGATTCGCGTCGCCGGCGATCACGTGCAGGCGGCGCCAATCGGCCTTGGCCGCGTGCGGCTCGTCTCGCGTGTTGAAAATCGGTCTCCGCGTCGTCGTGTTGATCCCCACCTTCTCCTCGAAAAAATCGGCGCGCTGGCTGAGTTGAAACTCGGCCTCCCCCGCTACCGGCCCCTCACATCCCACCTTCCCTGCCCCCACCAGCACCTGTCGCGCCGTCAGGAACGGCAGCATTCCGTCCGCCAATCGCTGAAACGGTATTTCTCTGGGAACCAGGTAGTTTTCGTGCGTCCCATACGACCTACCGTGATAGTCCGTGTTGTTCTTCACCACCAGCACCCTTCCGTCCCGCGCCGACTCGTTCCGGGCCCGCTGGCAGCTCCACAACAGCCGCTCCCCCGCCTTGTCCTGAGCCACCAATTCCTTCAGCGACGTGCATGTTTCCGTGCAGTACTCCGGGTGATTGTGATCGTTGTAATAGCGCGCTCCGTTCGGCAGCACCGTATTCGCTAGCAGCTCCGCCGCCGACATCTTCGAGCTTTTCGACGTCGAATCCCGCAGGTCCTGTGGATCCCGTTCCAGGCGCTCCGTCCGCGTTCCTCGCAGATCCAGATACGGATCCTCCCGGCTGTAATCCCAGCCCCGAAACGCCCCCTCCACCCGTGCCGCCCGCACCACCATCGAAGCCTCGTAGCCGAAGTCGATCTGCTCCTGGAACCCCTCGCAATTCAGCCCATATTCAGTTTCAATTCCTACCGGTCGAATCAATCCCTATCCCTCGGTTGGATCCTAATTTCTGCAGCCCCCCCGGGGTAGCGCCGTCTCGGTGCCAGACACCATACCGGCCCGCATATCGCTTCTCCATAAAACCGCCGTCCGCTAACGATTCCTCTCCCCAGCATCCACAAACTCCAGCATCGTCGCCCGCGGCGGGCAGTTGAACCGAAACGGGATATTCGCCGTCCCCATCCCCGCGCTCACATGCGTCAGCACCCCTTCCAGCATCATCAGCCCGTACCCTGCCGGCAATTTGAGTTCCGTGTTCGTCACCGCTGGCGCCAGTCCCATCGGAGCCAGCAGTTGCCCGCCATGCGTGTGACCCGACAGCATCAAATCGCAACGCCTCCCCTCCAGCACGGCCGCCGCGTCCGGCGAATGCGCCAGCACCAGCACCGGCTCGCTCTCGTCGATCCCCTGGTACGCCGCCTCCACGTCCGCCAGACCGAAGAACGGATCGTCCGTGCCCACTATCTGCAGCGGCCCAACCCTCGTCTCCAGACTGTGGTTCCCATTCAACAACGTCTTTAAGCCATTACGCGCAAGCTCCTCCGCCACCTCATCTGGCCGCGAGAACCGTCCGATTCCCCCCATCACCCGTCCCCACAAATTCCCATGGTAGTGATCGTGATTCCCCAGCACCACATAGGTCCCCAGTCTCGACCGCAAACGCGCCAGCGCCCTCGCCGCCGGCTCTAGGCCCGCCCTGCCCGTCATCACATCCCCCGTCACCGCCACCAGGTCCGGTTCCAGATCCCGCAGTTGCTCCAACGCGCTCACCGCCCACGTCCCCACCCCCTGGGCATGCACGTCCGATAGGTGCAATATAGTCAGCCCGTTCAACCCCGATTCCGCCGCCAGCGGAACCCGCACCGTCCCCACGACCAGAGCTCTCGCCTCCCGCCATGAACGCCAGGTCGTCGCCGCTCCCAGCGCCACCACCCCCCCGATCACGGAACCAATTCTCACGAGCTGAATTCCCCGTTCCTATGCCTGATTGGGCGAGCGTCGCCCTCTCCATTTATCCCTTGGTGGAGTCCGGCCTTCAGAACCTATACTGGCCAGACCAAGCCCTGATGTTAACGGGTCGGCTCCGGCGCCACGCCGATCGACCATCCCGAGGAGCGGCCCCATGTCTCAATCATCTCAGAACCAGTTCAACGTTGGGGTTCTCACCGGCGGGGGAGACTGCGCCGGCCTCAACGCCGCCATTCGTGCCGTCGTCCGAAAATCCACATTGTTGGGCTGGAAGGTCCAGGCTTTTCGCAATGGCTGGGCCGGAATCCTCCAGCGCGACCACTTTGAGATGACCCCCCACCACGTCTCCGGCATCCTCAACCAGGGCGGCACCACGCTCGGCACCTCCCGAACTGATCCCCGAGCCAGCAAAGACACCTACGCCCTCGCCCGTTCCATTTTCGAAGACGTAGGCCTGAGCGCCCTCATCGCCATCGGCGGCGATGACACTCTCTCCGTCGCCAACCAGCTCGCCGCCGACGGCCATCCCGTCGTCGGTATTCCCAAAACCATGGATAACGATGTCCAAGGCACCGATTACTGTATAGGATTCGACTCCGCCGTCACCCGCGTCACCGAGGCCCTCGACTACCTCCACACCACCGCCAGCTCCCACCATCGCGCCATGGTCGTCGAGGTCATGGGCCGCGAAGCCGGCTGGGTAGCCACCATCGGGGGGCTTGCCGGCGGCGCCGACTACATCATCATTCCTGAAGTCACCGCTCGGCTCGACGACATCATCGACCGCCTCAACCTGCGCCAAAATCAGGGCAAGGATTTCAGCATCATCGTCATCGCCGAGGGCGCCCGCATCGACGGACTTGAGGAGGCCGAGGCCCGCGTCCCATCCAGCGACCAGTTCGGCCACATCGACCTCAGCTCCAAAGAACTCGGCCGCCGTCTCGCCAACGCAATCGGCGACGGTACCGGCATGGAAACCCGCGTCACCGTCCTCGGACACGTCCAGCGCGGCGGACCACCCTCTGTATTCGACCGCGTCCTCGCCACCCGCTTCGGCGTCACCGCCGTGAACATGGTCCGCAACCAGCGTTGGGGCTTCATGCCCGCTCTCCAGGGCCGCGACATCGTCGAGGTCCCCCTGACCCAGGCTGTTGGCAGCAATCGCAAAGTTGACATGGACCTCTACGAAGTCGCCGAGATTTTCTTCTAGTCTTCCACCCCGCTAGCCCGGCGTTTTAGACGGGCGCCACCGCGTCTCGGCCCATCGACCGGAACTTCTCCTGCCGCGCCGCCAACAGCTCATCCACGTCTCGACTCGTAAGTGCGTCGATCTCCTCCATCAGCGCCTCGCCCAGCAGCGTCGCCGCCGCCTCATAGTCATTGTGCGCACCCCCCAACGGCTCTGGCACTATTCGATCTACCACCCCCAGTTTCAGCAGGTCCGGGGGAGTTAGTTTCAGCGCCGCCGCCGCCTCCTCCGCGAACTTGTGATCTCGCCACACTATGCTCGCCGCTCCCTCTGGCGACGCCACCGAGTAGACGCTGTGCTCCAGCATCAGAACTCTATCGCCAAGCCCCAGCGCCAGCGCCCCGCCACTCCCACCTTCCCCGATCACCGTCACCACGATCGGCACCCGCAGTCCCACCATTTCCAGCAAATTGTCCGCGATCGCCCACGCCTGTCCCCGCTCCTCCGCCTCCAGCACCGGGCTCGCCCCCGGGATGTCCAACAGCGTGATCAGCGGCATCCCGAACTTCTCCGCCTGCACCATCAGCCGTCGCGCCTTCCGGAAACCTTCCGGGCTCGCCATCCCGAAGTTCCGCCGCACATTCTCCGTGGTGTCCCGTCCCTTCTGGTGGCCAATCACCATCACCCGCCTTCCGCCCAGTTTCGCCGGCCCACCCACCACCGCCGCGTCGTCCCCGAAATGCCGGTCCCCGTGCATCTCCACGAAATCCGTGAAGATCAAATCAACGTAGTCCAGCGTGTGTGGCCTGTCCGCGTGTCTCGCCAACTGCACCTTTTCCCATGGGGTCAGGCCGGCGAACACTCGCGCCGTCCGCGCCTCCAGCTCGAACTCAAGTTCCCGAATTCGCGCTTCCCGATCCCCCTTGTAGCCCCGGTCATCGCGAATTTTCTCCACCTCCCCACGCAACTCCACCAGTTCCTTGTCGAACTCCAGCGTCGCCATCAGGCTATCCCCCCCGCCCGACGCTGCTCCCGGTCTGCAGCCTCCTGGCCGTCCAGGTCCGCCTCCGGCATAGCCCCTTCGATCCCGGCATAGAGGTCGATCAGCCGTATCAACAGCTCCTTTAACGCCCTCCGTTGCGTAACCAGGTCGATCATCCCCCGCTCCTGCATGAACTCCGCGCTCTGCGCGTCGTCCGGCAGCTTCTGCTTCACTATTTGCTCGATCAGGCGACGCCCGGTGAATCCCACCGTGGCCCCCGGTTCCGCCACGATCACGTCCGCCAGCGACGCAAAGCTTGCCGTCACCCCCGCCAGCGTCGGGTCCGTCATCACCGACACGTACAGCAGCCCCTCATCGTGCAGCCGCCGCAGCGCCGCCGTGGTCTTCGCCATCTGCATCAACGACAGCATCCCCTCCTGCATCCTCGCGCCGCCCGAGCAGTTCACGATCACCAACGGCAATCTTCTCTCCACCGCCGCCTCGATAGTCAGCGTTATCTTCTCCCCCACCACCACCCCCATCGACGCTCCCAAGAATCGAAAGTCGATCACCGCGAGGCAGATTTCAGCACCGTTCAACCGTCCCGTCCCGCACACCACGGCCTCCGTCAACCCTGACGATTGCTGATAGCGGGCTAGGTGTTCCTGATACCCCAGTCCGTCCCGTTCGAATTGCAGTGGGTCCGTCGTCTCCATCCGCGGCGCCAGCTCCTTGAACTGTTCTGGTTCGTCGATCAGCAGCGCTATTCGCTCCGGCCCGGACATCCGCTCGTGAAAGCCGCACTTCGGGCACACCTTATGGGCCATCTCGAATTCGCGGGCGTACGCCATCTCCCCACAGTCCCGGCACGTATGCCACAGGCCCTCTGGGCCGCGCCGATCCCGATCCTTCCTCCCGAAAATCTTCACCGCTGCCGGCCCTCCGCCCCATGCCGCGGGCCACGTCTGGCGCCGATAATGGACGCGTCTGTCACTTCGTGCCTCCCGTGTGCAAGTCACACGCTACCCGGCCCGTGCGCATATCTGCATGCGCACCGGCCACCTCCGAGAGGGCGATTATCGCGCCATTCGCCTCCGGCCTGTCAAGCAGAACCGGCCGTTCTCCCCTCATCCGCGAGCCACCACCGCGATTCGCAAACCCCTCACGCCCGCCACATCACCCACGTCAGCCCCACCTGCGGCTGCGTCCGTTTTACCCTGCGCAAACCCCGCTCAATCACTCCCACGCCAAGCTCCCGACCCAACTCCCGCGCTATCAGTACGCTCTGGTTGTAGCCTCGCTCCCGCTGTCGCTTTGCATGCAACGGCACCGGCGCCAGCACCGCTTCGCCAAAGTCTCCGTCCGCCAACCGCCCGGCCAGCTCCGCCGCCATGGCCGGAGCCAGGTATCGCCCATTTCCGTACTTCAGTTTCACCAGCGCCTTCCTCAGCGGA
>CAZBZS010000024.1:0-9835 GCA_964496475.1 uncultured Chloroflexota bacterium | reverse complement strand
GACCCCGGTGCTCCCCCAGCGCATAAAACCTCTCGAGTGCCGCCTCTTCCAGCCGCCAGTCCATCACCACCTCGTTTTCCGCGTCCGCCGCATACGCCTCCCATCCCCCCACCTCCGCCACCAGCATCATCATCTCCGTGCACGTCGGGCAAAACCCGTATCCCACTCTCCCTTACCCGCCGCAGCGCGGCGGAAACAGGAAGTCCAGCACGAAGTCTCTAGCCGGACGAAGCAGCCGTCACATCGTCGATTGCCACACCGGCCTCAACCTCCACTATCTTGATTTCGTCCTCCTCCAGCACCACCTCAAAAGCTCCCGCCCCTTCCTTGCCCCCGGAAATCACCTTCGTCGCCAGCGGATCCTCCACCTCCGTCTCCAGCATATGCCGCAGCGGCCGCGCGCCATCGTCCTCCTTTAGCGTCCGTTGCACGAAATACTCCAGCACGTCCCCAGCGAAATTCACCGTCACCCCTTGCTCTGCCGCCCGCTCCGCGAACGCCGACAGCGTCCGTCGGCCTATCTCCCGGTAATCCGCTTCCTCCAGCTTTCGGAACAGGATCATCCGGTCTATCCGATTTATGAATTCCACCGGCAGGCTCCGTTTGATCTGCGCCATGATCCGGTTCTTTACCGCCTCCGAATACGCCCCCCGCCGCGACTCTGTTTCAAACCCGATCCGCCCCTTCCCCTCGTCCCCCGTTCCCGCCGTCAGGATCACCACCGTATTGCGAAAGTCCACCTTCCGCCCGGAGCCATCCGTCAGAAAGCCCTCTTCCATGATCTGCAGCAAAATCGTGCGCACCGCCGGATGCGCTTTGTCCACCGAGTCAAACAGCACCACCGTGTAAGGCTCCCGCCGCACCCGCTCCGCCACATGGCCGCCCTCGTCATGTCCCACGTAGCCCGGCGGCGCCCCGATCAACCGAGACACATTGTGCCGGTCCGTCATTTCCCCCATATCCACCCGAATCAATTTCTCCTCCGACCCCGCCGTGAAATTCGCCAACGCCAACGCCAGTTCGCTCTTGCCTACCCCGCTCGGTCCCAGGAAGAGAAAGACCCCGATCGGCCGGTTCGTCGCCTTCAACCCCGCCACCGCCCGCCGCAGCGAACGCGATATCTCCCGCACCGCCTCCTCCTGCCCCACCACCACCTTCTCCAGCACTTCCTCCATCCCCAGGAACTGATTCGCCGCCTCGACGCTCATGTTGCCCAGCGGCACCCCCGTCCATTGCGAAAGCACATCCATCACGTCATCCGCCGTAATCGCCCGCCGCGTCCGCTCCAGCTCCGCGAACCATCCCCGCCGCTCGTCCAACAATTGCTCCCGCACCTCCGCCTCCCGCGTCGCGATCTCCAGCACGTCATTCGGCTCCGCGTTATCCGGCAGCGCCTCCCGCATTTCCCCCAACGCCTCCAGCTCGCGCCTCAGCACCCGCACCCGCTCCGGCGGCATCAACCGCTCCACCTTCGCTCGCGCCAGCGCCTCGTCCATCAAGTCTATCGCCTTATCCGGCAGGAATCGTTGACTCAGATACCGCACCGACATCCGCACCGCCGCCGTCAGCGCCTCGTCCGCTATCGGCAGCCCGTGAAACTCCTCGTACCGTTCTCGCAGCCCCATCAATATCTCCACGGCGTCTTCGTGACTCGGTTCCTCCACCTGAATCGGCTGAAACCGCCGGTACAACGCCTTGTCGCTCGCCACGTGCCGCCGGTACTCATCCCACGTCGTCGCCCCGATCATCCGCAGCTCACCTCGCGCCAGACTAGGCTTAAGAAGATTCGCCGCATCCAGCGAGCCCACTGCCCCTCCCGCCCCCAGGATCATGTGCACCTCATCCACGAACAGAATCACGTTCCCCGCCTCGATCACTTCCTTGATCAGCTGTTTGACCCGGTCCTCGAACTCTCCCCGGTATTTCGTCCCCGCGATCATCGCGCTCACGTTCAGCGAAACCAGGTGCTGATCCCGCAATCCCGCCGGCACCTCGCGCCTTGCGATCCGCTGCGCCAGCCCTTCCACCACCGCCGTCTTCCCCACCCCGGCCGAACCCACCAGAATCGGGTTGTTCGTCGTCCGCCGCATCAGGATTTCCACCATCCGTTCCGTCTCCGCGTGCCGCCCGATCACCGGGTCCAGCACCCCGTTTCGCGCGCGCGACGTCAGATTCACGCCGAACTGTTCAAGCACCGACTCCCACCCCGATCCCGGGCTCATCCCGAACCGGCGTCCTCCTCCACTCCCTCGCCGGCCCCCGCGGCCTCGCCTACCTCCTCGCCGCATCAACATCGTTATCCGCCCCACCAGCCCTCGCGGCCCGTCAGCCTGTCTCTGTCCCGTCTCATTCAATTCAGAGAATCTCCACACCTCAATCCGCCCTACGTCGGTAGCGGCAGCGAGTCTATGAACTCCTGCAGCGCCGTGCCGATCGTGTCCCCCAGCCCCGACAACAGCGCCAGCAACGTCACCACGAAAATCGCGATCACTAGGGCGTATGCCGCTGCCCCAAATCCACCTCCCCGGCCCTCGATACCTGCCAACTCACTCTCCTCTATATCCGGTTGCCGTCCGTCATCGCCGAATCGCCATTCGTGACCCGAATTGTACCTGCCCCACAGCTCGCGCTCCGTCTCCACAGCCTCATACCCGCTTCCGTCCCGATGACGCGCTTTTGCAACGACGAAATCGACCGAAAATCGGCAGATTCTGGTAGAATTAACCAATGTTTGCTCCCCCAAACGCCCGTTTCCATGTGCCAGTGTGCTCGTCAGCCCGCCGGCCTTGACCTTCACCCACCTCGACGCTGACGGCCGCGCTCGTATGGTGGACGTCGGCGGCAAACCCACCACCGTCCGCACCGCCGTCGCCCGAGGCCGCGTGACCATGCTTCCCGACACCCTTCAGATGATCGTCTCCCAGGCCGCCGGGCACGCCACTGGGCTCAAGAAGGGCGATGTCCTCGGCGTCGCCCAGATCGCTGGCATCACCGCCGCCAAGCGCACCTCCGAACTCATCCCTCTTTGCCATCCCCTCCCCCTCAATTCCATCGAAGTCGAGCTCAGCCCCGATCCCGAGCAGCACTCAGTCCAGATCACCGCTCGCGTCACCACCTCCGCCCGCACCGGCGTCGAGATGGAGGCCCTCACCGCTGTCAGCGGCGCCGCCCTGACCCTGTACGACATGTGCAAAGCCGTCGACAAAGCCATGCGCGTCCAGGATGTCCACCTCATCAGCAAGACCGGTGGCCTCAGCGGCGACTATCAGGTCGCCGAATAGCGCCTTGCATATTCCCCCGCAAACAACGTTTCCGTTAGTGGAGGCAAGGAGGAGTGACGTCTTTGGATGATTCCGGTATTGGCAATGTAGAGGAGATCGAGCTCGAGGTCGAGATGGGCGAGGCGTATCTCGACTACGCCATGAGCACCATCGTCTCCCGCGCCATCCCGGACGTTCGCGACGGACTCAAACCCGTCCAGCGCCGCATCCTTTACGCCATGCAGGACCTCGGCGCTCGCGCCACCAGCCAGTACCGCAAGTGCGCCCGCATCGTCGGTGAGACCATGGGCAAATATCATCCCCATGGTGACACCGCCATCTACGACGCTCTCGCCCGCATGGCCCAGCCGTTCTCCTTGCGCTACATGCTCGTCGACGGCCAGGGCAACTTCGGCTCCGTCGACGGCGATCCTCCCGCCGCCATGCGGTACACCGAGGCCCGCCTCTCCCGCCTTGCCGAGGTCATGCTCGCCGACATCGACCGCGATACCGTCCGTTTCGTCGAAAATTTCGACGCCACCGCCGAAATGCCCGAAGTCCTCCCTGCCCGCCTCCCCAACCTCCTCGTCAACGGAGCCACCGGCATCGCCGTCGGCATGGCCACCAACATGCCTCCCCACAACCTCCACGAAGTCGCCGATGCCGTCATCCGCCTCATCGACGAGCCCGATCTCTCCTTTGACGAGCTCACCAAGATCATCACCGGCCCCGACTTCCCCACCCGCGGCATCATCGGCGCCGACGGCGTTCGCCAGGCCTATTCATCGGGCCGCGGTCGCGTTCTCGTACGCGGCCGGGTCGGTCAGGAAGAAGACGACGATGGTCGCACCCGGCTGATCATCAGCGAGCTTCCCTACCAGGTCAACAAGTCGACCCTTGTCGAAAAAATCGCCGATCTTGTTCGCGGCAAAATCATCGAGGGCGTCAGTAACCTGCGCGACGAGTCCGACCGCGACGGCATGCGCATCGTCGTCGAGCTCAAGCGCGACGCCGTCAACATGGTCTGCCTAGTCGGCGGCCAGCCCCGCACCCTCGGACTCCGCGACATCCTCACCGAGTTCATTCGTCACCGCGAGACCGTCATCACCCGCCGCGCCAGCTTTGATCTCAAACGTGCCTCCGAACGCGAACACCTCCTCCTCGGCTTCCTCACCGCCCTCGACAACATCGACGAAGTTGTCGAACTCATCCGCAACGCCGACACTACCGACGACGCCCGCGACAAGCTCGTGCAGCGGTTCGAGCTCACCGAAGTCCAGGCCAACGCCGTCCTCGACATGCAGCTCCGCCGCCTCGTCGCCCTCGAATCCCAGAAGCTCCGCGACGAGCTCACCGAAGTCCAGGCCCGCATCGCCGAGCTTACCGAACTCCTCGGCGACATCACCCTCGTCCACGCCGTCCTCAAGGAGGAGACCCTCGAAATCCGCGAGCGCTTCGGCGACGATCGCCGCACCACCATCGTCCCCGAGCTCAGCGGCGAGCTCGCCCTCGAGGACCTCGTGCCCGACGAAGACTGCGTCGTCACCATCACCGTCCGCGGCTACACCAAGCGCCAGCCGCTCTCGGTCTTCCGCACCCAGGGTCGCGGCGGCAAGGGCATCCGCGGCCTCGCCGTCAAAGACGACGAAATCACTCACTTCCTCACCACCCACAGCCACGACCATCTTCTTTTCTTCACCAATCGCGGCCGCGCCTTCCGCCTCCGTTGCTACGAGCTTCCCATGATGGGACGAGACGCCCGCGGCGTCGCCCTCATCAACATCGTCCAGCTCGAGCCCGGCGAAAGCATCTCTGCCCCCCTCGCCATCGAGAACTTCGAAGCCGGCGAAAGCCTTATCATGGGAACCGTCCACGGCGAAGTAAAACGCACCGCCCTCACCCGCTATGTCACCGTCCGCAAGAAGGGCCTCCTGGCCATGGACCTCGACGACGACGACGAGCTCGGCTGGGTCCGCCTCTCCGACGGTGACAGCGGCATCATGTTCTTCACCCGTCGCGGCATGGCCATCCACTTCCACGAACAGGGCGTCCGCAGCAGCGGCCGCACCAGCGGCGGCGTCCGCGGCATCCGCCTCAACGATGGCGACGAAGTCATCAGCGTCGATCTCACCTCCGAAGGCGACTACGTCCTGGTCGTCACTGAAAACGGTTACGGCAAGAAGATGTCCGTCAAGGAATTTCGCCGCCAGAGTCGCGGCGGCAAGGGCCTCAAGGCCATCGGCCTCAAAGACAAGACCGGCCCCGTAGTCGCCGCCCGCGTCGTCTCCGATCCCGACGAGGACATCATGCTTCTCTCCACCCAGGGCCGCCTCATCCGCCTAAGCCTCTCCGAGGTTCGCCCCATGGGTCGCTACGCCGCCGGCCTCATCGTCATGCGTCTCAACAAGGGCGAGCTGGTTGCCGGGCTGGCCGTGTCCGGCGACGGTCGCGACAGTGAGGAATTGGACGAATTCGATGAAGACGAAGACGAGTCTGAATCCATCGCCGTCGGCGCCGACGGCGAGGAAATGGATGAGACCGATGCCGACGAGCAAGAACCTATTGTGGATGGCCCCGACGGCGCCGCCGAATAGCCCTTCGCCCACCTTTGACTCCGCCCCCTCCCCACCCCTTCCAGGCCGTCGGCCTCTGTCTCTTCGATCTGGACTACACCCTTATCGAGCTGACCCTCGATTCCATCGGCACTCATGTGGACCTTCTGGAGGCCGCCGGCCAGCCGTTTCCTCCACCCCGGGTTCGCGCCGCCTACGACGACGCCTGGGACGACTATCTGCAGAACGGCTTTCGCCACCCAACCCAGGCCGCCGCCTATCTGAATGTCGTCCGCCAATCCCTCTACCTGCTCGGCGCCGACGATCCTGGAGACGCTCTCGCCCGCCGCATCGACGATCACATCAACGATATCGAGGCCATGCGTGTTTACGACGACTCCGTTCATGTGCTTGATGCTGTTCGCCATGCCGGACTCGAAGTCGGCCTCGCCTCGGGTCGCTGGCACAATCCCGGCCCCGACCTCGATCACCTTCAACTTACCTCATGCTTCGATTGCGCCTACTACTCCGGCGAACTCGGCCACCAGAAGGACAATCCCGCATTCTGGGACGCCCTGATCTCCGCCGCTGGCCGGCCAGCGGCGGAGATTCTCCTCATCGACGACAGTCCCGAGTCCGTCCAGACCGCTCGCGCCGCCGGCCTCTGCGTTCTCGGCATCCGCCGCGACGGCTCACCCCTCCCTCCCTTTCCCGACCCCGACCTGCGCTCCCTCACCGAGCTCCTCCCCCTTCTAGGCCTCTCCTAAAACCGTCCCTCCCTCTTCATATAGACCATCAACACCGAAATATCCGCCGGCGTCACCCCGTTTATCCGTCCCGCCTGACCCAGCGTCGCCGGCCGCACTTTCTCCAACTTCTGCCGCGCCTCCGTGCGCAGACCCTTCGCCGCCGCGAAATCGAACGCCAGTGGAATCGGCGCGCCCTCCAGCTTGCGGCTGCGCTCCACAATCCGGTCCTGTTGCCGGACGTAGCCTTCATACAGAGTCTCAAGTTCCACCTGTTCAGCCACTTCCGCGGCCACCGGCTCCACCCCGGCCAGCCCGCGCAACGTCGCCAGCCTCATCCCCGGCCTTTTCAGCAGCTCCCTCGCCGGCGTCGGTTCCTCGATCAACCCGCTGCCAATCTCCCGCAGCGCCGCCGCACTCGCCTCTCCCGGCCGGATTCGCGCCGCCGCCCGCCAGTCCTCCGCCTCTTTGATCCCCGCCACCTTCCGCCGCCACCGGCTAACCCGCGACTCCTCCGCCAGCCCGATCCGCACCGCGAGCGGGGTCAGCCGCAGGTCGGCGTTGTCCTGCCGCAAACGCAATCGATATTCCGCCCGCGACGTGTGCAGCCGGTACGGCTCGTCGATCTCCTTCGTGATCAGGTCGTCGATCATCACCCCTAGGTACGCCTCGTCCCTTCCCAGCACCACCGGCTCCTCCCCCCGCCCCACCAGCGCCGCGTTTATCCCCGCCAGCAGGCCCTGCCCCGCTGCCTCCTCATAGCCCGTCGTGCCGTTGATCTGCCCCGCCAGGTACAGCCCTTCCGCTCGCCGCGACTCCAAGCTTGCCCTAATTTGTTGCGAAGGCGCGTAATCATATTCAATCGCGTAGCCCGCCCGAATCATCTCCACCTCCGCCAGTGCCGGAATGCTCCGCAGCATCGCCAGCTGCACGTCCTGCGGCAGGCTCGTGTTCGCTCCCTGCACGTACACCTGCTCCGTCGCGAACCCCTCTGGTTCCAGGAAAAGTTGATGCGAATCCTTATCCGCGAACCGCACAATCTTGTCCTCAATCGACGGGCAATAGCGCGGACCAGTGCTCTCAATCGACCCGTTGAACAGCGGCGCTCTGTGCAGATTGGCGCGGATCAGATCGTGCGTCCCCGCGTTCGTGTGTACCGCGTAGCAGGCCATCTGCAACCGCCAGTCGTGCCTCTCCACTCCCGGGTAGATCGGATTCGGTCCAATCTCCGCCAATCCGTTCTCCGGCGGAGGATCAAAGCTGAACCTCAGCGGCTCCGCGGATCCCGGCTGCAATTCGGTCCCCGTGAAATCAATCGTGCGGGCGTCGATCCGCGGCGGCGTGCCCGTCTTCAGCCGGCCGATTTCAAACCCGTGCTCCGCCAGATCCTCCGACAGCCCCATCGCCGGTCCCTCCCCCGCCCTTCCCGCCGCATAGCACGTCTCCCCCACTATGATCCGCCCGTTAAGGAACGTCCCCGTCGTGATGATCGTTTTCTCGCTCCGAAACTTCCGTCCCAGCTCCGTCACCACCCCCCGCACCCGCCATTCTGCCGGCCCACCTACCGCCTTCTCCCAGAGCAACCGTGCCACCGAACCCTGCCGCACTTCCAGGTTCTCCTGTCCCGCCAGCACCTTCTGCATCTCCCGCCCATACATCCACTTGTCACATTGCGCCCGCAGCGCCCGCACCGCCGGTCCCTTCCCCGTGTTCAGCATTCTGATTTGCAACTGCGTGCGATCCGTATTCCACCCCATCTCCCCGCCCAGCGCGTCGATTTCCCGCACCAGATGACCTTTCGCCGGTCCGCCGATTGACGGATTGCAAGGCATTCCCGCCACCAGCGTCGGGTTCATCGTTACCAGCAGCGTCCGCGCTCCCAGCCGCGCCGCCGCCAATGCCGCCTCGCAACCCGCATGCCCGGCGCCCACCACGATCACGTCGTAGCCCCCCGTCTCTCCCCTTATTTTTCCTCCGGCGCTCATGAAGCGGCTAATCTGTCCTTCTCTGGACCGCGTCTAAAATCTCTCTCGGGTCAATGTTCGCCCATTTCGGCGCGTGGAGGCGACCATCTCAACTATCTATCAGAATCCGCCGTCCGGTCCCACCCCCACATCTCCCGACCAGGCTCGGGACGCCCGGTCGGTCGACGCCTTCGTCGTCCCCATGCCCGACGGCGCCGCCACCTTCTTCGGCGCCGACCTCACCACGCTCGATCACAACGGTGGCCTCTTCCGGCTTGACGTTTATAGCCCATATCTTCTCAGCGACGGCGAACTCGCCTACCTGCAATCCGAATTCGAGTCCGAGATGGTCACCTATGCCCGCCGCATCTCCGCCACCGGCCGCTCCTGGCGCTGGGCCGCCGCCATCGGCCTTCTCGATCTCATGGTCCTCGTCGGCCTCCTTCTCTTCGCCGTAGTCAACGCCGACCGCTCCTTCCTCATCTTCGCCTGGGCCTTCGTCGTCGCCCTCCTCCCGGGTCCCCTCATCGCTATCAGCCTATTTTCCCGCCGCCAGCGCACCGCCCGCGCGCACCGGCTGTTGCAGGCCAGTTTTGTTGGCGCCGGGATTGGACAGGGTGGCGCCGGTTCAGCCTACATGAAAGCCATCTGGGACGCCGTCGAGCACTCCTCCGGCGATCGCGACATCCTCACGCTGGAGCGCATCTGTCGAATCAACAACTGGGCTGCCGGGCTCCGTTTCTACCGCTCCCGGCGCGGCCGCCGGTCTCGTTCGCACTCACGTCGCCGCCCCGGCCTGCTGCGGCCGCTCCTGGGCCGTTCTCGACCCCGCTACGCGTCCTCCGTCGTGAGCCGGGGCTTATGAGAGGCGCCACCTGCCTCGGCATACCCGTGGTTGACGGCACCGTCATCACCACGACCTACGCCACCCGCCGCCTCCTCGGCGCCACCGCTTTCGCCGGGGCCGCCGTCACCGTCCACGCTGCCGTCGCTGCCGACAGCCTCCTCACCGGCGACGAACTCGATCACGCCTGCCGCCTGCAGGCGCGTCGCTTTCTCCTTCAAAGCGCACGTGCCAGTCGACCCTGGCGACCGCGACCGGCCGGCCTCCTCTGGTCCGCCTCCGGGATGCTCCTCGGTCTCGCCCTCATCATCGCCTCCCTCGGCTTCTGGCTTCCGTCCCTGGCCGGCGTCTGGCTGCTGGCCCTGCGCCCCTGGATGTTTGCTCACGCCACCCACCCCCTACCGCCCCCACCCACCACCGAGACTCCCTCCCTGACCGTCCGGCGCGTAACTCACCAGGGAATCGCCGC
>CAZBZS010000023.1:0-33554 GCA_964496475.1 uncultured Chloroflexota bacterium | reverse complement strand
GCGTCCACGAACTGACGCTAGAGGCGCTGGAGATTAGCCCCGAGGCGCGTGGCGGCCTTACCGTCGCCTCCATGATCCTCGTCTAGCCCCGCCTTTCCCGCCCGTATTCCCCGACCGGCCGCCGCGGGGCCATCCGGGATCCGTCGACTCCGACCCCTAAACCCCAATGCGATCGGATTGAGAAATTCCATCTCGGTGAGATCACCGCAGTCCTACCCTTTCCCGACCTCGTCGAAGTAGACAGGACGGGGCCGACCATTCCCATCATGTGGCCAAGAACTTGGACGGCGCCTGCCACACTGTCGTTGCTTTGTTCGGCAAGGCTGGGCAACAACCGCGCATCCACAATGCATGGGAGCGCCGCCGAAGTAGAGGCAGGCCGCTAGGTCAGTACGGAAGACACCCCGGGTCCTGCTGATCCCGGTTGAGCTTTTGCACCCTTGGGGCCTGCTTCATTAGCACCGATTCGCGGCATGATCGGATTCTTCGCACCGGACGTGGACTTTTTGCACGTTACGAGCGACGGCCTCGGAGACATCGAACTAAGTAGTAAGCTCGCGGCTAAGGTCGGCTATGGAGTACTCCGTATAGCACGGTCCCTACCCAAGGCCGATGGTGGTTCACTCGTGGCGCGTCAACGCCTCGGGTGCAGATGGACTGGGCTGAACTAAGAGGGGGTGGTCGCGGCAAAGCTTACATGTGGAAAGCGATTCCGGGTGTATAGACTACATGGGCCTTGGTCGGCAGCGACAGGCGACGTGAATAAACGGGACGAAGTCAGCGGAAGGAATTTGGATCGATGAAAAATTTAAGCAGGCGACATCTGATTCGCACGGGGCTCGTGTTGGGAGGGGGCATGTCTTCGATGGCACTAGCTGCCTGTGGTGAGGCCACCACCATAGAAAAAACTGTCATTCAGGAAGTCCCGGTCGAACGCATCATCACCGTCGAAAAGGAAGTCCCGGTCGAGATCGTGAAGGAAGTCGAGAAAATCGTCGAGGTGGCGCCGGCCAAACCGAAGGACGTCACTCTCGAGTTTACGTTCTGGGCAACATTGGAAGACCTTGGCACGTGGCAGCAGGGTTTGGACGACGCAAAGGACGCGCTGCCGCACATCTCGATCGAATGGCAGAACGTTCCCTGGGGCGAATACTGGACCAAGCTGCAGACCCGGGCGGCGGCCGGCACGGTGCCGGACGTAGCCGGCATGGTGACTATGTACTCGCAACAGTACATCCGGCAGGGCTCTCTGATTGCGCTGGACGATTTCGCCAAGCGGGACAACAACGACCTGGAGGATTTCTGGCCGGTAAATCTGGCGGGCTACAAGGATGAAGCCGGCAGGACCTACGGCTTGCCCTATGACCTCTCCACGTATCTGCTCTACGTCAACGAGGACATCCTTGAGAAGGCGGGCACGGAGTTGCCGGCTGATGGCACGTACACATGGGACGTATTCGTCGAGACCCTTCGTAAGACCACCGAACGGGACGGAGACCGAGTAACGACCTTCGGCTCCCTGATGATGCCTTCTGCCGATCACCGGCTGCAGGCCTTCTTGGCCACCAACCTTGGCGGTTATCTAACGCTGGACGGCGCGAAATCGGGGCTCGATATGCCCGAGTCGATTGAGGTCATTCAGGCATGGGCCGATCTCCGGCTTAACGAAGGACTGTTGCCGAGTCCGGACCAGCAGGTCGATACGCCGTTGTGGGAGACCGGCAAGGCCACGTTCAGGTTTGGCAACCCATCCGGAGTCCAGACAATGAAACAGCGAGTGGGCAGTCCGCACGGTGGGGGCAAGTTCAGCTGGGATCTGGCCTTCCTCCCCGTATGGCAGGAGCACGCCAACGAGCTTGCCGGTGGCGGCTTCTCGATAATGAAGGGAACGGAGTTCGTCGAGGAGTCCTGGCAGTTCGTCGACCTCTATTCCAGCGGCGCATATCTCCGGAATATGGTGGGCACCCCGAGTCGCGGCATTTGCGGGCGTCAGAGTTGCGCCAGGTCGATGCTGAACCCGGACAACCCACGGAACCAGCAGTTCTTCCTCGACAATACGGAATTCTCCTACCAGTGGGCCCACCCCGATTACAACCAGATCGTCGCAATCACCAAGAAGTATCTTGACCAGATCTTCCTGGGTCAGATCACGGCTGAGGAGGGCCTCACCGCAGCGGCGGCGGAGCAGAATCCGATCATTGAGGCCGGGGGTGCGGCGGTGGTGTCCAGATAGGAATCCAGGGTGGCAGGTCCGGCGGCACGAGTAGCCGGGCCTGCCACGAGCAGTTGGCGGCAGGAGATCATTTACGCCGTGATCCGTAGAGCCCCATTCAGGAACCGATGGGGCCGCGACGCCCGCCATCAAGCGGTCGTGGCGGCGTTATTCCTTCTGCCCAGTCTGATCGGGATACTGGTTTTCACCGTGGGCCCTGTGTTCGCCTCGCTGTGGATTTCGCTCCACGAGTGGAACCTGCTAAATCCACCCGAGTTCACAGGCCTCGTCAACTACAGGCGCTTGATCGTAGACCCCGACGCCCAGCACGCCCTTGGGGTGACCCTTATCTACCTGGGCGGATATGTTCCGCTTAGCATCGTCGGGGCGCTCATGCTCGCACTCGCGATGAATGCGAAGATCCGCGGAATCAGTTTCTTCCGGGCTGTGTACTTTATCCCGGTAGTGTCCTCGACGATTGCGGTAGGACTGATGTTCCGCTGGGTCTACAACTATGAATTCGGGATGCTCAACTACTTGCTAAACACCGTCTTCGATACGCTGCATCTTCCATTTTCGGGTCCGCCGTGGCTGCAAGATCCGGGGTGGGCGATGCCGGCGATCATCTTGATGAGCGTGTGGCAGCGACTGGGATACAACATGGTCATATTTCTGGCCGGCCTCCAGGGAGTCCCGCAGCACTATTACGAGGCTGCCATGATTGATGGCGCGGGGCGCTGGCGCCTTTTCCGCCACGTCACCTTGCCTTTGCTGACTCCTTCAATCTTTTTCGTCTTGGTGATCTCGATGATCGGGGCCTTTCAAGTCTTCGAGCAGTCCTACATCATGACCAGCGGCGGGCCCGCCCGATCTACCGTGACACTTGTGTACTACCTTTACGAAAACGCATTCGAGTGGGCAGCTATGGGTTATGCCTCAGCGATCGCTTGGTTTCTCTGTGTGCTGATATTCATCGTCACCTTGGGTCAGTGGTTGACGCAGAGGAATTGGGTGTTCTATCGCTGAGCAATCCACCCCTCTGGTAGTAATCCCATCCGGCGAGCAGGTCCGCGCCGCCCGGCGCAGGAAAGCTCGACGAGAGGTTCTGCTCAAGGTGCTCTCCTACCTGGTCCTGAGCGCTGGCAGCGTCGTGATGATCGTGCCGTTTCTCTGGATGCTTACCACGGCCTTGAAGTCGGATATGCAGGCCTACCTTTTTCCGCCGGAGTGGATTCCTGAGCCGTTTGTCTGGGGGAACTTCTCGTTCGTCTGGAACATTTTGCCGATCGGGCGGTTTATGGCTAACAGCGCCATCGTCGCGGTCTCGATCACCGTCGGGCAAGTCCTGTTTGCGTCCATGGCCGCCTACGCATTTGCACGACTCAAGTTCCCCTTCCGAAATCAGATCTTCATCGGATATCTCGCCACGATGATGATCCCCTATCACGTGGTTCTTATCCCGGTCTATGTTTTGGTGAACCGGCTGGAGTGGGTAGACACGTACCAGGGGATCATCGTTCCGAATCTGTTCAGCGCATTTGCGACGTTTTTTCTCAGACAGTTCTTTATGACCATCCCAGAAGAGCTTGAGGACGCGGCCAGGATCGACGGGGCGGGTTACCTACGAATCTTTTGGCAGATAATTCTGCCATTATCAAAACCCGCCCTGGCCACAATCGGGATATTTGTGTTCATGTTTGGATGGAATGACTTCTTATGGCCGCTGGTGGTGATCAACTCGCTGGACAAAACGACGCTACCTGTCGGCCTCGCCTTTTTCCGGGGCGAGTACGTCGTCTACTGGAACCTCATGATGGTTGCAACCACCATATCGGTTTTACCGGTTGTCATCGTGTTCTTATTCGCTCAGCGCTATTTCGTGCAGGGAATCGCACTTACGGGTATAAAGGATTAGCTAGCCTGCTGGTTCCACGACGCGACTGGCGGCGGTGAAACTAGAGGACAGGGCCGCATTATCGTGAAATCGAAGGCCATAGTATTCGCGGGCATTCGCGAGGTGGAAATCTGGGACGACGTGGAGATTCCGCCGCCCGGCCCGGGCGAGGTTTTGATTCGTACGGAGGTCACCGGAATAAGCGTTGGGACCGATGGCTGGATGCTCTTGGGACGTTACCCGGGCGCCCAGGAGCGCTATCCGTACATCTACGGTTATCAGCGGGTGGGGATCGTGGAGGAAACAGGCTCAGAAGTGCGCGACCTCAAGGTTGGAGACCGTGTATTCGTTGGTACCGGTTTGAGTGGGGGCACCCGAATTGCGCGGGACGGGCGACTGGTCGGTCGAGGAGGGGCATATACAGCTTACGGCTGTTGCACTCAGGAAGCCGCGATCAAGATCCCCGAAGGCGTTGCATCGCAAGATGCGGCAATGACGGCTCTCGTGGCGGTCCCAATGGTCGGACGCAACCTCACGGGGGTGGCGCCGGGCGACCTTGTGGTGGTCCTTGGACAGGGGATGATCGGCCAGATGGCGGCGCAGCTTTGCCGTATCCGTGGGGCGCGGGTGATCGGCGTGGACGTCCTCGAGCAGCGGGTGGAACTTTCCCGAAACTACAGCGCCGATATCGCTGTCAACTCCGCCGCTGAGGACCTTGTTCCGATCGTGCACCAGGCGCAGGAGGCGGGCGCCGACGTCGTGTTCGACTGCACCGGACGGAGCGATTTGTTTGGTCTCTGCATGGAGATCGTCCGCGGAGAATGCAACGAGTACGTGAAGCCCGGCAGGCTTTGCATGCAAGGCTTTTTCCCAGACCCGATTCCGGTTGATTTCGCCGCTGCCCACCGCCGTCGGCTCACTATGACGTTCCCGTGCGGATTCGATATTTCGGGATCACGGGAAGCTCTCCGGCTGATGTCTGAGGGGCGTCTCGAGATCCAGGGACTCATTTCACACGTTTGGGATATCGATCACGCTCCCGAAGCCTTCTCCTTGATGCTTGAGAAGCCCAACGACGTTATGGGCATGTTCATCCGCTGGTAGCCGGAGGATTTGATATTTTGGACCGAGAACACGCCCGCGCCGTCGTCGTAACGGCACGCGACGAACTGGGTTTTCGCGACCTTCCGTGCCCGGAGCCAGGCCCGTATGAGGCCGTCGTTCGGGTTCTGGCTTGCGGCATATGCAGCGGCACCGATAGTCACCTCCTCGATGGAAGTTTCCCGTCGTTGCCGCCGTATCCATTCGTGCTGGGGCATGAAGGGATTGGTGAAGTCGTCGAATGTGGCCCAGAAGTCCGGAATTTCGCGACAGGTGATCTAGTACTCAAACCGACCCTGGTGCGTCCGCACGAACCCATCGATGGCGTCCATTCGGCCTGGGGCGGAATGGCGACCTGGGGCCTGGTCGCGGACGCCACCGCGATTGAAGGAGATACACCTCCGGGCGAGCAGTCGGCGCTGCCACTGTTCGCGGCCACTCAGCAGGTGGTCCCCCCGGGCTTTGACCCCCATCATTCGGGCATATTCATTACCTTCAAAGAGACTCTGGGAGCCCTGCTCGACGTGGTCGACAAGCCAAACCCCTCCGTCCTGGTGATCGGCAGTGGAGTGGTGGGCCTCTGCTTTACCCGGGCGGCCCGACTGACCGGTTGCTCCCAGGTCGTCACGCTCGGGCGGCGAGCCGAGCCGCTGGAAACGGCCCTCAAGCTGGGGGCCGATGCGGTGATCAATACCTCCGAAGATGATGCGGGTGCTCGGGCAAGTCAGCTGACCGACGGGCGCGGCTTCGACTATGTGATAGAGGCGGTCGGCGACAACGACTTGATCAATCTGTCGCTGCGATTGGTGGCTAAGGGCGGCTGTGTGAACCTGTACGGGGCACTGCCGACCCAGGAACTCAAGCTGGAGTGGGTGAGAAACGGGCGTAACTGGTGGATCAAGTACCCGAATACCCGCGAGGCTGATGTCCATCAAGCCGCCCTCTCATACTGGAAACATGGATTGGCGGGAGTGGAGGAGCTTGTGACTCACCGGATGCGTTTTGAGGAGATTGAGGAAGCCTTGCGGCTTATCCGAAACCGTGAGGCCTACAAGATATCCCTTGATTTTGCTGGCTAGCTGAAACGCTGAACCGGGACGATCACCTGGGGGCCCTGCTTGCGACTATTAATCTGCGGGGAGCGCGATCGCCATGACCGGGTGGGAACGCCACTGAAAGCGTGAGAGAACACGGTATTCGATGGGAGGCGGTGCGCTATCCCCAGCGGGTGGGATGATCCGTTTCTGAGGCTATGGCAGAGAGTTCCTGCGCAGTCAACCGGGGATCCAGGGCTGCAACGTCTTCCCGAAGTTCCTCCACCGAAACCGGGCCAATGACGGTCACGTGAACATCGCGACAGGTCAGCGAGTGAGTTAGCGCTGCGATGGGTAGCGAGACTCCTTTCTTGGCGCATTGGCGCTCCATCCGGCGGACCTCACTGAGAACGGCCTCGGAAGCCGGCCGGTAGCTGTACACGGCGTCTTCGACCGCGCCGGTCGCGAGGATGTTGCCCGCTAGAGGGCTCAGGTTTACAACGCCGAGATTATGCTTGCGGGTGGCCGGATATATCCGTTTGGCTGCTATGCGGTTCAACAGTGTGTAGAGGTGGTAACTCTGGATGATATCGAACTCGCGGCTTTCGGCAGCGAGCGCCACGGTCTCCGCGTGTCCGGTCGCGACACCGACCGCGCCAACAATCCCCTGTGACTGCAGGGTTCGCAGACGGTCCAGCGTGCCGCCGTTGCCCATGATCAGCGGGAGGTCGTCAGCGAAGCAGTCGTGCAAAAGCACGATAGGTAGCGAATCCATGCCCAACTGTTCGAGATTCAAATTGACGGTCCGTTCGGCCAGGTCCGGATCGAAGTTGGTCTCCACGCCACCATCCGGCTTCCTCAAACGCCCCACCTTTGTAACGATGAGAACATCGTCCGGAGGATCGGCTTCGCGCAGCAGGCGCGCGAAACGTTCCTGCTCGTAGGATGGTGCGGTATCGAGATGCCGGATCCCCAGCCGGAATGCCTCTCGCATGATCGATAGGAAGTTATCGTCGGGCGTCCGGGCAATCCAGTTGGCGGTGCCGAGGCCGAGCTTGGTGGAGGGAATATCGCTCCGGCCAAGCGTCACCTGGGGAACCGTTGGGAATGAGTCAGCTATCAGAAACCTTCTTCCCTGTCATATTCCAGAAGCCAGAATTGGGATTCTTGCGCCAAGTCGGATTCATATTAGCGGCCCGCGAAAACAGACGAGAGCACGCGTTCCCACCGAGCGTCTTCGACCGCGCCGATTATTCCACGACTCTCTCTCTGCCAACATGACAACGGACACTTCGCGCGCAGAATTGACTCTGCGAATGAGGATGCGTGAGGAGATCAACGGATGGCTACGTTGGCGACACGAACACCGAGGGGATCACCCCCAAACGTACCCGTCCCTCCCGGCCCCAGACCAACGGCAAGGCCAAAGCCTTCATCCACATCCTGCTACGTGAGTTGGCCTACCTTAGGCCCTATTGCGACAACTCTCAGCGCCTCTTCGAGCTTCCCCGGTTCGTTCACCGCTACAGTCGTGCCCGACCCCATTTCGGCCTCAGAGGTCGAACCCCCGTCGAGCGACTGTGTCAACAACATTGACGGGAAGTACAGCTAGGGATGGAACGGCACTGAGGTCGAAGCGGCGCCTCGCACCCTCGCGAACCGCCGTCCCGGTCAACGCGCTTCCCCTCTCGCAGAAGTCCTACAATCAACGAAGACCCAACACCGCGCTCGGCGGCTCGTCGCCGACGACCGTTCTTACGAGCAAGGTCGGTGGGGAACATAGTTCAGCCTCGGCGGCCCCAGACGCTCGGCAAGCATGCCATGAACGCCTAATGGGACTAAAACTGGGCATTTAGGCTCCCCTCGCCGTCCAACCCGCATCCACCGTCAGAGCAAGACCGGTAACCGCCGACGACTCATCCGAAGCCAGGAACACGCACGCCTCGGCAATCTCCTCCGGACGCACCAACCGCCCCATCGGCACTTCGCTCAACTTATTCTCCAGCACCTCGGGCGTCAGCTCTTTACTGAGCCGAAACATGCCCGTGTCCGCATATCCCGGCGCCACCGCATTTACCCGCACGCCTCGGTCCGCCCACTCCACAGCCAGCACCTGCGACATCATCACCACCGCCGCCTTGGACGCGCAATACGCAATTTTACCCGCCATCGCCCGAAGACCGTACATCGACGCCGTGTTGATGATCGATCCACTCCCCTGCGCCAGCATATGCCGGCCCGCCGCCTGCGCGCCGAAGAAAACCGCATTCTGATTCACCTCGAACACCTGCCGCCAATGGCTTTCGGTCATCTCTTCTGCCGGACCGGTCGTTGACATGCCCGCGTTACCCATCCAGATATCCAACCGCCCGAACTCGACTACCACCTCGTTCATGAATCCCCGTAACGCCGTCGTATCCGTCACGTCCAGCTTCCGGATGTGAGCGCGGCGACCGTGTTCCCGGACCGCGGCGGCCGTTTCCTCCAGGGCTTCCTCGTCGAGATCGCACACCGCCACTTCGGCCCCCTCTCGAGCGAAGGCCAGCGCCGTCGCCCGCCCGATCCCTGACGCTGCCCCGGTGATACCGGCGACCTTGTCCACTAATCGCATTGCGGCTTCCTTCCGTCGGGATGAACGAGCTCAAAACCCATCACCACTTCGACGCTGCCCGCCCCTTGCAAATCTCTCCGATTATGCCTTGGCCGGGTCCGCCGAAACACCGCTCCACCCTCGGCCTCCGCCCGGTCGGCCGTTTACACTCCAGCTAAACCAATCTTGGCCGGATCGCGGCGTCCATCGAAAGGGACCAATATGAATTATTTTGAGGGCAAAGTCGCCATCGTAACCGGCGGCGGCAAGGGGGTCGGAGCCGCCTGCCTGGTTGCGCCGGTACCTGCCTATGCCAATATGAAACGGGGAACTAACTGTGGATAGACGGTGCGACGATGCCGGACTTGGCGATAGGTCTGATGTTGATCGCCGTACCCGGTTTTGCGATGGGCGTGGCGGCGATGCTCGTCGCCGCGAATAGAGGCCGTTCCGCCCGGGGATGGTTCCTGATAGGTTATTTGGCGCCCGCACTTTCGTTTTTCGCAGTTGGCCTGCTTGACGCACTGACAAACTGGGGCGGTGCGCTGAGATTCCTGTGGTTTGCGTCCTATTTTGTGCCGTTGTATGTGCTCTGGCGGCTACCGACACTCCGGAGACATGCTGCCGGCGGAAAAGAATCTAGCCCGGGCCAATCTTCGTCTCCCGGGCACTGATCACCGGCTCCTTCCGTTTTCTCCCGGCGAAGTTTTCCCCTTCCGGCACCGGTCTCACGGTGTAGACAGTCTGTCACCGCAAGCGGTTCGACAGGTCCACAGCTCCGGGCTAGCATCACTTGCGCTGTGAGCAGCGCCCGTCCGGGCGGTGCACGGCGCTACATAGATTAGGTACACACAAGGGGGGACATTCCGATCATGAGCCGTCCGATCCGAGTCGGGATGATAGGGTGCGGTGCGATCGCCCAGATTCAACATCTGCCTAATCTGGCGGCGGCTCCCGAGATTTTTTCTATAGGCGGAATTTGCGATCTATCGGAACAGTTGCTGACCCATGTTGGAGACAAGTTTCAGGTTCCGGCGGCCGGGCGCTTTAGCGATTACTGGGACCTGATCGCCTCCGATATCGACGCCGTCATCATCTGCTCCAGCGGGACGCACGCGCCCCAGTCAATTGCTGCCGCCAGGGCCGGCAAGCATGTCCTGGTCGAGAAGCCGGCGTGCGTCACGGTGCGGGAGGCGGAGGAGATGGAGCAAGCGGCCGATTCCGCGGGCGTCATCCTGCAGGTCGGGTACATGAAACGGTACGACCCGGGATACCTATATGCGAAGAAAATGGTTGCGCAAATGGCCGATACGCGGTTCGTCCAAGTGAACCATCTCCATCCTGACAACAAATTTCACTTGGCCGATTTTGACTACCTGGTTCCGACTGACTTCCCCGCAAGCGCCGCCCGTGAACTGGGCGAAACTACGAACATGCTGCTACGGGAGGCTCTCGGGCGAGAGGTTCCCGCTGACGTCAGCGGGGCGTTTCACGCCCTGAATGGCAGCATGATTCACGATATCGGCAATTTGCATGGGATCTTCGGCAATCCTTCTAGCGTTGTCAGCACCGAGATCTGGGCAGGGGGGCGGGCGTTTTCGACCGTGCTTGAGTACGAGAATGAATTGCGGGCGGTGGCCACGTGGGTAGATCTGCCAGAACTGTGGCATTTCCATGAGACGCTGGAAGTCTATGGTTCTCGGGAGCGCGTGCGGGTGTCCTTTCCCAGCGGTTTCGCCCGGGGCCTGGCTACGCGGGTCACGGTTGAGCAGATTGAGGGATGCGGCCTGGCCACCGCCAAGAATCTCGAATGGCATGAGGACGCGTTCACGAACGAACTTCTGCACTTTGGTGAATGCATAACCGGCGGTACTCAACCCGACACTCCCGGCTCCGAACTCGTTGCGCAGATCGGGCTGGTCCGCGATATCGTGCTGGCCTATCTGAATTGAGCGGCGAGTGGGGCCGGCTTCGCGTCGCCGGCGAGATCGAAAATCGACTTCAGGCTGAAAGCTGTCGCGGCCGATGCAGCGCCCTGGATAATCACCCGGGCCGCGGCGACCAGCAGACGGCTATTACGAGCGGACTACCCGGACTGATCTGAACGCGATTCGCCTGTATGAGAGGCTGCCAGCGGTGGAAACATGGGCATCCTCAGTCGCCAGCAGAGGTACGAGGGTCTGGCGCCCCGTAGCCACTCCGGCAACCCCGTTCACGCTGGCACCTTGACCTCCGTGATTTTCCACGGCTCGACGTTGGTTCGCTTGCACTCTTCGATTCTTGGATTTAGTTCAGTCGGGCCGAGTATCCCCTCGCAACTTACTCGCCCCAATTTGAATATCCGGATGACCGGTTCCCCGGACACGCTCAAGGTGACTCTCGCCGATCCTATTTTGGTCATGAAATCGGCCTCGATGATCTCGATTTCAAAGTCGGAATCAGGAGATTCAGAGAGTTCGAGATAGCTGGCGATCATGTCTGGCGATGGCCCGGCACTCCCTTCGCTCAGTTTGTTCTGCACGCTGGGCGGGAGAAACTGCCACGCCACGGCTACCTTCTCACCTCCGGGATCGCGGCCCTGGGCGCTCTCGATGAAATTCTCGAGGAACCTCGCGATTGCCAGGTTTACCTCCTCCTCCAGCGTGACCCCGGCGCCCGACGAACTGTCAGGCACCGGGCCACCGCCGGTCGCCGCAGCGCTCGACCCCTCCCCGTCCGCGGCTCCGGCGCACCCGCCCGCAAATATGGGAAGGATGATGAGCACTATCGACAAGAAGATATGTCGGCAATTAAGTCTCAATGGCGTATTCTGGATACGACGCCTGCGGACGGGCGGGTTCTTAAAAAAACCGGATGCGGCCCGCCCTCCCGGCCCGGCAGGAGGAACTCAAAGTTCCGGCCATCCGGCCCTGAATGGGGCACGCGCTCTTGAATGGCTCCCTGGACGAGGTTGAGCTGTACTCGATGCATCTTTCACCCGTCTCAACGGCGATTAACCGCTGAATACCCGCATTCGGTATTGGTCCGCTCACGGATTATATCCAGCAGATTTCGCCTTTCGCCCTCACGGCGTTCGCAAACAATATCGTTTGATCAGCCAAGTATCCGGGCGCGTCGCGGGGCCTCCCGTGGGCTCAGGGGTGCGACGTTTGGGACTCGCTTTCGTTCCGACGGGTGGACGCAGGGCGCCTCCAACTCCAGCTTCCAGCCCCCGGGATTCAGAATTCAGCTCGTCGATTTGATAATCAATTGACTCCGTACCTACAGCGCTCTAAGCTCAGCCGGCCAGATCCTGAGGAGGCTGGGCCGCGTTGTCCTCTTCACACGCGGTGGGGTAACCGAATGTGGAGATACCGGGCCAGGGAATCGAAGGTCGCGTGTGCGCTTGATTTCCGGAGTCTTCCAGGCCAAGACGGCTGTAAGGGAGTGTCGAGATGATAGGCAAGACAAAGCACCGAGGTTTATCGAGGCGACGACTGCTTGGCGTGGGGGCCGCCGCTGGTGTTGGCGGGGTGGTATTGGCCGCCTGTGGAGAAGCTACGGTAATCACGAAGACCGAGATCGTGGAAGTTCCAGTCGAACGAGTGGTTGAAGTCGTTAAGGAAGTTGCGGTGGAGGTCGAGGCTGAGAAGATCGTCGAAGTTGAAGTGGAAGCCGCACCGGCCGCCTACACCGGAGGCGGACGATGGGCCGGCGAGACCTTCAGGTATGCCGGTCTGGAGAGCATGGGCAGTGCCGTTATCAATGCGACCCAGCCCTGGTTCGAGGTAACCGGCGCCAAGGTCGACCGGGCGGCGTTCGGCCAACAGGAGCTTGAAGACAAGGCTCTGCAGGCCATGGCCACGGGAACCTATTTTGCCGACGCCTTCCAGTTCAACAGCAATTCCGCTGGTGACGTGATGGCCGGTGGTCTCCTGCTCCCCGTTCCGAACTGGGTCAAGGACAAGATCGAGTGGGACGACATCATGCCGTTGTTCCGGGACAAAATCGTTTCCTGGGAGGGCACCGCGTACTCGCTCCCGTACGACGGTGATAAGCATTACATGGCCTACCGCCGCGATCTGATGCTGGATCAGGCCAACGCCGACAAGTTTCAGGCCGAGAATGGTTACGCCTGGGACGCAGACGCCGGCCCCAGGACCTGGGACGAGCATCGCGACATCGCCAAGTTCTTCACGGGCTGGGACTGGCAGGGTGACGGAAACGACGCTCACTCGGGCTTTTCCCACATGATGAAACGAAAGGACACGTTGTGGTGGGGCGCCAACTCTCGCTTCACTTCTTACAACAAGCATCCCGAGGACAAGGGATACTTATTCGACGTCGACACGATGGAGCCCCGCGTTAACAACGAAGGATTCATCAGGGCGCTTGAAGAGTGGAAAGAAGAATTCGAGCTCTATGGGCCCGAAACGTCCTTGAACGACGGATGGGGTGGCGTTATTGAAAACTACGTCACCGGAAAATCCTTCATGTGCATCGGCTGGTCCGACCACGGCACCGCTGCCCAGGACACCTCGCGATCCCTCATCAAAGGTCTGAGCGGCTACTCGAAGAATCCCGGCTCAAAGGACGTCTTTAACGCGAAGACCGGCAAATGGGAGAACTTCCCCGAGATCAATTACGCTTCCTTCATCGCGTTCGGTGGTTGGATCATCGCCGTCCCGTCGAATACGAAGAACGCAGAGATGGCATGGGACTGGGGATCTTTCGCCACCGGACCTCACGTCGCCAACCAGATGGTCACCGCGCCGACAGGAGTGAATCCGCTCAGATACAGCCAGATGGACCCGCAGATCTGGGTCGACAGCGCCTTCGAATGGGGCGAGGATGAAGCCATCCGAATGCTCAAGGGCGAATCTGACACGATAGACGACCCCAACGCCGTCGCGGACCTGCGTGTCCCCGGCTGGGTGCAATATCGTGACGCGTTTGAACTCCACGTATCTAGGGCTCTGGCTGGAGAGGCCGATGTTCCGTCGGCCCTCGATGACCTCGCCGGGGAATTCGATGAGATTACCGAGCGCATGGGCGGGCGCGACAAGCAGCTAAAGTTCTACCGGTCGGCCATGGGAGCTTCGTAGGACTAGTAGAAGCAGGTCACCCTCGGTGCTGAACAAAGCGGTGGCGGTCGGGTAGGCCCGACCGCCACCGCCACCGCCACCGGGAACCTCACATCTACCTATCATTTTAGGGTCGACATGGCGCAGGCTGTTGATACAACCGTAACTGCACCCGAGGGTGATGGGACGGTTGGGGTGCCAACGATAAGACGTCCCCGGCGAAGCGCCGGCTTCCGGTGGAAATTAATTCTTCTGCTGCCGGCGGTGCTAGTCGTGCTGATCTTCACGATCGTGCCGCTCCTCTGGACTCTCGGAGCATCTTTCACCAACTTTCATCTGTTCCTTCATGGGTTCCAGAAGGATGTACCGGTACTGTTCCTTGGCTTGGATAACTGGATCAACGTGGTGTCCGACCAGTTCTTCTGGCACACCGCGAAGAACACGATTGTGTTCTCGACATCGACGGTCGCCCTTGAGTTGGCGATTGGTCTTGCGGTCGCACTTGCGCTCCGCAACATCACCCGGGGCCAGCGTTTTTTGCGGATTTGGTTCTTGCTACCGCTTTTCATCAGCCCGGTGGCGGTTGGCATGATCGTCGGGCGGATGGTGTTTCACGAAGCGGTCGGCCCTGTGAACGACCTCCTGCGGGATGTCGGCCTGGATGCCATTCCGTGGTTGAGTCAGGCGAAGTGGGCGATGTTCACACTGATCTTGGTCGATGTCTGGCAGAACACGTCGTTCATGGTTCTCCTCCTCTACGCCGGGCTGCTTAGCGTCCCTGATGAGCTATACGAGGCGGCAAAGGTAGATGGCGCGTCCGACTTTCAGGGACTGGTAAAAATCACCCTTCCGCTACTCGCCCCGGTCGCGATGGTCGCGATATTGATTAAAGGTCTTGATGCATTCAAAGTGGTGGATATCATCAAGGTCGTTACCGGCGGCGGGCCCGGTAACTCCACGGAAAGTCTGACGCTGAATATCTTCGACACCAGCGTCCGGAGCGGTGATATCTCAGTGGGGGCGGCCGGCGGCTTCATTCTCCTGGGGATAATGACCATTTTCGTGCTTATAGTTTTGGCTGTCTCCCGTAGATTTGTATCGACTCTCGTGGACTGATTGCACATGCGCGCATTTATCCGTCAAAACATCGGACACGAGCGAGCCAGGCGTCGCATCTTCTCGTGGGCCGTCGTGTCGATCTGGGCCTTAATACTGGCCTTTCCGGCCTACTGGCTTTTCCTCACCACGTTCAAGACTGGGCTGGCGTTCACGAAGGAAGCAACTTATCTGCCCTGGGTCGATTTTGACCCAACTCTTTCTTCCTGGGAGACGGTGTTCGTGGGGCGCTCCGACCGGATGATGCGTCCGTTGATCAACAGCACGATCATCGCCACGATTTCGTCCGCCGCCGCCCTCGTGTTAGCGACGAGCGCCGGTTATGCGCTGGCACGGTTTCGATACAAGGCAGGCCCGATTACCGGGAACAACATATCCTTCTGGTTTCTGCAGCAAAGAATGATTCCAGCCGCCATCCTTGCGATCCCTCTGTTGGTAGGGTTCAGAGAGTTGCGACTGCTGGACAATCATCTCGCTCTGATCATCACCTACACAGTCTTTGGTGTTCCATTCGCCGTGTGGATGCTCCGTGAGTTCTTTCGCACGCTGCCCGTCGAGGTTGAAGAAGCGGCGATGATAGACGGCGCCGGTCGTCTGGGCGTCATTCGCCACATTGTCTTTCCCCTTAGCGCGCCCGGCATCGTGGCGGTCTTTCTGTTGCTCTTTATCGGCTCCTGGAACGAGTACTATTTCGCCCTGGTCCTCACCTTCACCCGGTCCGTTACGGTTCCCCTGTGGTTGCAGGGTGAGATCGCACAGGTGCTTGGGATCCAATGGGGCAATCTGGCCGTAATAGCCGTGGTAATGACTTTCCCACCGATCGTCGCGGGATTGATGCTGGAAAGATTCATACGTCGAGGCCTGACGTTCGGGGCGATCAAGGGCTAAAGATAGGCGTCACGTCCCGGCTGTCGTCCCTCCCGGTCGCGAAGTCACTGTCGCGCCGTGTGACGTACAGGGAATTAGTGGACAGATCCACGGTGAAGACTGAATCGGGAATCCGGTGCAAGAGACAGACGTATCTCCTTTGAGCGTGCCACCGCCCCTTCTGTCAGACCGGACATACTGGACTGCGGCGCGGAAGAGAGCCATTCGGCCACGTGCTGGCGCGGGCACTGAACATGTGGTGGCCTTGCTTGAATAGACAACGCCGAATGGCACTTTCCTGGGCCGTCATCGCCGTCTGGGCATTGGTAGTGCTGGTGCCCCTGTACTGGCTCGGGACGGTCAGCCTCAAAACCGGATTGGCGCTCAATCAGGGAGCGGCTTACCTGCCGTGGGTAGATTTTGAGCCCACACTCGGGAGCTGGAAGCTTTTGATCAGTCAGAATCAGCGCGCAGTTCCCCCGCTGCTCAACAGCGCCCTTATCGCCACCGCTTCGTCTGCCATTGCGCTGCTGCTTTCGACTTTGGCCGCCTTCAGTCTGAGCAGGTTTCCAGATCGTCGAATCGGGCCGTTTTCCGACAGGACGATCTCGTTTCTGTTTCTTGCGCAGAGGATGTTTCCAACGGCCCTGCTGGCCATCCCACTGCTGGTGACTTTTCGTGAACTACGCCTCCTTGACACGCACATCGCGCTCATCATCACCTACACTGCCTTCGGGATCCCGTTTGCGGTCTGGTTGCTTCGTGAATTCATCCGCCGAATTCCAATCGAAATCGAGGACGCCGCCATGGTCGACGGCTGCAATCGGCTGGAGGTCATTCGCTATGTCACCGTTCCCCTCGCGGCTCCCGGTCTAGTCGCGGTGTTCATACTGCTGTTCATAATCGCGTGGAACGAGTTCTACTTCGCGTCCGTTCTCAGCTTCTTCCGGGTCGTTACCGTGCCGCTGTGGATCAGCCACGTTGGGGGCAGGATGTTGGCGGTGGTTGTAATAGTCGCCACCATTCCTCCGATCATCGTGGGCCTTTTATTGGAGCGTTTATTCCGTCGAGGACTTCTGACCGGAGGGATCAACGGCTGACGCCTGCCAGAAGTGTGGACTCGCCCGCCCCCCGTACTCCGCGTTTAAGACGGCGGGAAAGGCCGCACCCCAAATCCAGGTGTCATAATCCGATGTAGGATCGGAGTCGGATCGCAATATGTAGGCTGGCCGCTCTTGCCACGTGTAAAGATTGTCCTCCCCACCAGCGTGTTTTTCGTACTTCTGCTCTTGTTTGCAGCCTGCGGCGGCGGTGAAAATCGATCCGCAGCTGACGCAGACGTCCCATTGGCGGACGGCGTAAATTCCGGCTCTGCGGCCGACCCGTCGATTCGGCCGCAGGCTAAGGACAACCCGTCGGTCATTCTGAGCAACGTCCTAGCGGGATACGTGCAGAGCTTTGACGGCCCCGACGGTGCGCGGTTCGATCTCGTCTGGGACTCGATATCCAATAGTTTGAAATCAAAGGCGATTAGATCCGTTGGCGAATCAACCAACAAGCGGCTGCAGTCCATTATGGAACTCTCCGGGGAAGAACCTGAAGGATTTGTGGTTCTCGGAGTGACGGAGGATCCACTCCTGCGCACAGCGTCATTCGACGTGGAATTTGGCTATGCCGACGGGACGAAGCTGACTCGAGTAATCGAGTTGGAACGGATCAACTGTACGGCCATGGGCGGCGTCCACGGAAGCGAAGGTAGCGTCGAAGCCTGTGAGGATGAAAATGTGGTCCTCTGGAAAATTGTTCGCGTGACACCGCGCTGAGGCAGCGCGGTGTTCGGACCCGCACCCGCCCGCGTGGCCCCGGAACGGGTGCGGCCTTTCAACCGTGGTACTGGCAGCCGAAGCGCTTATGCAGGATAATCGTGCGGGATGAAAGCGTTCACGAGTTTCCGAATCGTCAAACAAGCAATCCTGATCCTTGGATTGGCCCTGTTCGTTGCTGCGTGCGGAGAAGCCGCGGCCACTGAGACCGATTCGGCCGCCTCTGACCCTGTGGCGGCTGAAGCGGCGGCGTCAGAGCAAGTGACGTCCGGTCAGCCCACCGGTTCGAGGGGCGAGGCCCAGGCCGGGGCGGATCACTTCTTCCAAAACCTCATCGCCAGCGCACCGTCGGCCGATCCCAGCGGACCAGAGGCGCAGGCCGCCTGGGACCACTTGCCCAAGAGCCGGCAAGCGAAACTCAGCGAGGACGGCTCGGGATCCATGCATGCGGGCATCGCCAGTTATCTGGAAATCGACGTGGGTCCCGATGACACGTTCACGGCGGAAATGCAGGAATTCGACGAAATGATCCGGCAGGCGGTGTTCGCTGTTTCAATATCCGGTCCCGGGAGGGCTGTTGAGCTAAGCGTCACCTTCCTGCGAACCACCTGCGATCTGGCTGCTTCCACAAGCGGTGCCAGTTCCACTAACGTTGCCGGCACGGAAGCGTGTCAGAAGCAAAACGTTCAGCCGTGGAAGATCGTGAAGTTCAAGAAAACCGGATGAGCCGCCCGGTGGCTTAGTTCCGATCGGCGGGCTAGTATTCCGCCGGCCCGAGCATAGCAAGCGTGGCCGATTACTTCTGGACTCGTTCTACCGGAGCAGCCCTGACGAATCCCCGGAGCCGAGACCGCCAGCGGAAAGAACCCTGCGTATCGAGCGGTGGCTAACCCTCCACCCACGGAGCCGTCCTCCAGCCTATGCCGTGCTGGATGTTCGTAGAAATAGTAGCGTCCTGGCCCAGCTCGACGAACGCCTTTTGGAGCGCCTCCTCGAATGATATTGTCGAGAAGTCAAATCCGTAAGCCAACGCTTCGTCCTCAGATATTCCTTCCGACACCAGAAATACGCGGCGGCTTGCGAGCGCTTTCTTGGCCAGATACATAATCGAAATACCGCGGACATCTTCGTCCCGGCGAACCAGCATGCGCGCAAGTTCTTCCAGGCTACGGTGCATGCCCTCCGGGGCGCTCGCGTGCTGTCCGGTCGGCCCGTCGGCGCTCCAACCATCGACGGCCGAGAGTACCAGGATCACGATTCCTGATTCCACCGTCGCGTACTGCGAGGCCTCCAACGAGCAGAACAACGATGACCCGAGCGCCCGTTCCCGCCCTTCGCTCGGGAAGGTGATGGCGATGTCGGTCGGGTCCATTCTGGTCGTCCAGATCTCGCGCGCTTTCGACATCGCGGCGCGATGCTCCTGCCGGAAATCGCCGGCATAGACGTCGACGACCTCCGCCTTGCTGTTCACGAGCACATCCAGCTTCATCTTCAGACCCGCCATCTCGGCGGCGTCTTCCATGTCCATGCGCATCTGGTTGCCTTCCAGCAGCAGGAAGCTGCTATTGGGCCACAGGACCATCGCGTGGTTTTGTTCTATGGACAATTGCCCGGCCACACCGGGAAGCATGATCTTGCCGCCGCCGCACCAGCCGCCATGCACCGTCGGGCTGATCTCGCCGATCCCGAGTGAGAAGTCCGCTTCCGCCACTACCGTGTTAATCCAGAGCGGTGTCCCGCGCGGCGTCACTCCGCAGTAAGTCAGGCTGCTATCATCGGCCGGGTCGTGGATGATAGTCCTCACCCGGCCCATCAGCTCCTCGCCGAGGTGGTCGTTAACGAGCGTGTTCCCGTGCATGCCGCCGGCGTAAACCAGGGTTATGTCCTCGTCCGGAATGCCGAGCTCGTTCAGATGGTCGAGCAGGACAAACCCGATGCCGTCCCGCACCCCGAGCATCTTGTCGGTGATGCGGTCACCGGTCATGATCGCTACGCTGTCCCCGGCCTTCACCCGCTCCGAGAGCGGGGCGCAACCAATGGGATGCTCCAGCACATCGATGATCGCCGCAGGTAAATCAGTGAGGGCAGGAAAATCAGTCATATGAATCTCGGCGCGGACGTTCTGCGCGGGAATCTCCAGCACCCGTTTTCCGTCGCCGTACTGGATCGTGTAGGACTTTGTCGCTGCCGTCATCGTCGCCATTTGATGAATTTCCTTGCGGTGTCCCGGCGCCGCGCGCGTACCGGCCCGGAACGGGTCCGAATCTCTATGCACGAGTCGATCCGCCGGGGCCGAGAGGAGACGCGAACGCCTCCGGATGTTGGAATTCTACATGCCCTTGCGATGGATGGGGAGGCCGTTTCGCCGCGGTCCGCCGTCGATGTCACGCCCGCCCGTCACCGGCTACCGCCAGGGGACTGTCCATCGCGATGACACGCCCGTGGTTCCCTCGCGGGCGGTCACCGCGAGCGGCGGGTTCGACGTGCCGCCCCGGCGCCTGTAGCATGGCCCCGGTCCGCTAGCGTAGCGACGACACCGGGCGCTTGTGGGATCCTGAACTACCTCGAAAGCGGGGGTTCCCCCCGGTCGTTGAGGTCGCGTTACCGGTGGCCAATCCGCGAGCGGCAGCCGGACATTCAGAGTGCGAGAGCAGGTCCTCGACCGCCGGGGATCGCTCGCGACACCGTGCCGGAACGTCAGCAAAGGAATTTGACATGGGTTTTGAGGTCTTCGATTTCCGCAAGGACATCCGCAACGTCATCATCGAGCCGGAGATACGCGCCAGGTTCATGCGGCTGGAACCTGGTCAGGTGGGGCCCGCGCATACCCATGACTTGGGCCAAGAGGTGTTTCTGGTGCTCCAGGGCCAGGCGGAGTTCGAAATAGAAGGACACAAGGAAATCTTGGGACCGGGGCAGATGTGCTTCGCAGCTGTAGACGAATCGCACATAGTCACCTGTGTGGGCGACGAGCCGATGATCATGTATCTCTCAGTCACGCCGCACATTGAACCCACGCATACGTGGTGGGACACGGATGGCAACAAGCTGAGCCCACGCTATGGGACGACTTTACGGGGCCACAATTCCTCTTTCGGCACCGCTGAGGAGAAGGCTAACGTCAGCGCGGCTGCTGCCGAGGCACTCGGCCGCAGTGCTATTGAGAACGCGACTGCCCATACAGAAGGCGTGGCTTGTGTGAAGCAGGCGCTCGCTGCTGGTGATCGGGATACGGCGAAAGCCGCGGTGGATGAAATGTGGGCTGCCATGTACTCGACGTTCAGATGCCTGCGCGAACTCGAGCTGGCTTGGAACGAGCTAACCCTCCTATTCGCGGATGAATAGGCGTGAAACAAGAAGAAGGAAGCTCCTACCCGGACACCAATAATATGGGTCCCGTTTCAGCCAGACAGCTTTACGAATTGAACTTGATACAGACTGGCGCCGGGATTGCGAGCTGATTGCCCGTGAACTCGAGCCGACCTGATTCTTCGTCCACCGCAAACGTCACTATGTCCCCGGAATCCTGGTTTGCTGCAAGAATAAACCTGCCGCCCGGGGCTAGCGCGAAATTCCTCGGGGTTTTCCCTCGAGTCGGTTCGCAACCAATCAGAGTCAGTTCGCCGGATCCCGGGTCGATTGCGAACATCGCAATCGAATGGTGCCCTCTATTCGATCCGTACAGGAAGCGTCCATTGGGGGATACATGAATATCAGCCGTGCTTTTTAGCCCTTCCCAGCCATCAGGGAGTGTTGAGATCAGTTGCTTACTGGTCATTTGCCCGGATCGGTGATCGTGGTCATACACCGATACGGTTGAACCTAGTTCGTTGATCGCGTAGCAGTATTGGCCGGAGGGATGAATATCAAAATGTCGTGGTCCTTGTCCGGATTCCGCTTGCACCGTCAGAGCGACCTCCGCCTCAAGACGTTGATCTTCATGATTGATGCGGTAGACAAGAATTCTGTCCATCCCCAGATCGCAAACATAAGCCCATGAATTGGTGTGATCAATCGTCACGGAATGCGCATGGGCTTCCCTCTGCCGTTCGACGTTTACCGAAGAACCCTCATGTTGAATAAAGTCACACTTCCTTCCAAGGCGACCGTCCGGACTGATCGGAAGCATGCACACACTGCCACCAATATAATTCGCCACGATGACGTATGAGTCGGTCGCGTCAACAGCTAGGTGACACGGATCCGCGCCGCCTGTGAACCGTTGATTCAAGAGGCTCAATGATCCGTCTCCATTAATTGAATACGCATAGACCACGCCTTCGCCCTCGCTATTCGCGGTCTCAGTGACTGCATATAGGTGATCACCGGGGGGATCGATGGTCAGAAATGACGGATCTTCAATACCCCCCATCACCGCGAGCTGCTCGACCTTTCCGGTCTTGGCATCCATCTGGCAGGTGTAAATCCCCAGCGAGCCTAGCCTTGTGTAGGTCCCAACAAACAGCGTGAGTTTTTCGGCCATTTCTCTGGCTCCTTCTAGGTGCCATCTGTCCGAGATGGGGACTCGATCGAAGCACTCGGCCCTGACCGCGCCGGCCCAACACCGCGGTTCAAGAATAGTCCCGAATGCTGTTACCGCAGACAGCGGCGTAGCAGTGCGGCGCTATTTTGGATCGTCAACCACTCTAATTCCATCTTGATCCGGACAAAGAGCATAACCGGGCTTCCGGTAGCACCATGAATCTGCCGACGCTTGGAGTTGATCGCGGTGACCCGGGCGGAGCGAGAGGCCGGCAGGAAACGCGTCGCTGCCTAACGGTCACAGTTTGGTGTGACTGAATGGACCGCGGAGTGGAGGTGCCTAGAAAAGGCCGGAGCCGTGCAGGATTGAATCGGGCGGCTTCCCAATCTTTGCGATCGAGTTCTCCGGGGCAACAGCTGTTCTGGCAAGATTTCGATCAAGCGATGTCAGAGCAGGCCGCGGGAAACTTACAATCGTGAATCGGATGGAATCAGCTTGGCCGGGCTCGGCAAGTGACGTACCCCCGGGTTCTGTCCCCTATCGCCATAGTCGTCCGGGAGCGGCCGCCTTTGATCGAATGACTCCACAATATGATTCCCATAATTCTTGGGTCAGGAATGGCCGGGCGCGCGATCCTTCACTCCGGCAGCCCCACACCGTGACCAGGACCACGTGATCTACCCCCTGCTGGCTTTCGCCTGCCGGCGGCTTCTGAATAACGGCCTGCTTGGCCTCAGCACGGCCCTAGGCCTTCTCATAACCGTCACCTTTGTCACCGCCATCCCCCTATATTCGGACGGCATCAGCGAATTTCTGCTCAAGATCGACCTGGCCAGGCCCAATGTCAATCGCATTCAGTCGCGCAGCAGCGTCCTCTTGCAGCATTTCGACCGCCCCAACCGCGGCGTACCCCCTACCTCTCTGGCCCAGTACGAAGAAGCAGACGTTTTCTTTTCCCAGTACTTGCCCACCTTGCTAGAGCTCCCCGAGCTTCGGCAGATCAGCTTCCTCCAAACCGCGGTGATGCCGCTCTTCCCCATCGGCGAAGATACGACCAGCGGTCTTCGCCGTAGCCTTGGCTACGGCGTCTTCTTCACCTCGCCGGGCATCCAGGACAACGTCCAGATCCTCGAAGGCCGGGCGCCGACATCCGAAGTCGTCCAAATATCCGACGTCTCTGGCGAGCAGATGCTGATGATCGAAGTCTTGATGACCGACGCCGCCATTGACGAGCTGGGCCTGGTCGTCGGCGATCGTTTCAAAATGCTTTACCGGGATCCGGATCCCGACGTCGACGCTGAAACCCCCATCGGGGTCACCGTCGTCGGCCGCTTCCTGCCCACCGATCCCCGCTCCACCTACTGGATATACAACGCCGATACCGCCTTCAACGACGGCTCCATGTACATAAACCGTGACGTCTACCTCGGCGAGCTCGTGCGCAGGTTCCCGGGCATCTTTTACGAGGCCTCATGGTATTCCGACTTAGACGCTGACGCCATCAGGGCCAGTAATTACCAAGAGATCATCGACAATCTCTACACCCTGCGCGTCAACGCCAGCGACATCCTGCCCGACACCAAGCTCGTGGTCTCTCCCGAAGACACCCTGCACAAGTTCAGCCAGAGACTTTTCTTCCTGAAGCTCATCCTCTTCATTCTCGGGGCCCCGATCGTCGCCATCGTGCTCTATTACATCAGCCTGTCATCCGGCATGGCAGTAGAGCGTCAGCGCAACGAGATCGCCGTGCTCAAGTCCAGGGGGGTCGGCGCCTCCCAGATTGTTGGCGTCTACATCATCGAAGGTCTCATGATCGGAGCGGTCGCGATGATCGCCGGTCCGTTCCTGGCCACTCACGTCGCGCAAGTTATCGGCAAAACCTACACGTTCTTGGTCTTCACCAATCGCGAAGACTTGCGTATCACGCTCTCCGCCCAACACTACCTCTTCGCCGCCGCCGCGGTCGCCCTCTCCATCATCGCGACCCTGGGACCGGCCATCACCGCCGCCCGCCAGTCCATCGTCGGCTACAAGCAAGAGATCTCCCGCGTCACCCGCCGCCCTTCTTATCAGCGCTTCTTCCTCGACTTTCTGCTGCTCGCCATCGCCGTCTACGGGTACTTCACCATCCGCGGTCGCGACTCCCTACTCTCTTTCGGGCCCGAGGGTCAGCTCTTCTCCGATCCCCTTCCCCTCGTCGCACCCGTAATTTTCATCTTCGCGGTTACGCTGGTCTTCCTGCGTTTCTTTCCTATCGTCGTCTCCGTTATCGCCGCCGTCGGCGCTCGGTTCTATGGCTTCGGCGTCTATCTGGGACTGCGCCAGATAAGCCGAAGCCCCGGCCAATTCACGCGGCTCGTGTTCCTATTCATACTCACCTTCGCGCTCGGTACCCTCAGCGCCTCGATGGCAGCCACCGTCGACCGCAACATAAACGACCGAGTCCTGTTCAAGGTCGGCGCGGACGCCTTCTTCGCCGAAACCGGTACCTGGCTGGTCGATGGTGAGCGCTGGCGAGTCACCCCCGCCGAGCATCACTACAAGCTCCTCGACGAGGGCGGCGAGCCCGAATTCCAGCAGCTCGCCCGCCTCTGGAACGCCAAGGCCAACTTTGAGCCGCCCGGCCAGGGCGGTACCGAAAAGATCACCGTCTTCGGCGTCGACCCCATCCCTTTCGCCAACACCGTCTGGTGGCGCGACGACTTCGCTCCCAGTTCCCTGAACGCGCTCATGAACTCTCTCGCCCTGGATGAGCGCGCCATCCTCGTCGACAGGGCCTACTTCCAGGACCAGCTCCTCTTCAACATCGGCGATCCCCTGCGCATCAACATCGGCAGGCCCTTTTTCCTGTCCGATGAACTCCGGCGTGTCGGCGAACGCCAGCGTTTCAACATCAGCCTGGACGTGCTCGAGTTCACCATCACCGGCTGGATCGACACCTTCCCCACCCACTATCCCGAAGACGGTCCCTTCGTGGTCGCCAACGTCGAGTACATTCACCGCAGTTTCGGCGAAAGCCCCTGGGACATCATCGCCACCCTGGGACCGGACGGCAGCGCCGGCGAACTCTCCAACCGCCTCCGCGACCTCGACATCGACGTCGTCAGCGCCGTGGACTTCAGCGGAGAACTTTCCGAAGTCCGCAGCGACGCCACCCAGATCGGCACCTTCGGCATCCTCACCGTCGGCTTCCTGATATCCACTGTCCTCACCCTTTTCGGTTTCCTCACCTATTCTTTTCTCTCCTTCCGCCGCCGTCTTCAGGAATTCGGGATTCTCCGCGCGATGGGCCTTTCAGTCTGCCAGATGAGCGCCCTCTTCATTTTCGAAAACGGCTTCCTCATCCTTGTCGGCACCGTTCTCGGCACCGTCCTCGGAGTCGTCACCAGCGCATTGTTCATCCCCTTCCTCCAGCTCAGCGTCGATCAGTTCGCCGGTACCCCTGCATTCATCGTCGAAATCGCCTGGGGCGATATCGCCCGCGTCTTCACAATCTTCGGCGCCGTTGTTCTCACCATGCTCCCCTTCTCCGTCTGGATGCTCCGGCGCATCAAAATTCACGAGGCCATGAAATTTGGAAGCGAAGCCGGCTGACTGGGCGATACGTTGCAAACAATTCCGAATCCGCCGGCCGGTCCATGACCCGCCAGCCCCTGTGCAGCCGGTCCCAGAATTGACGTAAACGGCTCCATTTCACCCGCGCCCGCTTGCCGTCATCCCTGGTGGAATACGTTCTCCAGGTAAACCCGTCCCTCACCATCGCTTGAGTCGATAATTTCGGCGTGCAGCTCGCCCCACCGCCGAACCACGTCCGATTCGGCCAGCGCAGCCTTAGTCCGCTCCAGGTCGTCGCATTCTAAGTAGCAGATAACCAGGTTCTCATGAAGGAAGCACGTGTGATTGCGTATCCCCGCCGACCGGTTGGCATCGATCATCTCCGGCCAGACAGCACGATGGGTCTCCCGATAAGCCTCGATCTTGTCTGGGTACAGGCGCAGCGCGAACGCGACTCTTTGCACGATCTCCTCCGATTCACGATCAGTTCCGGGGTCCGATTCCCTGAAGGGGAATGGTAATCCAAACGGACGCCGTCGCAGCCGAGCGCTCATCTATGTGGCCCCGTCAAACCCGGGGAAGCTGCCACTCTCCGATGAGCGAGTCCGAGGCTTGCGAGACGTCGGCAAGGGCGTTCAGTTCGCTCTCCTCCAGGCTCAGTTCAACCGCGTTCACATAGTCATTCAGGTGCTCTGGCTTATCCGGTCCGGCGATCGCGACCGAGACCACCTCGTTGTTGAGCACCCAGGCGATGGCGACCTCAGCGGGCGAAACGTTCCGCTCCTCTGCTATTCGATCAACTTCCGACTTGACCCGTCGAACGTCCTCCGTCAATACGTCACCCAGCCGATCCCTCCACAACGAGCTCGTCTCCGCGCTTCTTTGTTCAGAATAAGTCCCGGCCAGTAGGCCAATGGCCAGCGGGCTGTATGCCATCACCCCGAGACCGAATCTGCGAGCGAACGCCGATATGTCGTCTTCCAGCTTCCGATTCAGAAGGCTGTACGGATTTTGCAGGACCGTGGGCATTTGCCATCCGCCGGCATCGGCGACCCACAGCGCCTGGCAGGCTTCCCACGCGGTGTAATTACTCAATCCCCAGTAGAGGATCTTCCCCTGTCTTATCAGCAGATCAAGCGTCGCGACCGTCTCCTCCAGAGGTGTTTCGGGGTCCGGGCTGTGCATCAGATACACGTCGATTCTGTCCGTTCCGAGACGCTTCAGTGAGCGCTCAATCTCCCGAACGATGTGATATCGAGACCCACCCCGGTCATTGACGCCCGTGCCAACGGCACCAGAAAACTTGCTGGTGATTACCAACTCATCACGGATGCCACCCAGCGCCTTCCCCAGAAGAATTTCCGACCGGCCAGCCAGGGCTCGATCGTCCCCTGGCCCGTAAATGTTGGCGCAATCGAAGAAGGTCACCCCGGCGTCCAGCGCGCGCGCCACCACGTTAAGAATTCCCGCTTCCTCTCGCTGGCCTCGAAATCCCATTCCAAGAGCGATCCGGGACACCCGGACCCCGGACAAACCAAGCTTCGTGAATTTCATCTATTTATCTCCTGCCGGCTGATCAGCCTGGGAATAACCGGAGAGCTTGCCGGGGCTTTTCGGTGCGGCATAAAGGCTTTTCTACCGGCTGGCCGAACGTGCCATTTGCCGAATCCCCTCACAGAGTCGGTTCGCTGGGAAGCAGAACTAGCCGCGTTGTGACGGCCCCGGCCGTTACCTAGCCGGTGGCCAAACGGCGCCCTTCAGCGCCCACATACCGATAATATCGCGCGGCCCCGGACCGGGACTCGCTCACTCTGCCGGCTCCGGCCTGAAACTCTACTCAGGCATCTCCACGCGCGTGACCTTCCAGGGCTGCACGTTGGCTTCTTCGCATTTGCCCAGAGTTTCCTTGTTGACTGACCCGGCCGTCGCGAACCCCTGGTCGCAGACAGTCTTCGTGACTGTCAACACTCGTTCCACCGGCGGATCCGCACCCACCACATGAATCCGAATGACGGCTTCCCGAATCAGTTCGTCATATTGCTCGACTTCGGCCGCAAGCGTCTCGCCGGGCTGCAGCTCAACATCCAGGTATTGGGAGATTCCTGCGTGCAGGGACGTAGCATCATCACCCAGCTTCGATTGTCGGCTCTTGGGTAAATGGTCCCACGCCGCCTGCGCCTCCGGTCCATCTGGATCGGCGGGCGGCGCGCTCGCGACGAAGTTCTGAAGAAAGTGTTCCACACCCGCGTGCGCATCCGCGCCTGGGCCGGCGGCCTGTGAGGAGCCGCTCGTACCCTGCGCGGGTCCGGCTGGCGTTTCCGACTCCGCAGCATCATTATCGTAGCCGCCGCAGGCGAACAGCACGAAAACAAGGCCGACTAGAAGGAGTGCCCGCGAGAACTTGCTTCGATGCATACGAGCTTTCATACTCCCAACTTTGGCTAATGAACGACCCCTCGAAAGCCAGACCCGGGCCGGAGAAGACGCGGGAACGCGGTCACCTCCTCGCCCCCGGAATTCAGACTCATCCACCGACGTCGTGGATCCTACGATCACGACGCCGAAAATAGCACAAAACACCCACTGTCGATGGTGGCGCGAACACGCCTTATCAAGGTTTTGACCGCTGATTACAGAACAGCCGCTCTCAGGCGCTGACAGGTGGATCCGGTCAATCGTGACCTCGTCCGGCGCAACGTAATAGAATCATGGGGACTTCGGAACTGCGTGCCAGACGTCATGACCACCAATATTTTCAACCTGATTCCCGCCGGATGCTTTCTGGCCGTTCTTATCGCCGGACAAGCCTTCCTCGTAGCCTGTCAGGATCAGAGCGGATCGGCGAATTCGGACGCCGCGGCCTCGACGGCCGCGGCGTCCGGTCAAGGCGGGATTGGTCTTGTGGCGATAATTACAACCTTCGTCGGCGATGTGATCGCCAGCGCCCCGGACGAGGATGGGGCGGGCCCGGCGGCCGAAAGTGCCCTCAGTCGTCTTCCGCGGAGCCTTCAAAGCCGCTTGCGGGACGGCGAAGATTCCTCTCTCCATGCCGGATTGCTTGAATTTCTTCAGGCCGACACCGTCCCTGACGGACTTCTTCTTGTTCAGATACTCCAAGATGATCCCCTCACGAAGCAGGCCAGGGCTCAAATCACGCTGGCGTTCGGTGATCGCGAAGAGCTTCGGATCGTGGAACTCGAACGTACCGTCTGCATCGCCAGGTCACGAAACCAGGGCGGGTCGGATGTATGCAAGGCGGGCAATCTTGCCATCTACGGCGACGAAGAACCCTGGAAAATAACGAACGTCAAGCTGCCTTAACCGGATGGTCTAGCTCCAAGAGCGAGTGGCTGACGTTCTGGAGTAACTGCGGAGATACGCACTTTGACTCACGGCTATCACGGTCGCGTTCTGCACATTGATCTGAGTGAGCAACGCACCTGGGTCGAGGAGCCGGACCCGGCTTGGTACCGACGCTACGGTGGTGGGGGAGCCTGGGGGGCATTCTTCCTGCTGCGAGACATGGACCCGGAATCCTGCGGGCACACGATCGCCTGGGCGATGGAATGCTATGAACGCGGCCTGATCGATGACGAGGTGACCGGCGGCGTGGAGCTGCGGTTCGGCAACGCCGCGGCGATGGTCCGCATGGTGGATCAGATCGGGCGGTGCGAGGGCTTCGGGGATGTGCTGGCCGAAGGGAGAGAACGCGCGGCAGCGCAGGTCGGACGTGGAACCTGCGAGTTCGTGATGTGCGTCAAGGCCAAGGAAATCCCGGCCCACGAACCCCGCAACAAACCGGGGCTGGCGTTGATCTACTCGGTCGGCCCTATCGGGCCGGACTTCTGCGGGGTAGAACACGATCCGGATTTCGACTCTGGAATCGGCGTTCCCTACGCGCTGGATTAGGGTCGCCCATTCGGTCTTCTGGAATGGTTGCCGGAGATGGAGCTGAGCGCACGCAAGGTTCGCCTGACTGTGCTGCTGGAGCGCTGGTGGTCCGGGGGACTGGAATCACTGCTCTTCTGCCTGTACGCCACGGCCCCGGTGCGGTACATGCCGCTGGCGATGATGGCGCGCGCCGTGCAGGCAGCGACCGGTTGGGATTTCAGCCTATGGGAATTCATACAGATCGGCGAGTGTCGTCTCAACATGTTCCGGATATTCAACCAGCGCGCCGGGCTGACCTCCGCCCACGACACCCTTCCCGATCGCTTCTTCGACGAGCCGATCGCGGGGGAATCCCACGACGGCGTCACGCTCGATCGAGACTAGTTCGCGAAAGCCCGTCGGCTCTACTACCAAATTGTCGACTGGGATGTGTGTGTGGGGGGGCGACGGCGACGAAGCTGCACGAACTGGATCTGGGCTGGCTGGTCTCGAAATAATCGCCGCCGGGCGAACCCGCCAGCCGGGCAGTCGTCCCTCGGCTAGAGCCGATAGAACTTCGCGGCGTTTTCGCCAAAGAGCTTCTCCTCATCGGCGGCCGAAAGCTCACCGATACCCTCAAGAATCGAGTTGACCGCATCGTTGTAGTCGCCAGCCATCAAAACAACCGGCCAGTCACTAGCCCAGATAAGGCGATCGATGCCTGCCTCGGCCAGGACGAATTGCGCGAACGGCGCCACTGCATCGGCGGCGGTCCATCCGTCATGGAATGCTCCCCACATTTCGATCAGGGCCGAGACCTTGAACGTTACATTTGGGCACTGCGCGATCGCCGCCATCCCCCGTTTCCAGTCTTCCAGCGACCCATCCGGGACCGCCGGTTTTGCCAGGTGGTTGATATTGATTCGCATCTCCGGTTGGCGCTTCGCTATTTCCGGGATATGCCTCAGATGTCGAGGGCCGACCAGCAGTTCCAGAATCAGATCCCGCTGCGCGAGCATGTCGATCGTTTGCTGTACCGGCTCCTGTAGAACCCAGTCGACGTCGGGTTCCTCCTCCAGCATGGGCCTCACCCCCAGGAACTTTGAGTTCTCCGAAAACTCGTCCAACCAGTCCGCGGCCTGGCGTGGATTCGTGAAATCGACCCATCCGATAACGCCGAGCACGTACGGATACTCGTCTGCCAGCTCCAGCCACCAGACATTGTCCGCATTAGTTCGCCCCGCTTGCACCTTCACCACGCCCTCGATGTTGTGGCGGTCGATGTGTCTCTTGGCGTCCGGCGGTAGGAACGTGTGATAAAGGGCCGGCTTGACGTTATCGGTCATCCAGGAGAGGTCGTTTTTCCCCGGAACCCAAAAGTGTACGTGCGGGTCTATGCGCCTGGCCATCATCGCCCTCCTATGTCACATAACCAACTGTCGTAACGGAGATTCTGGCTGTCAGCTCCGGCCAGCGTCAAACCGGCCCCACGTTTGCCGTGGGATGGCCACCGTGATACAACTGACCTCTCAGCCAACAGAGGATGCCGGCCCGGGTGACCGGACCTGGCCAGAAGGAGGCCGCAGACGGGTAAGGAATCGCCTCTGGCCTGGTTGCGGGACGACCTGGTGCGCGGGATGCCGCACTTCATCTCCCCGGCATGGGTGAAGGAGCGTCCCTACTTTGATGCGGTCGAGACGGTGGCGGCGTGGGAAAAGATCGGGTTCAAGGTCGTTCACTTCCTGACCAAGCACCACGACGGCTTCATGCTGTGGCCGTCGGAATTCTGCCCGGACGACCAGCCGGAGATCGACTATTTCGGCGAACAGGTCGCCGAGTGCGTGAAGCGGGGCATCAAAGTGCTTGCCTACTACTCCGTCGGCCACGACAACTGGGCCGGGAGCAAACACCCGGAATGGCTGGTGCGGGACCAGAACGGCGAGCTTCCCGACACGTCCGGTTGGAACAGCCCGACCTGGATGTGCCTCAGCTCCGGCTACGCCGACTTTGCGCTCGGGCAGATGGAAGAGCTGGCCCGCAAGTACGAGATCAACGGCCTTTGGCTGGATATCTGCGGGCTGCCGGTGGACGAGGATTACTGCTTCTGCGACAACTGCCGGCGGGGATTCACCGAGTGGGCCGGCGCCGCCAACCTGCACAACATGAAGAGCTCCGAGGAGATATGGGAATACAAGCTCCACGTCCATAGCGAGTTTGTCAGCAAGACCCGCGAGATCCTGGTCAAGCACGGCCGCGATCCGATCGTGATCTTCAACGGCGCCGGAGCCCCGTACAACAAGCGCTATGCGCAGATGTTCGAAGGCTCCGATTCTGAGAGCAGCGAGTGCCACGATCCGATTTTGCTGGGCACCATCGGCCGCCTGCATCGCAACACCGGCAAGCCGTTCGAGCTGCTCTCCTGCTCCGAGACAACCTGGGTGCATCCGGTGCTGAAGCCGGACACTCTGGTGGAACTGGAGGCTTTCGCCGCAACCGCCCACGGCGGCACCTACACGGTGGGGATCACCCAGACGCCGGAGGGCTGGCTGTCACCGGGAAACATCGACCGCCTGGCCGCGATCACCCGGAAGGTGAAGGCCAATCGCGACATCCTGCTGGGGACAGAGCCGGTCTATGACGTCGGCGTCGTCTCATCGTGGGACAACCGCGAAATGCGGCGCGTGATGCCGCAAATCTGGCGATGGGTCGATTTCGTCCGGCAGGGCCATTTCCTTTTCAACGTGCTGCCGGGCTTCCACAACCTGGACGTGCAACGGGTGGTCATCGTCCCGGGCGGCCTGCACATCGGTGACGACGACGCCGACCGTCTCCAGCGTTACGTTGAAGGCGGCGGCAACCTGATTGTCGAGTCGCCCACCACGCGGCATGGCGGCGATGGGCGCTACCTGCTGGAAGATCTGCTCGGCGTGGAGTACGGCGGGCGGAGCGAATCCGAGTGGCACTTCATTGAGCCCACCGCCGAAGATCTGAGGAAGGACGGGATGACCCGCGACCCGCTGATGGCGGCCAGCACGGCCGATCTCGTTACCTTGAATGGCGCCGAGCAGGTGGCGAATCTCGTTCATCAGTTCGTTCCGATGGACCTGGCCCACATGGTGTGGACCCAGGCCAACGCGCCCGAGCAGGACCCGGCTGGCGAACCGGCGATCACCATCCACCAGATCGGTCGAGGGAAGGTGGCCTTCAGTGTCTGCCAGCTATCGTCCCGCGATCCGAAAGATGACACCAGCCCCTGGCTGACGACGCTGTCCCAGAACCTGGTGGACATGATGCTGGGTGAGCGCTCGCTCGAACTCGAGGCCGGACCTCTGGTGGAACTGGTGGCGAACCGGCAGGGAGATCGCGTGATCGTCCATCTGCTGAACCACGCCTACGGTCCCGCCGCCAGCCTGCGGACCTGGGAGGCCAGCGATGTCGGCGGATCCGGCTATTCAGTTATCCACTCCCGCGGTGAGACCGATTGGACGGCGCCGTTGAACCTGGGCCTCAACGTAGCGCGGCTGGGCCTGAAGCCGACCAGTGTGACCATCGCCCCGGATGGTGAATCGCTGGAGATTCGCGGCAACGGCGATCACATCGAAGTCACCGTGCCGCCGCTGGGCGTGCACCAGACCGTGGTGTTGGAGTGAGGCAGTAAGCCGCCGCGGCCGAGTCAAGGATGCTTGCAGAGCGGCCGCCCCCGGTGTCCGCAAGGAGATGGTCCGTGCCACTGGATGAACTGAACCTGTATCGATCGCCGGCGATCCCGCCAAAACACGACTACGGAATTGGCATCATCGGCGCCGGCGCGATAGTGCGGTTCGCCCACCTGCCGGCCTACCGCAAGGCGGGCTTCAGGGTGGTGGGCATCCACGACCAGTCGCCGGAAGCGGCGGCGGCCGCCGCCGCCGAGTTCGACGTTCCGACCGTCTACCGGAGCGTGGAC
>CAZBZS010000022.1:9655-34026 GCA_964496475.1 uncultured Chloroflexota bacterium | reverse complement strand
ATGAACACGAGGATCTCTCCCAGATCCGGCTCGAATCTTGCCTAGTCTGAGATCCCGGTGATCGCCAGAATGTCGCGGCTAAATAGCCCCTGGTAAGCGAGGTTGTGAATCGTGAGGAGTGAACGAGCTTCCCGGAAGAAAGAGTCCTCCCGATACGTGGTCTTGAGCCAGTTGGGGACCAGACCTGTATGCCAGTCGTGGCAGTGGATCACGTCCGGGCGCCAGTCGAGCCGGCGCGTAGTCTCCAGCGCCGTGCGGCACAAAAAGATGAATCGTTCGCCGTCGTCTTCGCAGCCGTAAATATTTTCGCGATCGAATTAGCGTTCGCTGGCGACGAAATAAGTCGTGCTCGCGCCGTTCGCTTTCCAAATGGCCGCCGGCTCAGTCCAGCGCTCCATCGGTGTGTCCAGCTGGCTTATCTCCACGTGCAGCCCGTGCTTATCCCGGTCGATAAAGCCGTAAAATGGATTGAAGCAGCGCACGTCGTGCCCCAGTTCCGCAAGGTATTGCGGCAGCGACCCCAGAACGTCCGCCAGCCCGCCCGTCTTAGCGTAGGGCGCCATCTCAGCTGTGATCATCACGATATTCATGGGACAGCGATCATGCTAATTGGATGCCGGTTGAACCGCCTCGCCGTTGATCCTGCTCCGCCAATCGATCAATGCCGAAAATGGCGTTCCCCGCCGGTGAACACAAGCACGGCGCCGGCTTTGTCCACCGCTTCAATTACTTCTTCGTCGCGCACTGAGCCTCCCGGCTCAATCATTGCCTTGATTCCGGCCTCCAACGCCATCTCCGGTCCGTCCGCGAACGGAAAGAAGGCGTCGGATGCCAGCACGCTTCCATTCGCCCGGTCTCCCGCCCGGCGAACCGCCATGTGAACGCTATCCACCCGGCTCATCTGCCCAGTCCCCACGCCGACAAGATCACCATCCTTCGCCAGCACTATCGCATTCGATTTTACGTGTTTGATCGTCCGCCATGCGAAGAGCAGATCCCGCCGCTGCCCGTCGGTCGGCTTTCGTTGGCTGACGATCTCAAAAATCAGGCCCTCATCCGGAAGTCGATCAGGTTCCTGGATCAGCGCCCCACCGGCTATTGTGCGCACGCGCAATCCCGCCAGCCTTGGGACGCTGGGGACAGGTTCTCGAACATCCATCGGGATGCGGAGTATCCGCGTGCGACGGCGCTTGCGCACCACCACCAGCGCGTCCTCGTCGTAATCGGGAGCGATGACGATATCCAGCAGGGTTCCCTCCATGGCCGTGGCCATTTCCAGGTCGAGAGTTCGATTCGTGGCGACGATTCCCCCGAAGATGGACACCGGATCGCACTCATACGCCCGCTCGTACAGTCCGCTCACCGGCTCCTCCCCTACCGCCAACCCGCAGGGGTTGCCGTGCTTCACCGCGGCCACGGCCGGCTCCGCAAAATCTACTACCAACCCCCATGCCGCATCGGCGTCCAGATAATTGTTATACGAAAACTGCTGTCCGTGCAGCTGCTCCGCCGCTGCCAGCCCAAAGGCCGGGAGTTCCGGCGGCCCAAATCGATAGAACGCAGCCGTTTCCTGATGAGGATTCTCTCCATAGCGAAGGTCGCCCGTCCGGGTGAGCGGCACCGCCAACCTCTCCGGGAGCGGCTGCCCCTGTCTGTCGGCGTAATAGGCCGCGATCAGAGCTTCATACCCTGCGGTGTGCGCGAACGCCACCGCCGCCAATTCTTGTCTGAGTCCCTCGTCCGTGCTGCCGCTGGATAGAGCCTCCGCCACCCGGTCGTAATCACCGGGATCGACCACCACCACCACGTCATCCGCATTCTTCGCCGCCGCCCGAATCAGCGTCGGTCCTCCAATATCGATCTGCTCCATATTCGCTGAGTGGCCCAGCGCCAGTGCCAGCGTGGCCGCGAACGGGTAAAGATTTACGACCACGACGTCTATCGGTGAGATTCCCAGCTCTTCCAACCGCCGCCGATGTTCCGGGTCTTTGCGTCTGGCCAGGATTCCCGCGTGGATCGCCGGGTGGAGCGTTTTTACCCGGCCGCCCAGGATTTCCGGAAATCCCGTCACCTCGGATACCTGTCTGACGGGAATGCCTGCTTCTTGCAGCGCCTTCAGCGTCCCCCCGGTCGAAATTATCTCGTGCCCAAGATCGGTGAGCTTTTGGGCGAAATCCTCTATACCGGTCTTGTCATAAACACTCAGGAGCGCCGACACCGGCTAGCCTCGACCTGCGCTCACCGGCTCAGCCACCCGCACCCGTCGGCCCTCGACGTGTATCCGACCTTCGGCATACCACTGGATCACTTTGGGCAGCAGCTTGTGCTCCTCGGTCAGAATGCGTTCGGAGAGCGACTCGGCATCGTCATCATCGAACACTGGTACTACCGCCTGGGCGATGATCGGCCCCGAGTCTACCTCGTCGGTGATGACGTGTACCGTGCAGCCTGAGTACTTGACTCCCCGTGCTACCGCGTCTGCTTGTGGCCCTGGAGCCATTCCCCCGGCGAACGCCGGCAGCAGGGACGGATGAATGTTTATCATGCGATTCGGGAACGCCGCCGTCATCTCCGGCGGCCCCACCAGGTTGAAGCCGACGTAAACCACCAGATCGACGTCCGCTTCCTTCAATATTTCCGTGATTTTCAATAGCTGTGGTCGGCGTCCGCGGCAGTTCCTGCGGGTCACACTCTCCGTCCTGATCCCCCGTTCGCGGGCCCGTCGCAACGCCCTGCATCCCTTCGTATTGCTCACCACGACCTCGATCCGGGCATCGAGGTTACCAGCGTCGATCGCATCCATGATGGCCTGCAAATTGGAACCCCTCCCCGACGCCAGCAACCCCAACTTCAGTCGGCCCTTCATCTCAAGATCCTTATCTTCTCCTCCACCCCGCTTGCCTGCACCGTGCCCGCCAACGACGCGCCGGCGGTCTCCCGGATTAAATCGTCCGCCGTGGCTTGATCGCAAATCACCGCCATACCTATTCCCATGTTAAAGATTCGCGCCATTTCATCGTCCGCGATGTGGCCGAGTTCAGCAATAAGCTCGAAGATCGCCGGCACCTGCCATGTGCCCCACTCCAGATCGACTCTCACTCCATCGGGCACGGATCGAGGAATATTGTCCCAGAGCCCGCCTCCAGTAATGTGCGCCAGCGCGTGGATTCGCGGAAGGAAGTCCCGCAAATCCGGCAGATAGCAACGGTGAACCGACAGCAGTTCCTCCCCCAGAGTCCTGCCCAGCTCCGGGAAAACCCGATCCAACCGTACGTCCGCGAACAGCCGGCGAACCAGCGAGTAGCCGTTCGTGTGGATGCCGTTGGACGGCAGCGCCACGACGACATCGCCGGGACGAACGTTTCGGCTGTCCAGCAATTCGTCTTCAGATGCGACCCCTATCACTGCGCCGACCAGGTCGAATTCCCGGTCCCGATAGACACCGGGGAGTTGCGCCGTCTCGCCGCTGACTAGCGGAATATCAAGGGCTTTGCAGGATGCCGCCACCCCACTGATCGCCTCGGCCGTCTGTGCGGAGGTGAAGTCCGCGTGGGCGATGTAGTCCATAAAACACAACGGTTGCCCGCCGGTCACAAGAATGTCATTTAGGCAGTGGTGCACGATGTCGAAACCCACCGTGTCCAGCCGGCCGGCCCTCACCGCCACTGAAACCTTGGTTCCCACCGAGTCGATGCTCGACACGATGACCGGCCGTCGGATGCCATCCGGCACCCGGACAATTCCGCCAAACCCGCCGAAGCCGGACACGACGCTCGTATTGAACGTACTCTGAACGGCGTCGCTCACCATTGTCACCGACTCATCGGCGGCCGCCAGATCTACTCCAGCCTCCCGGTACGCTTCGGCCCCCGAGATGTTAGACAAGCCGGGTCGGGGTCGGTGTGTCAGAGAGCCCCGCGCCTTCAGTCGCCTCTCCGTTCACGCTCGGTCCGTCCGGGCGGGCGGGCTCAAATTTGAGCTTATCCATCTCCAACTGCACCGGAATCGGGTATTCCCGAGTAAGGCAGCCCGTGCACAGTTTTCCCCGGCCGAGGTTGGTGGACCGTATCAGCGCCTCCACGCTCAGGTAGTTCAAGCTGTCTGCCCCGACATGATCGCAGACTTCCTGGACGGTCTTACCGTTCGCGATGAGCTCGCTAGCGTGTTGGATGTCGATCCCATAAAAGCATGGCCACTTGATTGGCGGACTGCTCACCCGTAGGTGGACTTCCTTCGCCTCCCCGGACGTTCGCAGCAGATTCACGATTGCCCGTGTGGTGTTGCCCCGTACGATCGAATCATCCACGACGATCACCTTTTTACCGGATGTTATAGTGGGCAGCGTATTCAACTTGAGCTTCACCCCAAGCTGGCGAATACGGTCGTCCGGCTGGATGAACGTCCGGCCGATGTAGCGGCTCTTCACCAGCCCCTCTCCGTAGGGGATGCCGGCCTCTCGCGCATAGCCGATAGCTGCCGCCGTGGCCGAATCGGGGATGCCGATCACTATATCCGCCTCCACGGGGTGCTCCCGCGCGAGCTGGGCGCCCATCCGTGCCCGCGCCTCGTATAGGTTCGTGCCTTCGATGACGCTGTCCGGTCGCGCAAAATATATGTATTCGAATACGCAGAGCGCCGTAGGCGGGTGGACATCGTCGCCATAACTGTGCGGGCCGTCAGCATCGAGCTTGACGATCTCGCCCGCTAGCAGGTCACGCTCGAACTTGGCATCCAAGGCTTCAAAGGCGCACGACTCTGACGCCACCAGCCAGGTGTCGCCGTAAGAACCCAGACAGATCGGACGATTGCCCAACGAGTCCCGAACCGCGATCACGGAATCCCCCGTCAGGAAGACCAGGCTGAACGATCCTCGCAGGCGCGGGACCGTCCGCCGGATCCTATCCACCAAATCTTTGCCCGGTGCGTGTGCCACCAGCGCCAGTATCAGTTCGCTGTCGGTGGTGGTCGAAAAGTCCGGCGATATATCGAGCAGTTCCTCCCGCAATTCGAGGGCATTTACCAGATTGCCGTTGTGACCCATGGCGATCGGGCCCAAATCGGTCTCGGCGAACACCGGCTGGGCGTTCTCGATGCGACTTGAACCGGTGGTGGAGTAGCGCGTGTGTCCAATCGCCGCGAAGCCATTGAGACTGTTCAGGTCCGAGTCGTCGAAAACCTGGGCCACCAGACCCATACGGCGGTGCATCTGAATACCGGAGCCGTCGGTAACGGCGATCCCTGCGCTCTCCTGGCCCCGGTGTTGCAGCGTGTAAAGCCCGAAGAAAGTCTGCCGGGCGACATCTTCACCGGGGCCGTAGATTCCAAAAATCCCGCACTCCTCTAGGAGGACGCGATTCTCCGGTCCGAACCAGTATGGGTCAGGCGCGGCAGGCAAGCCTTTTCTCCGCGATTGTCCAGCGTCCTGCAATTCTAGCCCCTGTCCCTCTCCCCCGCCAAAGCGCGAGCCAGCCCCTGTTTCCAGGGTTCGGCGGCGGCGGCCAGTTTGACATCGATATCCGGCGGCGCGCTGATGCGATCTCCGCCAACCCGACCAACTACACGCACGGGCGCGTGGTGCAAGGAGCAAATCTCCTCCAGTTCATGCACTCCGTCAGTAACGATCGATACGATGATGCGCGACGGGTCTTCGCCAAAGTACAGGGAGTCGCGGCGGCCCGGCGCGTCGGCTAGGTCCAGCGACGCACCGATGTTCCCAGCGATACAGCATTCCACGACTGCCACCGCCAGACCGCCGTCGGCCACATCGTGCGCCGACCGAATCGCACCGCGCTGAATCGCTTCCAGACATGCCGCCTGCACTTTCGCCTCAAGGTCGAGATCGATACCAGGTTCGCCCCGCTCCAGCCCGTGGACGCATTTCAGGTACTCACTCCCGTCCAAGCTGGACTCAAGCGGACCAATCAGAGCGATTACATCTCCTTCCTCCTTGAAAGCGATGTCGCAGCGGCTCTCGACATCTTCCAAAACCCCCAGCATGCCGATTACCGGCGTCGGGTGGATCTGCCCCCCTGCCGCTTCGTTGTACAGGCTTACGTTGCCTCCAGTGACCGGCGTCCCCAGCCTCCGGCAGGCATCCGATATCCCCGCCACCGCCTCGGCAAACTGGTAATACACCGACGTCTCGGTCGGCGACCCAAAGTTCAGGCAATTGGTGATCGCGACCGGCCGCGCACCGGCGCAGACGACATTGCGGGCCGCCTCCGCCACGGCCCTCGCCCCCCCCGCCCGCGGATTCAAATACGCGTGGCGGCTGCTGCCGTCCGTCGAGAGCGCGATTCCCCGCCGCGTGCCCTTTATCCGGAGTACCGCGGCGTCTGCCCCCGGCCCCATCACTGTGTTCGCACCCACCGTCTGATCGTACGTCCGGTACACGCAGTACTTTGAAGCTATGTTGGGAGCCGCCAGCAATTCCAACAGTGTCTGCCCAACGTCGGCCGGCTCCGGCACCGCGGCCAGGTCCAACGACTGCACCTCGTCCAGGTAAGCGGGCCGCCTCACTGGCAATTCGTATTCGGGAGCGTCCGTGAGGTGTTGGATCACGATCCGAGCGACCTGCCGACCCTCATCGAAAACTGTCACATGGCCGTCATCGGTGACGTCGCCAATTATGTCCGAGTGCAATTCCCAGCGATCGAACAGCGCAATCACCTCTTGCTCGCGGCCTTTATCAGCCACCACCAGCATCCGCTCTTGGCTCTCACTTAACATAACTTCATACGGCGTCAGGTTCGCCGTGCGTCGCGAGACCTTATCGATGTCGATCCTGATGCCGGCCCCACCCCGTCCCGCCGCCTCCACCGCCGAGCTGGTGAGCCCGGCCGCCCCCAGGTCTTGTAGCCCCACCACCGCACCCGTCTCCAGCAATTCCAGGCAGGCCTCGATCAGCAGCTTCTCCAAGAATGGATTACCCACCTGCACCACCCCCCGCGCCGAGGCTTCCGGATCCTCCACCGACGCAAAAGTGGCCCCGTGCAGGCCGTCCCTGCCGGTATCCGCTCCCACCAGGATCAGCGGATTACCGACTCCCGAGGCTGTCGCGCTGGTCAGGCGTTCGTGGGGCAGTATGCCCACGCACATGGCGTTTACCAGGGGATTGCCCTCGTAGCTCTCGTCCACTATCACCTCGCCGCCCACCGTCGGAATGCCGACGCAGTTCCCGTACGAGCCGATCCCGCCGATGATGCCGTTGGCCAGGTAGCGATTCCGGGGTGAGTCCAGCGGCCCGAAGTGGAGCGAGTCGAGCAGGGCGATCGGACGCGCGCCCATGGTGAAGATGTCGCGGATGATGCCTCCCACGCCGGTCGCCGCTCCCTGGAACGGCTCTACTGCGCTCGGGTGGTTGTGGCTCTCGATCTTAAAGACGATCGCCAGCCCGTCACCGATATCCACCGCGCCGGCGTTCTCCTCTCCGGCCCCCACCAGGATCGCCTCGGAATCGGTTGGCATCCTCCTGAGGTGCGGACGCGAGTGCTTATAGCCACAGTGCTCACTCCACAGGGCGCCGAAGATGCCCAGCTCCACCTTGTTGGGCGGCCGTCCCATCAGGTCGGTAATTCGCGCGTATTCGGGTCGGCTCAGGGAAATTTCGCGCAGGATCTCATCATCAATCGCCGCCGCAGTGAGATCAGCCAATCGGCAGGGCCTTTAGATGCGTCACCAGCGATTTCCAGATGAATGCGCCGTCCGCTCCGCCCAGGAGCGTCTCCGACGCCCGCTCCGGGTGGGGCATCATTCCCAGCACATTGCCCGCTTCGTTCAATATCCCCGCGATGTTATTGATGGAGCCGTTGGGATTCGCCTCGGCGGTCGCCTCGCTGTGTTCGTCACAGTAGCGAAACAGGACGCGCCCCTCACCCTCGAGCCGGGCGATCGTCTCCGCTTCCGCGTAATAATTTCCCTCGCCATGGGCGATCGGCATCCGCAGGATTTGATCTGGCTCGCAACTGCCGGTGAACGTGGTGTCCGTGCGCTCCGTGCGCAATCCTACCCAGTCGTGGCGGAACTCTAGGCAGTCGTTTCGCAGCATCGCTCCCGGCAGCAGCCCCGCTTCCAGCAATATTTGAAATCCGTTGCAGACGCCGAGCACCGGGACCCCACGCGCCGCAGCCGATTGCACCGAACCCATCGCCGCCGCGAACCGGGCCACCGCTCCGCTGCGCAGGTAATCGCCGTAGGCAAACCCGCCCGGGATCGTAATCAGATCGTAAGCGTCCAGGTCGGTCTCGGCGTGCCAGACGAAGTCCGTCTCGAATCCCGCCACTTGGCTCAATGCGTGATGGGCGTCACGATCGCAATTGCTGCCCGGGAACACGATGACACAGGCCTTCATGCCGCTCCTTTCATGGTGACTTCTGCGATCTCGATCTCGTAGTCCTCGATCACCGGATTCGCCAGGAGTTGGTCGCTCATCTCCTTCGCTCGCTCCCGGGCTTCATTCGGATTCTCTGCCTCCAGCTGGAATTCCACCAGCTTCCCCACTCGCGCGCCCGACACCGCGGCAAATCCAAGATTGCGCAGCCCCGTCTGAATCGTCGCACCCACCGGGTCCACCACTTCCGGCTGCAACCGCACCGTCACGCTGACCTGGAATGTTTTCATTCGACTGCTGTCAACCGTTCCAACGCGTCCTCGTACTTCCGAGTGGTCTTGCGGATCACGTCCTCTGGGAGAGATGGGGCCGGAGGCTCTCGATCCCAGCCTGATTGCGTGAGGGCGTCGCGCACGAACTGCTTATCGAAGCTCAACGGTGAGGTTCCGACCTCGTAGGCTTTCGCTTCCCAGAAACGAGATGAGTCGGGGGTCATCACTTCGTCGATCAGCATGATTTCGCCTTCGTACAGACCGAATTCGAACTTGGTGTCAGCCAGGATCAGGCTGCGGGAGCGGGCGTGATCGTGACCCATCTGGTAGATCCGCAAGGTGAGGTCACGGAGCTGCCCGGCCAGTTCCTCGCCGACTACCGCCGCCGCCTCTTCGAAGCCGATGTTCTCGTCGTGGCCGGAAGTCGCCTTGGTGGCGGGAGTGAAGATCGGCTCTGGCAGAATTTCTGACTGCCTCAGCCCCGGCGGGAGCTCGATGCCACACACCGATCCGCTAACCTGATAATCTGCCCAGCCCGAACCGGCCAGGTACCCACGGGCTACGCATTCAACCGGAAAAGGCTCCGCCCGGCGCACCAGCATCGACCGCCCTTCCAGCTCCGCCGGATCGGTTCCCACTGGAAGCCCCATCGCGTGAACATCCGTTGTGATTAGGTGATTCGGCACCACGTCACCAAGGAGTTCAAACCAGAATTCGGACAGCTTTGTCAGAACCCGCCCCTTCCCCGGAATCGGGCTTGGGATTATCGAATCGTAGGCCGAGACGCGGTCCGTGGCTACGATCAACAAATCGTCGCCAAGCTCATATATGTCCCGGACTTTGCCGCGATTCCACGGCTCGAATCCCGGGATCTGGGATTCGTACATTCCACCTGTCGGCGCGCTCATAGATCTCCCTCCAAATTAAGCCCAAGACGTTCATAAGCCGCGTCAATCCAGCGCAGATGGCGGGCCGGATCAAATACCTCAGCGATTTCCTTCGTGCCGATCCTCGAAGTGACCTCCGGATCGCCAGCCAGCAATTTCTGTAGCGAAACACCGTCTTCGAACGCCCTCATAGCGTGCCCCTGGACCACTCCGTACGCCTCCTGCCGGGACATGCCCGCCTCGATCAACGCCAGCAGAATTCCCTGCGAGAACACTAACCCGTGCGTCGCGTTGACGTTCGCCGCCATCCGCTCTTCATTTACCCGCAGATCGTCCACGATGCTGTCGAACAACCAGAGGATGTAATCCAGGGCGATGTACGAATCGGGCAGAATGATCCGCTCTGACGAGCTGTGGCTGATGTCCCGTTCATGCCACAACGTCACGTTTTCAAGCGCCGTGCCGGCGTTGTTGCGGATCACCCGCGCCAGGCCGCTCACACGTTCGCAGCGGGACGGATTGCGCTTGTGGGGCATCGACGACGAGCCGTGACGGCCCTCTTCAAACGGCTCCTCTACCTCACCAATCTCGGTGCGCTGGAGGTTTCGCACTTCCGTCGCGAATTTATCAAGCGACGTCGCGATCAGCGCCAGGGTGGACATGAGATGAGCGTGGCGATCGCGTTGCAGGATTTGGCTCGATACGCTCGCCGGTCGCAGACCAAGGTGCCGGCAGGCTATCTCCTCCACTTCCGGCGGCACGTTTGCGTGGGTGCCCACCGACCCGGAGATTTTGCCGAACGCGATATCCTCCTGGGCGGCCGCCAGCCGCTTACGGTTACGCCGAATTTCATCCACCCAAACAAGCATTTTGAAGCCAAAGGTCGTCGGCTCCGCATGAATGCCATGAGACCGTCCGATCATCAGCGTATCTTTGTGCCGGATTGCCAGCCGGCTGACCGAATCTTCCAGCTTGTCCAGGCGACTCAAGAGGAGATCTGTAGCGGCGGTAAGTTGCAGCGATAGAGACGTGTCCAGAACGTCCGACGAGGTCAGCCCCAGATGCAACCAGCGCGATTCCTCCCCTAGACTCTCGGCCACCGCGGTGACGAAAGAGTCGGTTTCGTGATCTGAGGTTTGCTCAATTTCGTCAATTCGCTCCAGCGAGAACGTGGCGTTGTGGATCAGCGCCGCGTCTTCGGCCGGGATTACGCCCGTCTCCGCCCAGGCATCGCAGACCGCGATCTCCACCCGCAACTGGATTTCGAAGTAGACCTGCCGGTCCCAGATCGCGCCCATGGCCGGCAACGTGTAGCGAGGAATCATCGCCCGCGCACCCTCATCCTGCCTGTGCCGGTCGGCTTAATCGACTCAAGCATTTCCGCTCCCTACACCGCTCGGGCGGCCGGCGCCGATATCGGCACGATAGTAAGCGCCTTCAAAAAACACCGTCTCCAGGCTCTCGTACGCCCTGAGCCGTGCATGTTCAAGATCGTCCCCCAAACCCACCACCGCCAGCACCCGACCTCCGCTGGTCACCAGCTTCTCGTCTCGAAGCGCCGTCCCCGCCTGAAACACCAGCACATCTTTTCCGACATCCCTCAGACCTTCAATCGTGAATCCCGTATCGTAGTCCGCCGGGTAGCCCTCCGACGCCATCACCACGCAGCAGGTCGAGTCCGATATTATTTCCAGATTCACCTCCGCCAGGCGCCCGCTCGCCGCCAGATACGCGATATCGGCGAAATCCCCCCCTAGTAACGGCAAGATCGCCTGGGTCTCCGGATCGCCCAGGCGGGCGTTGAACTCGATGACTTTCACACCCTTCGCAGTCAGGATCAGTCCCGCGTAGAGAAAGCCCTGATAGGGGTTACCCGAATCGGCCAGCGCCCGAAGGATCGGCTCAAATATCGACTCTGCAATCGTCTGCTCGAACTCCTCGTTCGGTAACGGTACCGGCGAATAGCTGCCCATTCCCCCGGTATTGGGTCCCAGGTCCCCATCCCCGATCGACTTGAAATCCCGGGCGAACGGCAGCATTCGGTAGGTTTGCCCGTCCGCGATGGCGAAGGCTGACAACTCCTCCCCTACCAGGCATTCCTCCACCAGGATTTGCTCTCCGGCCTCTCCGAATACTCGCTCGATCATCATGCTGCGCACCGCCGCCTCAGCCGCCGCGAAGTCGCGCGCCACCACGACGCCTTTGCCCAGCGCGAGCCCATCCGCTTTCACCACCGCCGGATATTCGATGCGGGCCAGGTAATCGATCGCCTCGTCCACGTCGACGAACCACTCAAAGGCCGCCGTCGGCACGCCGCTCTCCACCATTAGGCGCTTTGCCCAGACCTTGCTCGATTCAATCCGTGCCGCCCCCTTGTCCGGCCCCAGACATGGAATACCGGCCGTCCGAAGTTCGTTCCCCACCCCCGCCGCCAGTGGGTCCTCCGGTCCGATCACCACCAGATCGATGGCGTTGGCCTCCGCCCAGTTCCGCACCTCCTCCGGATCGGACGTATTCAGTTCGACGTTCGTGGCCAATGTCATCGTTCCTGGATTTCCGGGAGCACAAAAGAGATCGTCGATCGTGGCGCTCTGGGCCAGCTTCCAAACCAGGGTGTGTTCGCGCCCGCCTCCGCCCAGCACTAGCACTCTTATTCCCATTCGATGGTTCCCGGCGGCTTGGATGTGATGTCGAACACTACCCGTGTGATCGCAGGCACTTCATTTACTATCCGGCTGGATATCCTTGCGAGCACCGCACTTGGAATTCGATACCAGTCCGCCGTCATGAAATCGTCGGTCGAAACCGCCCGTAGCGCCGCCACCTCGCCATAGGTTCTGCTGTCACCCATCACCCCTACCGTCCTCACACCGGTCAGCGCCGCGAAGTACTGACTGATCTCCCGGCCCCACCCCTCTTTTTCGATTTCTTCCCGGTATATTAGGTCCGCCGCTTGCAGGGTCGTAATCCGCCTCGCGGTGATTTCCCCGATGATCCGCACCGCCAGCCCCGGTCCCGGGAACGGCTGTCGCCACACAATCGATTCCGGCAGGCCGAGTTGCAGCCCGACCTTACGCACCTCGTCCTTAAACAGGCGGCGCAGGGGTTCGAGCATCTTCAGGTCCAGAACATCGGGGATTCGTGTGTTGTGGTGCGTCTTGATCTTTGCCGACCCAAGGCCGGCGGCCCCACTTTCGATCGTATCCGGATAGATCGTGCCCTGCACGAAGAACTCGATTCCCTCTAACTTCGCTGCCTCCTCGATGAACACTGCGAAGAACTCATCACCGATGATCTCCCGCTTTCGCTCCGGATCGGTAACTGTCGCGAGCCCGCCCAAGAAGCGCTCAGCCGCGGGAACCGTAGTGAGATTCAGCCCCAGTCCGTCCCGCAGCATCAGTTCGACTTCCGCGACCTCCCCGCCCCGCAGCAGCCCGGTATCGACGAAAATGCAGTGGAGTCGATCGCCAATCGCCCGGCTTACCAGTGCGGCCGCCACCGCCGAATCTACGCCCCCGCTGATTCCCAGCAGTACCCCGGCTTCTCCGACCGTGTGCTGGATCGATTCCACCGTATCGTCGACTAAGGCGCTCGCATTCCAGTTGGGTTTGCAGCCGCACACGTCCAGGACAAAATTGCGCAGGATCAGACCGCCGCACTCTGTGTGATTTACCTCGGGATGAAACTGGATAAGGCTGACATCGCCCCGTCCTACCGCCGCCCACTCCGCCCCTTCCGTTCGCGCGATCCGCTCGAAGCCGGGTGCTGGATTCAGTACTTTATCCCCGTGGCTCATCCATACCCGGCTCGGCGAAGAACATCCGGCGAAGAGCGCGTGTTGTAGATCGATCACTTCGAGTTCAGCCGGGCCGTACTCGCGATGGTCGGCCCGCCCCACCACTCCTCCCAGCTCGTGTGTCACCAGCTGCATCCCATAGCAGATGCCCAACACCGGAACTCCCGATTCCAGCAGCCAGTCGGGGAGCCGGGGAGCATCCTCGTCCTGCACGCTCGCGTCTGAGCCCGACAGCACGACCCCCTTCGCCCCCAGCGCCCACAGTATTTCCGCATCCACGTCGAACGGCACGATCTCACTGTATACGCCGGCCTCGCGAATTCGACGCGCGATCAGAGGCGTGTACTGCGATCCGAAATCCAGCACCGCGATCGTGTCGTACGTCGAATGGAGCGGGACGGTTGTGGTCGCGTTGGCCGGGGCGGATTTGTCCACTCGGGCCGCCGCGCTCAAGCGAGTCGGGATGCCCGGTCCGTGCACGCCCAGAAGACGCTGCGAACCCGGAATCCGGCCGGACTGATGCCGTTAATACCGCTCACCTACCCAGTATAAGTTCCCGCAAACATCCCCGGCAAAGGTCATTTCGAAACGATCTCCGCCCCGATGCTCGACGGCCTGCACACGTAGTCGCGGCACTCGATTCCAACCTCTTCGCATGCCTGTCGCATGGCTGCGGCTGCCGGCCGCGCGTCGCCCTCGCACAGCGCGATCACGGTCGAACCCGAACCGCTCAACGCTGCCCCGACAGCCCCGGCCTCCCGAGCCGCCGCCAGCATCGCATCCAGGGCCGGGTGCAACCGGCGTCGATACGGCTCGTGCAGGTGGTCGCTCATCGCGGTCGACAGCAGATCAAGACGGTCGTTCTGAAGCGCCGATACAAGTAGCGCAACCCGCGACACGTTGTGGATCGCATCCGCGAACGGCACCCGCTCCGGCAGTACCTCGCGTGCCGCCTTCGTCGTAATCCGCAATTCCGGAACCGCCAGTGCCACTCGCAGCGAAGCCGGGCAATCTACTCTTACCCAATCGACGTTCTGAGCGGTCCCTGCCACCACCACCAGCCCCCCCACTAGCGCCGGGAGCACGTTGTCCGCGTGACCTTCTATTTCGACGGCCAGGGAAGCCAGTTCCATGGCTGTAAGAGTTCCTCCCAGGACATGATTCGCGGCCACAAGACCGGCCACCACCCCCGCCCCACTCGCCCCCAGGCCCCGGGAGACCGGAATCGCAGATTTCTGCTGCACGTCCAAATAATCGAAACTCGCGCCCTGCCGCTCGGTAAGGTGACGCGCTGCCCGCAGCACCAGGTTATTTGGCCCGCTCGGCGCCTCTCCTGCCGCCTCGCCTTCGATTCGCACTCGGGCCTCGCTGCCACGACGAAACGTGTACTCGTCGTAAATTTGCAACGCTAGACCCAGGGCATCGAAACCGGGCCCCAAATTCGCGGATGTCGCCGGCACCCGGACAGTCACTTCATTGGAAATATTCGCCAACGATCGCCCTCTCAGAAACGATGACCGGCGCGCCGGCCCGCCGGCAATTCCGCCCGGGACGATGCATGAAATAACGGCACGTCCCGGTGCAATGAAACGCTCACCAGTATTCCCAGAGCCAGCAATGTCATGACCAGCGAGCTGCCTCCTGCGCTCATCAGAGGAAGTGTAATACCTGTGACCGGCGCCATGCCGATGTTCATCCCGATCGCCACCAGCGACTCAAACGCGATCATCGAAAGAATCCCGGCCCCCAAAAAACGACTGAAATCGTTCGGGGCCCGCACCACCACCATAAGCGCGTAAAAAAAGATGATAAAGAACAACGAGATAACTACGACCGAGCCCACGAATCCGAACTGTTCCGCGACGACGGCGAATATGAAATCGGTATCTCGGACCCGCAGGAACTCAAGTTGGCTTTGCGTCGATGATCCAAGCCCTCTGCCCCACCAACCACCCGACCCCACCGCGATTTGCGCCTGCAGCACGTTGTAGCCCGACCCCAGTGGATCGATGGTGGGATCGATAAACGTAATGATTCGCTCCCGCATGTATGGACGCATTACAAACCAGGCGATGGGCGCGGAGATGAGTCCGAGCATCATGATGATGGCCAGATGCAAGATCCGCGATCCCGCCGCGAACGCCATACAAAACCAGATCACCACGAACACCAGCGAGGTTCCCAGGTCCGGCTCCAGCAGCACCAGAACCACCGGAACGCCGGTCAGAGCTATCGATCCCAGAAAGGTCCATGTCGAGTTACGAACTTCGTGCAGCGCCGTGAAATAACGGGCAAGCGCGATAATCAGCGCCACCTTTGCCATTTCCGACGGCTGAAATTGCACCGGCCCAAACAAATACCACCGCTGTGCCCCGAAACGCTCGACTCCGAAGAACAAAACCAACAAAAGCGCTAGCATCGCGAACAGATAGACCCCCCAAGCGAAGATCGACAGAATCCGGTAGTCGATGGTGGCCACTGCTATGTACAAGCCCACCCCAATAGCCACGAATACGGCCTGCCGCACGATCTGGCTCTCGAATCCCCCCGAAGCCGGCTCACTGATACCGGACAGCGTCACAAGTCCCGCCGTAATCAATCCCAGCGCCGCCAGCGTTACCGCGATATCGCCCGACTGAACTCGTCGGATAGTGTCCAGCATTTCTACCTGATTCCTCGACGAGCGGTGAACGGCGCGTACCGCATCGGCACCACCGTCCCCGTGAAGTAGAGATCCACGATGTCTCGAGCCACCGGCGCGGCCACCGCCGAACCCTCGCCTCCGTCGCGGATAAGCACCATGAATGCGATTCGCGGTCGGTCGGCCGGCGCGTATCCGGCGAACCATGCGTGACTGGGCAGATTCCCCCCTTCCACCAGCTGCCCTGTGTATTCCGCCGTGCCCGTCTTCCCGGCCACTACCGACACCTCGGTCCGCGCCTGCTTCCCCGTCCCGTTCACCCCCTGCACCGCTTCCAACAATCCATTGCGAAGTCGCTCTAGGTTGGCCGCCGAGAGCGGCAGCCGGCCCAGTTCCTCAACCGGCGGAATCTCAACGACCTCCCCCAAACTATTCTCCACCCGGTCGATCAAGCGCGGGCGATACAGGGTGCCCCCGTTTCCGATAGCTGCGTACATATTCAGCAGTTGCAACGGCGTCGCCTGCACGAAGCCCTGCCCTATCGCCGCCTGGTAGGTGTCACCCGTCACCCAGGATTCCAAGAGATTGTCGTATTTCCAGTCGCTGTCCGGGACGATTCCGTCAAGCTCATTCGGCAGATCTATCCCGGTTGCCTGCCCAAATCCGAAACCGCGGGAGTACTCAGCCAGCCGCCGTTCCCCCAGGCCCACCAGATCCGTATACGGATTACCACCCGAGACATTGTAGAAATATACATTGCAGGACTCGGAAATGGCCCGGTGGACATCTACCTCGCCGTGGCCGGTTAGCAGCCAATCATAAAAAATCCAGCCGCTGGGCAAAATCAAGTGACCTGGGCAGTCCACGATTTGCTCCGGCGACAGCACTTTTTCTTCCAGCGCTCCGGCCGCCGCCACCAACTTATACGTGGAGCCCGGCGGGTACAGCCCCGCGATCGCGTGATTGATCAGCGGTCGCCTAAAATCGCTCGCTAGGCGGGAGAAATCTTCCAAGGATATCCCCCCGGCGAACAGCTGATTGTCGAAGGCCGGATAGCTCACCATCCCCAGCACATCACCGCTGTCAATGTTGGTCACGATGGCCACGCCCGCCCCCCGCTCACCCAGGAATCGCGCCATGACTTCATGCATTCCTCGCTGGAATTCCACCTCCACCGTCAGGTAAACGCTCCGCCCCGATTCTGGTGGTGTGTAGGCGAATTCCCGGCGTTCTTCCCCCAGGGCACCCACCTCGATCAGTCGATGGCCATCGCTGCCCCGCAGCAGATCTTGGAGATAGTTTTCGACACCCGCCAGCCCTACATCCTCATCCAGTCCCACGCCCCGTTCGATGTATTCCTCGGATCTCTCCGCCGAGATCGGGCCCGTGAATCCCACAAGATGCCCCATCACGTCGCCGTGGAAATACTGCCGCTTCGCCGAGTCCCGCACCGTGATCCCCGGCAGATCCAGCGTGCGTTCCTTGACGATCAGCGCCACGTCCCGGTCTACGTCCCGAATAAGGCGAATCGGGTCCGACGGCCTTCCCTGGCCGAGCCCAATCGCAGTGGCCAGATCGCCCCCTTCTTCCCCGGTAAGCTCCCCCAGTCGCGCCGCCACATCCGGGAGCCGCTCCTCCGGCACATCGCCGGGCATCACCCACACGTCAAAGATCGGCAGATTCCGCACCAATTGCATCCCGTTTCGATCGTATATGAGCCCCCGGACCGGGCTAACCGCCTGCTGCCTAGTGCGGTTCGCCTCCGCCTGTCCGATGTACTCCCCGCTCCTCACGATCTGCAGATCCCACAGACGGCCGATCAACGCGGCCCCACCAGCCGCCGCGGCCGCCCCGATCAACAGGGTGCGCCGGGCGTTGCTGTTGGGGCGGCCCGCGCCCCTTCCCGTAGTTTCGTTCAACCTATCAGTTTTCCTGGCGAGGCCCGGGAGTTGCCACCCGGACCTTTGCAAAGTCCCGTAGCGGGCGGTAAGCGCCGCCGCGCCGCCCTACAGTCCATATCGATATTGGGCTCACAAGCGTTGCGTCCCCACCGTCTAAAGAATCCTGTACGGCCTTCGACCTCTGGTCAACCGCTCCATTAGGGCTATCGGCCAGTAAAGCGCTAGCGTCGCCCCCAGATTTACCGCTACCGCCAGCGGCAGCGTTGTCGTGACAGCGGTCACCCAGGGCACGGCGAACCCGTGCATGGCCAGCAGGATCATCGTAATCGGGTAATACACCAGCGTGCCGGAAGCCACCGCCGCCAGCGCCCACGTAAGGTTGGTGCGAAACATTCCGGCGCCACCCATCGCGGCTACGTACGCCACCAGCGTCAGCGCCATCATGTTGGTTCCCGTCGGAGCCCCACTACTGAAATCAAGAAGTAGACCCGCCGCGACCGCCCAGAACAATATTCGCGTTCCTCGCGCCACCGTCGCCCAGACCGCGATGAATACCAGCACTAAATCAGCCCGGATTCCCAGCACCGGGAAAAACGGCGTCGCCGACGTTTGCAATATCGTCATGATCACCACCGTCGCCACCGTCAGCAATGTCCGGAGCACCGTACCCCGGTCGGGCGACGGCCGGGTGAATGTCCGACGGCCGAGCCGGCTGCCCATGAGCCTAGCCATCGTCAAACGCCTTGATGACCTGCACCGTATCAAGGGCGTCGATCTGCACGAACGGCCGCACGTCCGCTTCCTGGAGGACACTTGAAGTCAAACGTCGCACATTGACGATCTGCCCCACCAGAATGCCATGCGGGAACGTGCCTCCCAGGCCGGACGTGATAACGAACTGACCCGGCTCGACCGTCTCATCTTCCAGAATATCGCTCATCATCAGCGTTCCGCTCGGGCGAATCGTCAGAACCCCATCCACATCCGCGAATTCACCCTGAAGCACCACGTTGACCGCGCTTCCACTGCTCGTGATCGGCAATATTCGTGCCGTGTTCTCCGTCACCGAGATGATCCGCCCCGCCAGCCCCCCACGCCACACGACCGGCATGCCCTCTTCGATCCCACTCGATCGCCCCCGGTCGATGATCAGCAGTTCCAACAGGTTGGAAACGTCCCGCCCAATTACTTTGGCTGCAGCCAGGTCTAGATCAGGATGTTCCAGCGTGTACCCGACCGCTTCCCGGAGCGATTCATTGTCGCGCTCGGTCGCCCGCAGCTGAGCGAGCTTGGTCGTCAGTTCGTCAACTTGCCGTTCCAGGAGCGCATTGTCCTCTCGCAGCTTCGCGAATTCCCTGGCGTCCCCCAGGGTGCGTGCCACCCCGGCCGAGACATCCGAAACCATCCTCTGCGCGGGAGCTACGACCCTCCCCACCAAATCCTCCATGGGATTGAGGGCACCGTTGTTGTGAAGTACCGAAAACCCCAGTGACAAGATGGATAGCGCGATCAGCCAGACGAGCGATCGTTGGGCGCGCAAGCCGTTCTCCTAGATGATGGAGTACCCGTTGTCCGAGACGAATATCTCCCGGTACGCCGATAGATTCTGCAGGCAGGCGCCCGTCCCGCGCACCACCGCCTCGAGCGGGTTCTTGGCTGTCACCACCGGCACGTCCGTCGATTCTTCAAGGCGCTTATCCAAACCCCTCAGCAGAGCGCCGCCACCCGCCAGATAAACCCCGTGTTCCATGATGTCCGCTAGTAGCTCCGGCGGCGTCGCCTCCAGGGCTAGTTTCACGTTATCGATGATTTCGTTTACCGTACGCGCAATCGCCTCCCGAACCTGTCCACTCGAAAGCTCCAGCGCCCGCGGGAGCCCCGTATCCAAGTCCCGACCACGCACGAACGTCGTCGTCTCGTTTGTGTCCGGGAAGGCCGAGCCGATCTCCATCTTGCAAGTCTCCGCTGTCCGCTCACCGATCAGCAGATGATGCTCCTCACGAACGTAATCAGCGATCTGCTCATCGATTTCGTCGCCGGCAACACGAATCGAATTGCTTACCACCACCCCGCCCAGTGAAATGACCGCAACTTCGGTGGTGCCGCCCCCGATGTCCACGATCATGCTTCCTTCGGCCTCTTGGATCAGCTGCCCTGCCCCAATCGCCGCCGCCATCGGCTCCTCGATCAGGTAAGCCTCCCGGGCTCCCGCCGACAGCGCCGCCTCGTGTACCGCTCGCTTTTCCACTTCGGTAACCCCCGACGGAATTCCCACGATCACTCGAGGCCGCGGGAAGAACGGCGTCTCCTCATGTACGCGGTTGATGAAGTAGCGAAGCATCACCTCCACCGTCTCAAAGTCCGCGATCACCCCGTCTCGCAGAGGCCGCACCGCCACAATGTTCGTCGGAGTACGGCCCACCATCTTCTTCGCCTCCACCCCCACCGCCAGCACTCGGTTTGTCCGCGTGTCGTTGGCCACCACCGACGGCTCGGAGAGCACCACCCCCAGGTCGCGCACGTACACGAGCGTGTTTGCAGTTCCCAAGTCGATACCCAAATCGCGTGAAAATAGACCCATCAGGATGTTGAGGGGGCGGAACATCAGTGAGTATTCCTCTGACAAATCGGCCAAGACGAAGCATTGCACACGGCCGTAACCGCGTCAGTGTAGCACGAAAAATACCTGTTTCCGGCCGTAAAAACGTCCTTTTCACAGGAGTGGTGCGCGCATAAGCATGCTGTTCACGTAATCAGCGTGGCGTCCACCACCTCGTGCATGTGTCGGGCGAAAATGAACTCTAGGCCGCGCCTCGCCGAGTCCGGCACGTCGTACAGATCCCGCTCGTTGCCTTGCGGCATTACGAATCGCTTCACTCCCGCCCGGTGGGCCGCCAGCACCTTTTCCTTCACGCCGCTGGTCCGCAGCACCCGGCCCTGCAACGTGATCTCCCCCGTCATCGCTGTATCCCGTCGCACCGCCCGCTTGGTTAGGGCCGAGATCATCGCCGCCGCCACGGTGATCCCCGCCGCCGCCCCCTCCTTCGGCACCGCTCCGCCCGGAATGTGGACGTGAAAATCCAATTTGTCGAAATTGGTCTCAGTGATGCCCAGGCGGCCTGCGTAAGCGCGTGCGTAGGTCCGCGCCGTGCGAGCTGATTCCTTCATCACATCCCCGAGCCGGCCCGTCAGCGTCATCCGACCGGTCCCATCCACCACCGTCACCTCAACCGGCATCAGCTCGCCTCCGTGACGCGTCCAGAACGCTCCCATGGCCGTAGCCACCTGGTCCTTTTCCGCCAGCTCACCGTGGCGATGGCGTTTTTGGCCTAGGTATTTGTGCAGGTTGCCGGCCGTTACCCGCAGCGGCCCGGCCTTCCCCTCCACTCTGCGATAAGCCGCCCGCCGACAAATATTCGCCAGCTGGCGCTCCAACTCGCGCACTCCCGCCTCTCTCGTGTACGACTGAATAATTCTTCGATACACGCCTTCGGTCAGTCTCAGGTCCTCCGCTTCGAGGCCGTGCTGTGCCGCCTGCGCCGGCAGCAAAAAGCGGCGCCCTATTTCCAGTTTCTCCTCGTCCGTGTAGCCGGCGATCTCTATCACCTCCATCCGGTCCACCAGGGCTGGCGGAAGCTCTGTCAAGCTATTCGCCGTGGCGATGAAAAGCGTTTTCGAAAGGTCGTACGGGATTTCCAGATAGTGATCTGAGAACGCATGGTTCTGTTCTGGGTCCAGCACCTCCAGGAGCGCCGTCGTTGGGTCCCCCCGAAAATCCAGTCCCAGTTTGTCGATTTCGTCCAGCATGAACACGGGATTCACCGTCCCCGCCTGGCGCATCGCCTGGATGATCCTCCCCGGCATCGAGCCTATATACGTGCGGCGATGGCCACGGATTTCGGCTTCGTCACGCACTCCGCCCAGCGAGATTCGCGCGAAATGCCTGCCCATCGCCCGCGCCACCGCCTTCCCCAAACTCGTCTTGCCCACCCCCGGCGGTCCCACAAAACATAAGATCGGGCTGCGCATGCGGCGCGCCAGCTTCCGTACCGCCAGATACTCGAGAATCCGATCCTTTACCTTGTCCAGTCCGTAGTGGCTCGTTGCGAGCACTTCTTCCGCCTCTTTGATCACCAGCCGGTCCCGCGTTCGCTTGGCCCACGGCACATCCAGCAGCCATTCAACATAATTGCGGACCACATTTATCTCCGGCGATCCCATTGGCATCGAATTCAGCCGTCCCAACTCCCGCTCGATCCGCTCCTTCACGTAATCCGGATAGCGCTCGGCTTCCAGCTGCTCCTGGAATTCCTGAATGTCCCGCGTTGCCGCATCCGAATCCCCTAGTTCATCAATAATCGCCTTCATCTGCTCCCGCAGGATGAATCCGTGTTGCGCCGTCTCCACCCGTTCGTCGATTTCCTCCTGAACCGCGTGCTGCCTTTCCAGGACTTCAATTTCTTCCGATAGCAGCAAATGTAACCGCCGCAGGCGCTCGACGATTTGCTCAGTCTCCAGCAGTTCCTGCATCCGGACGAATGACCCCGACAGCCCATCCGCCACCGTGTCTGCTAGGATTCCCGGGTTTTCCGCGTTCATCGCGCGCACGTACACGTCATGCGCGATCGTATCGCTCAGGTCCACCACCCGCGCAAAGAGTTTCAGGACTTCCGCTCCCAAATCGTCCGCCGCCCCGGATTCGTCTTCGACATCGGAAACCGGCCTTCCCCTGGCCAGGATGAAGGGCTCTTCCTGGATGATCTCGTCCACCATTACCCGGTGGAGACCTTCAACCAGGACGCTCGTCGTACCGTCCGGGAGTTTGAGCATGCGTCCCACATGCGCCTCGGTTCCGACTGTGTACAGGTCTTCGGCCCTCACCCGCTCCTGCTCGGGATCTTGCTGCGCCAGCACGATCAGGCGCCGGTCCCCGGCGAGTGCCGATTCGATCGCCGCTACCGAAGCCGGCCGCGCCACCAGCAACGGCGACATCGCTTCCGGGATCGGAAACAGTACCGTAGCCCGAACCGGCAATACCGGCAGGATCATCGCTTCTTGAGGTTCCGGTGTGTTCGGCGGTGGACCAGAGTCTTCTGCCGGGTCGGCGGTCTCTGGAGGCAATAGATTTCCCATTCGTCTGTCACGATTTTCGATTCAATTATCGCAGGTGCCGGCCCAACCCGGCGAATGTCTACCAGACCTCCATACCCGGCTTCCCCGGGACCCTCAGGATTTGGCCTCTGCTCGGCCGCGACTCAGGCTCGCTAGGGATCTCGAGCCCCCTCAGTTTCAGCAGCCTATCCCTTTGCTAAGCTTGCCGAAATTTCACCGTTCGCCAGTTTCTCGGCGAGCCGCCTGTAGGATGAGGGTTTCGTTTGTCGCAATCGAGCCGCTCGGCGTTCGAATCCTACAACCGCGGCTATAACGTCGGGGTTGGGGGCGCCGTGGTGAAGGAGGGTCGAATACTGCTCGTGCGCCGCGCTACGGCTCGAGGCCGCGGCTACTGGCAGATTCCCGGCGGCTTCGTCGAGTGCGACGAGACCTTGGACCAGGCCGTCGTCCGCGAAGTCCGGGAAGAGGCCGGCGTTGAAGCGCGGCCCCGGGGCGTACTGGCCATGCGCAACCGTCTGCACGACAGCTCCAACAGCACTTACGTCGTTTTCCTCCTCGACTGGTCCGCCGGCGCCCCCGCTCCTGACGGACAGGAAACCGATCGCGCCGAGTGGTTAGATTTAGACGAGGTCGAGCGAATCAGCCCGCTTCCGACCATCAATCTGGCCATCGCCCGACGCGCCCTTTCTGGGGAAGCCTCGCTGCTCGCCGGAGTGCCGCTGGAGGGCCCCGACGGCCAGATCTACACGCTCTACCTAAGCTGATGTCATGACCGCTCGCGACGACGGCCACGCTCCCGGACCCACACACCTCCCAAACCAAACATCCCCAGGTGGACCATCTTCACCGCTGGAGTCCCAACAGGCTGTGCCGTTGCCGGCGGCTCCTTCTGGCGTCGGCCGCCGTCTATTTATTACCGCGATCGGCGTGGCCCCGGTTGTCGCCGTGCTCGCCGTGCTCGGCTCACGGCTCGGTCAGGGGCGCGCCGGCAGCGCCATCGGTGTCAACAACAAAACTCAGCAGGCGCCGCTCCAACCCCGCCCCGCCCCCGACTTCCGGCTCACTGCCTTCGACGGGAGTGAATTTCGCCTCTCCGCCCATCGGGGCGAGGTTGTCGTCCTCAACTTCTGGGCCTCCTGGTGCGGGCCGTGCTGGCTGGAGGCTGCCCATCTTGAGGCAACCCACCACCGCCTTGCTTCCCAGGGCCTTGTTATGCTCGGCATAGACGTTTGGGACGACGAGTCCGATGCCCTGGATTTCATCCACGAATTCGACATCAGCTACGCCAACGCCCCCGATCCCTCCGCCAAGGTCGCCATTGATTTCGGCATCACCGGCATTCCCGAAACCTGCATGATTGACCGCAAAGGCGTCGTGGCCCAGCACTGGGTCGGCCCCCTCACCGGCCCCCTCCTCTCGCCCCCCCGCCACAC
>CAZBZS010000022.1:0-9645 GCA_964496475.1 uncultured Chloroflexota bacterium | reverse complement strand
CCCCCCCTGGCTCGCCGAGCCGCCGCCATGATGGACAGCGGTCTCTGGACCCCCCTACTGGTCGCCAACCGCTGGGTCCACGCCACCGCCGCCGCCCTCTGGGTGGGCGGCGGGCTCGTCTACCTGTTGGTCGTCGTTCCCGCTTCGCGCCGGCTCCGCGACTCCGGCGCCCAATCGATGGAAGCCGGCTGGATGACCCGTCAGGCCGCCCGCGTGCTGGGTGGGGGCATAGGTGTGTTCGTCCTCACCGGAGGAGTCATGACCTTCCAGCGCCTGGCCGAACCCCAGACCAGTCTGCTCTACGTCATCGTCCTCATCCTGAAGATCGTCGTCAGTGTGACTGCCTTCGCCCTGGTCTGGAAGCGCGGTGAGATGTTCGCAGGCATAAGCGCCGGTCCCGCGCTACTGCTGTTACCCCGTCTCTTTCGCAGCAAAGGGGGAGCCGCGGTTGTGCTCGGCTCCGTGGCTTATCTACTGGCGATTATTCTCCAGCGGATCGTCGAGGCCGGTCTGGTGGATCGCTGAGCCCGGGCCCCCACCGTTTTTTCCGCTTTTCCGCCCACCTCGTGCGCCCAGTGTCCCTTTATAATTCCGACGCGATAGCGGAGACGTTCTGCGCCTGTAACGCGATTGGATTTTAAGATTTGACCGAGCAAACTCTGGAGCCGGATTCATCGCGTGGGATTTTGCCGCGACTGCTCGTCATCGGCGCCGTCATCCTCGTCGCCGTCGCCTACCTCATCTGGGCCGCCACCCAGTCCGCCTTGGTCTACTACTTCACCGTCGGCGAGGTTCTCGGCGATCCGGCGGGCGTAGAGGACCGTAGCATTCGGGTACAGGGCACCGTCGCCGACGGCTCCATCGAACAGGACGCTACCCGCCTCTGGATCAACTTCGACCTTACCGACGGCGTCGACGTGATCCCGGTGGTCTACGAAGGCACTCCGCCCGACCTACTCGGTTATTCCACCGAAGACCGCTACCAAGATGTGATTGTCGAAGGCCGGCTCGACACCGATGGCATTCTGCAGGCCCGCAATCTTCTGGTGCAACATGGATCGGATTTTGAGACCGTCGACTCCCTCGCCGGGAGCGCCGAATAGCCGATGTTGAAATCCGGCCCCCGCGGCGATCCGGCAACCGGGATGGATACGGAGCGCAGGCCGCTTGTGGAAGTGCGCTCCCTCTACCGGCGACTTGGCGCCGTCGAAGCCGTGGCCGACGTGTCGTTTACGCTGCGGCGCGGCGAGATCATCGTCGTTCTCGGCGAGAACGGCGCCGGCAAGACTACCCTGCTACGGCTCATAGCCGGCCTGCTACGACCTGGCACCGGATCGGTGTTGGCCGGTGGCCTGCGCGTTTCCCAGACCGACCCTATGTCCCGTGCGGGCCTCGCCTTCGTTGGCCACAGCGCCAGCAGTTACGACGAGCTATCCGTACTCGAAAATGTCCGCTTTGCCGCCCAATTGCGAGCCGTCAGTCCGGACGAGCCGGCAATTCGAGAAACGCTTGAGCGGGTCGATCTGTGGCGTTTTCGATCCCGTCGCGCCCGGGCGCTGTCGCGCGGGATGCGCCAGCGCTTGGAGCTTGCCGGGGCCTTGGTCGCCAATCCCGAGGTGATCCTGCTGGACGAGCCCTACAATGCCCTGGACCTGCGTTCTCGGGTCGCTGTGGACGCCCTCCTTGCCGACCGGAAGCCCAACTCCGCCATTATCATCGCCACCCACGACGTCGATCACGCTCGCTCGATCGCTGACCGTGTTCTCGTCCTTCACCGTGGCCGTCTCCAGCTGGACTCGACTCTCGAATCGCTCGGCGGCCGGCCCATGCGGGAAGTGGTGGGCCAGGCAGCAGCGGGTGGCGCGTCAGAATTTCTCAGCAAGGCCGCGCCCGAAAGCTCGTCACGAAACTCCTCCCCCGATACGATCGCTCGCCGCCGCCCCGGTTGGCTGCAGGCCTGGCGGACTCTCGTCGTCCGTGAATTTCGGGCAGAGCTGCGCAGCCGAGAATTCGTCCCAGCGATGGTCGTGCTGGGTGTCCTGATGATCATGGTGTTCAGTCTGGCCTTCGCGATTCCCCCGGAAGACGCGCCCGCTGTGGCCAGCGGCGCCTTCTGGGCGAGCCTCATCTTCGCCACCATCCTGGGCGCCGTTCGAGGATTTGCCGTCGAGCGCGACCGTGGGACCCTGCAAACGCAACTGCTCGCCCCGATAAGCCGTTCCGCAATCTTCGGCGGTAAATGGATCGTCAATTACGTGTCTATCGCCCTGGTCGGCGTCGTCGCCGCAGTCGTCACCGGCGTGTTTTTTCGCATCGCCTTCGCCGGTTGGATGACCGTTGCGACGGTGCTCGTGGCCGCCGCCGCCCTCGCCTCCATCGCCACCCTCTACGGCGCCCTCCTCACTAACACCCGCGCCCGCGAAATGCTCGCCGCCGTGTTGATGCTTCCGGTCACTATGCCCGTGCTGATAGGCGGCGTCGCCGCCACCCTCGACTCCCTCTCCGCGACCGCCGCCCCCGCCCGCTTGCCGTGGCTCGGATTGGTGCTAGCCTATTGCGCTATTCTCGTGGGCTTGGCGGTGCTACTGGTGGACTACATCTTTGAAGACTGACGAGGGTTCACAAACCCGACCGATCGGCAATCTCAGCCTGACCATGAAGCTCATTCTCGCCCTGACCTTCGTCGCTGTCGGCGCCTCCGTCTTCATGACCTTCGGCTATGCCCCCGAACACCGGGTGCAGGGCGATCTTCAACGAATTTTCTACGCCCACGTTTCCACCGCCTCCGTCTGTTATATAGCCTTCATCATTGTCGCCGTCGCCGGCGGGATGTATCTCGCTCGCCGCGATGCAAAATGGGACCGTGTGGCTCGCGCCGCGACCCTGCTGGGCGTCGTCTTCACCACCATCGTCCTCCTCACTGGCTGCATCTGGGGCACCAAGGTCTGGGGCGCCTGCTGGACGTGGGACCCCCGCCTCACCACCACCCTCCTCCTCTGGTTCATTTACGTCGGCCACCTGATGCTGCGGGGTTACATTGACGAGCGCGAGCAAAAACGGCGGATCGCCGCCATCATTGGCATCGTCGGCGTTGTAGTTGTGCCGGTCAACTATCTTTCCGTCTTCTGGTGGCGCACCCTGCATCCTCAATCCACGATAATCGTCGAGGGTGGAGGCGGCCTCGCGCCGGAAATGCTCCAGACCCTGATAGTGACCTTCTTCGCCGTCATCCTGCTGTTTGGTCTGCTGCTACACCTCCAGGTACGTTTGGAACGCCTCAGCGACGCCGCCGAAGATCTTCGGATGGCCGCCTTCGCGAAAGAGGGGGCGTATTGAGCTCAATCGATTCCGGACTGCTTCTTCTGCTCACCGGCTACGGGATCGTATGGCTGGGGATTTTTGGATACCTTGTCTACGCCCTCACTCGACTCCGTTCAGTGGAAAAAGAGTTGTCGGCGCTCGGTGGCGGGTCCGACGACGCTAGTTCCGGGACGGAATCGCCCGGCGGCGACTAGCTACCCGGTTTAACCCGGGAGAGAGATGCATGCGACGACCTTCTGGAGAGCCCCATGCTTGACCTCGGCGACCTGGGCCGCATCGCTCTCGGGTTCGCCCTCGGCGCCGCCTTTTACGCCGCGGTTTCCGGCGTTCTTGGCCTCTGGCCCCGTGCGTCGGCGTTTGCCCTGAGCGCTCGCAACGCCCTCACCGGCGTCGCCTTCCTCACCACGCTGGCCCTTCTGATCCTGATGACCGCATTCGTTTCCCACGATTTCTCCCTGGCCTTTGTCGCCGAAAATTCCAGCCGCGCCATGCCCGCTCCCCTTGCACTCGCCGCCGTTTGGGGCGGTCAGGCCGGCTCTCTGCTGGTGTGGGCCTGGATACTCTCGGTGCTTTCCGCCTTCGCCTCCTGGCGAGTTCGCCTCCGGGCTCCCGAGCTTGCTCCACACATGACCGCCGTCCTGGCGTTACTGCTCGTTTTCTTCCTCGCCGTGCTGGTCTTCGCCAGTTCGCCGTTTGATGAACTGCCCATCGTGCCCTCCGATGGAAAGGGTCTTAATCCTCTCCTCTGGGACACGGCCATGCAGATTCATCCGCCTCTGCTCACCGCCGGATACGTAAGTTTCGCCGTGCCCTTCGCTCTCGCCATCGCCGCTCTGCTGGTGGGCAAAGTGGACAGAACATGGGTACGCACAACCCGCGGTTGGATGCTCCTCGCGTGGGCCTTTCAGGGCGCCGGTCTTATCCTCGGGGCCTGGTGGGCCTATCGCGTCCTTGGTTGGGGCGGATACTGGGGCTGGGATCCGGTCGAAAACGTCGCCCTAGTCCCGTGGCTGCTCGCCACCGCCTACCTCCACTCCGCCATGGTTCAGGAGCGCCGCGGAATGCTGAAAACTTGGAACATCATCCTCGCCCTCTCCGCCTACGTCCTTGCCATATTCGGCACCTTCGTCGTCCGCAGCGGCGTCCTGACGTCCGTTCACGCCTTTGCCACTTCCCTCATTGGCCCCCTGTTTTTCGGATTCCTCGGCGCCGTCACCATCGCCGCCGTCGCCCTTGTTCTCTACCGGCGTCCCATCCTGCACGGCGAAAGCCATTTCGAGTCCGCCACCTCCCGCGAGGCCGGTTTCCTCATCAACAATCTCCTCCTCGTCTCCATCGCCGCCGCCACGTTTTGGGGAACGATCTTCCCGCTCGTCTCCGAGATCGTCCGTGGCGCCAAGGTGGCTGTCGGCGCTCCCTTTTATAATCAGGTCAACGGGCCCCTCATGCTCGCGCTGCTGGCGCTTGTTGGGATCGGCCCCTTGCTCTCCTGGCGCCGAACCAGCTTTCGCCGCGCCGCTCGCCGGTTCGCTGTCCCCCTCGCTACCGCCTCAGCCGTTAGTACCTTGCTTGCCGGTCTCGGTCTGCGCCACGGTCTGGCCCTGATCGCCCTCGCGGCCGTAGCCTTCGTAATCGCCGCCGTCTCCTTCGAGTTCGTTCGCGGCGCCCGCGCCTACTCCCGGCACGCCGGCGTCGGATTCCCCGTCGCCGCCCGAATCGTGATGACCACCAATCGCCGCCGCTACGGCGGCTACGTTGTGCACCTCGGAATGGCTCTCATCGCTCTCGCCGTTATCGGCACCGGCTTCTTCAAGCAGGAAGAGCCGATAGCTCTGACCAGGGACCAGCCTGCCGTCGTCGCCGGATACACCCTCACATTCAAGGAGCTTCGCTTTTCCACCGCCCCCGACCTTAATCGCGTAGACGCCGATATCTTGATCACGCGACCTAACGGTGTGGTCGCCGGGGTCGTCCCCGGCCGCCAGATTCACCGGGGCTGGGAAAGCCAACCGATCTCCCGTGTCGGCATCGACACCTCCTGGCCCGCAATGAACGACCTGTATCTCCTTCTGACCGCCTGGGACGAGTCCGGCAATTCCGTCACCCTCCGCGTCATCGTCAATCCGCTCGTTGGCTACCTATGGATCGGCGGCCTCGTCTACTTCGCCGGCGTCTTGATCGTGGCGTGGCCGGGAACTCCCGTTCGCCGGCCCGTCGACGTACGCCGCGTCGAAGCCCTCGCGCCGCTGGAACCTGCCTTATGAAGTGGATTCTGGTCGTGATTCTCACGTTTGGCGTCGGCGGCGCCCTCACGACTGGCGCCGCCGCCGAAGAGTACGAACAGGAAATGTGGGAAATCGCCGCGGACTTGGCCTGCCCCGTCTGTTCCGGACAGAACGTGAAGGACTCCAACGCCCCCCTCGCTCGCCAGATTCGCGCCCTGATCATGGAGAAACTCGAAGCCGGCGAAGATCGTGAGGCCATCGTCGCATTCCTTGTTGGCCGATACGGGGAGGGCATAAGGTTGGATCCGCCGAAGTCCGGCTTTCAACTGGGCGTCTGGATGGGTCCGCTCGTGATTATCGCCGTCGCCGTGGGCATGGTGGCCACCGTAATGTGGCGGCGCGGGCGCGCGGAAACCGTCCCGGCCGGACTCGATGACTTCGTCGCCCGCGTCGATGCCGGCCTCGCCCGCCGGCGCGAAGACGAATGACCATCTTGCTGGCCGTCGGGCTTTTCGCCGGCCTCGCCTTCACCATCTCCTGGGCCACCGAACCGCTGTGGCGTCGGCCTGGCGATAGACGCCGGCAGTCGGTTTCCGGCGCCGAACCCGCCGCCGTCGCCGACGCCGCCCTCCAGGTAGACCTCCTGGAGCAGGACCTCCTGGAAGGCGTCATCGCCCCCGGGGACTTCGCAAGCCAGCGTCAACAAATCCGCTACGACGCCGCCGCCACGCTTGCGATCGCTGAGGCTCGCGAGCGCACCCTTGACGACCTTATCGAAACCCGCGTTGCCGGGCTGTCCGGCGTCCTGGAGCCAGCGACCGATTCTGGCTCAGACCCGTGGTTCGAACCCTCGCAGATGGGCTCCGACCGCCGCACCCGCCTCTGGTTCGCTGGCGTCGCCGCCGTCGTCGTCGCCTTCGCCGGACTGCTCAGCGTGTTGGTCCTACTCGCCAACTCGGCCGGACGCCAGGAACCCATCGCCAAGCTCGCGCTGGCCGACTATCGTTCCCTCGCGTCCGCCACCGGTTCGTCTCGTGAATTGGTCCTCCTCCATACCGGCGGACTCATGCGCAGCGCCGACGGCGGTCGCACCTGGCAGGACGGCGGCATGCGAATCAAGACGAATACCGTGACGCCCGTCGCCGACGGTTTTCTTGTCGCCGGCAACGGGATGGTCTGGTCTGGCAGCGACGGCGGAATCGTCGCCATCGACATCGCGCACGCCGGCATGGTCGCGCCTCTGCGCGCCCTCGCCTCCGACGCCACCAACCCGGACCGCGTCACCGCCGTCGACGCCACCGGCGGGCTGTTCTTCAGCCAGGACGGTGGCTTTTCCTGGGAGCGTCTCGGCGCCTATGCGCCGGTCTCCACCTCAGCCCTGACTATCATGGCCGATCGCCAATTGTTCTTCCTAGCCACGCTGGATCAGGGTGTCCTCGCCGGGGACGGGGCCACCGGCTGGTCCAGCGCCAACGGATTCGTTAATGGCGCCCTGCCGACTGTCCGCATCAATGACATCGGCTACGACCCGGACAGCGGCGACACCTACGAGGATCCCGCCGGCCGGCGTTTCCGGGGCGCCCTCTATGTCGCCACCGACGTCGGTCTTTATAAGAGCGTCGACGCCGGCGGCTCCTGGCGCGGACTCGGCCTTCCCGGCGATATCGTCGTGCTCGACGTCTCTGCCGGCGGGCCCGACGCCGTCACGGTCATCGACTCGGGAGGCCGTACCTACCGCAGTCTCGACGGTGGAGTTACTTGGCCCGTTCCCGAATAGCCCTCCTCGCCCTCGCGATCCTGCTCCTGGCCCCGTCCGTGGCTCTCGCCGAGGAGCACGGCATCATCACTGGTAGGCTTGAAAATCGCACCCCAAATGGCGCGATCCCGGCCTTCGCCACCGTCACCCTGCGAGTTTTTGAGGGGCAAGAATTCGACCGTTACGAGTCCGTTCTCAGCTCCGCCGACGGCAGTTTCGTTTTTTCAGGACTGGCGACCGGCCCAGAGTCCGCCTACCGGGTCCTAGCCGATTTCCAGAGCGGCCTGTTCACCGGCGACCCAATCACTTTCGCCGGCGCCGACGCGGTGCAGGTCGTCGTTCCCGTTTACGACACCGTCACCGTCGATCCGGGACTTCGAACCACGCAGCATTCGCTCGTGCTCACCTACGGCGGCGACCGCTCCCTTGGCGCGTTGCATGTCGTCACTTTCGAGCTACCCGGAGACCGCGCTCTAACCGTCGGCGGCGATTCCGGGCCGGCCATCGAATTCGTCACCAGGCCGGAAGTGTTGGACTTTCGAGCGTTGCAAGGGTTTGAAGTCGCGGAACTTGAAGGCAATCCCTCTGGATTCTCCGCGATGATGACTTTGATACCGGGACCGAATCAATTCACCTTCTCCTACGTCTTCGCTTGGGACCCCGGAGGCATGGGACTGGTCGTGGGCGCCCGCCCGCCCATCGGCGAGTTGCAAATCTTGACGCCCGCTGGCGATCTGGTCGTGGAAGGCGAGTCCGTACGTCCCGGCGAGGAGCTGGACTTCGAAGGGATGGCCCTGGAAAGCTGGCTCGTGGACGCCCCCGTTCCCGGAGCGTCCAACCACGTCTGGTTGCGCGAGCCGCGGAGCTTCGGTCCACTCGCGGCCGTTGGACGCGTCACCGCCGGAGTCTGGGGTGGTGTGGGAGCCGCCGTTTTCGGGCTGGTCCTGGCCCTTAGCGCCTGGCGGGCGCCCTCCCTTCGTCACACCTCCGGTCCCAGTGATGAGGCCACCGTGAAGCGGCTTCTGACCGAGATCGCCGCGTACGATCGCCAGCCCGATGCGGCCTCGCCGTCCGAGCCCACCCGCCGCCGTCGAGCTACCGCCAAGGAGGAACTTCTCGAACTTCTGCGCGCTGACGCCGGGTTGCGACGGCACCTGGAGCCATAACGACTGGCCCCTCGGGCCAGGGCTGTTCGCTGGCCTGACAGTCGGCTACTGAGTGCGTGATACTGCTGGGTACCACCTGCCCCCGACTCCCCGAAAGGATTATGCCCGATGAGCGCCCCCATCCGAGTTACGGTTTGGAACGAGTTCCGACACGAACGGAACGACCCCGAGATCCGTGCCGTTTACCCCGACGGCATCCACTCTGCCATTGCCGGCTTTCTCAATCAATCGGACGGTGCCGAAGCGCGTACGGCCACCCTGGACGAACCCGAGCACGGCCTCACTCAGACCGTGCTGGACAATACCGACGTGCTGACTTGGTGGGGACACTTGAACCATGAAGACGTCGCCGATGAAGTCGTCGAGCGGGTCCATCGTCGTGTCATCAACGGCATGGGGCTGGTGTGCCTGCATTCCGCTCACCTGTCCAAGATTTTTCGCCGACTCATGGGAACCGACTGCATGCTGCGCTGGCGCGAGGCGGACGAGCGCGAGCGGGTCTGGGTACTGGAGCCGGCTCACCCCATAGCCCGCGGCCTCGGCCCGTATTTCGAGATTCCCGCCAGCGAGATGTATGGCGAACGCTTTGACATCCCCGCCCCCGACGAGTTGATCTTCATGAGCTGGTTCCAGGGTGGCGACGTGTTCCGCGGCGGCTGCTGCTACCGCCGGTCGCTGGGGCGGATTTTCTATTTCAGCCCCGGTCACGAATCCTTCCCCATTTATTATCAGGATGAGGTCCAGCTGGTGATCGCCAACGCCGTCCGTTGGGCCGCCCCTTCCGGAGTCGAGTGGCCCGTAGAGGGCAACACGCTGCCTTTAGAACAATTACCCGGCTACGAGCCGCCCGACATCGCGCAGAAGATCTAGCCCCTAGGAGGGTCCCATGGAGACACGAACGCTTGGCAAGACCGGAATCGAAGTAACCCGCTTGGGATTCGGCGGCGCCCGAATCGGAATGGATCACGCCACTCAGAAGCAAACGACTGAGCTTCTGAACGGTCTGCTCGACCAGGGCATCACGTTCATCGATACGGCGTCTGCCTACCTGGAAAGCGAGCGGATGATCGGCAACGCGATCGCCGGCCGGCGGGGCGAATTCATCCTCGAAACGAAAACGCCGACCGACGGCGGCGGCGGTTCCGGCCCTACCTGGTCGAAGGAATCGATCACCGCC
>CAZBZS010000021.1:0-34227 GCA_964496475.1 uncultured Chloroflexota bacterium | reverse complement strand
CGGGTCGCCTCGCATGTATCCCACCGAGTAGAGCTGAATCACGAACGACAGGAAGGTCACGATCAACAGCATCGTGATCGATAGAGAATCGATCACCATCCCGAGTTGCAGGGACAGGTCGCCGGCGTTCACGAAATCCATCGCGAACGGCCCGGGGCCGACGTTCACCTCCACGTCAGCCGCCCACAGATCCAGACATCCGTACACCGCCAGGCCAAAACCCGCCGCCACCGCCACCAGCGAGACTATCGCCCCACCTCCCGGCATGCGCCTTCCGGCGAACGTCAGCAGCACAAACGCCGCCACCGACAGCGCGGGAATCAGCCAGGCCAGGCTCACCCGCGCTCCCTGCCTTCTGGAGCTACCATCGCAGCAGGTCCAATTCATCGACATTGATATTGGACTTGCGCCTGAATATTTGGAGCACGATCGCCAGCCCCAGCGCGACTTCCGCAGCCGCAACCGTAATCACGAAAATCGCGATGATCTGCCCCACCGTTGGATCGGGCGCCAGGTACATCCCGAACCCGATGAAATTGATATTGACTGCGTTCAGCATCAGCTCGACCGCCATCAAGACGGCCACCGCATTCCGCCGCGACAGCACGCCGTAGAGCCCGATCCCGAACAGGATCGTCGCCAGGAGCACAACGTGTTCCAGCGGTACCGCTTCAATCATCTGATGATTCCCGCCGCGAAATCACGACCGCGCCGATCAGGGCCACCAGCAGCACCAGCGACGCGATTTCAAACGGGATCGCCCAATTTCGAAATAACGCCCCCGCCAGCTCGGCTGGCGGCACCCGTTCCAGTTGCGGCGTCACCCCCCGCATCCAATCCGCTTCCGTAACCGCGTACCCCGCCACCAGGATGAACCCCGCCGACGCTACGAACGCCAGCGGCCTCTGCCAGCGATCCTTTGGACTGGTAGCCGGCAGGCCGGTATTCGTGAGCATCAACCCGAAAATTAGCAGCACTCCCACCGCCCCCGCGTATATCAGCAGTTGCACCAGCGCCAGAAAATCCGCATGCAGAATGAAGAAGATCCCGGCGATCATCACCATCGCCGCTATCAGCGACAGCGCCGCGTAGACGATGTTTCTGGCCAGCACCGTACCGAGAGCCGAGACGATCGCCACCGCGCCCATGATGTAAAAGAGTGCCACCGCAATATTCATGCGGCTGATTCCCTCACCCTTTTTCGGCTCTGCATCAGGCGTCGCCCTCGTCTTCCACCGGCGCCTGTACCGGAGTCTCCACCGCGGTCAGCGGCTTGGGGGCCCCTGGGGAATTCGGCGGGTTAACAGTTGTCCGCGACATACCCCGTGCTATCTGCACCAGTTCATCCTTGTCTAGGACCATTGAGCGCACATCCGTCGACGAATACGCGAATTCCGGGGTCATTTCGATCGCCTCATAAGGACAAACGTCCACACAAATCCCGCAATACGAGCACAGCGCTAGGTCCAGGTAGAACTCATCCACCATCGTCTTGCGCTCGGTCACGTCGCCCGAGTAACTCTCGAGGCTGACGAATATGCACTTATCAGGGCATTCCCGCGCACAGGCCCGGCACCCGGTACAAACAATCTCGTCCACATCGTCGTTCCACAGCAGCCCTGGCGCCCCTCTCGAGCGCGGCGTCATCCGTGCCGGCTCATACGGATACATCTCGGTCACCGGCGCCATCGCCGAGCTGCCCAGCGTTTCCTTAAACGATTTGAATATCCCGCGCATCGCTACTCCCTTCTCTTCCCAAAGACCGGCGTCGCCGCCATCAATCTGCCGCCACCGGCACAGGCTCGGGTATCGGTACCGGGTCCCGAGCCGGCACTGCCACTACCTGCAGCCACTCCCGCCGGTAGAACCAATACGCCGCCAGCAATGATCCGATCACCATTGGGACCGTAGGCCCCCAGCCGTACACCTTGAAGGTTGCCGCCACCACAACGTTCAGCAGCGACAACGGTATCAATACCTTCCAGCAAAAGCCCATCAACTGATCGACTCGAAGTCGCGGGAGCGTTCCCCGCAACCAGAACACGAAGAGCAGTATCGGCGTGGTCTTCAGCAGATACCACACCCAGCCAGGCAGCACCGGCCCGTGCCATCCCCCCAGGAAGATGACCGTACCCAGCGAAGCCAGGATGAAGATGTTCACATATTCCGCCAGCATGAACATCGCCCAGCGAATTCCGCTGTACTCAATCGTCGGTCCGCCCATGACCTCCGACTCGCCGATCGCCATGTCAAACGGCGTACGCGAATGCTCCGCTAACCCGGCCATGATGAAAATGACGAACGCTACCGGCTGTACCACTCCGTACCAGACCGTCCCGCCCTGCGCGTCCACGACGTCTATCAGCGATAGCGAGCCCGCTAGGATCGCCACTCCCAGCACTGAGAACAGCAGCGGGATTTCGTAGCTCACCGCCTGCGCCACCAGGCGAATCCCCCCGAGCAGAGCGTACTTACTTCCTGAGCCCCAGCCTGCCATGATGAACCCCACGGTGCTCACAGCCGGCAGCGCGAATACGTACAACAGGCTCAAGTCCAACCGGCTCACCACCAGCTCCGGCGTAAAGGGAATGACCAGCAACACGAATATTCCCGGAACAAACACCACGATCGGCGCGATCCAGTACGCCCAGGGCTCCGCCCGCTCCGGCGTCAGCACTTCCTTGGTCAACAACTTCACCGCATCCGCCAGGGTTTGCAACAGCCCCATCGGCCCCACATGCCACGGCCCCATCCGTCGCTGGATTCGGCCCAGAGTCTTTCTCTCCACGTAGACCAGCACCAGCGCTAGCAAAGGCGCTCCCAACAGGAGGATTAGCACCTTCAGAATAGTGATCAGAACGTCTGTCAGGCTCACCTGTCCGCCTCACCCAGCACGACGTCCATCGACGCGAAGATCAGCACCGCGTCAGCGATATAAGCGCCCTTAAGCATCTCCTCCATCGCGCCCACATGTACAAACGCTGGCGCGCGAATCTTCACCCGGTACGCTGTGTTTTGCCCGCTCCCAACGATATAAATTCCAAGCTCGCCCCGGGGACTCTCAGTTCGCGAGTACGCCTCCCCCACCGGGTACCGCAGTCGCCTCGGAATCTCCCCCCGGTACTCCCCCCCGGCCGGCATCCCTTCCAGCGCCTGCTCGATTATCCGCAGCGACTCCCTCATTTCCAGCAGCCGCATCATGTAGCGATCATGTACGTCTCCCACCGTCCCCACCGGCACCTCGAATTCGAATCGATCGTAGATCGAGTACGGCGCCAGCCGTCGCAGGTCCCGGGCCAGCCCCGTTGCCCTCAGCGATGGTCCAGTTATTCCCAGCCGCAGCGCCTCCTCCGGCGTCAGCGGATTCAACCCTCTTGTCCGCGCGACGAATATCTCGTTGTCCGTCAGTAGTCCGTGACATCGGTCCAAACCATCCGCCAGCCGCGGCAGTATCTTTTGTACCGAATCCTTGAAATTCGGTGGCACGTCCTGCTTCACCCCGCCCAGCGCAATGTAGTTGTGCAGCATGCGCGCCCCGGTCACCTCCTCAAACACATCGTGGATGATTTCCCGATTCCACCAGCCAAAGATGAACGGCGAGCTGAACCCGGCGTCCGTTCCCAGCGCACCGTAGAACATCATGTGATTCGTGATCCGGTTCAGCTCCGCCATGATCACCCGGATGTACTCTCCCCGTTCCGGCACGGCCACCTCGTATAGCTGCTCTGCCGCCAGCACGACTCCGAGCTCAGTATTCAGCGCGCTCAGGTAGTCTGCTCGGTCCGTTATCACCGGCAGCTGAATCACGGTGAGATTCTCCGCGATCTTCTCCACCCCACGATGCAGGTAACCGATTTCCGGCCGGCAGTCCAAAACAACCTCCCCATCCACCGCCATCTCCAGCCGACACACCCCGTGAGTGCTCGGATGTTGCGGACCCATGTTTATCTCCATGAACTCCGCGTTCAGGTCTGACCCGCCCGAAACCGCCTCAGCCATTCTCAATCTCCGGCCGCACCGCCTTCCAAATCTCGAACGGCACATCTCCGCGCTGCTTAAACCGCTCCACCATGTCCGGCGCTTCACGCTGCGGATAATGCTTCAGCAACGCGCCCTGCATCTCTTTTTCCAGCAGCAGCGGCTCCGGGTATGGGTGGCCTTCAAACTCGAATAAGAAGAGGTCCATCGCCTCCCGCTCGTGCCAATTCGCAGTTGGCCAGTCCTCACTGATCGTCGGGATCAGCGGCCGGTCCTCCGGCACCCTGACCCTCAACGTTAGCCCCTCCGCGTGCCAGCCGCCGAAGAAGTGATATACCGCCTCGAGCTCTCCGTCGTCCGGCCAGTGCAAGCCGCTGATGTCGTACAGAAGGCTGAATTCCGGATCGTCACTTTTACTGATCTCATGGGCCGCCGCTCGCAATTTCTCCGCAGGCAGCGCCACCTCCACGAACTGACCGTCCACCGCCACCGTGCCCCCCAACGGCTCCAGAGTTGTACGCGCCCAATCCGCGATCGACTCTCTGGTTGGAGCCGGCCGCGACCCGGCTATTTCTTGCGCCATGTACCGGCCTTCGCATCCGCCATGATCTTCGCCTGCAAGCGCACAAAACCATCAATCAACGCCTCCGGACGTGGCGGGCACCCCGGCACGTAAATGTCCACCGGTATTATCTTGTCCACTCCCTCGATCACATTCTTGTACGAATAAAAGGGCCCCCCGCAATCCGCGCACGATCCCATCGCTATGGACCACTTCGGCATTGGCATTTGCTCCCATAGCCGCTTCACCACCCGCGCCATCTTCCGATTGACCGTTCCCGCCACCAGGATCACATCCGCCTGCCTCGGCGATGGGAACGGCAATATACCCATCCTGTCCAGGTCGTAATTCGCCATGTACGTGCCGATCATCTCGATGGCGCAGCAGGCGATCCCGAAAGTCATCGGCCACAGCGAATTCTTTCGGCTCAGTGCAAATAGCTGATCAACCTTCAGGGTCAGGATGTTTGCCGGCAGACTCTGGAACAGACCCCCCATCTCGCCATCCATTCCGATCGGCCCTATAGGTTGATCCTTGATCAAAGGTTCTTCGTCGCCCGGCATGAACAACGGCTGGTCTGGATCTACCGTCAGCGCCATTCCAGCGCACCCTTTTTCCAGGCGTATACGAGACCGAAAAACAGTATCGCCATGAAGACCAGCATCTCTACGAAGGCAAAAGGCCCGATCTCTCCCAGCACCGCCGCCCACGGAAACAAGAACACACCCTCAACCGCGAATATCACGAACAGGATCGCCACCAGGTAGTAGCGCACGTGCATCTGCCGCCAGCCACCCTCCTCCGACTCCATCCCGCATTCAAATATCGTGCGCTTCAACCGCGAAAACTGCTGCGGCGCCAGCATGATTCCAAGGAAGATATTTACCACGACGAAACCCGTCGCCGCGATCGCCGCGATCAGGAGTGGCAGGTAGCTCTCCAGATATTCGGGTTGCAGTGTGCGTAGCCTTCCTTGGCCGCCCCAAAAACCGCTAGATTCTAGCCTAGCCGGGGTATGACCGCCCCCTGTTACGCTCAATCCTCGCGGCTTCCGGCTACGTCCCCCAAATCCGAGTTTGCCGCCCCTCCCTCTCCCGCTGTTTACCTCTGTTGCGAGTATCGAAGCGGGCCAAAACCCAGTCGTCTGAATTCTGCAACTTCCCCGGCCTGTATTTGAACTCTGTCATCCGGCCTTCCGCCGCCGCGAAAATCATGACTCGAATTGTTAACAGCAGAACAACCTTCGCGCCCTACAGTGCAATATCATCGATTTCCCTTGATTGAACATAATACTCCGTTGAATATCAATATGATAGGTTCGTTGATTCGGGATAGACCCATCGCGAGGTGGGGAGGCATAGCCACCGTGCTCTCAGAGTTCGTCGGTCTGCCGGCAGATGAGAAGTGCCGGAATCCGGTGATCGCCGGGCTTGTGGTAATTGCATCCTTGCGCCACCGTGGCCACCCGTACAACGCAAGGATGCAACCGTGAAATCCGATATGACAGATCGATTCGACATCCCCGCCGATGGTACAAGCCGCCGGTCGGTACTGAAGCTTGGCGCCGGTGTGGGCCTGCTTGCCGCCGCTGCTGCACCTGCCACTGCGCTCGTCGCTGCCGAATCCGAGGCTCCGGTCTTACCGTCCACGAGTAGCCGGGGTGGTCCGGGCCCCAGCTTATTCCCTGGTGGACACCTCGGCGCCGATAGTCGCTTCGGCGGCGTGCTCTGCAGTGACCTGGAGCTACCTCACATAAACCAGCCCGAGAATGTCACTGAGCTCAACGTCGCCTGGACTCGCGAGCAATTCCTTTGGGACGCTCTTCCGAACTTCGACAATAATCTTCTTCATACAATGGCCACAGACCAGAACTACACCACCGGGCTCGAGGTCGCCGGTCTCATCCAGTGGGTACCTGGCTACGCTAACGGCGGCCAGGACAAGCGCGTCCCGCCCAACGGTCTCGGGCTTCCCTGGTACGAAAGCGCCAATCACTGGGGCTGGATGGCTCACCATCTGGCCAAGAGCCGCATACCCGCTTTTTACGACAGTGATGGTATTTCCCGAACCGAGAACGGTCTCAACCCGGTCTTGAAGTGGATCATTGGCAACGAGCCCGACATCTGCGACCCGGCCCACCCCGGCTACTCGTGGAGCGCCGACGCCGCCACTTACCTAACATTGCTTCGCACTGCGTGGCACTCCATGAGGTATGCGGGCATGCCGGCTCTCCATGATGGTGTCAAACATGATGTCGAAATCATTTTCGGCAGCCTCGGCATCGTCGACGACAACTGCAATGTCGACGGCGACCCCCGCAGCTTTTGGCACAATTTTCTCACTGCAGCACGACAAGACCCGTCCGCCGCTGACAACCAGTTTTACTTCAACCACCTGTCGTTGAATCTTCACAAGGAACCTGAGCGCATCGGCGAGTTCGTCAAGGCTTACCGCAAAGACCTCGATGCCGAGGGCATGCCATACAAGGAACTGTGGCTCACCGAGATGGGAGTTCCCGTGTCGACCGAGCCCATCGACGCGACCGAGAACTTCAACCTCGTCGCCACTCCGAAAGAGCGCCTGCATTTCCTGATCCAGGGCTATGCCAACGCTCTCGCCGCCGGTGTGGATCGTATCGCCATCTACAACATGCGCAGTTTCTTGCGAGACGATGACCCGGCCGCCTACCTGATCCTCCGTCTCTGTATGAAGTATTTGAAGAATACTTTCGGTGGGTGGCAGCAGCGGCAGAAATTCCTGGCCGGCGTCGGCGCAGGGTTAGCGCGAAAGACCGTCGTGACTAACGCGTGGGGGGAGCTCGGCTTTGGGGGGCAACCTAGCGTCGACAATTACGGGCCTGAGATGCAGACCTCTCGCTCGCTGGTTCGCATCGACCTGCCCGGCCCAGGTTTCACCACCACCGTCATTTACAATCTCAGTCCGGATCCGCAGTTTGCACACTGCCGTTTTGCGGAGGACGGCTGGATCGGTGACTCCGGGATCTGGAAGGTAGGCGTCGAGGGTGACGAGCAGGAGCTTACTTCCGCACCTCAAATTTTGGGTTTTTCCGGCGCCACCGCATCTCTCAAAGCCTGGGGCAAAAATATCGTTTTTATCGGCGGCGGCACCACCATGTACCGCTACCCCGATGGCTACAAAATGATCACCAGTTTGGTGTGGTGAGCGGGCCCTGACCCATTGAGAGACGTTGCCCGCCCGTGGGGCCGTAGGATGAAGGATCTTCGCGATCCGGAGTCTGATGGGGCCGCAGTGCACAGGCTCAAGCGACGGTCTCCATTCCGCGGCACGCTATCATGCGCCCGGCCTCTCAGCCGCTAGATCTTGCCTGTCCGCCGGTGACCCGGGTCCACCATCCTCGTGCGGCGCTGGTTGCCGGCCATTCAACAATCGCGGACGTTTATGAATCCAGACCGTGACCGGCAGGTAGTACGCGCGGACGACGAGCACCTCCTGGCATCCGGTCTTGAACTCGTCTCCAGGGTACTTGGCGGGGATGCCGAAAAAGAGCTGCGTATTAGCGCCCTGGACCCTGCCTACGATCCTCGCGATACCTTCCTCGTCATCTCCGGCGGAGAGGTAGTCAGTCACCTGCGACTCGCGCCCCGGGACATGCGTGTCGGACGCGCTCTACTGCGAGTCGCCGTTTTATCCGATGTCGTCACTGCTCCCGACCAGCGGGGTCGCGGACACGCCCGCACCGCTCTCGACGCTGCTCTTGAGCACGCCCGCGCCGAGCGCTACCACCTCGCTCTCCTCTTCACTGACCTCCACGATTTCTTCCGAGATCAGGGCTGGTCCCCATGGACTCGTCGCTGTTTCACGATAGATATTCAGTCCGCCGAGGCTGTAGATATCCCAACCGGCGTCCGCGACTACCAACCTGTCGATCTGGATTCCGTGATGGCCATCCACGGGCATTGCGGTTCCCGGTACGTCGGTCCTCTCCTGAGATCAATCGCCTGGTGGAAATCCGATCTTCAGCGAAGAGCCGACCACGGTGAAACCTTGGTTCTGGAAATCGATGGTGCCATTGCTGGCTACGCTCGTGCCCGGCACGGCTGGCCCGAGGACTGCGATTTCGCCATCACCGATCTCCTATCAGTCGATCACGCAGGCGAAATCGCCCTCCTCACCGGGCTCGTCCAGAGCGCCCGCCGGCAGGGTTTCACCCGGGTTACCGGTCAGAGCCCGCTCGCCATTCGGCTCGACGACCTTCCTCCCGGCCTTCAAATTCATGCCGAGCCGGGACGGGATACCCGGGCCATGCTCAAGCTCGTTAACCTCCGCCGCCTCATCCGAGCCCTTATTCCCGAATTTCGGGCTATCTGTATTCAGCAGGGTGAATGCGACGACCGCCAGATAGACTTCCTCGTGGGACATATGGCCGCCGAAATCTCCGCCCGGGGCGGAAACTTTGACGTCAAATCAGCCACTGCCAACCGACCGAGCTTTCTGCAGCTCTCCGAAGGTGATTTTTGGAGCCTTCTGTTCCAGGGCCGCCTACCTCCAACAGTCCCCGGGCCGGAGGTCGAACTGCTCAAATTCCTATTTCCGGAACGAGAGTTCGCCTTTTGGCGGGCGGACGAGCCCTAGCCGCCCGTAATATCCAGGAACTCTCCCAGCACCCAACCACCTGAATCCAGCTCGTACCAGGTCTCCCCGTCCAAAACATGCGTCACCCCGATCAGATTAACTTCTTCAGCCGACGCCAATCCTCCGGTGCGTTCGCTATTGATATCAGGCTCCGCTCGTATGTTGAGCCCGTCATCGCTGTTCACCACCCCCGTAAGCGGCGCCGGCGTTGAGGTTGCCGCCGGAGTTGGCAACGGCACGAAATCACCCGACGGCGAAGGGATGATGATCGTCTGTCCTGAGAACACAAATTCCGGATCCTCGATTTGGTTGTACTCGGCCAGCTCTGCCGTCGTCAATCCATTCGCCTCCGCGATTTCCGACAGCGTCTCTCCCTCTTGGATCTCGTACTCCCGGGGAGCCGGTGTAGGCGTCGCCACCGCCGTCGGCGTTGGTTCTGGCGTGGGTGGTGCCGCCGGGGTGGTAGTTGCTGTTGGAATCGCTGTCGCCGATGGCTCTCCCGTAGCCGGCGTTTCTCCGCCCTCCGGCGCCGCTACGAGCACTTCCGGCGTCGGTATGTCTAACGCCGTACTGCCTGTCCCCGCCCCTTCCGGCGCGTCGGACCCCCCGAACAAGTTCACCAGCACGACCACGATCAACGCGATGATGAGGGCCGGTACGGCCAGAAAAGTAACGAAAAGCCGGTATCTGCGAACATCGCCCATCTTCGCCCCAGAATCAGATCAGCCGTAACACATCCGACCCTGCCTGCAGTCACGCCTTTAAAAGGCCGGACTTTCCGCTGCCTCCCTCAGGCCGGGTCAGCCCACCGCATATATTAGACGATCTTCGGTCTTCCCGGGGCCGGAATCATTTTCGTACTCTCATCCGAACCGCTCTTCGGCGAACGGCTCGCCCCGCATGTGATACCCATTTCGCTCCCAAAAACCCGGTGCATCCGCCCTCATCAACTCTATTCCGTTCACCCATTTCGCGCTCTTCCACGCGTACAGGTGCGGCACTATCAGGCGGACCGGCCCCCCGTGCTCCGCGCTCAAAGGCACTTTGTTTCTGCGAAAGGCCATCAGATTTTCCGGCCGCAAGAAGTCATCCATCATGAGATTTGTCGTGTAGCCGCCCTCACAGTGCACTAAAACCGCCGTGGCTTCAGGTAACACTTCCACTCTCTCCATCATCGCCAGCACCGGCACACCCTCCCAATCGTTGTCCATTACGCTAAACCGGGTCACGCAATGGAAATCCGAGTGGACCGTCGTCCACGCGATCTCCTTGAACTCCTCCAGGGAGTAATCCTGCTCCGGCCGCACCAATCCCGTGATGCCAAATCGCCAGTCCGACTCCTCTTTTCTTGGCGTGGGGCCATAGGTCAGCACCGGCCAGTCCTCCACGATGTGCTGGCCGGGGGGTAGACGGTCCCCGTACTGCGCCGCGAGCGCAGCCTCACGCTCCCGCCTCGAAAGCCCATCGCTCGTCATCGTGGCTCCTTGTGCAAAACTGTCGCGTACTCCCCGCAAGAGGCGGCCTAACTTGCTCATCGCTGCTCCCATTATCCGTTTTTCGGGCGCATGCCCGAAATCGGAGATTTTTGCTTCCCGGTTGCCGGCTCGTTCACCCGCCTACGGCACCCGAAATTCCACTGCTTCGCTTTCCTCCCGATTGCCCGCTTCATCAATCACCAGCGCCATCACGCTGCCGTTCCCCGAAACCGAATCCCAGATCACTTGATACGGCGTCGCCACCGCTGTCCCCACCAGCTCACCATTTACAAAATAGGCGACCGACTTAATCCCCATGTTGTCCGCGGCCTCCACATTCAGCGCTATCTGCCCCCGCGGCAACGTCGATCCAGGCTCAATCCCTAGTATCTGCACCGTCGGCGCCGTGTTGTCCACTACGAACTGACGGAATGCGACCTCCGCCGCACCCCCCCTCTGCTCGACCGTCAGCCGCAGCGTGTAAATGCCATCCGCCATCTGGATCGTGTCCACCGCTCCCAGTTGCGTCCGGTCGCGTGGATCACCCAGCGGTCCGGCGATTAGTCCCCATCCACCAGGGTTAACCCCCGGCCCTACCTCGAGCACAAAACTCACGAATCCCGCTCCCCCCGCGCTTCCCACCACCTCTAGGATGCTTCGTACCTGTTGATTCTGAGCCGGCACCGCGATTGCGACATTTCCTAACGGCATCGGGGAATCCAGCGCCGTCGCGTATTCCTCCTCCGGCAGGTAAAACGGCGAGTCGTCCGGCTGCTCCAGCTGCCATCCCGCCGCCTCGGGCGGGAGCACCGGGACTATCTCGATCACCACCTCGTTCGCCGGTGTCGCCGGCCCCGCGCGCTTGCCACTTGGCTCATGAATCCGGATTGGCTGGTGATAAAAATCTCGACGCTCCGGGACCGTCCCCGGAATGAAGTACTCCGTCATCGTCCGCGGCGTGTACTCCCCTGGAATCAGGCCCGATACCACGTCTATCTCCGCCCTGATCAGACCCGGCGGGCGGGCAAACTCCAACTTCGGAAGATCGATATGCGCGAACTCCATCCCTCCCTTCCAGACCGGCCCCGCCCCCTTCGCCCCGCTTACTTCATCCACCGCCCTGCGGTCAGCATTCCCTACCCATACCGCCACTACCCGCTGAGGCGTATAACCCACCGTCAGCGCATCCCGAAAATCGTTCGTCGTCCCGGTCTTCACCGCTGCCGTCCGGTCATCCAACCTCAGCGTCCGGTTGTTCCCGAATCCCAGCAACCGGGCTTTGGCGTCAGCCAGGATGTCTGTCATCAAGAACGCCAGCTCCGAGCTCAGAACTCTCGACCCAGCTGGCGCCTCCGACTCCTCCACGACCTCACCTTGAGAATCCTCAATCCGCAGTATCGGATTCGTGTCGATCTGTATCCCTCCGTTGGCTAAAACCCCGAAGGCCGCCGCCATGTCCAGCAGTGGCACCTCTCCCGATCCCAGCGCCAGCGCCGGCCCGAATCGCTCCGTCCCGCCTTCGATTCTCATTCCCAGTTTCGCCGCCGTCTCCAGCGTCTCCGCGATCCCGGCGAATAGCTGTGTTTTCACCGCCGGGATGTTCAAGGAGCTACCCAGCGCTTCCCGCAATCGCACCGGCCCATGAAACTTCCGGTCGTAATTCTCCGGTTCATACGGCTCCTGCCCCGGGATTTGGATGGTCGTCTCCAGATCCATCAGCACCGTCGCCGCCGTATAGCCTTTCCCCAACGCCGTCACGTAGGTGATCGGCTTGAACGCCGACCCGGGCTGCCGTGGCGCAATCGCCATGTTCACCTGGCCGTCGATCGACTCATCCCCAAAGTCCACGCTTCCCACCATTGTCAGAATTTCACCCGTTGACGGCTCCACCACCACTACCGCCGAGTTCCGCGCGTCCAGGTCGGACAGCGTTTCTACGTGTTCTCTGGCTATCCGCTCCGCCTCCGCCTGCAGGTTCAGGTCAATCGTCGTCGTCACCCTCCATCCGCGCCGTGTCCACTCTGACCCGTAGCGCTCATTCAGGTAATCCACCACATAATTGAAAAAGTGCGGCGCCGGCCCCACTTCCGTCTCCGGCAACCGGAACTCCAGCTCCTGCGCCTTGGCCTCCTCCGCCTGTGCCCGCGTTACGAACCGGTTCTTCACCATCAGGTCCAGCACGTTGTGCTGCACTCGCGTCGCCGTGTCCAGATCGACTATCGGGTTCTGAGTCGAAGGCGCCCGCGGAATTCCCACCAGCATCGCCACCTCCGCCAGCGTCAACGATTCCAGATCACGGTCAAAATACGTCCTCGCTGCCGCCGTGATCCCGTAGGCCAGATTGCCGTAGTTGTTCTGGTTCAGGTAGAGCGCCAGAATCTCGTCCTTCGACAGGCTCTGGGTAAGCTGGTAAGCCAGCACCACCTCCTTCAGCTTCCGCTCCACGCTCTGTTCCGGGCTCAGCAACGTATTTTTCACCACCTGCTGGGTGATCGTGCTGAATCCCGAAACGATTGCCTGTCCTTGCAGGTTCAGCCACACCGCCCGCACGATCGCCCAGAAATCCACTCCCGGATTCTCGTAAAAACTGGAATCCTCCGCCGCGATCACCGCGTCCTTCACCAGCTGCGGAATTTTATCCGCAGTGACCAGCGTCCGCCGGCCTTCCGACGCGATTTCTCCCAGCCGCGTCCCGTCTGCCGCGTACACCGACGAATTCTCGAACAGCGATTCCTCAAAGGTCGCCACCGCCCGCACGTCCGGCAAATCCTCGAAAAGAACGCTCGTCGCCGCCAGCGCGACGGTGCCTCCCAGGAAAATCAGCGCGCCGACCACCACCACCGTTGTCGCGAGACCGGCCACGGGAATGGCCGCCATGGCCAGCCACAACGCCAAGCGGCCCGGCTTGCGCCGGCGTGTCCTCTTTAAGCTTCTCCGCATATCATCCTATTCTTGCAGCTTCCCGCCGGGTCTCCATGCCCGGCTCCCGCGCGCCATCACCATCTATATAGAAATCCTGCATCCCGGCGAGGTCTCCCTTGCTTGAACGTTCAGACCGATCAATAGTTGCGCCCTGGCGGCGCGCTCCTGTCTCCGTTCTCGCTGCCCTCACCGTCACCATCGCCGCGATCGCCCTGGCAATCAGCGGCTTCCAGATCGATCCCACTTTCGGACTCGCCAGTTCCCAGAGCGCTGGCGCCAGTTATGCGGGCGTTGCCGGCCCAACCGCCCGCATCGGCCAGGTCGCTCCACCTTTCGCCGTCACCAGTCTGGAGGGGCCGGAGTTCGATCTCACCACCGATATCGGCCAGAAACCCATCTGGATCACCTTCTGGGCCACCTGGTGCGGACCGTGCCGCGCGGAAGCCCCCGACCTTGAAGCCGCTACCCGCCAGTTGGAGGGAACCGACATCATCCACCTGGCCGTCTCCCTCGGCGAATCCGAAGAGATCGTCCGGGACTATGTCGAGGCCGGTGGATACACCTGGCTCACACTCATTGATCCCGACCGGGAAGCCGGCGCAGTCTACTCCGTCCGCGCCTTTCCCACCCATGTCTTCATCGGCCGCAACGGCGTCGTCGCTGCCATCCGACCCGGACTGCTGAACCGTTCCCAGATGGAGACCTTCATCGAACGCTACCTTCAGCCGCGGCCCGGCTAGTCCAACCGCGTGGAGCACCTCGTTCCCCTCTTTATCAAATTCCGCGACTTCCTCGTATCCATCGCCCCCTGGCTCCTTCTCGGTCTCGTAGCCGCCGCCGGCCTGCGCGAATATCTCCGCCGATCCTGGCCCGTCCCCGGCGTCCCGGCCCTCACCCCGGGCCTCGTCGCCCTCGCCGGACTGTCCGTCGCCGCCCCCACCATATTCACGATTTTCATGCTCGACTTCCGTCTCGCCCTCCTGGCAGCAGCTGGCGCCGTCGCCTCCCTCTATGTCGGCGCTCTTTTGTTGGTACCTGCCACCGAGCGTCACGCCGAACTCCAGAAATTGAACTGGCTTCCATCGGGCGGCACGCCGGAACCTGATGAAAAGCCGGAATCTGGTCCGACCGCCCGGCGCCAGGCCGTGGATCTCTGGGACAGCATCTGGGATCGTTTCGACGACGCGGCGTTCTGGTTCATAGGCGCCTGTCTGGTCGCCGCGGTTCTTGCTATCTACCTGCCGTTCGAGGCCGGCCAGGGGCTATTTGGTCGCACGCCCTGGTTCGCCGTCCTTCTGGCCGCGGCCATCGGCAGACTGCTTCCAGTTGGTAAATCCACCGAACTACCCCTCGCCCTCCTTCTTCTGCTCAAGGGTGCTTTCCCCGGCGCCGTCGCCGCTCTGGTGCTCGCCGCCGCGCCCGTACCCTTCGTCCACAGGAAATCCTCCCTGAATCGACGCCAGTGGCTATTCCTGCTTGTCCAGTTTGCCGTTGCCGCCATCCTCGGTGGTGCCCTCGGTCCCACGCTGCTATAACTGCTCAGTGCGTTGCCGCCGCCGGGGTGCGGCCGAAAAGGTGGGTCCCATGCCGCGAATGACGGGAGGTCAGGCCGTTATCGCGGCCCTCGAAAGAGGCAGCATCGACACCGTCTTCGGCATTCCCGGTGTCCACAACGTGGACATCTATGACGCCCTCCTCGACTCGAAAATCCGGCACGTCCTTTGTCGTCACGAGCAGGGTTCCGGCTTCATGGCCGACGGCTACGCCCGGGCCTCCGGCCGCATCGGTTGCGTCATCACCATCTCCGGTCCAGGGGTCACCAACGTCGCCACCGCCTTGGCCGAGGCCCAGGGCGACTCCTCCCGCGTCCTCCACATCTGCTCGTCCCTCGACAGCGGCTTCGCCGGTCGCGAAGTCGGCGCTCTCCACGAACTCGTAGACCAGTCCGGAGTCCTTAAATCCGTCGTCAAGTGGCACCGCTCGGTTCGGCGCGTTGCTGACATCCCTGAGGTCATCGCCGAGGCTATCCACTACATGCACTCCGGCCGTCCCGGCCCCGCCTCGGTGGAGATCCCGCTCGATATCCTTGCCGATCGCGACGACGTCACTCTCCTGTCCGCCGACGAACCGGGCCCCCTCGCGCCCGAAGCCCACGCCGTAGACCGGGCCGCGAGGACCCTGTCCGCCGCGGCCCAACCAGTGATTCTTGCCGGAGGCGGCGTTGTCGCTGGCGGTGCCTCTGCCGAACTCATCGGCCTCGCCGAAAAACTCGGTACTCCCGTCCTCACCACCGTTTCCGGAAAGGGGGCCATCCCAGAGGACCATCCGCTCTCCGTCGGTTGTCGCTGGCGCGGAGACACCCGGTTCGATTCCTTCCTCGAGCAATCCGACGTCGCCCTCGTGCTCGGGTCTCAGCTAAGCGCACGCCACACCGACAATTGGGCCCTGCCCATGCCCAGAACGATCATCCATGTAGATATCCACTCCGGAGCCCTCGGTCGCCACTACCCCACCGTTCACGGCATTCACGCCCACGTGCGCCCCACCCTCGAGGCTCTCGTCGAACTGATCGACGAGCGCCCCGCCGCCGACACCGAACTCACCCGCCGCCGCATCGCCGGCGCCAAACGCTCTGCCTTCGCGTCTGCTGACGAGCAACATCTGGCCATCTTTGGCGCCATCCGGGATGTCCTTCCCCCCGACGGCATGCTTTTCAACGATATGACCACCATCTGCTACTCCGGCCCCGCGTTCTTCCCCGTGAGCAGGCCCCGCACCTTTTTCTTCCCCAATTACGTCGGCACCCTGGGACTTTCCTTCCCGGCCGCCCTCGGCGCGAAGCTCGCCGAGCCCGACAAGACCGTGATCTCCCTTGTTGGCGACGGTGGCTTCATGTTCACCTCCCAGGAACTCTCTACTGCGGTGCAGCAAGAAGTCTGCCTCCCAATTGTCGTCTTCAACGACCAGGCCTACTCTCAGCTCGAACGGTTCTTCACCAGATCCCACGGACGGTCCGATCCCTTCCAGCTCACCGGTCCGAATCTCAAGACGTATGCCCGGGCCTTCGGCGTCCCCTCCTCCCGCGTCAGCTCCCCCCGCAGGCTCCGCGCTGCCCTCATAAAAGCCCTCGACCGAGCTGGTCCCACCGTCATCGATTACTCTCTCTCCCCCACTTAATTCCCATGGACAGGTTGTCACTCAACGACGATCCGGGCGACGCCTGCCCCCGCTGGTTACCTAGCCTCATGAAAGACGTTGCTCGCTCCTTATGCCAAACTTCATCCGGCTTGGTTCCCGCCTCAGAGCAGGCGTTTTCATCGAGGATCCCCTAGTTTGAAATCCGGGTTAGACGATCAGCCTTACATCGCCATCATTTCCGGTGGAGTCGGCACCCGGCTTTGGCCCCGTTCGCGGCGGCGGTCGCCCAAGCAGCTCATCAATCTCGCCGAGGGACACAGCCTCATCCAAAACACCCTCGACCGCATTTCGCCCCTGACCTCTCCGGAGCGTACTTTTGTCATCACTGTCGGCGATCAGCAGGACGCCGTCCGGGAGCAACTTCCCGACATACCGCCGGTGAATATAATCGCCGAACCCGACGGTCGCAATACCGCCATGGCTATTGGCCTGGCCATCGCTCACATCGCGGCCGCCGACCCGAACGCCCTGATGATTAGCGTCGGCTCCGACCATTTCATCGGCGATGACGGAGCCTATCGAGCTACCCTCCGCGCCGCCGCCGCCGCGGCTGCTGACGGAGAACACCTCGTCACCATCGGCATCGCCCCTACCTCCGCTGACACCGGCTACGGCTACATTCGGCGGGGCGAAGCCATCGGCGCCCATGCCGGCATCGAAATTTGCAAGGTTCTCGAATTCAAAGAGAAACCCGCTCTGGATGTCGCTCGTCGCTACGTTGGATCAGGCGACTACCTCTGGAACGGGAACTACTTCATCTGGCGGGTCTCCGCCGCCCTCAGCGCATACGCCGAGTTCGCCCCCGACATCGGCGCTGAGATAGACTCCATTGTCGCGGCCATTGGTACTGATCGTTATTCCACCGTCCTGGCCGAGACGTATGGCCGCGTGCGCAAATCTCCCATCGACACCGCCATTATCGAAAACGCTCCCAACATCCTGACCGTGCCCGGCCATTTCCCCTGGGTCGATGTCGGTACTTGGAGCGGCGCCTATGAAGTCGCCTCCCCTCAGAACGGCAACTTCCGCACCGGCTCCATGCGCGGCAAAGTCCTCTTCGTCGACAGCTCCGGCTGCCTCGTCGATTCCGGCGATCGCACTGTCGCTCTGGTAGGTCTAAAGGATGTCGTCGTAATTGATACCGATGACGCGCTGCTGGTCTGCAATCGCGACGAGGCCCAACGCGTCGGTGATGTCGTCAATCGCCTTGCAGAAGAGGGCCTGGAGCGGCTCCTATAGCTTCTCTGTCACTTGCATTGCTGATGCACCGCGAAACTAGATTTTGAGAGGGGGAGTCGGCGACCTGCCTCAGCCAGAATCCACCACCGGCGGGTCGATGCTCGACTTTGGCAGCTCCCGAATGTGGCTGATCAGCCTTGGCCTCGTCGCGGCCGTCCTCACCTTTTCCATAGTCATCATTTTCTTCGAGCACGAATTACGCGCCGCCAACATTTGGATTCTCGTGGCCAGCACAATCATCTCCGTATCCGTGGTGTGGGGGACTCTTCTTTACTACTGGCGCATGGGGCCTCGTCTTGCTGTCCAGACTCTTCTGATCCTGTTGATCGTCATCGCCGCGATGTTCTCGTTCGTTTACGGAGACGTCGTCCGCGAGCAGACCGGGCGCTCCTACCTCGCTGTTTTCGTCATCAGTTTCATCGGTGCCGCTACGGTCATCCTGCCTGCTCCCTCCGCCCTTACGACCATCAGCTTCGCCGGGGCCCTCGACGCCCCCATTCTCGTAGGTCTCGTAGCTGCCCTTGGCCAGGTCGTCGGCGAGTCCGTCTCCTACTACGTCGGAGCCACCGGCAAGCAACTCTTCCGGACGGGGCCTGCCTACGAGCGGATGCAGCGTGCCCTGCACGAAAAGAGCAAACTGGCCGGAGCTGCCATCCTGATTTTCGCCGCGGTGCCGAATCCCTTCTTCGATGCGGTTGGCATCCTGGCCGGCGCACTTCGGTATTCCTTCTGGCGGTTCCTTCTCCTCGCCTATCTCGGCAACGCTTTCAAATACATCTTGCTGTTTGCCGTGATCGGAGTTCGCCTCCTCGACGCTGTCCCCAGGTTTTGAACGCCCCCGAACGGCACGGTCCGCTCCCGCCCGCCGGGCCTCCCCGCGTTCCCCTCTGGCGTCCTGACGCCCGAACGATTCACTTGGCCGGCTCCGGCACGTCCGTCGTGGCGACTCCCGACACTCCTGGAATCGCCGTTTCTCGCTATGTCGAGCCTCTCCTCGAAGCCGCACCGGACTGCCGACTTCCCGTAATCGATCTCTGTGGTTGGGAAGGTGCTTTAGCCCTCGCCCTCCACGAGCGACGGCCCGAGATTGGCGGCCTCTGCGCCAACTTCACCCTTCCAGCCATCCGTGCGGCCGTCCACAACATTGCCGCCACGAACTGGACGGTTGTCCCCTGCTTCGGCGCGCCCATCCGGCAGTCCAGGGCTTACAACACCGCGTTCTTACTCGCCCCCTTCTGGTTGGGAAGCGATGCCGTGCGAGCGCTTATCCGGACTGCCTTCCGCGTTCTCCGTCCGGGTGGAGAACTCTGGCTGGCCGGCGAACGCCGTCGGGGAAGTGAGACCTACCGGCGCTTCGCCAATCGCTATTTCCAGAACGTCGACACCGTCCTGGCCAAACGGCATACGAGAATCTTTCGGGCGGTCAAAGGCGACGATGGTCCAGATTTCGAGACGGAGGAACTGGAACCGGTCCAGGTCGCTGTCGCCGATCAGACTCTGGTACTGGCGCGAAATCCTGCAGTGTTCTCCGATGGCCGACTCGATCCCGCCACGAGGCTTCTCGCGGATTCGTTACCAACGACCGACGGTCGTCACCTCGATTTCGGCTGTGGCAGCGGCGTCATCGCCACCGTTCTCGCGCGACGTTCCCCGAACTCGCAAATCACCGCCATCGACTCCAACCTCGAAGCCGTCTTCACCACGCGCCAAACTCTGCACCTCAACGGCATCTCCGAAGTCGACATCCGGGCCTCATATTTCGGCGAGGATCTCCTCAATCGTGAGTTCGACCTCATAGCCTGCTACCCGCCATTTCACGTCGGACCAACCGTTGCCCACGAAGTCGCGAAGCGCATGCTCGCCGAGATCGCGCGCATGCTCAAGCCCGGCGGCTCGTTCTACGTCGTGCTGTCGCCGGCCCAGGCCTACGAGGGTGTGCTCCACAAGCTCTTTGGCCGGATCTTGCCGGTCGCTTCCTCCTCCCGGCACCGCGTGCTGGTCGCCGAGCGCCCACGTTAGTTCGGGCTCTCGCCGCCAATTTCAAACAGAACCTTCAACGCCTCCCCGGCCTTGCACATCCGGATACCTTCCACCGCTTTGGTCAGCGGGATCGTGTGTGTGACGATCTTCTCCAGTCCCAGGCTCGGCATCAACCGCAAGCAACTTTCCATATTCTCCACGAGAAGCCATGAAGTCTTGATATTCTTCTCCGCGGTCACGATGTCCCACGGATTTATCTCTAGCTTTGTCCCCGGTTTCGGAACTCCCATCAAAACTGCTGTTCCACCTGGTCGGATCACGCTTATGCATGCCATCGATGTAGCCGCCAGGCCCACTGCCTCAAACGAAATGTCCACGCCGATCCCGCCTGTCTCCGCCGCCACGATCGCCTCCAGATCCTCATTCACCGGATCGATCGTCCTGGTCACTCCCATCGCCGCCGCCAGCGATCTCCGGCGCGCCTGTGGCTCCGACAGAATGATCTTGTTGGCGCCCCGCGATCGCGCCAGCCGCGACAGTAGCAACCCGATCGTTCCACCTCCGGCGACAAACGCGTTGTCACCGGGCTGTAATTCCGCCAGCTCCACCGCGCGCATAGCGCACCCCAGCGGTTCCGTCATCGCCGCCAGGTTCAGCGGTACCTCATCGGGCACCGAGTGCAAGGTGCGTTCGTTCAACACCATGTACTCCGCCCATGCCCCTCCCTTCGCGATCTTGATCTTGTTGAGGCACATGTTCGGATTGCCTCGTTGGCACATCGTGCAATCCCCGCAATACACCTGCGGCTGCACCGTCACCCGATCACCGGCCTTCCACCGAGTTACTCCAGGTCCGACCTCTTCGACTAACGCCGATAACTCGTGGCCGATGACCGCGGGCATGGGCGGCAGAGTGACCGCCCCGCTCATCTCCCACCCGTCATATAGGTGCAAATCCGTGCCGCATATCCCAGCGAACGCGATCCGCAGCTGCACTTCATTCGCATCCGTTGTGGGAATCGGGACCTCATCCACCCGCAGGTCTTCCCTGCCGTGAAGGCGTACCGCCTGCATCGTTCCACTTGCCATTATTGGGACTGATCGCTCCCGCGTAATTAGTTTCGATTTCGAGCGCCGGTTAGGCGGATTTCTTCGTTTCCGCCTTGCGTCTGACGGGACAATTCGTCCCGGGGCCGACTACTATACTCGTCTGACCGGGATGGCCTCGTGGTTGCCCCCGGTACCCGCGAAGGACCCGGGCATATGAATGATCAACGTGTGAAGGCGCTCGACTCCGCGATCGATCAGATAGAGAAAAAATTCGGCAAGGGATCGATCCTCCGCATGAGCGGGGACAATCTTCCTGAGGTCGGGGTCATTTCCACCGGTTCCATCGCCCTGGATCTCGCCCTCGGTGTGGGTGGGCTGCCACGGGGGCGGGTGGTGGAGGTATTCGGCCCCGAGGGCTCCGGCAAGACCACGCTGGCCCAGCACATTATCGCCCAGGCACAGAAAGCCGGCGGCGCGGCTTCCCTTATCGACGCCGAGCACGCGTTCGATCCTGCCTACGCCGCCAAGTGCGGGGTTAACGTCGACGATCTTCTGATCTCCCAGCCCGGCGTTGGTGAGGAAGCGCTTGAAATAGCCGAGGTGCTCGTCCGCAGCGACGCCGTGGATGTCGTCGTCATAGACTCCGTCGCCGCTCTCGTCCCGCGGGCCGAGATTGAGGGCGATATGGGCGATACTCACGTCGGATTGCAAGCGCGCCTGATGTCGCAGGCACTACGAAAGCTGACTGGGAGTATCAGCCGATCGCGCTGCCTCGTCGTGTTCGTCAACCAATTGCGTGAAAAAATTGGTGTGATGTTCGGAAACCCGGAGGTAACCCCTGGCGGCCGGGCCCTCAAGTTCTACTCCTCCGTCCGGCTCGACATTCGGCGAATCGGTCAGATCAAACGCGGAACCGAGGTGACCGGCAATCGGACTCGCGTCCGAGTCGTGAAAAATAAAGTCGCGGCGCCATTCCGCGTGTGCGAGTTCGACCTCATGTACAACGAGGGAATTTCGCATGAGGGTGGACTCCTCGACCTCGGGCTGGAGATGGACATCCTCAGCAAGAGCGGCGCTCATCTCTCCTATGGCGACTTGCGCCTTGGGATGGGACGGGAGGCGGCCAAGCAATTTCTGCGCGAAAACTCGGACATTTCCGGAAGTCTTGAAAATGAAATCAGAAATCCCCCCAGTGAAAACGGAGAGGCCGACGCAGACGGCTAGGACGGCGACTAGCCTCATCCACCGCGACGGCTCGACATCTGCGATGAATCTTGCCCCCGCGGGGTGTTTCCTTGGCTGAGGGTCCGATCTTGGCAGCCGTCGACGGCCGTCGAAACGACGCCCGCGTCCTCGAAATCGCCGCCGCCGAGGCCGTCAAGAGCGATTGTGAGCTGGTTGCCTTGCACGCCATTATCGTCACTTGGGACCGGACCCTGGAAGATGCCGACGAGGAATCCGTCCTCGAGAACGATCGCATTCTGGAGCGTGCCGCCGCCATCGTAAAAAAGCATCCCCATGCCAGCTATCGCGGCCTTTGCCTGCAATCCCGTTCCGCCGGCGGGGCTATCGTTGAGGCCGCGCTGGATTTCGATGCCAGGCTCATTGTGATGGGGTGCAGACGCCTGCTCGGCGATGAGGTGCTAGATCTCGGCCCCGCCGCGTCCTTCGTACTATCCAACGCTGCCTGCCCGGTGGTGCTCTGGCGAAACCCCTTCTAGCCGATCCCCTCGCCCTCGAGCCTTGGTTGGTGTGAATGCTAATCGCCCAACGATCTGATATGGCTTCCGCTCTGCCATAATCTCCCTCCACTTGCCGCGTTCCGTTCGCCGGCCGGCAGGGGTTTGAGCCTTCGTTCATGGAGTGGACCCGCAATGGCTACCTCGTCGAAATTGAACCTCTACAAGTCTGAGGCCATCGGGGACCGCGGCATGCTGGCCACCAAGCACCCGCTCGCCAGCGACGCCGGAGTGGAGATGCTGGAGGCCGGGGGAAACGCGGTTGACGCTGCCGTCGCCGCCTGCCTTGCCGTGGGCGTCGTGGAACCTGGTTCTAGCGGCATCGGAGGCGGCGGTTACATGGTCGCGGGCATCGGGGGAGAGACCGACATCTTCGCTTTTCAGATGCAGGCCCCGGCCGCCGCCGCTCCCCCGATGTTCACCCTCACTGGCGAGCCGTCTGCCGGAGTTTTTGAGTGGGCCGCCGTGGAAGAAGACGCGAACCTAATCGGGCCGCTTTCGGTCGCCATTCCCGGTGCTGTCGCTGGCCTCGCCCTTGCGATTGAGCGCCGCGGCTCCATGCCCTGGCGAGAAGTCATCCAGCCGGCCATCCGGCTCGCCCGCGACGGATTCGAGATGGACTGGCACGATCAGTACGTCATCGGCGCGGACATAAGCCGCATTCTTCCCAACGCCGAAGCCGCCCGCATCTTCCTGCGCGACGGCGCCCCGCCTGCCGGCGATGGAGTCGCCCCGGTCGCGTTTAGGCAACCTGATCTGGCCGGAACCCTCGAGCGACTCGCTGAGGCTGGCCCCGGCGATTTCTACGCTGGCGACGTGTCCCGATCCATCGTGACCGGTCTGCAAGCGCTGGACGCTGTGTTGACCGCTGACGACCTGGCTCAATATCGCGCCGCTATCCTTGCCCCTCAGCGTTCCGCTTACCGTGATGTGGCCGTCTGCGTACCCCCGTTCGCCTGCGCCGGACCCACCACCGCCGCGACCCTGAATATTTACAGACATTTCGACGTTGCCGCCCTGGGTTACGAATCTCCCGAACAGCTGCACGCGTTTATTTGTGCGGCCCGTCTCGCTCGGGCCGATCGCATGGCCTACATGGCCGACCCGGCCAAAGCCGATGTGCCATGGGAGGGCATGGTATCCAGGACCTACGGATTGGAACGATCCGCGCTCATCGGAACCGACTCTCCCGCTCCCGAATTCAAGCCCGGTGATCCTTGGCGGTATCAATCCGGCGGTGGTGGTCCACCATCGTCGCTCCCGGAGGGGCCTGAAGGGAGCACCACCAATCTCTGCGCCGCCGACGCTGACGGAAACATGGTGTCCCTCACAAACACCGTCATGGCCGGTTTCGGTTCCGGCGTCGTGCCCCGAGGTACAGGCATCGTGATGAACAACGGCATGATGTGGTTCAACCCGGAGAGCGGCTTCGCCAACTCGGTTTCACCGTTGGCGAAGCCGCTCAACAACATGACCCCGGCCCTGGTCCTGAGCAGCGACAGGCCGATCCTGGCCGTCGGGGCCAGCGGCGGCCGGCGAATCACAAACGCCGTCTGCCAAATCATAAGCAACGTCATAGATCACGGCATGGGCATACAGGCCGCCATCGCCGCGCCCCGGGTCGATTGCAGCACCGCCGTCACCGACATCGACGACCGCTACCCGCCGTCCGCCCTTGCGGCACTTCGAGCTCGCGGTCACGATATCAACCCGCTCCGCCAGTCGTTCAGAGCCGGTTTCGGGCTCTTTGCCAGCCCCACCGGCATATTGCAAGGCGATGACGGCTGCTATCGCGGCGGCGTCGATCCCTTTCATTCTGCTCAGGCTCGCGGGGTATAGCGCCAGCATTGTTGTAAACCTCACCGTCGGCTGGTGCGGCAGGGCCTAGATTTGCAATGACGAGATATCTACGCCCCGCCTCTGCCTGCCCCGACCTCCCTCCCACCCGCGTCCGTCGGCGCGCCCACCGCCGAAAGTGCGAGTAGTCCGGAGGTGCAATTGGTGGCACTTACCGAAGCCGAGGAATCCTGGGTTCAGAATTGGCAACGACAGCGTTGGAAGACTAATTTCGAAATTAAGAGCGTCGATTTACGCGAAATCAGGCAGGCAGCGGCCGCCTGTGATGTCATCCCGCCCCTCGACGAGCCAAAACATGTGTCCCTTGCTGATGGCGACGAGTTCCTGGATGACCTTGAGCCTGTCGGCGTGTTCGAGTATGCAGGACTCAGTTGCGCCTATCCGTTGCAAATCCTCACCTGGCACGAGATCGTCAACGGCGAGGTCGGCGGCGATCCGGTACTCGTCACCTACTGGCCCTTTGCAACACCGCCGTTGGTTTCGCTGGCGTCGTCGAAGGCCAGACATTTCGGTTTGGCGTGAGCGCGAACTTGCACATCAGCAATATGGTCATGTGGGACGACCTCACCGAATCCTTCTGGCAGCAATCCACCGGAGAGGCCGTAGTTCGCGATATGACCGGAACGCAACTTGATTTTTTGCCCCTCTCAATCGCCTCCTGGTCGCGTTCAAAGAGTCGTTTCCAGAAGGCCTCGTTTTGAGCCGCGACACCGAGAAAAGCCGCGACTCCGGCATGAATCCCTACAGCGGGTACGACAGTTCTGGCCGGCCTTTCCTGTTCGATGGCCCATTCGATCCCCGCCTGTCCCCCCTGGAGCGCGTCGCAACTCTGAACCTGAACGGCGACCAGATGGCCTACTCTTTCCTTCAGTTACAGGCTATGCCTGTGATACACGATTCCGTAGGCGGCCGACCCCTAGTCGTCTTCTGGAGTTCCAGCACCGTGTCGGCGCTCGACGCCTCAAGAATCTCGGAATCTGACGATGTCGGCTCAGTTGGCGTGTTTTCGCCTCTCGTCGGCGGTGAGCCGCTGTCATTTATCTCCGCTAGAGGCGAGATTCGAGACGAGGAAACCGAGAGGCTCTGGAACGTGCTCGGCCTCGCGATCGGCGGTCCGTTGGCTGGAGTCCGGCTGGAGCCGGTGGTCCATGGAAATGACTTCTGGTTCGCCTGGGACGGATTCTGGTCCGACACTCGCGTTTACGGTGAGGAGTAAGCGGAGCTACCGACCCTTGCGAAGTTCCGCGCGCTGCCGGTGCCGCTCAAAACCCAGTTCGATCAGTCGGTCCAACAGCTCCGGATAAGGCAGCCCTGACTCTTCCCACAGTTTTGGGTACATGCTTATCTCGGTGAATCCCGGCATCGTGTTCGCCTCGATCACAAAAATTGCCTGGTCTGATCGTCGCACCAGAAAATCCACCCGGGCCAGTCCCGCGCAATCCAGCGCCTCGAACGCCCGAACCGACATTTCCTGAATCGCGCCCGAAATCGATTCCGGGAGCTCGGCCGGCGCCTCAGTGCGCGAGGTGTCGTCTTCGTACTTCGAGGCGTAGTCGTAAAACTCACCCGCCGCGAATACCTCTCCGCAGACCGACGCGACCGGCTCGTCATTCCCTAGGACCGCACATTCGATCTCGCGGGCGTCCTCAATCGCCTCCTCCACCATGATCCGCCGGTCGTAGGTTGCGGCCAGATCGATGGCCGGAGCCAGTTCAGCTCGGTTATGCACTTTCGTGATACCTACACTCGAGCCTAGGTTCGCCGGTTTCACAAAAAGCGGGTAGCCCACTTCAGCCGTAATCTCGCCCAACACCGCTCCGCGGTCCGCGTCCCATTCCCGCACCGAAACCAATTGGCACGATGCGGTCGGCAGACCCGCTTCCTTGAACAACACCTTCATGATCCCCTTGTCCATGCCAGCGGCTGACCCCAGCACACCCGATCCCACGTAGGGGATATCCGCCATCTCCAGCATCCCCTGAATCGTACCGTCCTCGCCGTACGGTCCGTGCAGAATCGGCAGCACTATATCGATGGCGCTGCCAAAGTCCTCGGACGGGTGCCCGCAGATCGACAGCATGGCGTTGCCAGTGGAGAGCGCGACCAACTCGGAGCCCATCGTGGCGTTGCTTGATTCGTCCCCTAGAGTCGCCAGCGGATCTCCCTGCAGCAGCCAGGTTCCGTCGCGGTTGATCCCTATCGGAGCCACATCGTACTTGGATCGATCCAATGCCCCGATTACCGATCTCGCCGACTCCAGCGACACTTCGTGTTCGCCCGACCGACCCCCAAGCACGACCCCCACTCTGATCTTTCTCAACGATTCAACCTGAGACTGCTGGTGGTAAACAGTGGCTGAAGCTCCAGACCCATCTCCGCGAAGCTTTCGGCTCCGCCCTCTTCCCTGTCCAGGACGCAAAGGCAGACATCTAATTTCACCCCAAATTCCTGCAGCAACTTGGCCGACTTCAGCGCCTGCGTTCCGGTGGTGACCACGTCCTCCACTAGAACCACGTGCTGGCCGGGCACGATCCGCCCTTCAAAATGCCGGGCGGTCCCGTATTCCTTGGGCTCCTTGCGCACGATAATGAACGGAATATCGGCCTCCAGCCCCATGCCGGTCACCAGCGGGATCGCCCCGAGTTCCGGGCCGGCCAGCAACTCGACGCCCTTCGGCGCCAGGCGGAGGAGTTCCCGCGTGACCTCCCGCAGCAGCTCTGGTCGGGTCTCAAACAGATACTTGTCAAAGTAGTAGTTGCTACGCCGGCCCGAGCTCAGCAAGAAATCACCTTTCAGCAGACACACATCCACCAGGCGCTTTCCCAGTCCACCGACATCGTCCAGTCCCAGAATCATCTGCACTCCGTCTTTCATCTTTGAGTTCGCGACGATGTTAGCAACCCACTCGCCCGTCCCGGGATCCGGAGGTTTGGTACCGCCGGACGCCATCGATAAGATTGCGCTGCTCAACCAGCGGCGAGCGTAGTGACAGGAGTGCCAACTTGAGAATTCCAGAAGTATCGACCGTAGGAGTCCTTGGCGCCGGCCTCATGGGTCATGGGCTGGCCCTCGAGTTTGCCCGTGCCGACTACGAAGTGCGGATTTACGACTCGATCGCGACCCAGCGTGACAGCGCTCCCGAACGTCTCCGCGGGGCCTACAAGACGATGTCGGACATGGGAATGGCCGATGCCGCCGCCGCCGGTGAGACCATGGATAGGATCAAGGTGGTCGACTCGATGGACGAGCTCGGTGCCTCAGCCGGGTACATCCTGGAGGCTGTGACCGAAGATCTGGACGTCAAAAGATCCGCCTACGCCGAGCTGGATCGGGTGTGCGGCCCGGACGTGATTCTGGCCAGCAACACCTCGGCGCTGAGTCCAACGGCTCTGGGTAGCGCCACAAACCGCCCGGAAAAGGTCGTCGTTACGCACTTTTTCATTCCTCCCTACCTGCTCCCGCTCGTGGAGGTCGTGCCCGGCGATAAGACGGATCCAACCACCGTCGATATCGCCGCGCGAATATGCGAATCCATCGGCAAGACCGCCATCCGGCTGAGCCGGGAAGTACAGGGTTTCGTCGTGAATCGGCTGCAATTCGCGATGTTCCGCGAAGCGCTATCGCTCGTGCAAAACGGAATCGTCTCGCCCGAGGACGTCGACAGAGCCACCACCATGAGCTGGGGCAACCGGCTCGGCGTGTTCGGGCCGTTCAAGATTGCCGATATCGCCGGACTGGATACCTACGAGTTCGTCTGCAAGACGATTTTTCCCACGCTGGGAACCGACCATGATGTCGCCCAATTCTTCGCCGACAAGGTGGCGTCCGGAAAGCTCGGCGCTAAGACCGGCGAGGGTATCTACCCTTGGACAGAAGGCGCCCTGGACGACGCCCGCGCCCAGATCGCCCGGCACGCTCTCTTCACCTTTGGCGGCGGCGAGCCGGGCTAGGCGAGACCCAGCTGGTAATCCAGCACCATAGCTCCGAACAGCAGCGCCAGGTAGATCATCGAGTAGAAAAATATGTCGCGGGCTGCGTCGGTGGTCGGGATTCGTATAAGGCGAATTTCCATTGCCACCAGGAGGGCGCCTAGGATCGCCGCCGAAGTCGCATAAATCCATCCCAGCGACGCGACCGGCACGATTAGCAAAGTCAGCGGGATCAAGATTAGCGTGTAAATAAGAATGTGGATGGCCGCCGCTCGCTCTCCCGCCACCACCGGCAACATCGGTACCCCGGCATCCTCGTACTCATCCCGAATCACTAGCGCCAACGCCCAGGAATGCGGCGGCGTCCAGAGAAACACGATTGCGAACAACAGGAAGGCCGTGAGGCTCAGCTCATTCGTCGCAGCCGCCCAACCGATCAATGCCGGGGCCGCGCCGGCCATCCCGCCGATTACGATGTTCTGCGCCGTGCGCAATTTCAACAATCGGGAATAGACGACCACGTAGTAGGCCAACGCACCCAAAGTCAGCAGCGCCGACATCAAGTTCACAACAAGCCCCATCATGATGAATGAGACGGTAGCCAGAGCGAGTCCAAATACCAGCGCCGATGCCGGCGATATTCGCCTGGCTGCGAGTGGCCGGTCGCGCGTGCGCCTCATCTTGCGATCGATATCGCGGTCTATATAAGCGTTCAATGCCTGCGCGCCGCCGATCGCCAGCGTCCCGCCCAGAAGTGTCACCGAGATTGCCACCCAGGACGGAGAACCTTCCGAGGCAAGCAACATCGTCGCTAACGTCACCAGCAGCAGAAGCGGTATGACCCGGGGTTTGGTAAGCCCCAGAAAATCGCGAGCAGTCATCATCGTTGGGACGGCGCCTTCATGCTGGCGGCGGGCAATAGGTCGAGGCTGAGCGCGGCCACGACGACTACGTGGGTCCAGATGATCGCCGCCACGGCCAGGTGGGCGACGGCGATGGCGACGGGAATGAGGAATAGCGGATTTAGTGCTCCGAGCCCGATTTCCACGATCATCAAGATGGCCGCCTGCGTGGCATTCTTTCGGAGCGCGGGGGTTTCATGACGGCGCCAGCGCCAGGCGAGGACGAAGACCAGCGTGGCGGTCGAGATCGTCAGCAGCCGATGTGCGTAGATAATCCAGACCTGCCACTTCGCGGCGAGGTCGCCGCTGGGTATGAATTGATCGTTGCATAGCGGCCAGCCTTGGCAACCCATCGCGGCGCCGCTGCTGCCAGCAAAAGCCCCCGCCAGCAGCAGAGCGCTCAGGCTGACCAGCGTCCCAATGAGCAACGCCTTTTCGCCGGAACTCGTGGTCGGTGAGACCTCCGAGGATGGCTGAGATGCCCTCTGCGCTGCCAGGCTGATGATGATGATCGTTGCCAGAAATCCCAACGCCATTGCCAGGTGGGTCATGGTCAAGAAGGGCTGTAGCTCCACTAGCACCACCGCCGCGCCGAGACCCACCTGCGCCACGATCCCAACCCCCGCGATTATTGCCGCCTTGAGAATGAAACTAGACTCCCGCCGATGCCGGATTGCGAGTATGCCTATTCCCAGCGTCAGCAGCGACACCATAAGCCCCACCAGGCGGTGCGAGAACTCGATCAGCGTGCCTTCTTTATCCAGAGGCGGCCCCACTTGCCCGTAACACAGTGGCCAGTCAGGACATGCCAGTCCCGACCCGCTCTGCCGGACATACCCTCCCAACGGAATCAGGACAAGCGTCACCAGGATGGTCGCAACCGCAACGACGTAGATCTTCCTCAAGTTCTGAAAACCCGATTGGGCAAAGGCATTACGTCCAGCGATTCCGGTCGTTCACAGGGGGCCTTTTCGGATAGACACGGGCACCGTGTCGCGGCATCGGAAACTCGGTGTCAGAGCGCCCGGGTACGCGGCGAACAAGGATACTATTCTTTGTCTTCCGCCCGGCTGCCGGCACCTCGGTTGAATCGGGCTGCTAAATCGATCAATCCGGTTCCGGCGAGCGCTCAGATTTGGTAAGCAGACTCCCCACCGTTATACCCATGGCACAAATCTGCCAGCGAGGTGCTCGCCAGCCGCCTGGCGGCCGCCTCCTCGGCCGGACCGATGCCATCACATTTGTCCAGCCGCTGCGGAAGCGTGCACGAAGCTCGTTCCACCCCGTAAATGCAGCGCTCCGACGGTGGTTCCATGCCAAGCGTCTCCAGGATTCGATCCATCGTCAGCGACGCCGGCGAGTGTGCAAGCCGGTAGCCTCCGCTGGCTCCTCTTTTACCGGTGACAATTCCCGCCTGAACCAGGGCGGCAAGAATCTGCCCCAGGAACTTGGGTGGTATGTCCTTTCGCTTCGCTATGTCCTGCGCCCGCACGTACGTCGAAGCGCCATGCTCCCCCAAGTCAACCAGCGCCAGCACTCCATAGCGCGCTCGCGCGCTTATCCGCAGCAATTGGGGCCGCCCTTCCGCCTTTAATTCATGACTGATCTACTCGTTAATACGAGCATATCACGTCGCCCCGGCCCGCCAAAACGCCCTCAATGTTGCTGCTTTTAGCGTTGCGGTACGACGATCCCCTTCACATACCCCTGCCGGTGCGAAATCAACGCCTCGAAGCCGTCCCCAACCTGCTCCAGCGAGTAGCGCTCCGTAACGATTAAGTCCATCGGAAAGACCCCGCGCTCAAGCGCGGCCAGCGCTCTCGCGTAGTCGGCCGTCACATCCGGGGAATAGGTGGGATGAGCCTGGTGGGCGATCAGACCTTTGAACGCGAATTGGCGCAGGCAGTACTGGTCCCGCACCTGGTGGTACCCCGCCATCACCAGCGTGCCCTGTCCCACCCGAATCAGTTCCGCGGAGAGTTCCAATCCCCCCGGCTTACCCGTAACTTCCACCACCACGTCCGCTCCTCCATTGGTGATTTCTTCAACCACCTCTACCGGGTTCTCACCGTCAGCCCGCACCGCGTGCGTGGCGCCGATGTTTCTGGCCAAATCCAGGCGCCATCCAATCTGATCAACCGCGATCAGCGAACCCAGCCCTTCCTGCTTCAACGCCGCAATCGCCAGGAGACCCATTTGCCCGCACCCAACCACGGCCACATGATCCCCAAATTTCGGCGAGGCCGCCCGCACGATGTTGCTCACGCACATCAGCGGCTCCGCGATCGCATGTTGCAAGTCGACCCCAGCCGGCACCGAAAAGAGGTCCTCCTCCGCTGCCAGCGAGTGCGTCGCAAACCCCTTCCCGATCCCGCCCGTCACCCGGTCTCCCTCTTTGAAGCGAGTTACCCCGCTACCAATCTGCGCCACCGTTCCGCTGGGCTCGTGGCCCAGGTAGACCGGCGGGTCTTCTTCCTCCTTATCCGTGTAATGCGGGATGTCCGAGCTGCAGATCCCACATGCGGCGATCTCGATCAGCACCTCGCCCGCATCCGGCGCCAGCTCCGTCTCGATAAGTTCAAATTCTCGCGCCTTTACCAGCCCGGCCCTGACTACCTTCATGCGATCACCACCAAGAATTTCATGTCACAACGAACACCGATAGTATGCACGTCACTTCGCCTCCGCGATATCCTGACGGCATCGGGCCGGACCGTTGCTATTCTTGAAATGCGAAATCGACGTCAGACCTCAAGGATTCTCGATCTCTCACATGTCAGCTGATCGCCCCCTCAACATAGAACCGTTGCTCTCCCGTGTGATTCGACCCGCCCAGTACGCCGGCGGCGAATGGAACAGCCGCAACAAGGATTGGTCCTCAGCCTCCGTAAGACTTTGCCTCGCCTTCCCGGATACGTACGAAATCGGCATGTCCAATCTCGGGATTCAGATCCTTTACGAGATCATCAACGAAATGCCCGATGCGCTCTGCGATCGAGTGTTCACTCCCATGCCCGACATGGCCTCGGTCCTCCGGGAGACGAACACGCCGCTCTTTGGACTCGAAAGTCGCCGCCCGCTCAACGATTTCGACGCTGTCGGCTTCTCGATTCCCTACGAACTCGGCGCCAGTAACGTCCTTGAGACCCTTAATCTCGGGGGCATTCCGTTGATGGCCGTGGAGCGCGGCCCCGACGACCCCATCGTCATCGGCGGCGGGGCGTCATTCGTGAACCCGGAGCCGCTGGCCGAATTCTTCGATCTCATCGTCATCGGTGAAGGTGAGGAAATTCTGCCGGACATCCTCACGGCCCTTGGCCGGTCCAGGGCCGCCGGCGGCGATTGGCGGCTGGACTTTCTAAAAGCGGTCATGGCCTGGGACGGCGTATACGTCCCCAGGTTTTACCAACCCAAGTTTGGGCCGGGGTATTCGTATCAGGGCCTCACGCCGCACCTGCCGGGGGCGCCTGCGGAAATCAGGCGAGTTCACGTCGACATCAACGAACATCTCCGCCCGCTCAAGCCGGTTGTGCCCTCAACCGAGACGGTCTTCGATCGGGCATCCGTTGAAATTCACCGCGGCTGCGCCCGAGGCTGCCGTTTTTGCCAGGCCGGTTTTATAGACCGCCCCGTCCGCACTCGCACTCCAGAGAACATTCGCAAAATCGCCCGGGCCGAGATCGAAAGCACCGGTCATCGCGAGCTGACCCTGCTGTCCCTCAGCGCGGCTGATTATCGCGGCGTCGAGGACGTAATAGAGCAGGTCCGGGGATTGGCGTCCGACACGAATCTCAGTGTAAGCATTCCCTCCACCCGCGTCGATGCCTTCAACGTCAAGCTAGCGGAAGCCCTAAAGAAATCACGCCGCGGCAGCCTCACCTTCGCTCCCGAAGCCGCAACCGAGCGCCTGCGCGAGGTGATCCACAAAGGTATCTCTGAAGAGGATCTCCTCAGAACCGTCGAGCTGGCCTATTCCAGCGGCTGGCACACGGTAAAGCTCTACTTCATGATCGGCCTGCCAACCGAAGAGATGGAGGATGTGGAAGGGATAGTCAGGCTGGCCAAGAAGGTCCTGGATGTCGGTCGCCGTCATCGGGGTGGCCGCGCCCGAGTGCGAGTGGGCGTCTCCACCTTCGTGCCCAAGGCTCATACGCCGTTTCAGTGGTTTCCCCAGGACACCATGGACCTGATCCTGGCCAAGCAGCAGGTCCTCAAGCGGGGCCTCCGTGACCGCGCCATCAAACTCAACTGGAACGATCCTGAGCACAGTAGCATTGAGGCGTTGTTGTCACTTGGAGATCGGCGCGCCGGTCATGCGATCAAGCGCGCCTGGGAACTCGGGGCAAAGCTCGACTCGTGGGATGAATGGCACGATCCGGAAATTTGGAAGCGCGCCTGCCGGGAGACCGGCGTTGACCTTGACTGGTTTACGCATCGCCACCGCCCCCTCGACGAAATCCTGCCCTGGGATCACATCCGCATTCACACCAAACCCTGGGTGCTTCGCTGGGAGTACGATCGCGCCCTTGCCGATGCCAGGGGTGACGAACAACCCATTCCTACCGCCGCCTACGCTCAATAAATCGCGGCCGCGCCGCCGGCTCCGTTGACCAACTCGTACCAGGACACCATCGCGGCCATTGCCACCGCCCTCGGTCCCGCCGGGATCGGGGTCGTGCGGATCTCCGGACCCGACGCCCTGTCCGTGGCCCTGAAGATCGTGCGGGTGCAGCCGGAAGGCCCGCTTAAAGACCGGGTCGCCACCGTCGCCGATTTGCGAGAT
>CAZBZS010000020.1:0-38197 GCA_964496475.1 uncultured Chloroflexota bacterium | reverse complement strand
GGCGGTGGCGAAACGGATGCCGGTTGCTGCAATCGTTGCTGCAAATCGGCTCCGCGACATCGCCGGTCGCACACTTCAAACCCGTGAACTGGGCGATATGAGGCTGGGTGGTGCCGAAGGTGGGATTTGAACCCACACGCACAAAAGTGCACGGCGCCCTGAACGCCGCGCGTCTGCCAGTTCCGCCACTTCGGCTCGGGGGGTCAATTCTACGGTATGAAGCGGCGGTCACGGCCACCCACAGGCCGGGTGCCCTACGGCGCTTTGCCATCTGAATAAGACTCGGCGTCCGCCAGTTCCGCCACTTCGGCTCGTAGCCAGAATTCTATGCCAAATATGGAGTCTGACCATTGGTAGCGGGGGTCGGAGTTGAACCGACGACCAAGAGCTTATGAGTCTCCTGCTCTACCACTGAGCTACCCCGCCGCGTCGCGTGTGGCGACCGGTGGGCCCACCTGGATTCGAACCAGGGACCAACCGGTTATGAGCCGGCCGCTCTAACCACTGAGCTATGGGCCCCAGAGAACCGAGATGGGCTGCAAATCACGACGGGAGCCTGAGGACCGGCGCCGTTTTCGGTATCGGGTCGCCGGAATAGAAATCGTAGCACAGGGATGGGTGGTGATTGCGGAGTACAGGGGATTTCGGTAGGACATGCGGGAGCCGTACAATTGTGGATATGGCCTTACTTATTGCAGCAGAGAATCGTAATCCACGGCGGTCGGCGGACCGGGGCGATGGAACGGTGGTGGGGGTGCGGTTTCGCAACAGCCGCCGGATGTATCTGTGCCTGGCGCGCCGGCACGATCTGCAACCGGGCGACTATGCGGTGATCGCGACTTCGCGGGGACCGGAGATGGGTAAGGTGGTGATGGGAGCGGCGGCCGGGTCGATGGACGTCGCGACGGCGAGTCGGGAAGTGATTCGCCGGGCGACGGCGGAGGATATAAAGACGCTAAGTCACTGGATGGACCGGGAATTCGGGGCCCAAATCCGATTTCTCAGCATCGCAACGGCAGAGGGATTGGAGATCAGCGCGGTGCGGGCAGACTACAGCCTCGACGGGACGCGGCTGACGTTTCGCTTTCGCACGCCCGGGTCGGTGCTGACAACGACGCTGCGAGAGCGGCTGCGGGAGGAATTTGAGGAGCGAATCTTGCTGCGAACGCTGAGCCCGGGGCCGTCGACGCAATCGGGCGGATGCGGGAGCGGAGGATGTGAGACGTGCCCGTCGAACGGGATGCGGGACCGGGTGGGGGCGGATATGCCGAAGGCGGGACTGGCTCCGGCGGGGACGTTCACGAGCCGGTAGATCCGGGCGGTCAGGGAGCGACGGGGACGGGTCGCTCGGCGGGACTGGATGTCGCTTCGCGAGTCATGATTCGGCGCAGCCAAATGTAGGACGCAACGCATGCGAGAACGTCGGCGATAACGACGGCCGCAAAAATTCCTTCCAAGCCGATCCATAGCGATCCGGCGATCGCCATGGGGATCTGCAGGGCGAATAAGCGACCGGCGGTGAGGACGGCAGCTTGAAGGGGGCGGCGATAGGCGTTAAGGCCGGCACCGGAGACCATCATCACGCCGAAGGAACCGCAGCCGACGGGAACGATCCAGAGATACCGCACCAGTGGCTCGATGACGGCGGGATCATCGCTGAAGATGAGGGCAATCTGGCGCCCGAATACGGCCAGGACGACAATGACGACGGCGCCCCAGATGATGGCGAAGCGCTGGGCCTGAGCGACGGCAGCGCGGGCACGAAGGGGATGGCCGGCCCCGAGATTCTGGCCGACGAAGGGAGTGAGGACGGCGGCGGTGGCCATGAATACGCCCATGGCGAGGGCGGTGATGCGGGTGCCAGCACCGAGGGCGGCCACGGCGTCCGTGCCGAAGACAGCGACCATGGCGGTGATGATGCCAAAGGACACGGGGGTGAGTACGTTGGTACCGGCGGCGGGAAGGCCGATGAAGAGAATCTGGCGCCAGGAATCGATTACGAGGGAGAGAGGCGGTCGGACGAAGGTGAGGAGTCGCTCGCGGTGGCCGATGACCCAAAGGCCGGCGATGAGGCTGGCGGCGCGGGCCAGGAGGGAGGCCAGGGCGGCACCGGCGAGGCCGAGCTCGGGGAAGATCCAGATTCCGAATATGAGGAAGGGATCGAGGATGGCGTTGGAGACAGCGGAGAGGATCATGATGGTGGCGGGGGTGCGGGTGTCGCCGGTGGCGCGGATGGCGTTGTTGCCGACCAGGGGGATGATGACGAAGGGCACGCCGATGTACCAGAGGACCATGTACTGGCGGATGAGCGGAAGAACCTCGGGGGTGGCGCCGAGAAGGCGGAAGAATGGGTCGATCGTGGTGATCCCAATAGCGGTGAAAGCGAGGGCTCCGAGTAGGGAGAGGAGGAGGGTGTCGGTCGTGATGCGGCGGACGTTGGATTCGTCGCCTTCGCCGATGGCGCGGGAGATGATGGCGGAGGCTCCGACGCCAATACCTTGACCGAGGCTGCCGACGACGAGGGCGACGGGGAAGGTGAAGCTGATGGCGGCAAGCTCGAGAGCACCGAGGCGGCTGATGTAGAGGGTGTCGACGAAGTTGAAAAGCATGAAGCTGTAGATGCCGAAGAGCATGGGGACAGTAAGCATGAGCAGGCTGCGGCCGACGGGGCCTTCGGTCATGCGGGCGCGCCGACGCTCAGACACCGTTGGGAGCAATCATGGGTTGCGGATGGACGGCTGCAGACGGAGTGATGGGGAAGCGGGACGGAGGCTAATCGTTACCAGCCCTGCTCTCGCTTGTAGACCTCGTATTCGCGGAGGACATTTTCGTCGGGAGGGTAGGCGGTCGTGCTGGGATAGCCATCGACGCTGATCTTCTGGCGGATAAAGGCCTCTTTGCGCTCGGTCTCAAACCCGGTGGCGGCGACTTCGGCGACGTGTTCGGCCGGAATGGCAACGACGCCGTCGGAGTCGGCGACGATGACATCGCCGGGAATGACGGTGACGCCGCCGCAGCGGATGGGCAGATCGTAGTCGGCGGCGTAGACTCCGCGACCGTGGCCGGCTCCGTGGATTCCGCGGACCCATACGGGAAGGCCGACATCGCGAATCTGGGCGGAGTCGCGCACGGCGCCGTCGGCGACGACGGCGAGACCGCCCAGGTACTTGATGCGGGCGCTGAGGATGTCGCCGAGCAGGCCACCGGCGGCGACATCACCGCCGGCGTCGACGACGAGTACGTCGCCGGGTTCGATGGATTCGATGGCGAGACGCTGGGGATTGCCTTCGCCACCGCCGGGACCACCCTGGACGGGGCCGCGAGCCGGCAGAAAGCGGAGAGTGCGCGCCCGACCGACAACTTTGGCATCGGGATCAAGCGGGGAGATACCCTCCATGAACGCGTTGCGTCGGCCGAGCTGACCCAACAGATGGGTCAAAGTGGCGGTGGTGACGTGAGCGAGCTTGTCGGCGTGCGGTATTTGGTGATCGTCAGGCAAGACGCCCTCCAGTTGGTCGGTCGCGAGATAGGCGGTGATGGGATGGAGATGGGTCTAACAAGGTTACCGGCGAGGCGGGGTGTGGTGGAAGGGGCTCCGGTTTACTGAGCGGCAGGAACCCGAGGCGGCCGGGAGGCTTTGCGAGGCCCCGGAGACGAGCCCGGTTGCAGGTCTAGGAGCCGATGGCCTGAATCGCCAGGGCGGCGGCGAAGCCGATGCCGAAAACGACGATAGCGGTGATGGCGATCCAGAAGTAGGTGCGCCAGCGGAGGCGGTGCTCGAGCCGGTCGAGGCGATGGTCCATGCGACTCACGGTGGAGTTCACTTCGCCGAGGCCGTCTTCGAGGCGTTTGATGGCCAGGACGTTGGCGATTATCTGAGGCTGGGCCGGGTCGCCGGCCGGGGCCCCGGCGCCGGCGACACGGGGCAGCTGCTCGATTACGTTCGCGAGAACTTTTTCGGAAACCATGCGGATGACCGCACTCGACAGGAAGGCGCCAGCCATGGGGGATAATCTCCGCGACCCAAACCGGGGATACGCAGAGTATTTTAACCCGGACCGATCGAGCGGCTCGAGTGCAGGACTTGAATCCGGCGGCTCACGCGGATTGGCGACCAGATCAGGAAGCTCTTGATGCAGAAGACAGGCCGGCTGCGCATTCTTGTGGTGGGGCTTGTGCTAGCGGCGGTGGCGATCGCGGTGGAAATGGCCGTTGTGTATTTCGGGGCGGGCAGCGATCCACCGCTTGAGGCGACTAAGGCGGGTGGGGAGGCGCCGGCTCCGGTGGTTTTGGCAGAGGCGGGCATGCCGGTGGCTACGCCGATTCCGTCGGTTTTGGCGAAGACGGGCGTACAGGTGGCGACGGCAACGCCTGTACCATCACCAATACCGTCGCCGACGGCGACCCCGGGATCGGGAAACCTGATGACGAACGCCCAGGACGGATTGAGGGAGGCGGCGGGGACGTTGATATCCGGGGCGATTCCGGACTGATCGGGGACGGAACGGGTGACGTTCCTGCTGCTGGGAACGGATCACCGGCCGGGAGAGGAGGCGTCGTGATCGGACACGATCATGGTGTTCAGCGTGGACCCGGCGACGAACTCGATGGCGCTGATATCGATTCCCCGGGATCTGTGCGTGGAGGAGTGCAAGACGGCGCGCGACCGGGTGAACGGGATATTCCTACGGGAGGGTCCGAACGCCATGGCCGACGCGGTGGGAGAGCTACTAGGGCTGGAGATCGATTACTACGTGACCATCGGTTTTGAGGGATTCGAAAAGATTGTGGACACGCTGGAAGGAATCGAAATTGAGGTGTATCAAGAGTCTAACGAGCATTTCCTGGTGCCGGAGAGTGAAGAGGGGGTGCGGCTGAGGCTGGAGATCGGTGAGAACCGGCTGGATGGGCCGACGGCGCTGATGTACGCGCGCTCACGGCTGGCGAATCCGCGATCGGACTGGGACCGCATCTGCCGCCAGCAGCAGGTATTGCTGGCGGTGAAGGAGCAGGTGCTGTCGGTGCGGGCGTTTGTGCTGGCGCCGAGTCTCATTCGGACGCTTTTAACGGCGGTGGAAACGGATTTTCCGGTGACGGAGATTCCACCGATAGCCAAGCTGATCCTGGCGACAGCGCCGTAACACACGGTGCAGCGGGCGGTGGATCACGGCAGCGGAACGATTTTGGGGCACGAGGGAGAGGACAGGGCGGAGATGCTAACGCCCGATCCGGAAAAGATGGCGGAGTTCGTACGGGGCATATTTGCCCAGGCGGCAGGGGGTTATGGGGGATTCGGGCAGGCGGACGGGATCGAATTCAATGAGGGCTGGTGCGGCTAGCCGGAGCCGGGCTCCGTGGGCGGGAAGGTGCGTTCGAGGTAGGCCTCAAGCACGTCGGTCACAAACATGTGGCCGGGGGCGTGGGTGATCATGAAGGGAATGCGGGCGGCGAGAGCAACGGCCTGGGGAGTGACGCCGCAGGCCCAGAAAACGGGCACCTCATCAGGGTGGATTGACACGGGATCGCCGAAATCGGGGGAGCCCAGGGCGCGGATGCCGATGGCTTCTGGAGCGCCGCTGTGGACGGGAGCGCCGTGGACCTGGGGAAGTTCGCCGGTGATGCGAACGGCGTCGGCGACCTGAGGCATGGGAATCGGGCGCATGCTCACGACCATGGGGCCAGAGAAGGGACCGGCGGGGACGCAGTCGATGTTGCTGGTGTACATGGGAATGTTGACTCCCTCTTCAAGGTGGCGGAGGGGAATTCCGACGGAGGTGAGGCGGCGCTCAAATGAGAAACTGCACCCGAGAAGAAATGCGACGAGATCGTCGCGCCAAGCATCGAGAATGTTGGTTGACTCGTCGATCAGATGGCCGTCGGCGTAGGTGCGATAGCGCGGGACGTCGGTGCGCAGATCGGCGGCGTCGGCGGTTTTAGCGGTGAGAAACCAGCCGGGCGGAAGGCGTTCCAGGAGGGGGCAGGGCTTGGGGTTGAGATCACAGAAGGATTCGAAATCGTCGGCGAGGTCGGCGGGCAGGATGGCCAGATTCGCATGCACATAGCGGGTGGAGACACCGACGCTGGGAGCCGTCCATTGACCGGAGCGACACAGATCGCGGAATTCGTGACCGGAAAGGGCGGCCGGCTCGTCGGTCCAGGTCGCGGACATGCTGGTGGCCTAGAGGCTGCCTGCCATCAGCGGCAAGAGTGCGCCCATGAGGGAAAACATGAGCTCTTCGGAAGTGACTTCGCGGGCGTCGGCGGGGATTTCGACCTCCACGGCATCGCCCCAATGGAGGATATCCACGATGATCTCGGCGTCATCTTCGACGATGGTCATGGAGACGGGTGAGTAGTCGCTCCTGGTGACATTCATCAGGGCCCCATCCGGGGATTCGACCTGCCAGCAGGTGTCGTCGCCACAGGGGACTTCAGCTTTGTATGCCCAAGTACTTTCGCTGATTACCTCAGAATCAAATGAGCCTCCGAATTCGGCGGCCATTTCGGAGAGATCGTCTGTGGGGGGAGCCTTCATCCAGCCCTGGCCGACGTTCATGTAGGCGGCGTCGTCGGTAGCGATGATGTTGAGGGTGACGGAGGTCGAGCCGGAGAGGGTTAGATCGAGCTTCAACAGGGTAGGGACGGTGTTGACCGTGACTCCAATCTGGACGGACTCGACGCCGGGGATATCGTCCGTCGGGAAGCCATCCACCTGCGTGGTCAGGCCGGCGGGGGGCCACTCCAGAGCCGCCGCGTGAAATTCGGCCTGGTCAAATTCGGCGGCGGCGTCGGAGGGAGCGGCTCCGCCGCAGGCTGCCAGGACCAAGCTGAGAAACGTCAGCGTGGCGAGGGAGATGACACGGCGCAAGGAATTCCTCCAGAGGATCGGTCTCTACAGGTCGCCGTACTCTACACCGGGGTAGGCGCACTTTTTGGTAGGGAGCCCGGTGACGTCGGCCGGGCTTACTAAGGCAGCGGGTTGGCGGATTGCAGGATGGGGAGAACGCCTGTGTCAGCGGAATCCAGGCCGAGGAGCACCAGGGGGTAGAAGAACTGGTAGGCGAGGTCCGGGGCGGTCGCTTCGGTGTAGGCGTCGGGGATGTTGAGAGTGATGGCCTGATTCCAGGCGACGAACTGGGTGGCGGCGCGGGCGTAGGAGCGGCCGGGGAGCACGGAACGAACGGAAATGGACAGGGGGACGAGAGAGTCGCTGTCGACGGCGAGGATGAGATCGCCGCGGTCGGACGATCGGCTGAACTGGTGGCAGGGGGTCTCTTCACAAACGGCGTCATCCAGAAGTTCCCAGGGAGCAGTTTCGAGGAAGTCCCAGCCGAGGATGGTCGCGAGCTGCGGAAGGAGAGATGCGACGCGATTCATCATGGCGGCGGAAGGCTCGGATCGGAGCCAGGCGCTGGGTTCGTCGTCGCGGGCGACGTTGACGTAGGCCAGACCATCGACGAAAAGAAATCGCCATTCGAGGTTGATGGCGCCTTCCAGGTGCCAGATGAGTTCGACTTCCGGGGAGCCGTCCCGGTAACGCACGCGGCCCTCGAGGACGGCCCGGTCTACGGAGTCGCCGATGCCGTCGGGGAAATTGCGGACGAAGATCAGGGACTCGGGCTGGAAGGCCAGGTAGCGGAGGGTGAAGTCGGGAAGGATGAAGCGGGAGGGAGGGTAGGGGGTGGGGGTGACGGTGGGCGCGGGGGGAGGAGTGGTGGTGGGGGTAGGACTGGCGGTGGGAGTCGCGTAGGGCGGCGGGGTTGGAGAAGGTGTAGGGGACGGGGTCGCGGCGAGGGTCGTCGGGGTGGGGGTGCGGACGGCGGGGGTTGGTGGGACCGTAACCGGAGATGAAGACGAGGCGGAAGCGGCGGGGGCGGAATCGGCGTTGCAACCGGCGACCACGAATACCACCAAGGCCAATACCGAACTGGCGAGACGGATGTTCAAACGCACCTCATGATCGGTCGAGCCCGACGATGGCTGGCGACGGACGGGAACTGACGTGGTCCGGTTCAGGACCAGAGAATATAGCGGGCAGGCGCAGGAGGTCGCCAGTCGGGCCGGGGCGTGAGGCAAGGGCTTGAGGTTTCGAAGTTCCGGAGGAAAGTCGACGGATTTGGTGCGGTGAGGAGAGTCGCCAGCCGGGCTTTGAGTGCGGCTGGCGGCCGGATGGCGAACCCATATAATCGGCCTCCGGGACCGAGTCCCAAAAAACCACTGGCGATGTACATGCGGGAACGACTGGAAGCGGCGCTACGAGGCGTGGACGCCGATTATTGCGAGATAAGAGTCGAGGACGCTACCTCGACTCACATCGGCTACCGGATGCGGGAGCTGGAGAGCATCGGCACGACGAGGGCGCTGGGAGGGAACGTGCGGGCGGTGGTGAACGGTGGGTGGGGCTTCGTCTCGTTCAATGAACTGGACGGGCTAGAAGAGACGGTGGCGATGGCGGTGAGGCAGGCGCGGTTGGCGGCGCAGGAGGAAACGGCGCTGGCGCCGGCGGAGCCGGTGGTTGAAATCGTGCCGGCGGAGGTGGCGGTGGACCCGGCGACGGTATCGCTGACGGAAAAGAAAACGCTGATGGACGAGTACGTGGAGGTGGCGCTGTCGGTCTCGGACAAGATACAGACGGCGCAGGTCTACTACTCGGACTCAAAGCGGAAGGTGCGGTTCGTGAGCTCGGCCGGGAGCTACATCGAGCAGGAGAACATGCTGGTGCGGGTAGGTGGGGTGATTTCGGCGCGGGATGGCGGGGAAATCCAGACGGGGCGGACGAGCCGTGCGAGCACAAAGGATTTCGACGCGGTGCGGGGTTTGCATGAGGATTTCGCCGGGGCGGCGCGGCAGGCGGTGGATCTGCTGGACGCGGAGCCGGCGCGCAGCGGCGAGTTCGTGGTGGTGATGGATCCTTCGCTGGCCGGGGTGTTCATTCACGAGGCGTTCGGGCACCTGAGCGAGGCGGATCACGTCCACGATAATCCGCGAATGCGGGAGCTGCTGGAGTTGGGGAAGCAGTTCGGTCCGCCGATCTTGAACGTGGTAGATTCGGCGGCGGAGCCGGGATTGAGCGGGTCGTATAAGTACGACTCGGAGGGAGTGGCGCCGCGGAAGAACTACCTCATTCGAGAGGGACGGCTGGCGGGCAGGCTGCACTCGCGAGAGACGGCGGGGACGATGGGCGAGGAGCCGACGGGGAACGCGCGAGCGATCAACTATCGATATCCCCCAATCGTGCGGATGACGAACACGTCGATCGAGGCGGGCGAGACGAGCTTCGAGGAGATGGTCGCGGATGTGGATGAGGGGGTTTATGCGGTGAACTGGCTGGGGGGACAGACGGCGATGGAGATGTTCACGTTCCGGGCGATCGAAGGATTCATGATCCGGAAGGGCAAGATCGCGGAACGGCTGCGGGGAGTGACGTTGACGGGGAACATGTTCGATACGCTCAAGGCGGTGGATGCGGTGGGGAACGACTTTCGGTGGGACCCGGGCGGTGGCGGCTGTGGCAAGGCGGGGCAGTCGCCGCTGCCGGTTGGCAATGGGGCGCCTCACGTGAGATTGGCGCGCTGCGTGATCGGCGGGGTTTAGTGTTCTATCGCGAGGTCCGGGAACGGGCGCTGAAGGCGGCGGGCGCGGCGGAGGTTTACCTGCACTCGAGCAGCAGCACGCCGGTGGAATTCAAGGCGAACAAGCTGAAAACTCTGGAGACTAAGGAGTCGCGCTCGCTGACGCTGCGGGTGATCCACGAGGGGAGGATCGGGATCACCTCAACGAGCAAGTTCGAGGATCCGGACTGGGTAGTGGAGGCGGCGGTGGCGGCGGCGGAATTTGGACCGGAAGCCAAGTATGAGTTTCCGAAGCCGGCGCGCAATGCCGAGGTGGATGTGTTCGACCGGCGGACTCCGGCCCACCCGGTGGAACGGATGGTGGAGATGGGCCGGGAGATCGTGGACCGGCTGCTGGATTACGAGGGCGAGCTGAACATCGACGTGGGGCTGGACAAGGAGGTGGAGCGCACGCTCCTCGCGGGGGATGGAGGAGAGCTGGCGTATGAGCGGACGAGTTTTGGCGGTTCGGTAAGCGCGAATCTGGTGCGTGGCCCGGACGTGCTGGACATCTACTCGTTTCAGGTGGATTGCGGGCCCGATTTTGACGTGGACCGGGTGGAGGAGGAGATCACAAAGAAGCTGGAGCTGGCGAAGGTGACGGCGTCGGTGGCGGCGGGCGAATTGCCTGTGGTGCTGACGCCGATAGCGTTCATGATGACGGTGGGTCCGGCGCTGGGGATGGGACTCAACGGAAAGATGGTGGAACAGGGCGCATCTCCGCTGGCCGGGAAGATCGGCGAGAAGATGTTCGACGAGAGGCTTTCGATTGCCGACGATGCGACGCTACATCGAAGCCCGCAGTCGTGCCCGTTCGACGATGAGGGAGTGCCGACGCGCCGGGTGCCGTTGGTGGAGCACGGGGTGGTGAAGAATTTTCTGTACGATCTGCAGACGGCGGGCAAGGTGGGCGCGAGCAGCACCGGGAATGGATACGGGGCGACGCCTGCGCCGCGGTCGTCGGCGACGGTGGTGGGGGGCGACGAGGGGACGCTGGAAGAACTTATCGCGGAAATCGAGGAGGGGGTGCTAGCGGACTACCTGCTGGGCGGGGGCCAGTCGAACGTGCTGCGAGGCGACTTCGGCGGAAATCTGCTGCTAGGCTACAAGATCGAAAAGGGAAAAATCGTGGGGCGGTTGAAGGATACGTTGATATCGGGCAATGCCTATGAATTGCTGGCGAATATCGGACGGATAGGCGGGAGGAGCGAGTGGGTGGGGGGACGGCTGTGCGCACCGCCGATGGTGCTGGAAGGCGTGACGGTTTCGACTAAAGGGTAGGGGGCGACTGGCGGATCTAGTTCCAGCCCCACAGTCGCAGGTCGGGGAACCGGACGTATCCGTCGGTCGAGTTGTCGAAGTTCTGACAACCGACGGCAACTAGGGAGTCATTGGGATCGAGCCGCTGCCGCAACCCCCCGGATTATCGATCCGGACCACGGCGGCGCGATAATTGGCCACGAGCTGTGCGTTGGTCAATTCGGGAGCGTCAGCCGGAATGGCGGTGGTCGGGCCGGCGGGCTCCGGTTCGGCGGGAAGCACGGTGCCGGGCGGGTCGACGTCGCTGCCCGTCCAGTAGACGAGGCCCTGAGCCGTCCAGGCCCAGTGCTCCCACCGTTCGTGAAGGTGGGAGTGTTGGTGGCTTTCCAGTAGAAACTTAGACCGGTGGAGGTCTGCTGGAGGGTGTCGCCATTATCCGGATTGGCATGCTCGCACTCAATCGGCTGCCCCATCGTTTCGCCGAGCTGGGAACGAAGGAAGGCGAAGACGAAGCGGAATTCGGGCGATTCGCCGGGAGCGCAGTAATCCGAGGCGGTCAGATGGCCACGAGTTCGCCAGATTCGCCGGAGCGATAAATGGCGTCGACTATCTGGGCCACGTAAAGCCCCTGTTCGGGCTTGACGATGGTTTCAGCGTCGCCGCGGACAGCGTCGATAAAGTTGGCGACCGAATTCGCGTGCATCTCTATGTAATTAGTATCGGCAAGACCCTTCGGTTCCCAATCGATGAGCATGTGGCCGTCGTCTTTGAAAACCTTGAGGGGGTGGAGCTCGGCGCCGCCTTCGTCGCCGCAGAGGACCATGCTCTGAGAGTCTTCGCCGATGTTGAGCGCCCAGCTGCACTCGAGGTTGAGGGTGGCACCGTTATCTAGTCTTATCATGGCGACGGCGAAATCCTCTACGTCGTAATCCTTGTGATTCCAGGGGCCGAAGCGGTTGAAGACGTCATCGCGATTGCCGAATTTGCGATAGGCGGAACCGACGACGGAAACGGGTTTGGGGTACCCCATGAGCCAGAGGGCGAGGTCGAGGACATGCACGCCGACATCGATGAGGGGTCCGCCGCCGTTTTGCTCGCGGGAGTAGAACATGCCCCAGGAGGGGATGCCGCGACGCCGGTTGTAAACGGCGCGGCCGTAGTAGATGTCGCCCAGCTCACCGCTCTCGATGAGGCGTTTGAGGGCCCGGGCTTCGTCGGAGAAGCGGGACTGGAAGCCGATGGCCAGAATCTGGCCGGTGCGCTCGGCAGCGTTGACCATCTCCTGCGCCTCGGCGGCGCTGATGGCCATGGGCTTTTCGCAGAGGACGTGCTTGCCGGCTTCGAGCGCGGCGATGGTGGCGTCTCGGTGTGCGAAGGGAGGGGTGCAGATGCTGACGGCCTGGACTTCTTCGAGCTCGAGAAGCTGATGGTAGTCGTCGAAGGCCATGGGAATCTTGTGGTCTTTGGCGACCTTCTCGGCAACGTCACCGATGACATCGGCGACGGCGACGAGCCTGGCTTTTTCGGGCATGCCTTTGTATCCGGGGATGTGGGTGAGGTTGGCGATACTGCCGGTGCCTATGATGCCCACGCCAATTGGGTCGGCCACGAATTTATCTCCTTGCGGGCAACACCCCGCGGGCGGGTGTGATGTGGTCACCAATGGTACCCAATGGCGCGCCGGGAGCAGGGAGGGGCGGCGGTTGTTGTGGTGGCGGATGGAGGCGAAGCCTATGATCGCGGGGAGCGCCCGGGAAGTATGTAAGATGAAGCCGGAAGGATCGCTTTGAACTCTGCCGAAGCCAGGGTGGGACGTGGGGCGGGGATCCTTGAGTAGGCGGATTGTGGTGATCGCCAACCGTCTGCCGGTGAGGCGGATCGAGGACTCTTTGGAATGGGAGATGAGCCCCGGGGGGCTGGTGAGTTCGTTGACCCCATTCCTGCAAGAGCGGGACGGTAGCTGGGTGGGGTGGGCGGGAGTGGCGGACGAGATGATCGAGAACTTCCAGCACGACGGCATCGAGCAGCGTCCGGTGCCGATTTCGGCGGAAGAGATGGAGAATTACTACTACGGGTTCTGCAACGGGACGATCTGGCCGCTGTATCACGACGCGGTGCGAACGCCGGAATATCACCGGCACTGGTGGGGACCGTACGTTGAGGTGAATCAAAGGTTCGCACGGGAGGCGGCGGAGGCGGTGAATCCGGGTGACATCGCCTGGGTTCACGACTATCAACTGCAACTGGTGCCGGGATACCTGCGGGAGCGGCGCCCGGACGTAACGATCGGGTTTTACCTGCACATACCGTTCCCGCCGGTGGAGCTGTTTGCCCAACTTCCGTGGCGGACGCAGATCGTGGAGGGCATTCTGGGGGCGGACGTGGTGGCGTTTCAGACGGCGCTGGGGCTGGCTAATTTCAGCCGGGCGGCGCAGCGATTCAGCCCGGCGCGGCAAAAGGGCAAGATGCTGGAGTACGGGGGGAGGACGATAAAGCTGCAGCTAGCGCCGATCGCGATCGACACGGAGCGATTCGCGTCGCTGGCGAAGTCGCCGCTGGCAGTGGCGCGAGCCGAAGCGCTGAGGCGGGAAATTCGCGATCGCAAGGTAATTCTGGGGGTGGACCGGCTGGACTACACGAAGGGGATAGATATTCGGTTGAAGGCGTTTCAGGCGCTGCTGGAGAGAAATCCGGGACGGGAAAACGATTTCATATTTATTCAGGTGGCAGTGCCGAGTCGGGAGGGGGTGGGGGAATACGCGCAGATGCGGAATCAGATCGAGCAGATCGTGGGTCATGTGAACGGGCGTTTTGGACACCCGGGGCACGTGCCGTTGCACTATTTGTATCGGAACTTGCAGCAGGATGAATTGGTGGCGTACTACCTGCTGGCGGACGTGATGGCGGTGACGCCGCTACGGGACGGGATGAACCTGGTGGCGAAGGAGTATGTGGCGACGAGATTGGACAATACTGGCGTGCTGCTGCTGAGCGAATTCACAGGGGCGGCGGAAGGCCTGACTCAGGCGCTGCTGGTGAATCCGCACGATGTGGACGGGCTGTCGGCGGCGCTGGCGGCGGCGGTGGACCTGCCGCCCGAGGAAGCGAAAAAGCGTATGGCGGCGATGCGGTGCTACGTGAAGAGGCATGACATCCACGACTGGGCGAGGATGTGTCTCGGGGAGCTGGGCGCCTGAATTCGCTAGAGTGCGAGCTGGCGCGGGTGGCGGGGGTGGGGACGTTGCTTGTGGCCAGCGATTATGACGGAACGCTGGCGCCGATTGTGGAGGAGCCCGAACGGGCCTTTCCGGCCGGTAACGCGCTGAGGGCGCTGGGGGGGCTGGGGGAGCTGCGGGACACGAGGGCCGCAATTATCTCGGGACGGTCGTGGGGGGAGCTGAGGCGGCTTTCGGGAGGCCCGCGGAACGTGGTGCTAGTGGGCGGCCACGGGGCGGAGACGGGGCCCGGGCAAGAACCGAGGGACGGTGGTGACGAAGCGGCCGGGTTGTTGGAGGTGAGCGCGGCGCTGGAAGAGATAGCGGCGAAATTCGCCGGGGCGAACATCGAACGGAAGGCGACCGGGGTGGCGTTTCATTTCCGCAAGGTAGACCCGGGGCTGGTAGACGAGGCGCTGAGGATGGTGGAGGCGGGACCGGGCCGGGACACCCGCCTGCATAAGCGCCACGGCAAGAAGGTGGTGGAGTTTTCAGCGTCGGCGGTGGATAAGGGAATGGCGCTGGGGAGAATTCGCGAGGAGTGCGGGGCAGAAGCGACGGTGTTTCTAGGTGACGACCTGACCGATGAGGACGCTTTCGCGGTGCTGGGTCCGGAGGATGTGGGGGTAAAGGTGGGACCGGGCGCGTCCGGAGCAGGGCATCGGCTGGCAGGACAGGAGCAGGTGGGGGCGTTGCTGGCGAGTCTACTGGAGCTTCGTCGGGGGCAGAAGAGGGAGTGAGGAGAGTTGTCGAGCGGGAGTGGGTGGGGCGGTTCGGAGGGAGCGGCCGGGGCGTAGACCTAGCGGGAGCGGTCCCGGGCGTAGGTGACGGAATAGAGCTGACGATCGACGTTGTCGTCCACGAGATAGGGCTGGAGCTCAGCCCAGAGCTCGGGGGCCTTGTCGCTGTTGAGGAGACCTTCCCAGGCACACTCAAAAAGTGGCATGTCGTCGAAGTGGTGCTCGACGGTGAGGGAACCACGCCGGCCGGCGGATCGAAAGATGCGACCGGCGGGCCAGCCGAGTTCGATGAGCTCGGAATGCACCCAGCGCCGAATGATGTTCACCACAGGATCAACACACCCATCAACGGCAACTGCTGACCACTGGAAAATTATCACGTGGGCGCTCACTCCTGCCGCTTATCACAGCCTGCCCGTACCGCCCGATAACTATATCGGGTAACGAGAGCTTACGCACGGCGGAGACGGCGCCGAAACCGCCTATAGGCACGTGGAAATCCCAGCGTATAATGGCGATCCCGGCCTTCGCTGATTTTGGATATCGACGACAAGTCACAGCGCGAAAAGGGAGCCGATGCCCACATACGCATACGTGTGCGACAACTGCGAACACGAACTGGAAGTGGTGCAGAGCTTTAGCGAGGATGCGCTGGTGAAGTGCCCGGAGTGTGCGGAGGATCAGCTGCGCCGGCGTATCTTCGCGGCGGGAATTATCTTCAAAGGGGAGGGCTGGTACGTTACCGATAACCGGTCTAAGAAGGACAAGAAGGAAGCCAAGAAGGACAATGGTGACGGTGGGGAAAGCAAGAAATCGGAGAGCAAGCCCGTTGAAGCTTCTTCGGCTGATGGCAAGGGGGAGAAAGCGGAAACGAAGGCGAAGTCGAGCGGGGTCGAGACTTCGTCGAAGTAGGTGGGGAGCGTGAAGGCGGTAGTGCAGCGGATCGCACGGGCGAGGGTATCGGTTGAAGGGCGGGAGGTTGGCTCGATCGCCGGGGGGCTGCTGGTGTATGCCGGGGTCGCCGAAGGGGATGAGGTGGCAGATGCGGAGTACCTGGCGGGAAAGATCGCGAATCTGCGGATATTTGAGCGCGAGGGCCGGATGAACGACTCGGTGATCGACTCGGGGGGCGCGATTCTGTTGATATCGCAGTTCACGCTGCTGGCGGACATGCGCAAGGGACGGCGGCCGAGTTTCACCGCGGCGGCGGAGCCCGAGAGGGCTACGCGGTTGCTCGATGAATTGCGGAGAGGGCTGGAGGAGGTGGGGGCGGAAGTGGAGACGGGAGAGTTCGGGGCGCACATGGAGGTGGAGTCCGTAAACGACGGGCCGGTGACGATTCTGCTGGATAGCTGGGATCGCAAACGACCCGGACGGCAGAAACCGGAAACGGACTGGGACTGAGGATGGTGCAGATATTGCAGGGAACGGAGGCGTCGCGGGAAATACTCGAGCGGAGGACGATCTTGAACGTGGAGATTCCGGAGGCGGAGGCGGCGCGGTTTCAGGCAGTTTACGAGGAGAAGATTACGGCGGAGGAGTTTGTGCAGCGAGTCTTCGCGGAGGTGGAGGAGCAAGGAGACACCGGGGTGCGGCGAATCAGCGAGGCGCTGGGCGAGACCTGTGCGGAGAGACTGCGGGTCGAGGATGGGGAAATTGACGCGGCGATGGAGCGGGCGGCACCGGGATTGCTGGCGGACCTGGAGGTGGCTGCCGAGCGGATCCGACGGTTCCACAAACAGACGGTGACAGAGGACTGGACGGATGAGGAGATGGGGGTGGGGCAGATGTTCAGGCCGGTGGATCGAGTGGGCGTGTACGCGCCAGGCGGGCGGGCGGCGTATCCGTCGTCGCTGCTGATGACGGCGATTCCGGCGAAGGTGGCCGGGGTGACCGAGCTGCTGGTGTTCAGTCCGGGCGGACCGGATGGCAGGGTGGCGGAGGTTACGCTGGCGGCGGCGCGGATCGCGGAAGCGGACGGCGTGTACGCGGTGGGGGGGGCGCAGGCGGTGGCGGCGATGGCGTTGGGGACGGAATCGATACCGAGGGTGGACAAGATCGCGGGGCCGGGGAACATATTCGTGGTCCTAGCGATGCGTCGGGCGTTTGGCCTAGCGGGAGTGAGCACGCTGCCGGGCCCGACGGAAACGCTGCTGATAGCCGACGCTACGGCGGATGTGGCGGAGGTGGCGGCGGACCTGATCGCACAGGCGGAGCACGATCCGATGGCGGCTCCGGTTCTGCTGACGGACTCGGAGGAGCTGGCGGAGTCGGTGGAGGCGGAACTGGAGAGGCAACTGGTCGATCTGCCGCGGCGAGAGGTGGCGCTGGCGGCACTGAGGAACCGGGGCGGGATCGGGGTAGTGGACAGTCTGGAGGACGCGGTGGAGCTGGCGAACGAATATGCGCCGGAACACCTGTGCCTGATGACCGTCGACCCCATGGCGTTGGTTCCAAAGGTCAGGAATGCGGGCGGTGTTTTCGTGGGAGCGCACTCTCCGGAGGTGCTGGGCGATTACGTGGCCGGGCCTAGTCATGTGATGCCGGTGGGAGGGACGGCGCGATTCGCCTCGTCGGTGACGGTGGGTGATTTCGTGAAGACGGTGAGCGTGTTCGCGCTTTCGCAGGAGGTGGCGGTGGAGATGGCGCCGCTGGCGGCGCGACTTGCGCGGTACGAGGAGCTGGAGGGGCACGCAAGAGCGGCGGAGATTCGGCTGCAGAAGGGCGATTAGCAGCCCGGCAGCGTGGATGCCCGGGTGGCGATTTCGCCGAGCCGGCCGAAAATGGGTGAAGAGCCGGTACAATCCGACCCGGGACGGATTCGATTAGGAACGCACGGATTTGAGATCTGCGAAAGCGACACGCGAGACGCTGGAGACGGCGGTACGGGTTGAAATTGAGCTGGACGGCAGCGGGGAGAGCGACATCGACACCGGCATCGCCTTCTTCAATCACATGCTGGCGCAGGTAGCGCGACACGGCCTGTTCGACCTGAAAATCGGGGCCAAGGGTGACCTGGAGGTGGATGCGCACCACTCGGTCGAGGACGTGGGAATAGTGCTGGGGAAGGCGATCAGCGAGTCACTTGGTGATCGGGCGGGAATCAGCCGGATGGCGGACTCGACAGTGCCCATGGACGAAGCGCTGGCACAGGTGTCGATTGATCTCAGCGGGCGAGGTCACTCGTCGTTTGAAGGGAATTTCGCGAACGCGGAGATCGGCGACCTGGAAACGCAGCTGATTCCGCACTTCATCGACACGCTGGCGCGGCACGCGGGGGCGAACATCCACGTCCGCATCCTGGCCGGGCAGAATGACCATCACAAATGTGAGGCGGCTTTCAAGGCACTGGCGCGGGCACTGGACGCGGCGACGGCGATCGATGGGAGGCGCGGGGGCCAAGTGCCGTCGACGAAGGGCACGATGACGGAGTAGGGGATCGCCGGGCGGCCGGGGATGGGGACGGTTGGACCGTTATCACCCGGCTACCTAGAATGAACGTCACCATTTTTGCCGCCAGTCGGGCGGAGCGCGAGACCTGAAATATGCGTACAGGACTGCTTTTTCAGCCACAAAACCGGGGCGCGGTCGCGATGGTGGCGCGGGCTACGGAAAAGCTGGTGTCGCTGGGGCACGAGGTGTGGAGCCTGTCGTCATGGGTGCTGGAGGAAGGGAACGAGGAGTTTGAGGGTACGGATCTACTCATATCCCTGGGAGGCGACGGCACGCTGCTGCGGGCGGTGCGGGTCGGTGCTCCGTATGGAATCCCGTGCTTGGGAGTGAATTTTGGGAACCTGGGCTTCCTGACGGAAGTGGAGGCGGTGGAGTTCGAGGCGGGCCTGGAGAAGTACGACTCGATGGACGGCTGGCTGGAGGAGAGAATTCTGCTGGAATGGCGCCACCGACGGGATGGGAAGGAGCTTGCCAGCGGATTGGCCGTGAACGATCTGGTGGTCGCGAGGGGATCGATAAGCCGGGTGATAGACGTGACGGTGGCGATCGACGGGGCGGACGTGGTCACTTACACATCGGACGGGATGGTGGTGGCGACGCCGACGGGCTCGACGGGGTATGCGCTGGCGCTGAACGGGCCGGTGATGCACCCCGAGGCGCGGACGCTAGCGATCGTACCGATCTCGCCGTTCCTGACGGCTTCGAACGCGCTGGTGGCGAACAGCGACTCGACTATCGACCTGACGGTTTCCACAAGGCATGAGGTGGGGCTGACGGTAGACGGGCAGACGCACCTGAACATGCTGAACGGCGATCAGGTTTCTTGCACAGCGTCGGCGCTGCCGGCCCGGTTTCTGCGATTCCGAGAGCGGAACTATTTCTTCCCGGTACTTGCCAGCAAGATGCGGTGGTCGATTCCGACGGAGATTCTGCGGCCAAAACGCGATTCGGAGTAGGCGGTGCTGAGCAGCGTTCGCATCAAAAACTTCGCGCTGATAGGTGATCTGACGCTGGAATTCGGTCCGCACCTCAACGCGCTCACGGGGGAAACGGGGGCGGGGAAGTCGATCATCGTGGACGCGATCGGCCTTCTGGTGGGGGAGCGGGCGGCGACGGGAAGTATCAGAAGCGGGTCGAAGTCGGCGTATATCGAGGGAATCTTCACGCTGGAGGTTGAGCCCGGGATCGAGGAGGCGCTGGGCGAGGCGGGGATCGAGCTGGAGGATGACACGCTGATTGTGTCCCGGGAGGTCACGCCGACGCGCTCGGTGGTGCGTCTGAACGGCAGGGCCGTGCCGCTGCGAACGTTGCAGAACATCACGCCGGGACTGATCGGTATACAGGGTCAGAGCGAGCAGCAGTCCCTGTCGCAGCCGGTGCGACAGTTGCACTTCGTGGATGCCTACGGCGGACTGCTGGAGCGGGCGGCGGAATTACGGCGGAGGGTAAGTGAATTTCGGTCGCTGGAGCGCGAGATCGCCAAGTTGCGCGAACACTCCCGGAATCGGGCGAGGGAAATCGACCTGCTGCGATTTCAGGTGGAAGAGATCGAGTCCGCCGAACTGGAGACTGACGAGGAGGAGAGCATCCGGGCCGAGCGGACGATTCTGATGAACAGCCGGAGGCTAGTGGAGCTCGCGGGGGCGACGGCGCGGGCGCTTTCGGATCAGGAGGGTGCGAGCATGGGAGCGGCGGACCTGGCCGGGGAAGCGCTTGAGCGGTTGCAAGAAGTAGCCGATCTGGACGAGACGGTGAAACCGGCGCTGGAGCGGCTGGGGGCGGCGACGGAGATGCTGGGCGAGATGGCCTCGGAAATGAGTTCGTACGTGGAGTCGGTGGCGGACGATCCGGACCGGCTGGAAGAGATCGAATTGCGTCTGGACCTGTTGGAAAGCCTGAAGCGTAAGTATGGTGATTCGATCGAGGCGGTGGTCGAATTCGGGCGGGAGGCGAAGGAGCGGCTGTCGGCGCTGAAGAACGCGGACGAGCGAGCAGGCGATCTTGAAGGGGGCTTGGAGAATATTGAGGGGATACTGGGCGAGTGGGCCGGGGAGCTTTCGGTGAAACGGCGGGAGGCAGCAGATGGCCTGGCGAAGGCGGTGGCGGCAAATATGCACGAGTTGGGGATGGAGGAGGCGAGGTTCGCCGTCAACTTTACGGTGAGGGCCAATGAGGACGGGATAGCCGTAAAAGGCCACGCGGAACCATTAAGAATTGAGGAGGCGGGAATCGATCAGGTGACGTTTGTGGTGACGACGAATCCGGGCGAAAAGCTGAAGTCGCTGGGTCAGGTGGCCTCGGGCGGAGAAATGTCGCGGATCATGCTGGCGCTGAAGGCGGCGCTGAGCGAGGTGGACTCGACCCCGACATTGATATTTGACGAGGTCGATCAGGGGATCGGGGCGCGCAGCGCCGGGGTGATCGGTGAGAAGTTGGGGGAACTGGCCCGGGGTCATCAGGTGCTTTGCATAACGCATTTGCCGCAGGTGGCGGCTTTCGCGGACACACATTTTTACATCGAAAAGGCGGCCAAGGATGAGCGGGCGGTGACAAGCGTAGTGCGGCTGGACGCAAGCCAGCGAATGGAAGAATTGGCGGCGATGGCGGGTAAGGGAAAGGGGGCGGTGCGGACGGCGACAGAACTGCTGGAACAGGCCGAGGCGTGGAAGCGCACGGGAGCGCGGAGGCGAAAGCAGGCGGGGCGGTAGGCCCGGAAAGGCGGCCGGCGGGTGCTAACCTAGATTTGAAAATCAGGTTGTGGCCGGCAGGTACCTCCCGCGTACAGAAGGATCGGAGCGCAGGTAGACGACGGCTGAGTTCTCCGGCAGGGCGATGCAGACACCCACGTTAACGGGTCAATTCACGCAGACTCTGACCGAGGTCGACCTATTCAGGCTCGTCCGCGCGGTATGTCGGCGCATGTGGCTGAAGGACACGCTGCGGGTGACGCCGCGGGCGATGGCGCTAGCGCTGGTGGGAATTCTTGCCGGGCAGTTATTAGGACCGCGATTGGGGACGGTGGCCGCGGCGGCGACGGTGGTAGGGCTAGCGGCGGGGCTGGCGCTGCTGATCTCCCGGGCGCGGCGCATGCCGGGGACGATGGCGGGAGCGATTCAGCTGGATCTGGGGCTGGACTTGAAAGAACGGGTGTCGACCGCAATTCATCTTGTGGAAACCGGGGCCGGTGGCGCGCTGGCGGCTGAGCAGATCGCGGACGCTGGACGGCACGCCTGGTCGGCGAATATGGGGGCGGCGTACAGGGTGGCGATGCCGTGGAGAGACCTAGGAGTGGCGACTTTGCTGGGGATCGCGGTGGCGCTGTTGGCGGTGACGTCGATCGGGGTGAGCTTGCGTGAGCGGTTGGAGACTTCGTCCGCTGTGGAGGGCGGAGTCGCCAGCACTGCCGAGGCGGAAGCGCTATCGGGTCGGCTGAATGCCGGGCAATCGGTGGAAGGAGCCATGGCGGAGAGGGAATTGGACGAGCTGAGGCGAGCGTTGGAGCAGTTGGAAATCAGCTCGAACCCGGAGGCGCTGGCACAACGGGCGGCGTTGGAGGCGCTGGGCCAAGAGCTGCGGACATCGAGCGTCAGCCGGGACTTCGGTCGCGAGCTGGAAGACGGGAATCTCACGGTGGCGGCGGCGGAGCTTGGCCGGCTGACGGAGGCGATACCGGAGATGAACGCGGGGGAGCTCGAGGAGTTGCAGCGAGACCTGGAGAGAGCGGCGAAAATCACGGCAGACGACCCGATACTGGGAGCGGAGTTCAGCCGGGCGGCACAATCGCTGGACACCGGCCAACGACGAGCGGCAGGGAAAGACATGGCGCAGGCGGCGGAGAGCGTAGGCCGGCTGGCGCCGGTGCTTGCGGCAGAGGAGGACTTGCAGGAACGGATCGCGGCGCTGGAGCGGGAGATCAGCGAACGCCAGGGAGCGGGGGGAATGCCGGGACGTGAGCCGAGCGATAGCGGTGACGCGGCGGCGCCATCGGACACGGGTGACCTGGACGGGATTTTGCCGGGCGTCGGGCTGGAGTCGAACGCGCAAGGAAGGGAACAATCAGCCATCGAGATGCTGGGTGTGGATGAACGTCTGGACGCGGCGGGAGACCTCGAGATCGTGCGGATTGACGCAAATGAAGAGGACCCGCCTGAGGATTTCGCGCCTCCGGCGACACAGCTGAGCGGCGATCCGGAATCGAGCCTGGAGCCGTCGGCGGGCAATCATGGCTACGTCTGGCCGCTGCCGGCGATCGGCGACGAATTATCCATTGACGCAGGCGGTGTAGTGGCTGATTACTTCTCAGATGGAGAGCGGCCGTAGATGGCTACGACCACTAAAGCAATCGAGCAATTCCAGCAGGTCGCACGGGCGCTGCGAGATGCGGTGGGGCGGGTGATCGTGGGGCAGGATCTGGCGGTGGACCATGTGCTCATCTCGCTGCTGGCGGGGGGGCACAGCCTGATCGAAGGGGTGCCTGGACTGGGGAAGACGATTCTGGTACGAACGATCGCCGGGGCGCTGGACCTGAAATATGCACGGGTACAGTTCACGCCCGATCTCATGCCGGCGGACATCACGGGAACGACGATCATTCGGGAATCCGAGTCGGGGACGCGAAGATTTGAGTTTGAGGCGGGTCCACTGTTCGCGAACGTGGTGCTGGCGGATGAGATCAACCGGGCGACGCCGAAAACGCAGGCGGCGCTGCTGGAGGCGATGGCGGAACAGACAGTGACGGTGGCGGGAGAGACGTACAGGCTGGAGTCGCCATTCTACGTGCTGGCGACCCAGAACCCGATCGAGATGGAAGGGACGTATCCGCTGCCGGAAGCGCAGCTGGATCGATTTCTGTTCAAGGTGCTGGTGGGATATCCGACCAGCGAGGAGCTTGAGGAGATTTTGGGCCGAACGACGGTGGGCGAGGAGACGGCGGTGCGGCAGGTGGCTGATGGCGAGGAGATCAAGGGGATGATCCGGCTGGCGCGAGAGGTGCCGATCGCACCGCACGTCACGAGATACGCGGTGAGCCTGACGAAGGCGACGCATCCTGAGGATGCGGATGCGCCGACAGCGGCGAGGCGATTTGTTCGATACGGGGCGTCGCCGCGCGGGGCGCAGGCGCTGGTGCTGGCAGCGAAGGTGGCGGCGCTGTCGGACGGACGGCTGAACGTCTCTTACGAGGATGTCCGGTACGTGATGGCGCCGGCGCTGCGGCATCGCTTGATTTTGAATTTCGAGGCGGACGCTGAAGGAGTGGACGCGGATTCGGTGCTGGAGGAAATAGCGATGGTTACGCTGCCGGAGGGCGGTTAGCCGGCGTAGACGCCGGGGACAGGACCGGGAATGGCGCAAGCGGTAAAGGCGCTGGAACTGCGAACTTCATTTCGAGCCCGATTGCACGGCTTGCACGTGGTGAGTCGCCGCAGCCATGCCAGCCCGCGGGTGGGGCCGCGGCGGAGCCGGCAGCGTGGATCGGCGATCGAATTCGCGGATTATCGGCGCTATTCGCCGGGAGATGACGTCCGCCACATTGACTGGAACGTTTATGCGCGCTCGGATCGACTGTTCATAAAGGTGAGGGAGGCGGAGGAGGCGCTGGGGGTGTACATCCTGGTGGACAGCAGCGGATCGATGGACCGGGGAGTCGATAACAAATTGGAGTACGCGAGGGAGCTGGCGGCGGCGCTGGCGTACGTAGCTCTCAGTGACAGGGAGACGGCGACGGTGGCGGGGTTCGCGGATCACCTGCGCGAAAGCGCTTCGGGGGCGGGGCCGGAGCATATCGAGCGGGTGTTGGAACTCCTGGAGGGGATGGAGGTTCGAGGGGAGACCTCGTTTGAGGCGTCGATGCGGGAATTCGGGGCGAGAAGGGCGCCGACCGGGGTGCTGTTTTTGATCTCCGATTTGATGGCCCGGGACGGAATGCGAGGGCTGGGGGTGCTGGGGGAGATGGGTCATGAAGTGATGGTTATCCACGTATTGGACCGGGAGGAGGACATCTCGCCGGTGGTGGGAGATGATGTGGAGCTGGTTGACTGCGAAACGGGGAGAAAGCTGGTGATTCAGGGAGGGGTGGGGGCGGAAGAGTTGTACGAGCGGAACCTGCATGCGTGGCTGGAGGACGTCCGAGGCGCTTGCGCGCGGTCGCGGATGCGGTACCTAGCGGTGGAAACCGAGTGGCCGGTGGAAGAAGTGGTATTGCGACGGATGCGCGCCGCGAAAATGCTGGCGTGAGCTGGCTGTCACCGGAGGCGTTCGGGTGGACGGCGCTAGCGGGCCTGCTAATTGTGCTGTATCTGCTAAGGCCGCGGCGAGAGCGGGTCACGGTATCGAGCCTGTTTCTGTGGAGGCGACGAGCCGGGGACGAGTATGCGAGCACCCTTTGGCAGAGGCTGAAGCGCAGGCTGCTGTTGCTGCTGCAACTGCTGGCGCTGCTGGCGCTGGTGATCGCGCTGGCGCGGCCCGCCTGGCCGGGATCGGAGAAGGCGCTGCCCGATTTGGTGATGGTGATCGACGGGTCGGGCCGGATGGCGCTGCCAAGCGGGGACGGGACCGGGATGGAGGCAGTGCGACAGAGTGCGGTGGAGTACCTGAACGGGCGGGACGGGGCGGCGATATCGGTGATTCTGGCCAGCCCCGAGCCAAGATTAGTCGCGCTGCGGGAATCCGATCATGGAGTGGTCGGAGAGGCGATCCGGGAACTGCGGGCGGGGGGAAGGGCCGCGGATATGGACGCGGCGCTGGCGATGGCGCAAACGGTGCTGGCCTCAGGGCCCGGAGGGAGTATCGCGATCTTCTCGGATGACGCGTTCCGGGCCGGGGACGGCAGCCTGATGGAGCGGGCGGGGCTGGTGGTGGCCGGCCGGCGCTCGCCGAATATCGGTCTGGCGGCGGTGCGCCAGCGCCAGGGGCGGGACGGCAATTTGCAGATTCTCGTTCTGGTGGGGAGCAACCTGGAGGAGGCGGTGGAGGTGGAGGTTGCGCTGCTGGAAGGCGATTCAGAAGTGGGAGTATGGACCGGAGAGGTGCCCGTCAACGGCTCCGCGGTGATCGCCATGGACGTGCCGGTCGATGAGGTGGTGGATGAGGTTGTTGTGCGCGACACAGGCCTGCCGCCGGACGGTGACGATCGGGCATTCTTGAGATCGGGGCCGAGCCGGCCGCTGGATATTCTGATCGTCGCCGCGGTTCCCGGCGCCTACGAGCGGGCGTTGCCGAGCGGGAAGTACCTAGCGACCAAGGCGGTGGACCCGACGGATTATGCGGGCACGGGCGAGAGCGATCTGGTGATTTTCGTCGGCTTCGTGCCGGAGGAGCTGCCGGCGGCGAACATGATCCTGATGATGCCACCGCCGCCAAATCCGCTTGCTCCGTTCGATCCGACGGTTCCGGTGAAGGAAGCGTTGCCAGCATACAAGGATGGCCTTATGGAAGCGGTGGATCTGGGATTTTTGCAGGGAAAGCCGAAGTACGCGCTGCCGGTGCCGGATTGGGCGACGGCGGATGTGTTCGTGGGGCAGGGAGCGGGCATTCTGCACGGTGTGTGGGAGGGGAGGCGGGTCGTGGTGGTGGGGTTCGACCCGGAAGTTACTGGAATGGAGACGGCGCCGGCATTTCCGATTTTCATGCGAAATGCGGTGAAGTGGGCAAGTCCGCTGACGGCCATTCAAGCGACGGCTGCGATTCGCCCGGGCGAGTCGATTGAAATTGCGCCCCACCCGAGGTCGACCAGGCTTGAGTTGCTGGGGCCGAGTGGGGAGATGGTTACCGAGATGGTGCGTCCGTTCAGATCGACGCTTGAACCGCTAGTGGAGGTTGGCCGCTATCACTTGCGGCAGTGGGCGGGAGATACCCTGATACACGAAGAGACTTTCGGGGTATCGGCGGCGTTCGAATCGGAGCCGGAGTCGGGAGCGTTAGTAGCTCAACCACCGCCGTTGCCGTTGATACTGGCGGAGCGGCCGACGGGCAACTACGAAGCGTGGCCCTGGGCGGCGGCGCTGGCGATTCTGGTGATGACGGGGGAGTGGGCGTGGTTCCATCGAGTGCGATTGGCAAGCCGGTGACGTTTGAGAGGCCGCTGGCGCTGGTGCTGCTTGGGCTGCTGCCGGTGGTGAGCTATCTGGCATGGAGCAGTCGCGCGCGATTGAGCGGACGGAGGCGGGTGGGGTCGGCGATGCTGCGAGTGGTGGGACTGACGATTCTGGTGTTGGCGACGGCGGGGGTGGGCATCGGGGGTGGACATCGAGAGACTACGGTTTTCGTGCTCGATGTGTCAGACAGCGTATTGCTGGCCCAACGGTCGCTAAATCGGGATTGGATCGAACAGGCGATCGGCGCGGGGCCGGCGGATGGTCGGGTGGCGGTGGTGGAGTTTTCGGATTCGGTGCGGATAACGCAGCTTCCGGTGGAGATTCGGGACATTCGGGGAGGGATAGCGATCTCCGGTCGATCCGGCAGTGGTGGCAGGGCGGGGCTGGGCGAGGCGATCTTACAGGCCGTGAGCCTGATCGGAGAGGGCGGAGGCGGAGGCGACAAGATCGTGCTGTTGACGGACGGTGAGATGCCGGGAACGAGCCTGGATCGAGCGCTGGCCGAGGCGACGGATCGAGAGATAACCGTCTCGGTTGTGAGGCCGCTGGAGCTCGGGGGAGCGGACATGTCGCTGGAGCCGCCCCGGACGCTGACATACGTGTATGTGGGGAAGAGCTTCGACGTGCAGGTGGCGGTGGTGGCGCAGCGGGAGGCCGATGTGAGGCTTCGGCTATGGGCGGGAGAGCGGCTGGCGGCGGATACGCAGGTGCAGGTCAGGCCGGGGGTGAACCTGCTGGGAACGAAGGTCCTTGCAGAGAAGGAGGGCGTGCTGGTGCTACGGGCGGAAATCCTGGACGACGCGGACGGGCGGACCGAGAATAACGTGGCCGAAAGCTTGGTGCGAGTGTTGCCTCCGGCCCGAATTCTGCTGGTGGGCGATCCGCTGGAAACGGGCGCGCTGGCGGCGACGCTGGCAGCGGAGGAATATGTGGTGGTGGTGGTGGAGGCGGACCGTCTGCCCGGCGATACGAAGTCGCTGTCTGAATTCGGCGCGGTGATCCTGGCGGACGTGTCGGCGAGCGCCCTGAACGATGAGCAGGTGGACACGCTGCGGCGATTCGTGCGGGAGCGGGGACATGGCCTGGTGGTGACGGGTGGGGCGAATTCGTTCGGTCCAGGCGAGTATGAGGGAACAACGCTGGAAGGCTTGCTGCCGGTGCGTTCAAATCCACCGGAAGAAGAGATACGGGGCCTGGCGCTGGTGCTGGTGGTGGATCGATCGGCGAGCATGTCGTTTCGAGGCACCAATATGGAAGTCAATAAATTCGGGATGGCGAAGGAGGCGGCGGTGCAGGCGGTGCGTCTGCTGGAAGAGGGTGATCAGGTAGGGGTGGTGGCGTTTGACGCGGACGCGAGGTGGATAGTTGAGCCGACGCGGATTGAATCGGCGGCGGACAAGAGCCTAGTGGAGGCCAAAATCCGGGCGATGGTCCTGGGCAACAGCACTGACATCTACACAGCGGTGCAAATGGCGCGCAGGCGAATGATCGATCTTGAGGCAGGATTGAAGCACATGATCCTGATTACTGATGGGCAGGCGCGATTTGGGAATTTTGACGTGTTTGGGGCGCAAGTCCGGCGTGACGGGATATCGGTATCGACGGTGGCGGTGGGGGAGGACGCGGACACGGAGTTGCTCAGGGAATTGGCGCGGGATGGGAATGGGCGCTATTACCAAACCGACGATCCGGCGGCAATACCGGCTCTGCTGACGCAGGAGACGGAAATCGCGCGCAGTTTCTTCATGGTGGATCGCCGTCAGCAACCGCGGGTGATGCTGGCAAGCCCGGTTTTCGCGGAGGTGGCGGCGGACGAACCGATACCGTACCTGGGCGGTTTTGTGCGAACGAGGCTGCGCGCGGAGGCGACGGCGGTGCTGGTGTCGGACAGTAACGATCCGATCCTGGCGACCTGGCAGGCGGGATTCGGGCGGGTGGCGGTGTGGACTTCGAATGTCGGAGGAGAGTGGAGTGAGGAATGGAGGGCGTGGAGTGAATTCGGGGGAGTCGTGAGCGGCCTCGCGGGGTGGGCGATCGCGGGGGCGCAGGATCGGAATGAAGGGATCAGGGTGAGCAGCCGGGTGGAAGGTGGGGAGGTGGCAGTGGTGGTGGATTCGGTGGATGAATCCGGCAGGTTCCGAAATCACATGGAGACGACGGGGATTATGACAAGCCCGCATGGGGAGACGGCGGTGCTGATTTTTGAGCAGACGGCCCCGGGCCGTTACGAGGCTGCGCTGCCAGAGACGGGACCGGGAGCATATCGGTTGAGCATCGAGCAGCGCACAGCCGAGGGCGAGCCGGTGGGGCCGGTGTTGGACGGGTTCGTGGTGGGGTATTCGGCGGAATTTCAGCAGGGGCGGCCGGGAACGGCTCTGCTCAACTGGATCGCGGCGCGGACGGGTGGGGAAACGCTGGCGGCGCCGGAGGAAGTGTTCGGCGGAACGGATCTGGCGAACGGCGAGAGGCTCGCGCCGCTACTGCTGACGGTCGGGATGCTGCTGTTCATGGCCGATATCGCGGTGAGGAGGCTGAGAACGGGGCGGGCGGAGCTGCGGGAGCAGTATGTGGATGTCCTAGAATGGATCGATCATCACCGCCCGGGAAGGGTCGCCACGATGGTACCGCGACGGCTGCGACAGGGTTTGCCGGGATCTAACTGACTGCAATGGACGTACTGGGCTCGATAGCAACGGTCTTCGCGCGGTCTGGATTTGAAGTCTTCCTAGTGGGTGGTTCGGTCAGGGACCGCCTGCTGGGGCGGGCGTCGAAGGACGTGGACCTGACCACTAACGCGCGTCCCGCGGATATCAAGCGGCTGCTGCGGCAGGCAAAACCTGACGGTCTGTACGACATCGGCGAGCGGTTTGGGACTGTGGGGGCGATGTTCGGGGACGCAAAGGTCGAGATTACGACCTACCGGGCCGAGTGGTACCCGGATGAAGAGTCACGGCACCCGGAGGTGGAATTCGGCGACCGGTTGGAGGACGATCTGGCGCGGCGTGACTTCACGATCAATGCCATCGCGCAGGACATCGGCACGGGCAAGATCGAGGATCCGCACAGCGGGGTGGCCGACCTGGCAAAAAAGACGCTGAGGGCGGTGGGGATACCGGCGGAGCGATTTCGGGAGGATCCGTTGCGGATGCTGCGGGCGGTGCGGCTGGCAACTCAGCTGGGGTTTGAGATCGATCGAAAAACGGCGGCGGCGATCAAGGAAAGCGCAGGGCGGCTGCAATTCATCAGCGGGGAACGCATTCGCGATGAGTTGACGATGATTCTGGTTTCGGATGGGCCGGACCAGGGCATCAGGAGCATGATCGAACTGGGGCTGATCCGCTTCATCATGCCGGAGGTCGCGGAGTTGGCGTCGACGGATCAGGACGAGCGTCACCAGCACAAGGACGTTTTGACGCATACGCTCCAGGTGGTGGGCGGGGTGCCGGCCGAGCCGGTGATCAGGCTGGCGGCGTTGCTGCACGACATCGGCAAGCCGGCGACGAAGAAAGTTAAGAGCGGGAAGGTGCAGTTTCACGGTCACGAGATGGTGGGAACGCGGCTTACGCGCAAGATCCTGGAGAGATTGCGCTACGACAAGGCGACGATCCGGGCGGTGGCCGACCTGGTGGCGTGGCACATGCGGTCGAACCTGTATGAGTCCAACTGGAGCGACGGGGCGGTGCGCCGGTACATGCGAGACGTGGGGGAGCGGCGGACGCAGCTGCTGACGCTGTCGCGGGCGGACATCACCAGCTACCGGGCCAGACGGATCGAGGCGGGACTAAAGAGGGTGGCCGAATTGGACGCGCGGTGCGATCTGCTGGCCGGGCAGGCCGATGTGGACAAGATGGACAGCCCGCTGGATGGCGCGGAATTGATGGAGCTGTTCGGTCGCGAGCCCGGTCCGTGGATCAAGCCGATCAAAGAATACCTGCTGGGTCTGGTGCTGGATGGCGATTTGGATCAGGGAAATACGGAGGCGGCGACGAAGCTCGCGAAGGAGTTTGTGGTCGCCGGGATGCCGGCCACCGAGAAGGCTAAAGATGAAGAGGGGGCGGGCGGGAGCAAGGCGGCGGGAGCGACAGACTAGATTCGGCGGATCTTTAACGTAGATTACTCTGGCAGCCAGCCCCGTTTGACGGCATCTTCGATCAGGCCGCCAGCGAAATCCCAGAGGCGAGGCGAGGCGTCGGCGATGGAGCTATTAATGCACCTGACCTGGGCGGCGGTGACGCCGTGTTCGCGCCAGGCGGCTCCCCGACTGAGGTAATTCAAGAGCAGCGGTTGGAGCCGGTCGAGAGCCGTTGCGTAAAGAGCCTCAGCGGATTCGCGAGCCTCGAATTCATCCCATAAGGCTCGAAGCTCGGCGGCCTGGTCGGCAGGCAGGAGATTGAAGATGCGCTCGGCGGCGACCAGTTCACGGGAATGCTGCGCGCGACGGGCGGCCTCGTCGTAGATCATCACGTCGCCGGCGTCGATCTCGACTAGATCGTGGACCAGGAGCATCCTCACGACGCGGTCCACATTGATTTTCCGGTCGGAGTATTCGGCGAGGGTGGACGCCATCAAGGCGACATGCCAGGAGTGTTCGGCGTCGTTTTCAAGGCGGGCACCGCCTTCGGTAAGGGCGGTGCGCAGGATGGTCTTGAGGCGATCCATTTCGACAAGGAAGTCCATCTGCCGGCGCAGCCGTTCGTCGGCGCCGTCCTGTGGCAGGCGGGGTAAGGGATCGGTCATCGTCCGGTTGATGTCAGCGCGACGGCGGGATTTTGGGGCGGCAATTCGACCTTATTGCACGGACCTGACAACGGCGACTTCCATGACCAGATCACCCAGATCGGTCTTGAGGGGACCGGAGACGCGCGGGAGGTCCAAGGTGGGCAGGCTGGCGCCCTGACACTTGATCAGGATGGGGGGTGAGATATCCGTGGATAGGTCGGTGTCCTCGGGGGCACGGGGCCTGACCGGCGATGGTATTGGACAGATCGGCGATTCTGCTAAGGACGACGTCATCAATTTCGGTCGCCTCAACCCCGACCACTTCCCGGAAAAAGGAGAAGGCATACTCGGCGGAGACAGATATGAGGAAGACTCCGGAGATTTCCCCGACGAGCCCGATGACGGAGGTGATTTTGTGGGCGAGTTTGCCGCCCGCGGTGAGAGAAGGTTTGCTGGTGCGAAGCACACGAGATTTGGTCTCTTTTTGAAGGACGTTCCGAATAGCCCGGATGAATGGGTAAATCAGCTCGGCGTCCAGGGTGAGTCCCTCCCGGCTGATCTTTTGAGCCATGTCTGGTGATCCCCGTATAGCCCGGTCAGCCGCCTCAATGCTATGGGCGTCCGGCCCGTTTTTATTGGTCGCTCGTACCGGAATATTAGAGTTATGGGGATCGATCTGGGAGTCGCCTAGCTTCCATAACCGGCTGATTACCGGCGGGTTCATTTTACGCCCTAAGAGGAGAGCGAGGGACGAAGGGGGCGCGGCTCTCGATGGATTGAGCAAGCGGTAACGGAATGGTGCCGGTGATGGTGGAGCGCTAGGATACGCACCCGTGGAACCGCTGCCGGACGAACGGCGTTGGGTCTCCCGGAGGGGAAAGGCCAGGCCGGTGGACCTGACGAAAACAACGCCGAGAAGTCCGTATGCGAAGACAGAGCACATCGTGTTCGTCCAACGAACGTTCGACAAGGCTCGGGCGGACATCGCGGGCACGCTGGGCGAGTTTCACTGGCGGGGAGGTATGTCGGCGCGGTTATTGGCCTTTCTGGAAATCGACGCCGAGGAGCTTCTACGTGCGGTGGATGAGCGGGGTGGGGATGAGGCGGTGTGGGAGTGGGTGCGGGAAGTGGCGAAACCACGTAGCAAGGTTGAGATCGCCCGATTCAATGAGGCGATGATTGAAAGCTATCCGGAGACGGAGGAGCAGCAGAGCCGTCACCGAAGCTTCGTGGCCGGAGCCGGGGTAACGGATGATCTGGATGCGGTGACGGAGGAGTTGACGATATTCGAGCGGCTTGAGCTGGATGACGGACGGGAGACGGAGATGGGAGACGGGGACGTCGATCTGACAAGCGGGGTACCGCGTAGCCCGTACGAACGAATGCTGGGGATGGTGTTTCTGCCGCGCACGATTGACAAGGCGCGAGCGGAGCTGGCGGGCAAAGAAGGTGAGTACCTGTTTCGTACTGGCCAGTCGGCGCCGGGTTTTGAAATCCTGGGCATCTCGCCCGAGCAATTGTTTGACGCGCTCCGGGATCACCGGACGGACGAGGAAATCCGGAGGTGGATCGTGGCCAACAAAGTGGCCCGGAGCGCGTTTGAAATCGCGAAGTCCAATCGGCTGATGATTGCACGACGGGCCAAAACACCGGAGCAAGTTGAATGGCACAGCAACTATCTGGCCGGAATCGGCCTGGCGGAGCTGGCGGACATAGTGACATGGGTAGAGCGGCTGGAGTGGGACGAAGGCCGCTGAGCTAAAGGAGGGCTAATTTGGACCTTACGAAGGAAGTTCCGAGGAGCACGCACGAGAAGCTGCACGGCATGGCGTTCTTGTCGAGGGCTATCGACAAGGGCCGCGCCGAACTGGCGGGGACGGGGGGCGAGTACCTGGCGGGTACCAGTTACTCGAAGACGCTGATGGATTTCCTGAAAATCGATGTCAACGAGTTTGTGGACGCGCTGGCCGATCTTGCGGACGACGAGGCGGTGTGGGGATGGGTGTCGGCGAAGATGACTACCCGAACCAACGAGGAGATCGCGGGGTTCAACTCCGATCTGCTTGGCAGGATGCCGCATCCGGACAACATCGAGCGGCATCGGGGGTTCCTGGAGCCTCTCGGGCTAGGACACTTGGCGGAGAAAATATCGGTGTGCCAGCGCCTTGATCTGGAAGAGGGGCGCACCATCCCCGGTATTGAGGGCAGGTAGGAGTGAGCGCGGCGGGTGAGCGGTCCCGAATCGCGGTGGTGGGGACGGGATGGTGGTCGACATTCGTGCATATCCCCGGGCTGATCGATAACCCGGACGCGGACGTGGTCGCGGTGGTGGACACGAACCAGGCGGCGCTGGAACGCTGCGCCGCAGTCTATGAGGTCGGCCGGATGTACACAGACCTGGACGAGATGATCGACCGGGAAAAGCCCGATGGGGTGGTGATCGCGATCCCGCACGCGCACCACTACGCGGTCGCACGCGCCTGCCTGGAGCGCGACCTGCATGTGATGCTAGAGAAGCCGATGGTGCTGAAGGCCGGGGACGGCCGGACACTGATCGAGATAGCCAGGAAGCGAGAGCGAGAGTTGATAGTGGGGCACCCGTGGCATTTCGCGCCGGCAAGTCTGCGGGCGAGAGAGATGGTGCGGGCGGGACGGCTGGGATCCATCCAGCAGGTGGCCTGCCAGTTCGCTTCGATGGTGATCGAGTTTTACCGGGGGGACGATTCGGCGTACGAGCCGCATTTTCACTATCCGGTCACAGGCCCGGGAAGGGTGTATTCGGACCCATCGCTCTCGGGCGGGGGACAGGGTCACTTGCAGGTGACCCACTCGGCGGCGTTGACGATGTTCGTGTCTGGATTGCGGGCCGAGCGAGTGAGCGCGTACATGAATAATTTCGGACTGGCGGTCGACCTGGTGGATGCAATCAGCGTGCGGTTCGAGGGAGGGGCGGTGGGGACCTTCACCAGCACCGGGAACGTCGGGGTGGGGGACGCGGGGCAGTTGGAAATCCGGATCTACGGCGAGAAGGGCTATCTGCTGCTGGATGCGGTTGGCGGAGAGCTGCGTTTCCGAGGCCATGACGGGACCGAGGAGGGCTTCAGTACCGATGACGCGGACGCGGCGTATCCGCGGTTTGCGACAGCGGCCAACCTGGTGGATGTTTGCCGGGGAACGGCGACGAACGGCTCGCCGCCCGAATTCGCGCAGGCCTGCGTGGAGATGCTAGACGCGGCGTACAGATCAGCGGAGACGCCGGGAGAGAGCGTGGCGGTGAGCGAATTGTATGCGGCCGGACTATGAGGTTTTGCGTGGTGGGTTACGGCGGAATAGCAGAGTTTCACCGCGAAGCGCTGCAGGTAATTGAGGGAGTCAACATAGGAGCGGTGGTTGGCCGGAGAATCGAGCCTACGGAGGCGTTCGCCAAATCGTGTGGAGCGGAGCTGGCGACTGTGGACCTAACTGAAGCGCTGGCCCGACCGGAGATCGACGCACTGCTGGTGGCGTCCCCGAGCCAGGTTCATTATGAGCAGGCGAAGGCGGGATTGCTGGCGGGCAAGCATGTGTTGCTAGAAATCCCGATGGCCCTGAGCCTGGCCGAGTCCGAGGAACTTTGCGATCTGGCGGATGCGCATGGACGGACGCTGATGATCTGTCACACGCATCGTTACCGACGGTTCATCCGGGAGACGAAGCGTCGGATCGCCGAGGGGGAGCTTACTCTGCATCACTTTCATTGCGAGTGGCACTTTTTCCGGCGCTCGAACGTGGGGTGGACCGGCTATGAGCGCAGCTGGACCGACAATCTGCTGTGGCATCACGGCGGGCATGTGGTGGACGATGCGGTGTGGCTGTTCGGGAGTGAACCGGAACAGGCGCGGGCGCTGCTAGGTCCGATCGAGAATCCACTGGGAATTCCGATGGATCTGTCGGCACAGATGCGGTTTGCCGGTGGTGGCCTCGCAACGTACGCAATGTCTTACAACGCACACGTCCCGGAGGCGCGGATGCAGATCACACTGATATGCGAGGAAGAAACGCTGACGCTCGATGAAGACCGGGTGAGCACAAAGGGCGGCGGCGAGTCGTATTCGGACACAAATGAGCCAGCATTCAAGGTGCAGGACGAGGAGTTCGTCAACGCTGTCCGGGAAGGCCGGGAAGCGTTGACATCGGGGCAGACGCTGTTGGCATCCATGCGGACGCTGGACCGGCTGGAGGCGAGCGCGAGGGAGCAGTCGTAACGCCGGCGGGAGCCGAGTGACCCGGTCGGGAGGGTTTAGAATCCTCTGATCGGACTAGTCGGAGCGACGAGGAAATCCGAAAGACGGGAGCGAGCTTGGGGCGGCGAAATCAGACGAGCCCAATGTCGTGCCTGGTAACTATTTTAATTGTGATCGGCGCGTTTATCGGGATGGCGGCGCTCGCGGTGCTGCTGGCGCTGTGGCTGATACCGACGGGGTGATTCGGGTTTGCGAGGCGGTCGCACCGGAAACCGGAGCGTAATGAGCGGCGTTCGAGTCCCGTTTTTGCTGGTTGGACTGGCGATGGCGCTGGCGGTGGCAGGGTGTCTCGGGGGCGGAGAGCCAGCATCCGAGGGCGCACTTCCGGCGGTAGCGGAGGCTGCCGGGGCGGAGGCCACGGAGGTGGAGCTGCTGGGGTAGGTTGGGGGTTCGGCAACCGGCCCGGGAGTCAGGCAATCCACCCCGCTACCCGCGCCGACTCCGACTCCGACGCCGACTGCTGTCCCAGTTGATATCGTGGATATCGAGGCGGTCGACAAGGCGGCGGAAACGGTGACGATCAGGAACAGGTGAGCGTACGCGATTGACGTGTCGTTGTGGCTGCTGGTGAGCCAGAATCGAGATGAGCGGTTCGTATTTCCACCCGGCTACAAGATTCCGGCTGGGGGTACGGTGGTGGTGGCGAGCGGCGGCGCCACTGGCAACCTGAAATGGACTGAGTCGGACGTGTAGCTCGACGATGCGCTGGACCCGGCGCTGCTGTATGACGCGACGGGATTGCTGATAAGCACGGTCACACCTTAGATGAGGCGCAGTTGTACGGAACAGGAAGGGAAGTGGTCGAACTGAACTGGTGCCCCCAAGGGAATTCGAATCCCTGTCTACACCTTGAAAGGGTGTTGTCCTAGGCCTCTAGACGATGGGGGCGAGGAGACGGAGCCTGAGGTCGACCGACCCGCATTCTAATACCAGGGTCCGCCGGTTGCCGAGAGAATTTAGCCGGGGACGTCCCGGTGCATGTTCACTTCGGTGCCGATGCCGGCGGCGACGGCGGCGCAAAATATGCGATCCGCCAGGGCGATGTCCCAGATGGCGATGCCCAAGGATTTGAAAAGGGTGCGCTGGTGGGACGAACCGCGCCCGGGGGCAAGGCCAGCGACGATGTCGCCCATCTGGACGATTTCGTCCCAACCGATCGCGCCGATTTCAACCGCGGCGGTCAGGTCTCCCGATTCGATCCTGGCCTGCTCAAGATCGTCGGCGGCGATGAGGTCGAAGCAGCCGAGGGCGGCGTCATCGAGCTCGCGGGCCTGGATGCGATTGGCGCCCATGGCCATGACGTGAGCGCCGGGGGCGATGGACGAGCCGGCCAGGACGGGCTCCAAGCTGTTGGTGGCGGTGATGATGAGGTCGGCTCCGTCGCAAGCCTCCTGGACGCTAGTTACGGGTGTGACCTTGAGATTCAGGGCGACGCTCATTTCCCGGGCGAATCGCTCCCGGCGGGCGGGGTCGCGGCCGTAGACGCAGGCGGCGGTCAGCTCGCGGGCACGGGAGACGGCCTCAAGCTGGGTGCGAGCCTGGTAACCGCTGCCGATGATGGCGACGACGGCGGCATCTTCGCGGGCCAGATGTTTGGCGGACACCCCGCTGGCGGCGCCGGTGCGTAGCTGGCCGAGTCGGCCGGCTTCGATGACGGCGTCGAGCTCGCCGGTGGATTCGCGGTAGAGATTGACGACGAACCGGATAGACCCGGCACCGCCGACGTAGGCCTTGAAGCCGATGTGGTCGAGTTCGGGGATGGCGCCGCCCATAAGTTGCAGGGTCGTATGGCCTCCGCCAACGCGTCTGCGGGGTAAATTGATCGCCTGGCCCTGGCCCTGCAGTCGGAACGCATCTTCGACGGCCTCCATGGCCATGGTCATGTCAGCTAGGCTGTCGACTTCGGTTTCGGAGATGAGAAGCGTCACCCGATCCTTGGGCCTTTCCTCGGAAGCCACTCGGCTGGAGACTGGCCGACCGCCGGGGCTCGACGATAGCTGGAACATGGCGCTGGCCTTCCGGGAACGGGCCATGCTGGGAAGTATTGAAGCGTCGTTGGCCCGCAGGTCTGGTTCTCGCCAACTCTGGTTGCGGGGGTCGGATTCGAACCGACGACCTCCGGGTTATGAGCCCGACGAGCTGCCACTGCTCCACCCCGCGCCGGAATGATACACAAGTGGGCGGTGGTGGAGGGGTGTTCGGGTTTATCCCGGCCGAAACTCAGCTTCGTACAGGGACGCCTTTCATGAGCCCAGCTTCGAGCATTTCGTCCCATTGGCCGCGGAAGGTTCCGTTCCACTGATCGGTAAGCGGGTGCGCGAGCATTTGTTCGTAGATCGGCCAGAACACGATGATGCCGTCGGCGCCGTCGCGGATAGCAAGGTGGGCGACCTCGACCGATCTGACCAGGGCCGCAGTGATGAGCGGACGCTCGGTCCAGGCCCCCAAGACGCGCACGCAGTCCCGAACGAGCTCGGTGGGATCGCCGCCGAGTTCCTTCACGGGCTCACAGAAGGGCAGGACGTGGGTGGCGCCGGCCAGCGCCACGGCGTTCGCCTGTGACAGGGAGAAGGTGGTGGTGCACATGGTGGCAACGCCCTGTTTTTTGAGCTCGGTGAAGGCCGGGAGTGCGTGAACGGTGCAGGGAATCTTGATCATTATCTGATCGGACATGGCGGTGAATATCGCGGAGACCTCAAGGAGCTCTTCGGCGGATTCGCCGTCCACCTCTATGACCACGGGAAGGTCGGTGATGTCCAGGTAACGCTTGGTGACTTCGGTGAGCTGACCGTATTTCCGGACCATTTCGTTAAGGACGACGGT
>CAZBZS010000019.1:39965-40771 GCA_964496475.1 uncultured Chloroflexota bacterium | reverse complement strand
GCCGGCATCACCGGCTATGGCGAATGCTCCGACTGGCGCGCGCCCAACGCCGTGGCCGGCGGCGTCCTGGATATGCGCGGTGTTGTCCTCGATCAGGATCCCATGGCCGTCGCGGCGCTCACGGCCGCGATGAACCGGCACAATCAGCAGGCGCCCGGCGGCACCATGGGACGCGCAATCGCCGGCATCGAATGCGCCCTCTGGGACATCAAGGGCAAGACGTACGGCGTTCCCGTCTACGAGCTGTTCGGCGGCCCCTTTCGCAATCGCGTCCGTCTGTACTGGTCCCATTGCAGCACCTATCGCGCGCGCTACTCCGAACTCCTCGGCACTCCGCCCATCCGTACTTACGATGACATCGCCGACCTCGGCCGCGAGGTCGTACAGCGCGGCTTCACCGCCCTCAAGACCAACATCACCATTCCCGGCGATCCCGCCGACGTTTACTCCACGACGGACGGCATCCTGGAGCCCGGCATTCTCGAGCGCATCACCAGCCTGCTTGACGCCTTTCGCGTCGGCACCGGCGACGGGTTCGACCTAGCCCTGGATATCAACTACAACTTCAAGACCCACGGCGCCACCAAGATCGCGAAGGCCCTGGAGCCCTACTGCATGATGTGGCTGGAACTGGACACCTGGGAGCCGGCGGCCCTGCGGCAGGTCACCCGCTCGACCTCCACCACCATCTGCTCCGGCGAAAGCGTCAACACGCTTCTCGACTACCGCCCGTTCCTCGAACAGAAGGCAATGGACGTCGGCATGGTCGACATCCCCTGGACCGGCTTCGCTCAGGCGAAGGCGAT
>CAZBZS010000019.1:27833-39955 GCA_964496475.1 uncultured Chloroflexota bacterium | reverse complement strand
CGAGAGCCACGACATCGTCATGGCCCCTCATAACTACTACAGCCACCTCTCCACCTTCATGGCCGCCCACCTCTGCGCCGCCACCCGCTGCGTGCAGATCATGGAAACGGACGTCGACGCCGCTCCCTGGCGCGACGAGCTCTTCACCGAAATCCCCCAGATCGAGGATGGTTATCTGGTCATTCCGGACTCCCCGGGTTGGGGCATCGACCTCAACGAAGAAGCCATCGCCGAACGCCCCTGGCACGGGGCCATCCCCTCGTCCGGCGTACTGAGCCCCCCCGACCGCTAGCCTGTCGGCCGGGCCGGCCCGGCGGTCAAAGCAGCGAGGCGCGGGTCGGGCAGCAGCGGGGGTAGGCGTAGAACTGCGAGACCCGCGCCCCGCCGGTGGCGAGGGCGTCCAGATTGGGCGTCTCGATCTCGGACCCGAAACACCCCAAATCGGAGAATCCCATGTCGTCGGCCACGATCAGGACGATATTGGGCGGCGCCGGCGCATTATTCTGATTCAGCTCAGATCCCGATTCGGCGGGCATCTCGTTTCGTGCCGTTGATGTCATCTAGTACCGCATGGCCCGGTCGGGGCCGAGATTCTGGGTCATCACGGTGCGGTTGAAGCTCTTCAGCACCAGCTCGGCTTTCGTCCCGGCATGGTCCGGGCTGTCCCAGAGGTTTGCGAACTCGTCAGGGTCGTTTTCCATGTCGTAGAGCTCGCCGACGTCGTTGCCGTGATAGACCACCAGCTTCCAGCGCCGGTTGCGATACATGGTCGCCCGCGATTTATCCGGCAGCATGATGCAGTCGGCAAACTCGCTCCATACGAACTCACGGTGTTCGCCCGCCGGGGCGTCCCCCGTCAGGATCGGCAGCAGGGACCGCCCGTGCATCTCCTCCGGAACCGGCAGCCCCACCACTTCCAGCAGTGTCGGCGCGATATCCGTCAGCTCCACCAGCGCGTCGCTGATCACGCCCCCTCCGAAATGGCCGGGCCAGGAGATCATCAACGGCACTCGGACCAACCCCTCATAGAACCGGCATCCTTTCAGCGCCAGGCCGTGATCCCCGAGCGTCTCCCCGTGATCGCTCATGAAGATCACGATGGTGTTCTCGCGCTGCCCGGTCGCCTCCAGATAGTCCAGCAATCGCCCGAACTGCTCGTCGATCAACTCGATCATCGCGTAATAGGACGCCTTCACCTTCGGGAATCCCCAGTGCTCCGGCGGGTGCGAGCGCGTCTGGAAATCCACGCCGGCGTCCGAGATCCGGTTCTGGGTCTCCACATCATTCTCCCGGAACAATGGCGCGGGCAGCGTGTCCGGATCGTAGCGGCGGTAGAACTCCCACGGCGCGTCGTGCGGAGGGTGGGGGTCGAATGGATTCAGGCTGATCAGCCAGGGCTGCCCGTCATCGCGAGCTTCGTTGATGAACTCGATCGCCCGGGTAGTACACCAGGTCGTCTGGTGCAGTTCCGGCGGGGCGTTGTCCTGCTCTGGAGTTGGCTCCCACAGCCCGCCCTGGGGCATGTCGTCCTTCCGCCGCGGCCGCCGCCGCTCGTCAAATTGCTCCAACACGTCGTCAGCGTTCGCCCCCTGCTCCTCAATCCATTCGTAGTAGTCGCCACGGCGCTTCCAGTCCGATCGCGGCGCATGGCTGTAATGGAAGAAGCGGTAGCCGTCCTTCGCCCGCGACTCCCGCCCGTTAATTCCCCCGGCCAGGTGCAGCTTGCCCACTAGTCCGCAGTCGTAGCCGTCATCCGCCAGCTTCTGGGTTATCAGCCGCTCTTCAACATCCGGGGAGACGGTCCCGTTGCCGTTCCGGGTGTTGCGTACGCTACCCGGGTACATCCCGGTCAGGAAACTCGACCGGCTGGCGGTGCAGATGGGCGCCTGGCAGTGCGCGTGCGTAAAGGTCACGGCGGTCGCCATGAACCTGTCCAGATTCGGCGTGTTGATGTGCTGGTTGCCCAGTCGGTGGATCGTGTCGTAACGCTGCTGATCGGTGCAATACCAGATAATGTTGGGTCGTCGTTCGGCCATATCTTCTCCCTGCGAGACCGGCGCCTGTGGCCGCGTCTGCATTTAGTTTTCCGCCAAGACCAGCTGAGTGACCCACCGGCCCTGCCTGCAGAAACGGTCATCGGGGACTGGCGGCCGATCATGATGCGAATAACGCCTGATTGTAGGACCTGAGCCGGCGAGGGGCAGCCACAGGCCAGCCATAGGCTGTTTTTTCTGGCAGCGGGTGCGAGTGCCAGACACAGCCTGTTTCCTCTAAAACAGCGGACGCGATTTAGGGAACGGGCAGGCAGGAATAGGAGCGGCGGCGAGTGGGACATGCCGGCTACCCAGCGGGACGCACAAATGAGAAGGGGGGGCCCCAACGTTTTAGCTCACAGCCACTGCTCCTGAAGCGGCGCAGGGTTCAGGATTGTTCACGAGCAGTGAGTCCATGTCTCGCGATGATGTAGAAGCAAATGACCGTGCCGAGTAAAGCGATCAGGAAGAAGATGCCCTCGCCGTAGGCTACGACCAGCGCCTCTAAAGGCGCCCGCTTGTCAATCCGGTCGTTGACCATCAGGATTGTTCGAAAAGTATCCAGACGATGGCGATTATGCCGGTACCGCCCAGACTACCCAGGAACCTAAGCGGACCTGAACCCTTGTCGCCGCCACCATTTATCGGTGGGGCTTCGTCATCAGCGGTTGATGGGGTCGAATCATTGGTCATGTTCCGGGCCCCATGAAGTATTTGGTGCACGGCAACATAGCAGCTCTGCTTCACGGGGGCCGTTCCGCTGCATATCCCGTGGGACTTTCGCACCTGCCCTAAAAATTGTTGACCGTTCGGTAGTTGTTCGGTATTGTTGCCCAACAATGAGAAAAACAGCCGCAGCGGCGATGAGCGAAACGACAATAATTCGGGCTGAGAGCGGGATGGCGGGTCTGAGCGGACCGCATCCGACGGCTTCGATCCTACACGCCGATCTGGACGCGTTTTACGCTTCGGTGGAACAGCGAGACAATGCGAAGCTGCGGGGAAGGCCGGTGGTGGTGGGAGGCGATCCCGACTCCCGGGGGGTGGTGGCGGCCTGCTCCTACGAGGCGCGCGAGTACGGCATTCACTCGGCCATGGCCCTGCGAAGGGCGGCCAGGCTGTGTCCGCACGCCGCGTTCGTCAAAGGCCGGCACGAAGTCTACGGAGATGTCTCGCGCGCGGTGATGGACATCTTCCACGGCTATACCCCGCTGGTGGAGCCGATATCGCTAGATGAAGCCTTTCTGGACGTATTTGGCTGCGAACACCGGCATGGATCGCCAGACGATGTGGCCAGGGACATTCGCCGCCGCGTGATGGCGGAGCAGGGGCTGACGATCAGCATCGGCGTGGCGACCAGTAAGTCGGTGGCCAAAATAGCGTCGGACATGTGCAAACCGGATGGGCTTCTGTCGATCGAGTCTGGCCAGGAACGGGGATTTCTGTCGCCGTTACCCGTAGGGAAAATCTGGGGGGTGGGGCCCCGCACGGAGGAGCAGTTGGGCGCTCTAGGGATCGAGACGGTCGAGCAGTTGACGGGCAGTGGGGAAGCCGACCTAGTGCGCCACTTCGGTAAATTCGGTTGGCGGTTGCATGATCTGGCCCGTGGCGTGGATCGCCGCCCGGTGTCCGCGCAAAGTGTGCGCAAGTCGGTGGGGAACGAACGCACGTTCCCGGCGGATGTTGGCGAGCTGCAAGCCCTATCGACCGAGCTACTGGGACTGAGCGAGAAGGTGGCGCAGCGGCTGCGATCCCACGGATTACAAGGCCGCGTGGTCACGTTGAAGATCCGACAGGCGGACTTTACGACGATGACGCGGCGACGGACGTTGCCGGATCACACGGACGACGGCGGGGCGATATTTGAGGTGGCGGATGTATTGATGCGTACGGAATTTCGGCCGGGGGTTGGGTACCGTCTTCTCGGCGTACATGTGTCGGACTTCCCAGCGGAAGACGTTCGGCAACTAAAAATGCCGCTCTTCGAAGATGGACGCGCCGTTCGTCTGAATGCCGCGGTTGACGGCCTGGAATCGAGATTTGGAGAAGGGAGTATCCGGAGGGCAACTCTTTTCGAGTCGGTGGCGAGGTGCGCAAGTGACATTTCGACAAAGCGAGACGTTTCGTTGGAGGCACGAGGATGAATAAGACATCGCAAAATGGGCCATTGCCGCGGAGGACTGGTTCTCCGGGAGCGTTGCTGCCGCGTACGTTTAAGGATTTGAGTCGCCTGGTGCGCCGCCATATCGACCCCGATGTGCGGGAAATACTGGTGGACCTTGAGGATCGAGTGCGGCTGCTCGGGTGGCGACGGGTACGGCGAAATGGCGGCCCGAAACTGGAGACATTTTACGAACGGGCCACGGAGGTCTTCAATGAGATTTCCAGTGCGGTTCACGAGGTTACGCTGACCGACGCGCCTCTCAATCGGCTGGTGGGCCGGTGGGACTTCCGCTTCCCGGTCGAGGATCTGGTGTTGGACCGGTTGCACAGCCGCCATCTGGGTAAGCGCATTGTTCTGGTCGACGGCGACAGGGCCTTTGTGCGGGACGGTCTGGGCGTGCGGCTGGAACCGGCGGCCATCTATGCGCCGCCGGCGTTTGCGGTCAGCGCCCCTGAGCCAGTGGCCAGAGTCACCGGCCGGGTGGGTCCGGTTCAGCCTTCGCTGGGTCTATTCGATGCCCTTCCCCGGCGGAGCTCCGGGATGGATTCGCCGACTTTGCCGAACTAGGTGAGGGCGCCGAGCGCCTGGTGAAGCCCGGGGGCGGAGCGGGAGGGACAGAGGTCGTCGCTGGACACGGGAACTTCAAACTGCGAGCATCACTCGCGCTTTCTGGCGCGTTCAGCACCGGTGAGGGGGCTCCCGCATGACGGTTATCACATCGGCAGATGGCATCTGGAACGATTCAAATATCGAGGGCATGCAGGTTCGGATGATCATGGGGTCGGACGAGGGGACGGGCGCGGTGACGATGGGGGAACTGGATTTCGCCCCGGGGGCGCTGCTGCCCCGGCATACGCACCTGGTAGAAGAAGCGTTTCGAATTCACGAAGGTGAGGGAGTGGCGCTCGTGGGGGACCGGGAGATTTCGATCAAGGCCGGTGACGCGGTGCTGGCTCCGGCCGGCATACCCCACGGGTTCCGAAACGACTCGAGCAGGCAGCTAAAGATGACGTTCTTTTATCCGGCCATAAACGTGGCCGCTGAGTTCGTGGACTGACCGGGATTCGCGAAGCAGTGGACGCCCTCGCCAAACCGGCAGATCGCGTCGGCACTATTCAATAGCCGAGGCACCGCCAACATCACCCCCGCCGGTCGAATAGCCCTAGAGCGCCTGCTTAATTAAGCCGAGCACCTCGCCGGGCTCGGCGTGACGTCCTTCGCTTTTCTTCGAAAAAACGAGGTCACCATTGACGATGACTTCGAAGACGCCACCACCGGACGGGATGAGGGTCCAGTTGTCGATCTCGGTGGTGAATTGTTCAAGGACTTCGTTCGTCAGGCTCACGGCCCGAGGAAGATAGTTTCAAGCGGTGCAGTATTCAAGCGAGATGTCAATTTTACTGGCCAAGGCGGCTCCTCTCTGCTGGAGATGACGGTCAATTTTCGAGTCTACGCCAATATTGTACAAGCCGGGGGTCGACGGTCGACCCAAATGGACGTGCGACGGGGCGCCAAATATGGGTCCGCCAAAGGGGTGGGAGCATGGACAAATCGCCCTTTTTATGTCAAGATTAACGAAGCAAATAATGAGGCGAGGGGCCCCAGCGCTGCCGGGTTGAATGTCCCGGAGGAATGGTGGGCGCGAATTCCTGAATCGGAGCGATGCTTGGGTGTAATTAACGCCCTGAACGAGGGCTTCCGGATCGTCGTACGGAAGCCGGTGCTCCTAACCATCCCCGTCCTGCTGGATCTAGGCCTGTTGATCTCCCCAATGCCTTCGGTGAGCGAATTCACGCTGGGAGTGGTCGACATTGACGCAAGCGGCGCGGAGGCGCTGGGTTCGCTCGCTTCAGCGATTTTGATTCTGCTCGTCGCGCTGCACGTCCCGTCACTGGGGGCGGGCGCGACTTACGATTTTGGAAACCTGGGGGGAGCGGTGGAAGTGGCCAGCGGGGGCGCGATTTTCGGTTGGGCAGTCGTGTTACTGGTTATCGGAGTGATCATTTCAACGGCGTACCTGGGCCTGTTGCGTAGGACTATTTACCCGGAGGCGGAAAATAATCAACTTGCGGCCGTGATTATGGATCGTGCGCCGCATCTGCTGGGCCTGGCGGTGATAGGGGTGGTTTCGTTGGTCGCGTTGGTCATCGTGTTCGCGCTGGCACTGGCATTCTTGAGCTTCCTGGCAGTATTCGTTGGAATGGCGGTGGCGGCGGGGCTCGTGGCGGTACCGTTCTTGATGTATTTCGCCAACGTGTCGGTAATCGTGGACGGCAGTTCGCCGCGAGGGGCGATTCAACGATCGATCGAATTCATCGCCAGTGACGCGTGGCCGGCGGTGGGGATCATCATCCTGACGGTGGTGGTGCAGCTCATGGCGGGAACGGTGCTGAGGCATATCGCGGGCAGCGTGGGCGGCTATGTGGTGGCGGTGGCGGCGCATGCGTTTGTGGGAACGGTACTGGCCGCCGGCAGCATGGTGTTTTACCTCTCACGAACATACGGTATTGAGTTTTCGCGCGAGGTTTCGGAGAACGGAACAGATTGGTAGGAGGTCTGTTTGGCAACGTATAGCGCCGACACGATTGAAGTACTAGAAGGCTTGGAGGCGGTGCGCCGAAGGCCGGCGATGTACATCGGCGATACGACCGAGGCTGGGTTGCATCACTGCGTGTTGGAGGTGGTGGACAACAGTGTGGATGAGGCGCTGGCCGGGCACTGCTCGCAAATCCGGGTAACGCTGGAGAGCGACGGTTACTGCACGGTGGAGGACAACGGGCGCGGGATTCCGGTGGACAAGCACAAGAAGGTGAACCGGCCAGCGCTGGAGGTGGTGATGACCACGCTGCACGCCGGGGGGAAGTTCGACGCGAAGGCCTATCAGGTGTCGGGCGGATTGCACGGGGTGGGGGTGTCGGTGGTGAATGCGCTGTCGGCGCATCTGGTGGCGGAGGTCAACCGAAACGGCAAGGTGTATCGACAGGAATACGCCCGTGGGAAGCCGACATCCAAGGTGAAGCCGGTTGGAAAATCGGATCAAACGGGCACGACGATTCGGTTCAAGCCAGACGCAGACATATTTGACGCTGAAGGACTGACGTTCAGTTTTGAAACGCTGGTGGAGCGTCTGCGGCAAATAGCTTTCCTGGTCCCGAACCTCGAAATCCTTATTGAAGATGAGCGCACGGGCCAGGCGTTGACGTTCTTCTTCGAGGGGGGAATCCGCTCGTACGTTGAGCAGTTGGCGCAGTCTCGAAAGCCGATCAACTCGCGACCAATATTTGTGACCGGGGTCGTGGAGGACACGACGATCTCGGTGGCGCTGCAATACACGGACACCTACCGGGAGTTGATTTTCCCATTCGCCAACACGGTTCACACGGCGGATGGCGGGACGCACCTTTCGGGATTCCGGGCGGCGCTAACGAGAACGATAAACGAGTTCGCGCGCAGTAACGGCTATCTTAAGGACAGCGATACAAACCTGGGCGGGGAGGACGTGCGGGAGGGCGTGGTGGCGGTAATCAGCGTGTTGCTGAGCGAGCCGCAATTTGAGGCGCAGACGAAGGTTCGCCTGAACAATCCCGAGGTGGCGGGGCAGGTTCAGTCGGTGCTGTCGAGACAGCTCTCGGAGTTCCTTCACGAAAATCCGGGGGAGGGGCGGCGGATAGTAGAAAAGTGCCTTGTGGCCAGTCGAGCGCGGCTGGCGGCCCAACGAGCCCGCGACCTAGTTGTGCGCAAGGGGGCCCTGGACGGGATGGCGCTGTCGGGCAAGCTGGCCGACTGCCAGGAGACCGACCCGGACCACTGCGAGCTGTTCATCGTGGAAGGCGACTCGGCCGGCGGGAACGCCAAGCAAGGTCGCAACCGAATCTTCCAGGCGGTTTTGCCGCTGAGGGGCAAGATCTTGAACGTGGAGAAAGCTCGCCTGGACAAGATGTTGGGCAACGAGGCAATCCGCGACCTGACGACGGCGGTGGGAACGGGTATCGGCGAGCTCTTCGATATCGCGAAACTGCGGTACGGGCGGGTCATCATCATGACGGACGCGGACGTGGACGGATCGCACATTCGGGCGCTGTTGCTGACGTTTTTCTTCCGCCACATGCGCGAGCTGGTGGAGCGAGGCAATCTGTACATCGCGCTGCCGCCGCTGTATGGAGTAAGTCGCGGAAAGAAGCGTGTGTACGCGTTTACGGAGGAGGAGCGGGATAAGGTTCTGGCGGGAATGAAGGGGAATTACCACATTCAACGCTACAAAGGCCTGGGGGAAATGAACGCGGATCAACTGTGGGATACCACGATGAACCCGGAAACGCGAACGTTGCAGCAGGTGGTGATGGAGGACGAAGAGAGCGCGGACCGGCTGATCACAACGCTGCTGGGCAATGATGTGGCAGACCGGCGACACTACATCATGACGCACGCCCGATACGTTCGGAACCTGGACGTCTAGCCGCCCTACCGCGGCAGGGGGACAGCCAGCATGAACAACGCGGTGGGAGGGCGGATCGCGCTGGATGCGATGGGCGGCGACAACGCTCCGGCGGCCACGGTGGCCGGGGCGGCGGCGGCGCGGAGAAATCACGGCGTGGAGGTGACTCTGGTCGGCGATCGCGAGCGGCTGGTAGCTGAGCTGGAGCGGCACGGGGAATCGCTTGGCGACTACCGAATCGAACACGCCGGTGAAGTGGTGGGGATGGATGAGCAACCGGCATCCGCGATCCGTCAGAAACTTGATTCGTCGATTCGGGTGGCGGCCCAACTGGTTAAGCTCGGTGAGGCAGAGGCGCTGATCTCGATGGGTAACAGCGGAGCGACGATGGCGGCCTCGGTGCTGGTCGTTGGGAGGGCGCCGGGAGTCAACCGGCCGGCGTTGGCGGGCGTATTGCCCGGAACGGCGGGCAGAACGCTACTGCTCGACATCGGAGCGAATTCTGAGTGCACACCGAAAAATCTGTTGCAGTTCGCGATCATGGGATCGCTTTATATGGAGGCGGTACACGGGGTTGGGGCGCCGCGGGTAGGCCTGCTGAACGTTGGCGAGGAGGATGTGAAGGGTAATCAGCTGGTACTGGAAGCGCACGAACTATTGCAAGCCAGCGGGCTGAATTTCCGGGGGAATGTGGAGGGGGTGGACCTGTTTCGCGGGGTCGTCGATGTGGCGGTATGCGATGGCTTCACAGGAAATGTGGCGATAAAAGTCATGGAGGGCACCGGGGATTTCGCTTTTGGGATGTTACGAGCGGCGGGGAGGGCGTCTACGCGCAGCAAACTCGGAGCGTTACTGATGCGACCGGCACTGAGGGCGATGCGGACCTCGTTCGATTACGCGGAGTGGGGCGGGGCGCCTCTACTTGGAGTGAACGGGTTTGTGTTCATCGGACACGGAAGATCCCACCGAGGGGCAGTGGAACGGGCGATTGTGGAGGTGAACGCCGCGTTATCTCAGAATTTGCCGGCACTGCTGGAAAAAGGGCTGGCGCGGGGCTAGGCGCGGCCGGCTAGTTGGCCGACCCGACACCTTCGAAAATCGCGTCCATATAAAGCAAGATGATGAGCACATCGTCCAGCTTGACGATTCCTCTCAGAAATTCACTGCCGATTTCAGACACAACCGGAGTCTTGTTGTCGACCATGGAGTCGTCGATGGTGCGGACTTCCTCCACGGAATCGACAATGAGCCCTACGGACACGGGCAGGCCGGATTTTTCGAGTTCGACGATGACGATTCGAGAGCGGGAGGTGAGTTCGGCAATGGAGAGGCCGAGATGTCGGCGAAGGTCGACAATTGGCAAGATGAAACCACGCAGATTGATGACACCTTCGACCAGATCAGGGGCGTTGGGCACTTCGGTGATCTACTGTAAGTGAACGGTTTCGCTCACTTTGCCCGCGGTGACACCGTAAAGTTCGCCGGCCGCGCCCAGGACGGCGATGGTCTCAAGTTTCAGCCCAGGATCCTTACTATCAGGTTCGGCAGTCGATACCGCCGCCGATGTAGCTTCGCTCATTGCCGCCTGGACTCTCCTTCTCACGACGACTGAAATCCGGCCCCTCCGCCATTAGGTCAAGATTCTGGCACACGTGGTTGAGGCGCGAAGGTAACGGTGCTTCCACTACTCCCGGGGCCGGGCAGGGAGCGGGCGAGGCTGCCCGTAGGTAAATCTACCGGCCGAATCCGCTACTTCGGACCAATCGGGTCATGGCAAATTCCGCCAGAGGGCCGAGACTCGCGGCGAGCTACCCGTCTTCCCTGGATACGGGACCGGAACGGAAGGCGGCAAGGGATTCCTCCCACGCTGAGCTGAGCTCCCCGATGAGGCGGCGGACTTCCTGGATGGGCTCCACGCGCTTGCGCATATTGGCTTCTATGAGGCGTTCCAGAGCATAGGTGTAGATACTTTACAAGCCCGCCTGCCACATGCCCGCCCTGTTCGTGATTCAGAGTTGTGTTGAGCTCGGAGATGATGTCCTGAGCGCGGGTGAGGGAGTTGTGCGCAAGCTGAATGTCGTTGACCTCGACACCGGACTGAGCGCGATCCAAGAAGCGCAAGACGCCTCGCAGTAGCAGCAGGACCAGGTCGGCTCCGCTGCTGATCTCGGCCTGTACCCGCCGGTAGGCGTCGTATGGAGATATGGCCACCATTTGTCGCATGACTATCGAGCGATCCTCGATCCTTATGATTTTAGGCTTGCCGATTGAGAATGGCGCCGCCGCTGCGCGGGCGCGCGCGCTCGGAGTAGCCGCGCAGCATGCGGGCTTCCCGCTTCACGAGGACGACGCGGTCGCCGGTAGCGCCGGGTCGCAACTGCGGAGGTTTGGCAAGCGTTTACCTAGCGAGAATAGGCGGCGCGAGGGCAGGCGGTTGACTACAATCTCCCGGACGCACTCTTGCCGAATTAGGGCAATCAACCTGGCGGGGATCAGTTGAGCAGAATCTGCATTGTTGGAACAGGCTACGTTGGCCTGGTGACGGGGGCGTGTTTCGCCGACCTGGGAAATGATGTCGTTTGCCTGGACATCGACGAGGCGAAGGTGGAGTCGCTCAATAAGGGAGTGATACCGATATTTGAACCGGGTCTCGAAGATCTGGTGATCCGCAACCAAGCGGCGAAGCGGCTGAGTTTCACCACTTCGTACGCCGAGGCTGTTCCCGGAGCGGATTTCGTGTTTATCGCGGTGGACACCCCGCCGGGTCCGGCGGGGGAGGCGAACCTCTCCAGCGTGGAGGCGGCGGCGGCAATGATCGCGGAGGAACTGGACGGTCGCACAATCGTGGTGGACAAGAGCACGGTACCCGTCGGGACGGGCGACCTGGTAGCCGAACTGATCACCCGGCACCGGGGCAACGAGATCGATTTTCATGTGGTTTCCAACCCCGAGTTTCTGCGCGAGGGCTCCGCGGTGTCTGATTTTCTGAATCCGGACCGGATCGTGCTGGGCTCCGAAGACAGGCAGTCGGCGGAGGACGTGACCATGCTGTATCGATCGTTTAACTGCCCCATCATCATCACCGACCTACGCACGGCGGAGATGATCAAGTACGCGTCGAACGCATTCCTAGCCACAAGGATCTCGTTCATCAACGAAATCGCCAGCATGTGCGACCAGCTAGGCGCGGACGTGACTGAGGTGGCGCGGGGAATGGGCCTGGACGACCGGATCGGGGTGGGATTCCTGAGCGCCGGAATCGGCTGGGGCGGAAGCTGCTTTCGCAAGGACGTGCTGGCGCTCGAGCACATGGCGGCCGTAAACGGCTGCCATCCGCAATTGCTGCGGGCGGTTGTAGAGATAAATCGCGATATGCGGCGGTCGGTGGTGCGGCGGTTGCGCGATGAACTGGGCGAATTGCGAGGACGGAGCATCACGGTGCTGGGACTGTCGTTCAAACCGAATACGGATGACGTCCGCGATGCGCCAG
>CAZBZS010000019.1:0-27823 GCA_964496475.1 uncultured Chloroflexota bacterium | reverse complement strand
ACTGGGCGCCGAGGTGCGGGCCTTCGACCCGGTAGCCGCAAAGCGCGCACGGGAAGAGTTGCCCAGCATTTACTACGCGGCGGATGTCTACGATGCGATGAAAGGGGCCGACGCGGTGGTGCTGGCGACGGAGTGGAATGAATTCCGCGAGATCGACTGGGACCGCGCCGGTGGCCTGATGCGGAATCGCCTGATAATCGACGGCCGCAATGTCTATGATGGCGAGGAACTGCAGGATCTCGGATTCACGTACCAGGGGGTTGGGCGGGGAACGCCCAACCGGCGCGAGGCGAACGCGGCGGTTCCGCTGGAACGCGGGTAGGCTGAACGCCGAGCGGATACATCGCACAAGCCGGTCGAGAGCCGGCCAGACGGGGACGGGAGCGATTGGCCAGCGGCCCTAACAACAAGGAAATCGCGGCGCTGCTGGGAGCGATCGCCGACGCGCTAGAGATCAAGGGGGAGGACAAATTCCGGGCGCGGGCGTTCCGCACCGGCGCCCGCCGGGTGGAAACCGTCGATGTGGAGGTGGCGGGTGCGGTCCTGGAGGACCGGCTGGACACGCTGCCGGGGATCGGGGCCACGATGGGCAAGGTGATCGCCGAGTTCGTCCAAACGGGAGCCAGCGCGGAGCTGGCCAAAGCCCGGGCCGGGGTTCCCGACGGAATATTCGAAATCCTGGCGATTCAGGGAATCGGGCCGAAGACTGCCTCAAGGCTTTTGAACGAGCTGCAGATCGTGGACGTGGACGGGCTGGAGGTGGCGGCACAGTCCGGCCGGCTGCGCGAACTTCCCGGCATGGGCCCCAAGAAGGTGCAGAGCTACCTCACGGAAATTGAGCGGCTGCGGGATCGCCGGGGGACGTTCAGGCTGGGACAGGCGTTGCCGGAAGGTCTGGCGCTGCTGGCGGCGCTAAACGAGGCGGTACGGCTGACGGCCGCCAACCCCGCCGGGGAAATCCGACGGGGCCGAGCGACGGTGCGGGGCATCGAGCTGGTAGTGGCCTCGGCCGACAGGGAGGCCATCGCCGGCGCGTTCGGCGGCCTGTTCCAAGTGACGGAAGTGACGGCAGGCGTGGCGCGCGGAACCACGAGGAGTGGCATCCCGGTGGTGGTGCATCTGACATCTCCCGACAACTTCGCGGTGACTCTCATCCGAAATTCGGGGAGCGCCGCCCACCTTGAAAAAATCACGGCCATCGCGGCCGCGCAGGGGATAACGCTGGCGGAATCCGGCGCCGTTACCCGCACCTCCGGAGAGGCAGTGCGGCTGGCGGACGAAGAGGCGTTTTTCGATCTTCTCGGATTCCAATTCATCCCGGCGGAACTGCGAGAGGATAGGGGTGAGATCGAGGCGGCGCAGCAGGGACGGCTGCCGAGATTGGTGGAAATCGACGACCTGCGGGGTGACCTGCACACGCACACTCGCTGGAGCGACGGCGCCCACACCTCGCGCGAGATGGCGGCGGTGGCGGAACGGTTGGGCCACCGCTATCTGATTGTCAGCGACCATTCCCAGTCACTGGTGGTGGCGCAGGGATTGGAACCGAAAAGGCTGCGCGAACAGGCGGTGGAGGTGGCCGCCATAAACAAGGAGATGCCATTCCTAGAGGTGCTGCACGGTTCCGAGGTGGACATTTTGACCGGAGGGCAATTGGATTACGGGGGCTCCGATCTGGCGCGGCTCGACTGGGTGACGGCTTCGGTGCATACGGCGTTTCAGCAGTCGAGCGATGTCATGACAAAACGCATCGTGGCCGCGGTGCAACATCCCTGGTCCGACGCCATTGGGCACCCCACCGGTCGCTTGCTGAACGTCCGGGACGGTTATGAATTTGACACCGACGCGGTGTTCGCGGCGGCAGTCGAGACCGGGACGGCGATGGAGATCAACGCCATGCCAGACCGTCTGGATCTGTCGGATGAGCTGGCCAGGCAGGCAGCGGAGATGGGGGTGGAAATCGTGATCAACACGGACGCCCACGCCGTCGAGCACCTGGGCCTGCTGCCGTACGGGATCATGACCGCACGCCGCGCCGGGATAACAAAGGAACAGGTCGTGAACACTCGGGGGCTGGACGAACTACGCGAGTGGCGCCAGGCGCGGCTGGAAAAGGCCGGCATCTAGGGATTTTCCGAGGTATCGGTCGTGGTTCGTCCCGCTGACTTGAAGGCCTGCCGAAAGAGCTTATCGACACGGTCGGTGAACTCCTCGGGTCGCTGATAGAAGGCCTCGACGTGGCCGCAGTCCGGGAGCATCCATAGCTCCTTCGGGTAGCCAGCGGCTACGTAAAGGGCGCGAGCCTCGCGGGGATGCACCAGATTGTCCTCCTCGCCCTGTACGAGAAGCAGCGGCCTCGGCGAAAGGGAGGGAACCGAGTCAATCGGTCGCACGGATTTCAAATCGGCACCGGCCAAGGCCTGGCTGAGGGCGAGGATGGCGTGGTGAAACGGCCAGACAGGCAGTCCCGTGGCAGCGCGGAAGCCGTGACCGACGTTATCCACGAGATTGGCGAAAGCACTGTCGCTGACCACGGCGTTGACGTTGGGACAGCGCTCGGCCGCCATGATGGACACGGAGGCGCCCATGGAATTACCCCAAACGCCAATGGGGCCTGAATCGCCGTCCCCGACTAGAAAATCTATTGCGCCGAGCAGGTCGTCCACTTCCTTCTCGCCCAGGCTGGTGGTTCCGCCTTCGCTTTCGCCGCAAGCCCGGTAGTCGAAGAGCAGCACGCTGAATCCGCGACGCCACAGCGCCTCGGCGCGCGACTCCATCTCCCGGTGATTGGCCCAGACACCATGCGACAGGACAACGGTGCCGGGCGCATCAGCTTGTCGGGCGTACCAGCCGGCCAGACGCAAGCCTCCACGACTCTGTAGCCGGACCCGTTCGAGGGGAATGTCAGCCGGTCGATAGTCCCGCGGCACGAAATCTCGACGCGGGTGGGAAAGAACCCAGGAAGCACGCACCACGATCGCTAGGTAGGCGAAAAGAGCGGCGCTGGAGAGGACGCGCAGGAAGCCCATTAGAATGCGTCCGGGGCTGGCCTCACCGGGAGGCGGATACGAGGCCGCGGACGAACTCCTCGGCGGCCGCGGCGCGGTCTTTGGGATCGGTCTCGCCGGCCAGCCGGACGAAGGCGCTGCCAACGATGGCCCCGTCGGCCAGGCCCCGCAGCCGGGCGACATGCTCGCCGGACGAGATGCCGAAACCGACCACCAGAGGGACGTCGGTGCGGGCGCGCACCCGGTTCAGGAAAGACCCGAGATCGGCGCCCATCTCGGCGCGGGCGCCGGTGGTGCCGGTGAGCGCAACGCAGTAGATGAATCCCCGGGCGAGGCCGGTGGCCGTATCAAGGCGGGACGCGTCGCTGGTCGGCGCCAGCATTTGGATGAGGGCCAGATCGCGTACGCCCAACGCCTCCAGCGCATCCCCGGCCTCCTCGGGCGGCAAATCCGGGACGATGAGCCCGTCGGCCCCGGCGGATCGCGCGTCCTCGGCAACGTTGTCCCAGCCCGACGCTAGGAACGGGTTTGCATAGCCCATCAGGAGCATGGGAGCGTCGGATTCCTTGCGCAGGATGCGGACGAGTCCCAAGCAATCGGCCAGCGTGACGCCGTTTTCAAGCGCCCTATGCGAGGAAGCCTGGATGGTAGGACCGTCGGCCAGCGGGTCGCTGAACGGAACGCCGATTTCCAGCATCTCGGCGCCGCCAGCCAGAGCGGCGCGGGCAAGATCCATGGACGCGTTGAGGTCAGGATGGCCGATTGTGAGATAGATGCTGACCACGACCCGTTTCTGCGCACGGGACGCGCTAAACAGGTCGTCGAGCCTGCTCAAGGGCGGAGGCCGGTTTCACGGACGACGGTTTCCATGTCCTTGTCACCACGCCCGGAGAGGTTGACCACGATGGTGCGCTCGGGCAGCAGGGTCGCGGCCAGCTCCAGTGCGTGGGCGATGGCGTGGGCCGATTCGAGAGCAGGGATGATCCCTTCCGTGCGGGAGAGGGTTTGCAGGGCCGCCAGCGCCGTCTGGTCATCCACGGCGACGTATTCGGCGCGGCCGGTATCGCGCAGGTGACTGTGCTCGGGGCCGACGCCCGGGTAGTCGAGCCCGGCGGAGATACTGTGGGCCTCGCTGATCTGGCCGTGCTCGTCCTGCAGAACGTATGTCCGGGCGCCGTGGAGGACGCCGGGCGAGCCCTTCGAAATGGTGGCGGCGTGCTTGTCGGTGTCCACACCATGACCGGCGGCTTCGACCCCTACCAGGCGGACCTGCTCGTCGTCTAGAAATTCGTGGAAGAGCCCGATGGCATTGCTGCCGCCACCCACGCACGCCACCAGAACGTCTGGCGGGCGGTCCTCGGCACGCTGCATCTGATCGCGTACCTCGCGGCCGATGACGGTCTGGAAATCGCGGACCAGGCGCGGGTACGGGTGCGGACCAGCCACCGAGCCGAGGAGATAGTACGTGGTGCGGACGTTAGTGACCCAGTCGCGGATGGCCTCGTTGATCGCGTCCTTGAGCGTGCGGCTGCCGGACTCGACCGGGACGACCGTTGCGCCCAGGATTTGCATGCGGAAGACGTTAAGTTCCTGCCGTTCGATGTCCAGCGCGCCCATGTAGACGACGCATTCCTGATCGAGCATGGCGCAGACGGTGGCGGTGGCGACGCCGTGCTGGCCGGCGCCGGTCTCGGCGACGATGCGCCGCTTGCCCATGGCCTTTGCCAGCAGGCCCTGGCCAAGGGCGTTGTTTATCTTGTGGGCGCCGGTGTGGGCCAGGTCCTCGCGCTTCAGGTAGATTTTCGCGCCGCCGGCCTCGGCGGTGAGGCGGGGGGCAAAGTAGAGTGGCGTCGGCCTTCCCACGTAGTCGCCCAGCAGGGCGTCGAGCTCGGAGACGAAGTTCGGATCGTCGCGGACGCGCTCGTAAGCCTCGTCAAGTTCCTTGACCGCCGGCATCAGGACCTCTGGCATGTAGATGCCTCCATACTCGCCAAAGTGCCCGGACTCACCGGGCAGGGCCCGCAGGCTGCCGGACGGTTGTCGAATTGCTTCAGTGGGGTTCACTGGGGCTCGGAATCCTCTCAGAGTTAGTCTGAAGCTAGCTCATCCGCGAGATCAGGCGCTCCACTAAGCCGAAGAAGCGATACACCTGGCTCTCGTCGGAGCTTCCTAGGGCGATGGCGACGGTTACATTGCCCTGACGCAGCAGGGCGATGTGCATTCGCGGGGCAAGATCGCTGGCGCTGGCGTTCACCGGCCACTCCACGGTGAACAGCACCTCGTTGTCGGCAAACCCCGGGGGTGGGATGGGAGTGAACTCGGGGGCTCCCTCAGCCTGGAACACGCCGGGCATCGCCGCGTCAAACACCGCCGCGCCCTGATCCACAAACATCTCGAGCGCCGCGAGCTGATAGGCTTCCAGAAACTCAATGGCGTCCTCGGCAGATTCGTGAATCACGACCTGCTCAAAAAAGAACAATGGCGATTCCATCTGGTGATCTGTCCCCGGTGGCAGCGCCGTGAAGGCGATCACCCCGTAGAAGCTGCGGACATTTGATGCAAACGCCGTCGCTATCAAGTCATCATCGTAATAAGTGGTCACGTCAGCGGTTTCGTTGAAGACCAGGAGATCGGCGCTCACCTCATGAGCGCGAAGAGCGACGTTACGGGCACCCGAATTCTCGAGCGCACCAAGCAACCACGCCGCGGCGTCATCCGCGGTGACGGCATCGGGGGCGGTCTCAGCCAGGGGATCGGCAGCGGCGGGGGTGGGGTCCGGCTCGGGTTCAGGCGTCGCGGTGGGCTCTTCGGCCTCCGCTACGGCATCTTCGGCCGCCGGGCCCTCTTCTTCATCGTTCTCGATTGCCGGCTGGGTTTCCGATTCTGAGTCCGCCCCGGCTGGAGCGGTGGATTCGGATTCCGGTGGGACGGAGGTCTCGGCAACGCGCGGTGTCTTGAAAGGAAGCGGCGTGGCTTCGGCATCGACGGCGACCAGACTCAACCCTTCACCACATGCCCCCAGGAGCACCACGATGCAGAAGGTCGCCGCCAGAACTGGAATCCCTCGAGCCAGGATTGAGAACTTTTCGCCCATCAGCGACGCACTTCGCGGGCTCGCTCGACAAAAGCGCGAATCAAGGCCAGGTCTTTGACGCCGTCAGTCTCCACGCCACTACTTACGTCCACGGCCCAGGGTTGGACCGTAGTTACGGCGGCGGCGACGTTGTCGGGATTCAGCCCGCCACTCAGCATCACCGGGCGCTCCGACGCTATGCCTCGCGCCAAGGAGAAATCCCATTCCACGCCAGAACCACCCACAGTACCCGGGGCGTCCAGATGGATCGGTCCGGGGGGATAGGGCCCAGGATCGGGCAGCACCCCGTTAGGCGTCGCCTTGAAACTTTTCATGGCCGGGATCGAAAATTGATTGCAGAACTCCGGGGATTCAGCTCCCTGAAATTGAATGATGTCAAGTCCCACAATGTCGATTGCGGCTCGCACTTCGTCAGCGTCCGGATCCACGAAAACGCCCACCTTTCGCACGCCCTTGCCGGCCGCGGCCAGAACAACGGTGGCCTCTTGCAGTGTGACCTGCCTGCGAGCGGGAGTAAGCACCACTCCCAGCATATCGGCCCCGGCCTCAATAGCGACAGCGGCGGACCGGGGATTGCGCAGGCCGCATATTTTTACTTTGACCGGCTCAGCCACGGCCGGCCTCGATGAGGACCTGCAGGGCAGCTCCGGAGTCCGGGGAGCGCACGAGCGATTCGCCGACCAGGATGGCGTCCACCCGCGCGCCGGTCAGGCGGCGCACGTCTGCCGGAGTCTTGATGCCGCTCTCGCTGACGAGGATCACGCCCGGCGGGATTTCGGGCCGCAAGCGCTCGGTCGTCTCCAGGTCGGTGTCGAAAGTGCGCAGGTCTCGATTATTGACCCCGATGATCTTCGCTCCGGCCGCCGCGGCTTGTTGAACTTCGTATTCGTCATGCACCTCCACCAAGCAGTGAAGGCCGACATCCCTCGCCACCCCGAGCAATTCGGATAGGTCGTCTACCGCGGCAACGATCAGGAGAATCGCATCGGCCCCCATGACCCGTGACTCGTAGACCTGGTAGGGCTCAAGGATGAAGTCCTTGCGCAGGATCGGGATGATCGTGGACTCCCGGGCCGTTTTGAGGTCGTCGTGCGACCCCTGAAAGAAATCCGCGTCGGTCAGCACGGAAATGGCGGACGCGCCGCCGTCTTGGTAGGCCCGGGCCAGTTCGGCGGCATCAACATCCGGAGCGAAGGCGCCGGCAGAGGGTGAAGCTCGCTTGATCTCGGCGATAAGCGAAATGCCCGCCGTGGACAGCGCGGCCCTGAAGTCCCGGACCGGTGGGTCCGACCGGGCTCGATCGCGCAACGTTTCTAGGGGCGTTATTTCACGGGCCGCGCCGATTTCTTCCCGTTTACGCTCGAGTATGCGGTCCAGAATGGTTGTGGTGGAGCGCATCGCCCTACGCCCTGTTGCTGAATTCGACGAGACGGGCCAACGCGGCCGCCGCACGTCCGGAAGCGATGGCTTCTCGGGCCAGGTGGATGCCGGCGCCAATATCGTCCTGAACGCCGGCTACGACCATGCCGGCGGCGGCGTTGAGGAGAACGATGTCGGTCCGCGGTCCGGTATCCCCGGCGAGCACGGACCGGACCATCTCCGCGTTTTCGTCGGCTGCCCCGCCGGCTACTTCACTAAGCGGGGAACGGCTCAGGCCGAAGTCCTCGGGCACGACCTCACTGACGCGCACATCGTCATCACGCACGGTCGCCACCCGCGAGGGCCCGGCTATGGAAATTTCGTCCAGGCCCTCAAGCCCGTGCACCACCAAGGCGTGCTCCGCTCCCAGCCGCGAAAGCGCGCCGGCCATAAGATCGACAAGTTCGGGTCGGGCGACGCCGAGGACCTGCCGCTGGGCACCCGCCGGATTGGTCAGCGGCCCTAGCAGATTGAAGACGGTGGGGATGCCGATCTCACGGCGCAGGGGAGCGGCGAATTTCATGGCCGGGTGAAATACGGGCGCGAACATGAAGCCGATGCCGGCCTCCTCGATGCACGCGGCCACCGCGGTCGGAGACAATTCGATCTTGATGCCAAGCGCCTCCAGGACATCGGCGCTGCCACTCTGGCTGGTGGCGGCGCGGTTGCCGTGTTTGGCGACCCGGGCACCGGCGCCGGCAACCACGAATGCGGCGGCGGTGGATATGTTGAAGGTGTTCTGCCCGTCGGCGCCGGTGCCGACCACGTCAACCAACGGCCCAACGTCCACCTCAACCCGCAGAGCACGGTCACGCATGACGGCACCCATGCCGGCGATCTCTTCGGCGGTCTCACCTTTCATTCGCAAAGCGGCCACGAACGCGCCGAACTGTGCCGGAGTCGGCGCTCCATCCATTATTTCGGTCATGGCGGAGGCGGCCTCGCCGTAAGTCAGCGACTCGCCGCGAATCAATTTCCCGGTCGCTTCGACGATCACGCTTTTCCTTCCAGCCGGTAGAGATTCAGAAAACCAGCCAGCAAATCCTTGCCGGCTGCGGTGAGGATGGATTCGGGGTGGAATTGGACGCCGTGCACCGGATGTTCCCGGTGGCGAAAACCCATGATGAGGCCGTCGTCGGTCTCGGCGTCGATTTCCATGATGTCGGGCAAAGTGTCGCGGTCCACGATCAGGGAATGGTAACGGGCCGCCTCGAAGGGAGTTGGAAGGCCGTCGTAGATACCGCTTTCGTGATGATGGACGGCGGAGGTTTTGCCGTGCATTAAGACTGGAGCGGCCACGATGTTTCCGCCGTACGCCTGGCCGACGCACTGATGCCCCAGGCAAACGCCGAGGAGCGGCGTGGAAGGGCCGAGTTCCCGGACAAGCTCTACGGATACCCCGGCCTCATCGGGCGTGCAAGGCCCTGGGGAGATGATTATCGCCGCCGGAGCCAGCGCCTTGATCTCAGCGATCGTCACCTTGTCATTGCGTTTCACTTCGAGCTCCTGGCCAAGTTCCAGCAAATACTGGACCAGGTTGTAGGTAAACGAGTCGTAGTTATCGATGACTAGCAGCATCAGCCGGCCTCCTGGGCCAGGTCGATAGCCCGCAGGAGCGCGCGGGCCTTGTTCTGGCATTCCTCAAATTCGGTCGCCGGGTCAGAATCGGCCACGATCCCGGCGCCGGCCTGGACGTAGCCGTAGCCGTCCCGGGCAAGCATGGTGCGGATCGTGATGGCGGTATCGATGTCGCCGGAGAAGCTGAAATAGCCGACGGCGCCGCCGTACAGGCCGCGACAGGTCGGTTCCAACTCGGCGATGATCTCCATCGCGCGGATCTTGGGAGCGCCGCTGAGGGTACCGGCGGGAAAGCAAGCCCGCAGCGCGCCCGTCGCGGTTTCACCGTCGCGGAGGTCGCCCTCGACCTGAGAGACGATGTGCATGACGTGGGAAAATTTCTCCACGCTCATGAAGTCCGTGACCTCCACGCTGCCACGATGGGCGATCCGGCCTATATCATTGCGTCCCAGATCGACCAGCATCACGTGCTCCGCGCGCTCTTTCTCGTCGGCCAGCAGTTCGCGGGCCATGGCCTCGTCCTCCTCGGGGTCAACGCCTCTCGGTCGGGTGCCGGCGATGGGGCGGGTGCGGACGCGGCGACCTTCGGCCTGGACCAGCATTTCGGGAGAGGCTCCGACCACCTGCATATCCTGCAAGTCAAGGAAGAACATGTATGGCGACGGGTTTACCGTCCGCAGGAACCGATACACGGTGAAGGCCGGCACGCTCAACTCCCTGGCAATTCGCAGCGAGAGCACCACCTGGATGATGTCGCCGGCGGTTATGTAGTCCCGGGCTTTCCGCACGGCCTCTTCAAAATCTTCCCGCGTCCGGTTCAAAATAAGGCGTCCGCCGTTGGAGGTATTGGCGGCCGGAATGGGGGTGCGTGCGGTGGCCGGGGAGGCGAGCCGGTGAGCCAGACTGTCAATGCGTTCCACGGCGCGGTCGTAATCGGCCTCCGGATCGCCGGTGCTGACGGCGTGGGCCACCAGCTTCATGCTGTGGGTCAGATGATCGAAGACGACCAGAGTATCGACGAACATGAGCACGAGATCGGGCAGATTGAGGTCATCTTCGGCCGGCAGGGGAAGATCCTCGAAATAACGTACCGTTTCATAGCCCAGGTACCCGACGGCCCCACCCTGGAAGCGAGGCAGTTCGGGCAGGGCGACAGCATTGCGCCGGGCAAGTTCGGCGTCGATCACGGCCATCGGGTCGGTGAAGGGCTCCGATCGCTCCTCCCCATTCTCACGGAAACGAGCGACCCCGTCCCCCATGGATAAGACCATGTAAGGATCGCCGCCAAGGAAACTGAAGCGTCCCAGCCGTTCGCTGGACTCAATGCTCTCCAGAAGGAAGGAGGGGCGATCGCCGGCGAGTTTGAGATAGGCGGAGACGGGCGTTTCCAGGTCGGCCAGGACTTCGCGGTAGAGGGGCACCGAGCGACCTTCGCGCAGCCAGCCCAGCGCCTGCTCGCGGTCGGGATGCAGGGGCGCCAGGGTAGTGAATTCGACACCCATCGCGATCGCCTCCTCCACCGCCTTCGGGGCCTTCGGGGCCGCGAAATACAAAAACCTCTCGTCCCGGGGACGAGAGGTTCGTAGTCACCTTCGCGGTACCACCCCGATTGAGCGCGCAAGCGCCCCACTCACAGGATACAGAGACAACTTAGTCTCGATACCCCGCCCTGATCACGGCGGGCGACCGTCGGTGCCTACTCGGACAAGCCTTTCGGACCGCAGCTTCGGGGTCCATTCGCGTTCGGGTTTCGCCGCCGGACTCTCACCTACGCCGGCTCTCTGAAGACGCTCTCCGGACGTTACTAGTCCCGTTCACAGCCTTTACCAATCACGAGGCTAGGTGACCGATCGACGGGATGTCAAGAGAATGCGAGGATATTGGACAACGGTGGTCAAAACTGCACCCCCTCTCCCGCCCCCCACCGCCGCCGCCGTACCTTCCGCCGCCACCCTCACCGGGTCCGATACGTATTTGAGGTCCACTTCAGGCATCGCCGCCAGAGTGCCGGCGTGCAGGGCGCCTATGCGGCCGGCGCCGAAGAGAGCAAATTTCATCACCGTCGGGCTCATTTCTGGTTGACCGGAGCCCCGGCATTATCCACCCCGACCAGACTACGCGGAAGTCGCGCCGGTCGCCGCCGAGCCGCTAGTATTCGCCAGCGGGGTCCGTCCGGGAGACTCCCTGCATACCCGAACAAAGAAGGTCGATTCGATGGCAGATGAAGTTGTCTACCGATCCCGCGTCCGCATCGAGCGCATCAAAGGCCCGCTGCGGCACGCCCACCTCCCCGCCAATCCCAACCCCGTCGTCTTTGGCGTCCGCGCCGAAGTCGCCGAGCACTACGGCGTCGATACCGAGATCGTCGAGCCCCACACCACGACTCTCGACTACCTCATCTCCGCCGCCGCCGGCTGACTGACCGGCACCTTCGGGGGCGCGCTGGAGGCGCGCGGAATTCCGGCCGGCAAGGGTCTGCTAAACGCCGACGCCGTCGGCGAGATCGAAAAGGACGGCAGCGTCCTGATAATCAAGCGTATCCACGTCACCTATCGGTTGAAAGCCGCAGAGAGCCACCGCGACACCGTCAAGCGCGTCATGGGATTCCACGCCAGCAACTGCCCCGTCGCCCGCTCGATCGAGAACAGCATTGACATCACGACCTCGCTTGAGATGTGCGCCTAGATGTCCACCCGGCGAGTCGGCTTCACCGAATCGCCCGACCCGCGAGCCGCCGCGGTCGGTCGGGCCACGAATCGGGCGCCCCTGGTCTAGCGCCGCCCACCGTCCACCGTCAGTGTCTGCCCGGTCACGAAGCGCCCGCCGTTGGCAGTGACCATGTAGATCATCAGAAGCGAAGAGCAGGGAATCGCACTATGAACGCCGAAGACTACGCCGGGAAAGTAGCGGTCATAACCGGTGCCGGCCGCGGAATCGGCCGGGCGGTCGTGCGGGATTTGGCCCGCTCCGGCGCCGACATCGGAATGTGTTCGCGTTCCCCGGATGAGCTCGCCGCGCTAGCGGCCGAAGTGCGCGCGCTGGGACGACGGGTCGTGTCCCGACCCACCGACGTCTCGGAGTGGGATCAGGTACGGGCCTTCTCCAGGGACGTGCTGGACGAGTTCGTCCACGTCGATCTCCTGTTCAACAACGCAGGTACGAGTACTGACCGCGGCCCGATCGCGCAGAGCGACCCTGCCGCCTGGCGGCATGTAATCGATGTCAACCTCACCGGGGTCTACCATGTGGCCCGCGCCTTCATTAGCGACATGCCGCGCGGCGGCCAGGTCCTCAATACCGGCTCGGGCATCGTATCCGGTTCTATGCCAAACACCTCCTCGTATACCGTCTCAAAGGCCGGCGTGCACGCTCTCACCGGGGTGCTGGCGATGGAGGTCTTCGAGCAGGGGATCTGCGTCAACACGTTGCTGCCCGGTCCGGTGGCGACGATGATGGCGCAGAACTGGGCGACCGGATCTAGCGAGGAGGAGATCCTGACGGAATTTGAGGGAAAGCCGGCGCCCTTTGGTTCCAGCACGCTCGTCAAGCCGGTCGACGAGATCGCTGACTACGTCCACTACCTCTTCTCATTCGACGAAACCGGCCCCACCGGTCAGATCTTCTCCCTCGGCCGCCGGCCCTTATAGCTTCCCCGGCACCTTCGTGGCAGCCACGCGCTACTGCGGGGGGCTCCGCACCAGCATTGGCTACATGATGGGGAAGGCCCTGTCTTGGCTCAGATCACCCTTTCGACGTGACTCTCTCCGCTCCTGAACCCTACCTAGCTTTGCCGATTGTTCGTGGGTCCTCCGCACCTCCCGTGACCGATAGATCGCTGTGGACACGCCATCGCCAACGCCCACCTGCTGGGCTGCGACTTCGGAAGCTGAGCGACCCGCCGCTCGATCACCAGCCGACTGAGACCACCTCGCGGGGGCCCCGCAAGTGAATCTCACGCAGACCCTATAACATCGAGATCTAGCGTCAATGCCCGCCGACCTGCCGCACCTCGTCGCGGGACCGGTCCGCGCCATTTGCGTTTCCGCTCCGGGAGGACGACTTAATGAGGATTCCGAACATGCTGAAGGGCGTAGTCTTGCTGGCGGCAGCATTGATTATTGTTTTGACAGCATGTGAAGCCGGCGAAAGCGCGGGAGAGACCGGATCGGATGCGGTGGCGGCAGGCCCTACAACTGCCGAGACAGGGGAGTCCGCGGGCCCGGCCGACGCGGCCGAGCCATCGCCGACGCCGACGCCGACGCCGATATCGACCGCTACCCTGACGTCGACCCCGAGCACAGCCGCTACCGAGGCGCCGGCCGCACCTCCGGTCCCAACTTCCACCCCGACCTCCGTGCCGGCGACACCAGAGCCGAGCCCGATGCCCACCGCCCTCCCTCCGCCAACCGAGACTCCAACGCCAACGGCCACTCCAGAGCCGACGGCAACTCCATCGCCAGTCCCGACCGCGACCCCAATTCCGACCGCCACACCGACGCCTCCGCCGGCGCCGACTCCCACGCCGATTCCGCCGCCCCCTCCCACCTCCACTCCGGAAACGCCGGCCCCAAGTTCAGACATAAGCTTCGGCGCACAGGTGCTGCCGACCTTTCTCAGCCGCTGCGGCACGTGCCACGGTGGAACCCAGGGCCTGTTCCTTGACTCCTACAGCGGCGTAATGGCCGGCAGCGTCAATGGGGCGGTCATCGCACCGGGAAATCCGGACGGGAGTAAATTGGTCCAGAAGATACGCGGCACGCAATCGGTGGGGGAGCGAATGCCGTTTGGCGGCCCGTACCTGAGCGACGACCAGATCGATCTCATCGCCGCATGGGTGGCGCACGGGGCACAGGATAATTGAGTGCCGATCGGACCTAGCCGACGGGCACGACGTGCTCCGGGAGAGCGTCCCTGGCAGCTGCCAATCGGGATTAGCCGGACGACCGTGGCGGTAGGGTTCAGCGGAGTTCTGGCGCATCGCCGCTCGCTCCAGCGCCGCCGGATATCCATCGCTAATTGTCGGGAATAAGCCGGGGCTGGACGTTTTCCAGTTCGCGCCGCCGATTGTGCGCCTTGATCTCCCCGATGACCTCCGAGAGGCTGTCAACATCCTCGAATCGCCGGTATACAGATGCGAATCGGACGTACGCTACCGCGTCCACGTCCCGCAGCCGTTCCATCACCATGTCGCCGATGCGACGCGCTGAAATTTCTGTCAGACCGGCGTTCAACACCTCGGAAGCGACCGAATCCACTAGCTCCTCGATCTCCTCAATCGAAACCTGCCGGTTCAGGCACGCCAGCCGCGCACCTTCAAAAATTTTGCTGCGGTTGAACCCTTCCCGCCGGCCATCCCTCTTGCTGACCTGGAAGGTCGCCATGTCCGCGCGCTCCACGGTCGCGCAACGATGGTTGCATCGCGTGCATTCGCGCCGCCGCCGCATCCCACCGTCTGTTAACTCGGCCGCCAGAATTCGCGACTCGCTGGCGCTGCACTGGGGGCAAATAAATTGCTCAAGTCGCTCGTACGTCGTAAACCGATGCTCACAACTCAGGCAGTGCCGCCGTCGCCGAACGCCCGAGTCGTTATCGCGACTATCTATAACTTTTAGATTGGAATGTCCGCACTGAGGACAATGCATGATTCGATGGACCTCGGTCTATCACAGGCGACAGGTACGGGCAGCTTTGCCTGAAGAATACACCGTTAAAACCGTGGAGGAGTTCGCTCCGCTGTTGCGAGGTCCCCAACAGAACAATCTCTCACGCGTCGCCCGCTGCCCCCGACGCTCCATTCGATGCAGATGACCGGCAATTCCCACTTCGGTCAGGTGCCAAGACCTATTCCATTTCTAATCGCCTGGACCGCTATATCTGTTATTTTGCATATAAATCTACCCTTTTTTTATATGTTTTACTATATTCTTTTTTTATTCTATGGCATTTTCTCTATAGAGCTCCCGTTGGCCATACCGGCAACAAGCCGCTCGAGTCCCGGTCAGGCGGCTCACCAGCATCGCCGACGAGCAGTGCTCAGCCTCCGATCTACCGACTCGAGACCGATCAACGCCAGGCTGACCCACGGCTAGTCCGGGACCATCCGATCGCCCGGACCGAGACCTCAAGCCTCGGGTCATCGACTTGAGTGGTCGCAATCTGGACGGCTAGAGTCCAGCCTCGACGATCTCTTTCCACGCCAAAATCCCAACGGTCATCGCTCCTGCTGGTGCTCGCCGCCTGCCCTGCGGCAAAATAAGCGAGCGAGCGGCCATTTGATGCCATGGAGCGCGTCTACCCAAGATGACCCGACATATCGCTGAGCCGGATTTCACTCCTCGGGTCACTGTCCCATGGCCAGCCAATATCAGCGAGGCGACAGCCGTGCAAAGGGGGCTTGCCCGTCAGGTCAGCGAAGTGCCGATGCTCCGACCACCACTTCTCATCGGAGGAGCGGACGTTCATCTTCGTCGCGACTCGAATATTTGCGTCGCCGTCATCGCGGTTGTGTCTTTACCAGATGTGGAACTGGTCGAGTTGGTCCGAGCGGAGACGCCTGTGACGTTCCCATATGTGCCGGGCTTGCTCTCATTTCGGGAGCTCCCTCCGCTGATCAACGTGTTCCGTAAGTTAAGACGGCAGCCTGATGTGCTGCTAGTTGACAGGCATGGCCGCTCACATCCGCGCCGGTTCGGGCTTGCCTGCCATGCAGGGGTTGAACTCGATATTTCGACGGTCGGCTGCGCTAAATCCCACCTAACGGGGAAGTTCCAGGATCCCGGCCCCGAACCGGGTCAGTCCACGACTCTCACGATTGACGGCGAAGCTGCGGCTACGGTGCTGCGGACCCGCCGCGGCAGCCAGCCGCTATTCATATCCATAGGGCATGAGATCGACCTGCCCGGGGCCCTATTCGCCGCGAGTTCCACCCTGGACGGACACCGGCTGCCGGCGGCCCTTCGTATCGCTCATAATCTTGCCCGCCAGCTTTTCCATGCCTAATCGGAACACACCCCTTCAGCCGCGATACCGCCCGATTCAAAGCCGTGGAGCATCACAAACTCATGCACCTTTATCACTCCCCGTCTCCTTTATATTGCCCCCTTTCACTTTCCTGTCTGTTTATCATGCCCTATCTTAATGATTATGTATATGATCATATACCTGACCTATATGACTTTGAATATCCAGAGTGTGCCGGGCCCGAACTCGATTTCTGGGATCTTCTAGCAGGCCAAGCGGACGGTCCGGTCCTGGAGTTGGCGGTAGGGACCGGGCGAATCGCCCTACCGCTCGCTTGCCTCGGACATGAGGTCTGGGGGGTCGACACCTCCGAACCGATGCTCGCCCGGGCGAGAGCCAAGATGTCTCGAATGCCGACGTCGGTCGGCGCCAGGCTACATCTTTCCGCTCAGTCGATGTCTTCCTTCAGCCTACCTGAACGTTTCGGACTGATCTACGCACCGTTCAATTCGTTCTTGCTCCTCGATCCGGAGAGCGAAGCGAAGGCCTGCCTTGGCTGCGCACACGGTCACCTCAAACCTGGGGGGAAGCTCGTTATCGACGCCTTTGTGCCGGGCCCTGACGACTTTCTTCCCGATGTAGAGAACCTGACCTATCTCGAACTACACCCTGAGACCGGTGCCCGGGTTACTCGCCAACGTCATTATGAGTACGATTCGTCCAAAGGCATTGCCACGAGCAATATCACCTATACACTGGAAATCGATTCGCACCCACCCCAGATACACGAGTTTAGTTATTACTTATATCTATATTCCCATGAACAACTAGTGGCCTGCTTAAATAACTGTGGATTTCAGGTACTGCAGACCTCCGGCGACTACCTGGGGCACCCGCATGAGAGACCTGAGGACAACCTGATCCTGATCTGTCAGAGTTCTCGCTAAGCAAGGATTCGGGATTTCGGTAAAATCGATCACGCTCGAACGTTCCCTCTCGGAGAATTTGTTTGCATGAATGCGAATACGCCATCGAATAAGCCACGGTCGGGCGAGAAGCGTTTCCGGGTAACGTGTGATGTGTGCGGAGAAACGGTTGAGATTCGCAAATCGACCCTTGCATGGACCGACTCGATTGAATGCGAGTGTGGTCACGAGATGGATGCAGATAAAGTGCTTGAAGCCCTGCACTCTCAGGGCTGGAACGTGCATGACCTGGTTCGCGGGCGCGGTCATTTCCATGAGCGTGTGAGATCGCTTCCGATGCCCCATGGCGGGTCGTTTGTGGCGGGTGAGACTTTGCGCCGGTCTGACACGGCCGAGCGGCGAGGCAGTCCGCGCTGGCCGTTCCGCCCCGTAGAGTCCGCCCGGCCTTCGGAAAAGGGCTTTCGCCAGGTTGCTACAGAGGCGCCCGAGCAGTAGCGGGCGTCGGCGCTGGCCGTCATATCTGAACGGCTTGCATGCCCGATGACCGGCCCCCTCCGGCCCTGAATTCTCATCTGATTTACTCGCTTTGGGGTTTGCACCGGTACGGGGCTCTTGCCCCGGCGGGCCTCCACCGCGCGTGTTGAAAATGCGGGACGGCCACCGCGCGGTAACCCCCAGTTATACATTGACGCAATATCGCCTGGAGTTTTCAAGTTGTCAGCCGAGGTCACCAAGATCGTACATCCGCCGGCGGGATGACTGCGTCGGACAGGTCTGGTGATGTCGCCGAAGTGAGAGTGGTTGTAGTACGGACCGCACGCGAAGAACGGCGGGGCCGCGCGGTTCGCGAGTGCAATGCCATTACCGGCTTCCACCATGGAGAGCCGGCATTCCGGATCCAGCCAATCGGGAGGCGGGGAAGCCTCGCCAGGGTGACGGTCTGACGCTTTCGCGGAATCTTGGGTGGAGAGTTGAAATTGTTTCGGGGGTAGAGGAGACGATGGCGGCGGGTTCGGGTGAGCAGTTCTGAGGCCTCGAATTTATCGAGATCGGGTTGCGCGAGCTTCCCGAGTTTGATCGGAGGAAGGCCCTCGCACGGGGTCGCGGGATATGGGTCGGCAGGCAGCGTGAGACCGTCCGGCTGACGAGAATGCCTAACTTGCTTAAAGGGCGGGCGCCCCGGGATAGTCGTGTCTTGAAATGGACGCTGCAGACGAAGTATCCCGGTTTGATCTAATCTTTACCCGAATTCGGCGAATGGCATCCGCGGCGGCGGGCGGCTGCAAGTCCCGTTCGGGAGATTTTGAGAGATGTCCGCAACATTTGGTCATGCGGGGATAGTCGTGAGCGACCTGGATCGGATGATCGAATTTCTGGGGGAAGCGCTGGGGATGAAGCTTCGCCACCGATTTCGTCGCGACGGAGAATTCCCGGCGGCGGTAACCGGTACGGCCGGAGCCGATCTTGAGATCGCCATACTGGGATTCGACGGGCAGCCGCAGGTCATCGAATTGCTCAAGTATCACAGCCATCCGCCGGCGGCCTCGGAGCGCACTTCGACCGCACCGCATACGAATCATGTGATGTACCTCGTAGATGACGCGGACGAGACGCACGCCGCAATCGTCAAAGCCGGGGGTGAGCCGTTCACGGAACCGATTCTGTCTCCCAACGGAGCGAAGAGCTGTTTCTACGCCCGCGACTATGAGGGCGGGATTTTCGAAGTCATTCAGGTTATCGATCCGAGCAATGAGTACCCGTGGAGTAGAAGACCGGAGAGCCCGACTTGGCCATGACCCTGAGATCGACCGCTGAAATTGAGAGGTTGCGAGAATCGGGCCGATTGCTCGCCCGGGTTCTTGATGCAGTGACGGCTGCGGTGCGCCTGTGGGTGAGTACGTTGGAACTCGATGAGTTGGCGTAGGACATCATCACCGCCGGCGGCGCTCGGCCGTCCTTTCTGGGCTATGCCCCACCCCCGGAGCCCGGCGTGCCACCGTTTCTGGGAAGCATTTGTGCGTCGGTCAACCAAGTGGTTGTTCGCGGCATCCCGGGTGCGGACACGCTCGCCGCCGGGGAGGTGATAACGATCGACTGCTGGGTGCTGCTTGACGGCTGGCATACCGACTTGGCGGTCACGATGGCGGTAGGCTCCGTTGATGTTCGACTGTCCGGGCTTCTTCAAGCGACAAAGTCGGCGCTCGCGGAAGCCGTGTCCACGCTCCGCCCGGGGAATCAGCTGGGAGATATCGGCGTGATCGTTCAGGAAGCCGTTGCCGGAGCCGGATTCGCGGTAATTCCTGAGCTCGGAGACCACGGGAGCTGCCGTGCGATCTGGGCAGAACCGCAGGTGCGCAACTATGGCCAGCGAGGCCAGGGCCTGGAGCTGGTTGCGGAGATGGTGCTGGCGATCGAGTCGATTGTGAGCGCCGGCAGGACTGAACTCCGACTCGATCAGGACGGCTGGACGTTTCGGACGGCAGATGGCAGCGCGACGGCGCATTTCGAACACACGATCGCGATAACCGATGACGGACCGCTGATGCTAACGGCGGGCTGAGGATTTGCGGGTCACCCGGAAGTAGAATCCGACCGTCGCGGCGAAGCGGCTCTGCACCGGGCATGTGAACATGATCCGGCCAAGCTACCAAGGAGATGGATCAGACATGCAGATCACCGACGTGCAGACACGACTGTTTGAGTTCACGATGCCGCGCCGGCTGGGCGACGCAAATAGCCCGCAGGGCCGCAGCGAAGGCGCCAGCATGATCACGCGGATCGAGACGGATCAGGGGATTAGCGGGATATCGCTGCATCAGCCGCAGGCGCGGGCCAGCGTAGACGACCTGAAGAGATTGCTCATCGGTGAGGACCCGCGGGGGGTAGTAGGGCTGTGGCAGCGCATGGTCGATACAGTCTTCAAGGGGGGTAATAGCGGGATCGTGACTGACGCCATCGCCTCGCTCGATGTGGCGCTCTGGGACCTGAAGGCAAAGTTGCAGGGCGAACCGCTGTGGCGGACGCTGGGGGCGCTTTCGCCCCGAGTGAAGGCCTACGCGAGCGATATCGGCCTATGCCTGAGCGACGAGGAATTGCGGACCTTCTACCACGAGATGGCGGTGCTGGGAGTAACGGCCGGCAAGGTCAAGGTGGGGATCGATCCGGACGCCGACCTGCGGCGGCTCGGCATCGTCTATGAGGAGTTGCAAGCGGCGGCGGCGCGGCCTTCGCTGATGATCGACGCGAATGAGTACTGGTCACCGAAGCAGGCTGTGCGACGGGTGCGGGAGATCGAGGAGACATTTGACCTGACCTGGGTTGAGGAACCGGCGCGGCGATGGGATTATGCGGGGCTGCGGAAAGTGTCGGACGGGGTCAAGGCGGCGGTCGCGACGGGGGAGAATCTTGATGATATCGGCGAATTTCTGCCGCTGTTGGAACACCGGGCAGCGGATGTTTTGAATATTGGCATTTCGAATTCCGGGATAACGGGGGCGATGCAAGTGGCGCACATGGCGCATGGATTTGAGGTGCCGGTGACGATGATGAACACGCCGGCGAATTTCATGGCGCACCTGGCGGCGGCGCTGCCGAATCACACGATGATGGAAGTTGTGTTCCTGGAATCCAATCCGGTATTTGCGGTTGACACGCGAATCGAGGACGGGTGGATCGTGCTGGGAGAGCAGCCGGGCCTGGGGATCGAGATCGACGAGGCGGCGCTGGCGGATCATGAGGTAGAAGAAGTGTCCCGGGGCACGATGGCGAGCCCGTGGGGCCGGCGGCCGGGGGCGGGGCTCTCTCGAGACTGAGAGTCGGCGCGCACCGGACTCGTTGGGCAAAAACGGCGGGTGTCGCCCCGAAGGTCGTAGGCGGAAGTAAGAGGCGGCCAGGGCGGCCTCATGAGGGTCTCTTCAATGTCGGGAGATTCGGGGTCTCAGTCTTCTCACGACAGCCGGAAAGTGATGTGGGACCGGGTTGGCCTTCGCCGTATGATGGCGGTAGTGGATCGGTATGACCCAGCTGGCAGTGCGGCGTGGATCTAGCTTCGGGGATCATAAGTGGAATGGGACTGACGATGGGCATATAGAACAGCGCCCGGATAGGAGTAGATGCCCCGCAGGTTCCGGTTGATAGGGTCGCCAACATTAGCGAGGTGACGACGCCGGCGGGGACGGTGGCGCCGGCGCAGAAGAGGGTGTTGGTGATGGATCGGACCAGTCGGTTATCCTCAAGCAACTTCCCATAGTTCTTGAACGCGGCGAAGCGGGGGGCCTTCATGAGGTCTTAGTCGGTGAGGCTGTAGTAGAAGACGGCAAGGATTGGAAGGATCACAAATACGAGCAGAAGGGTGATGGAGGGGGCCACGAAGAGGTAGCCGACAAGCCCGCAGCGGTTTCCGAATCTGCGTGATGTGCGCCGTGGTCCGGCGATATCACCGACCGCCACTCCTAGCCCCCTTTCAGCAAATCAATCCCGTTGGATTTCGAGCGCCACACCCATCCTGAACCCATCCGGCGCACAAAAACCTTCGCACCCCACCCGGTCCTTTCCGGGCAGGGACCCGGTCGGTGGTGAAGCTTGCGATGGATGTATTTGGTCAAGCCCGCCAGGCGATATGCGAGACCGCGCGACCGAGTCTCGCGAATAGGTCGCGGAAGCGGAACTACTTGATCGCGGTAGTTAACATCGGATAGCCGGACTTGCTGCGGACCCGGATGGTCGGTGTACGCAAGAAAAAGGGGCGCTGATTGAGTCGGATGATCGGGATGGTGCTGATGGTGGTGGGGGCGTTGGCGGTGTTTTTCGGAGCGGTGTTTGTGTTGCAGAGTGTGGACATCCTGGGACCCGAGAGCTCTTCGATGGTGGGAAATCCGGACTGGACCGCGTCTGGCCTGGTGGTCGTGCTTGGAGGGGTGCTGGCGGTGGTTGTCGGGAGGTCCTTGCGAAGGTGAGGGTCGGGCTTACGAGGAGGTGGTTTGGGTCGGACCGACCGTGGTGGATGGCTTAGAACGTCACGTACGGGGGGACCCTGAAGTTAGGAGAAGGTGGCCGGCCACAGGCCCTTCATTCTAGCAGCGGGCACGGGTAGGGTGGACCGTGGAGTCTAGGTAAAGGTGGCGGGACGCTGCGGATTATGGGGACGGATTTCGGAGGATAGGACATTGATTGATGGCGACTGAGTCGGCGACGAGGCCGAGTCTACGCAGAAGGCTGGGGCTGGGCAATCGAGGCGGGCTGGCGGGCTACATATTCGTGGCGCCGTCGCTGATTTTCCTGGCCGTTTTTGTGATTTTGCCCATAATCGGCGCCCTCTATTACAGCATGTCGGACTACGACCTGATGTCGCCGCCGAGATTCGCCGGACTGAAGAATTACATCAGGATGCTGGACGACAATCGCTATCCGCATGCGGTGAGCAATACGTTGTACTTCGCGTTTGGGACGGTGCCGTCGGGGATAGTGACTTCGCTGCTGCTGGCGGTGCTGATCAACCGGCAAATCCGGGGTATTTATACGTTCCGGGCGCTGTTCTACATGCCGGTGGTGAGTTCGTTTGTGTCGGTGTCGCTGATCTGGCTGTGGATGTATGAGCCGAATTTCGGACTGTTCAATGACGGGCTGGAAGCACTGGGGCTGTCGCGGCTGAAATGGCTGAGGGCGGCGGAGACGTCGATGCTGTCGATCATCATCATGAGCGTGTGGAAGAACATGGGGCTGAACATGGTGATTTACCTGGCAGGGCTGCAGGGTATCCCACCGCACCTGTATGAGGCGGCGGAAATTGACGGGGCAGGGCGGGTGTCGACATTCTTCCGGATCACGCTGCCGCTGCTGGCGCCGACGACTTTCTTCGTGGTGATCGTGTATTTCATTGGGGCGCTGCAGATGTTCGTGCAGGTGTTCATCATGACCACGGGTGATCCGGGGAATGTGTCGGCGAGGGGAGGGCCGCTGGATAGCACGGTGACGGTGGTGGTGCTGATCTATGACAACGCATTTGCGTATCTGAAGATGGGCTATGCGGCAGCGATGTCGTTTGCGCTCTTCATCGTGATCGGGGTGATTACACTGATTAATGTGCGGCTGCTGCGGTACGACGTGGGGTACTAGTCCCAAGGACCCGGGCGGGATGGGTGTCGCTGGCAATGCCAGTTTCTTCTGACCGGCATTGCGGTTTTCTCTGGGTCGGGGCAAGTGGTGGGATTAGCCCCAGTGGAGATGGTACGCGGCGAGGCGGCTCAGGCGCGGCCGTAGACGGGGATGCCAGCGCCGGTGATGATGTCGGCTTCGGGGCTACAGAGGTAGGCGACGACGGCGGCGATGTCGTCTGGTGAGACCCAATCGGAGTAATCGGCGTCGGGAGAGGCGGCGCGGTTCTGGGGGGTGTCGATGGTGCTGGGGAGGATGGCGTTGACCTGGACGTTGTGGTGGAGGACTTCGGCAGCAAGGGCCTCGGTGAGGCGCAGCACGGCGGCCTTGGAGGCGGAGTAGGCGCTGAGTCCGGCGGCGCCCTGGTGGGCGCGGCGGGCGGAGACGTTGACGATTTTGCCTGCGCCGCCGGCCTGCATGTAAGGCACGATGTGCTTGCACATGGTAAGGGCTGAGCGGGCGTTGAGGTTGAGGAGGAAGTCCCAGCGGGCGAGGTCGGTGTCGACGACAGACATGCCGCCGACGTAGCCGCCGACCAGGTTGCAGAGTCCGTCGATGCGGCCTTCGGAACCGAAGATCTCGGCGACGAAGGCGATGACGGCTTCCTCGTCGAGAATGTCGAGCTGGTGCAAGACGCAGGAGTCGGCAGCATCGCCCAGGGAGGCTTTGAAGGAGTCGGCTTCGGTGGAGACGATCCAGGTGACGTGGACGCGGGCGCCTTCATCGAGGAGATGGCGGCTGACGGCGCCGCCGAGACCGCCGGTGCCGCCGGCGACCACAAAAACTTTTCCGTCGAATCTCATCTGGGCCTCGGAGCCGCGGCACGCACGGGCGCGGAGTTGATCAGGCTACTTTAACCGCGGGGGCGGAGGCGGGTAACCGGGTGTCGCGGTGGGTGGTTAGGGTGCTGGAGCCGTGGGGGGACGCGGTAGCCACTGGAGAGGGCCCTTGGAGGATATGGTGGGAAAAAGATAAGTTGGAGGCGCCGGAATGGCGGAGAGCAAGACGACGACGGTAACGGAATATATGGAGGAGCTGGCGCCGGAGAGGCGGGCGCTGGTGGGAACGCTGCGGGAGGTGATGCTGGCGAATCTGCCAGAGGGCTATGAGGAGCGAATTCGGCAAGGAATGATTTCGTACGTGGTGCCGCTGGAACGGTACCCGAAGACGTACAACGGACGGCCGTTGGTGTACGTCTCGCTGGCGCCCTAGAAGAAATATGTCTCGCTCTACCTGATAGGTGTCTATGGGAGCGAGTAGGTGAGGGAGTGGTTCTTGGAGGAGTGGGAGTGGTCAGGAAAAAGGCTGGATATGGGTACCTCGTGTGTCCGGTTTCGGACGGAGGAGGACATTCCGCTGGATCTGATCAGGCAGGCAATCGCGCGGGTTCCGGTGGACGATTTCTTGGAGGTTTACGAGGCGTCGAGGAGGAGTTAGGAAGACGGGGGCGGTCTAGAGAGTCCAGTCGTGGCGGCGGCCGGTGGCGCGGGCGAGGGTGCGTGGAAGGTAGGCGGAGAGGCGCAGGAGAGGGATGATGTAGCGCGGGAGGGACGGGGAGCCTTCGGCGAGACGGCGGTCAGTCTCTTCGCGCCAGAGGTCGTGGTAAAGCCCGTAGACGGCGGCGATGAGGAGGGGCCGGATGAATTTGATGAAGACCCAGATGAGGGAGGGCCAAATGGCGATGAGCAGGTCGCGGCGTTCGGGGGAGCCGGCGAGGGCGAGATAGCCGGCGAGGATGGCGACTCCCAGCGGGATGGCGACCGGGGCGGAGGAGATGATAAAGCCGCCGAAGACGCGAGTGAAGTGACGGCCGCTGAGTCGCCAGGACTCGAGTGCCGCCAGGGTGCCGGGGAGATTGCCGTGGACGGCGAGGAAAGGGGCGAGCAGGGTGCGGGTGTGCAGGTAGAGCGCCAGGGCGGCGATGGCGGTGAGCCAGAGGACAGTGAGGGCGATATCGCCGGGACCGTCGGCGGGGAAGGTGCTTTGCTGCCAGCCACGTAGCCAGAGGAGGGCTGAGACCGGAACCCAGAAGATGACGGTGGTGTGCAGGTTCGTCCAGAAGTAGCGGGGAAGCCAGCAGAGGCCGGTGGCAATGGACTCCCGGAAGCCGGGGTTGAGGCCGCGATAGCCGCCGGCGACGAGAATCATTATGACGGGCGGGGCGACGCTGGCGGAGATGGCGTTGAGACTCCAGATGACGGCGGAGCGGCCGAAACCGGCGGGCAGGCCGGCGACGATGATGACGGCAGCAAGGACGGCGGGGGAGGCGAAGAGGGCCAAGACGGCGACGTAGAGCCAGGGGGAGAGCTGCAGCACGGCCAGGCCGCGGCCCAGGTAATGGACGCCCGTGTCCCAGAAGAGTCTTGACTGGCGGGGGATCAAGGCGGGTTGCCGTTTGCCGTGGGCGCGGTTGGCGCCGTGGCTTTGATGGGCGCCTGGAAGTGCTTGTTGTTACCCGTCATGCGTATCTCCGACGGTTGGACGCTGGAAATGATATTCCGCTGGGGCGGCGGGGAGGGGAAGATTCTGGTTGCCCTAGTTACCGCCCCCACCAGATTCGCACCGGAGGGACATGGGACGCGACATCGAAATCCGTTCCCGTGTCGGTAGGCACGGTATAGACGGCGATCCTCAGACTCTCGTCGCCTTTTTCAAAATCGAGCGCGATCAACCCGACAGGCCACTGGTAGGTAAGCCGGTCGATCAGCCGCCAGCCGCACGCGGATAGCTCTGTGAGGTAGAAACGAGCTAGCGACCTCGGATCATCGTCGGCGGTAAAACTCTGCTGAAAAGCGCGTCGCCGTTGGAAGATCTCGCCGGCGTTCATGGATATCTGGTCGATCAAGGTGGAGTCGGGAATCAAGGGGCGTGAATCCATGGTCTGCCGGTTGCGGCGGTCGGACTCCTGGTTATCGGCAAAGGTAGCGACCGCAAACACGGCGAGCGCGGCCACTGTGACCAAACCGGCGACGGCGAAGGCGGGCGCCTCCAAAATGAAACGAGTTTCACCCCGACAATCGACCCGAATACGACGCCACAGGTAACGCCGACAACGGCGAGGAAGACAAGGTCGGAGGCGAGATAATTCTTGTCGAATGAGACTCCGTCCACGCGTCCGTGCACGGCCCAGGCGGCGGCCCAAGCGAGGGCGCTGACCAATACCCACCAACCGGCATGGCGGACGTACTGCCGGAGGACAAGCCACTGCACGCCCCCGGCCAGAAGTCCGCCCGCGGCACCGCCCATCATCAACGCAAAAGGAGCGAGCCAAAAAACGGTCGCCGCCAGGATGCCCACATAGAGCGATCTGCCGTGCCCCGGTAAATTTCTGCCCATCTCGACGCCGGCGATGTCCGTCACGGCGAAGGCCACGAGCAGTGTCAGCGGCAAGCCGATGGCGGCGCCCAAGCCCGAGGCGAAGACCCACCAATACCACAATCTTAAGTTGATCCGATCGTTTTGGGTCGCCATGAGTGGCCGAGGTTAACGCGCCGGGGGAGGTTTCGTTGCCGGGGGCGGGGTTGGCTAGGATATTAGTTAGTGCCGGTGCCGGTGCCGGGCGGCGGGAGGGCGGGCTCGGCGAGGCGCGTGATCCTGGCGGTACCGACCGGATTCGAACCGGAGATCTTCTCCTTGACAGTTACCTGCGACCTGGCGCTGTAGCACCTAGAGTGAAACTGCGAGCGAAGAACGTCCAGTTATCGTATGAAAAGATCGCCACGATTTCGGGCGATTCGAAAAGTTTCAGATTTCGCCAGCGTCCGCCTGACAAGCTGACATTTGCCGGAGCCGATTGCACATATGTCGACTCCCCTTCGCCCTTCGACTACTGCTAATTGACGCCCCACACAATTTTTGTTGGTTGTTCGGCAGCGGGATTGGTCGATTGCGTTCCTAACGACGTTAGTTAGAGAGGGAAGAGGCGGACCACGGTTTTCACTGCAAATGTCCGGGTTACTGCGAAAACAGACGGCTGGCTCCCTGGGTAGCCCTGAGTGTTCGTCGGGCGCGGCTTCCTCCTCTTGCCCCAACCGGTCATGTTCGTCCAAGGGATCAAATTGATCGCAGCATCCTCGCCAAGAACCCGGGCCACTCGTGACATCCGCGTCTCCCGCAAAATACCCGACATCGCATCGCGGCCGCGCGGATGTCAGGCCCACACCGTCGGTTAGCCGGAACTCCATACCCTGATCGTCTCGCTTGTAGCGTCATATCAGTGATCGAGCGGCAGTTGGTGGCGTTGCCGAGACGGACCATCGACTTGAAATGCGAGCCTGACCAAGACCGTACCCAGCGGACGCCGGTCCTCCGCCCCGTCTAGGCGATTTCGTCTGGGGCCACGACCCGGTGCGTTTCCATCGAACGGTACGCCGCGAACAGCGTCCGCAGCGTGTCCAGGTTGTCACGCGCCGCGGTGGCCGGGACGCCGTCGGTCTGGATCGCCTCCATCAATGACGCCATCGGCCCCACGAACGCGTCCGGTATCCAGAGATCGTCCACCACCACGTCAAACCAGTAGTCCGGCTGCAGCCGTTTCGACATGTAGCGGATCGTGTCCGGACGCCCGTGGGGATAGTCGTAGAGGAGCCCGATCGTGCCCTCGATGCGGCCCTCTGAACCCTCGAATCGGAAGATCGCATGCTGATCGCCGGTCCAGTTCCAGTTATTGGACCGCACCATCGCCG